>NZ_CP014608.1:0-626474 GCF_001586165.1 Obesumbacterium proteus | reverse complement strand
CGCTTATATCGCCGCGCAGGGCGGTGCCAATGTTCCCCGCGATTTACAAACTGTGCGTGTCGCGCGTGAGGTTGCCGAGGAGCTCAACGAGTACGACGAAGAAGTTCAGAAAGTTGTCGGCATCTTTGCCCCTCACCTCGGTGCGCGACATATCCACAAGACTCGCGAGACTCAATGGCGCATCGTCAGCAAGGCCGTTGACGTTGACCTTGATCCTTTGACTTTAAAAAGCGCCTCTGGCGCGCCTCGGAGTCCTGTCAATAACTGTGGGGAAGGTCAGCACAGTGTTGACATAAAACCGGAAGTTACGCCGTCTGAGTACGCCGCCGCTGTAATGAAACTCGTTGAAAGCGGAGATGTGAGCTGGACGGATTGGGACGTCGCCAAGACCCTGAGAGACGCAGCAAGGGAGCAGTCACCAAGAATAAACCTACAGCAGCGAAGCGCTAACCAAAATAAACCGCACGACTTAGCGCCATCGGCACGACTTACCCGTATTGAGCTGGATAGAACGTGGCAAATAAACCGCGATTTAGCCAAAGAAGGTATTACCGCGCAGCGCTGGGAGCTTGATGCGCTGGCGCAGGGTGCAACCGTGAGCTTTGACGACAAAGTATTTTCATATCCGGCGCTCGATGAATGGCCGGGCTTTAGTGATATCTGAGGAGAGTTTAAGTGACAGATTTAAAAACATGGTCGCCAGCGCAGGTGCTGGAACACGCAGAATATAAACTGAGCTTGCTTCCACACAAAGACTCGCTTAGTTGTGATTTTTATCGAGGCGTCATTGCGTCAATCAAAGAACTCCAGATGACACAGTCAGCCACCGAACAATCAGCAGTACCGACGATGATGGGGTGGGATAAATTAGCTGAGCGCGGTCTGGTGTTCAGAATTAATTATGAAATTTTGCATCCGCTGGGGCTTGCGATGGCATATGACGCAAATACTGGATTATCTAGCGGAGCACATGTGGCATCCGATGGCGTCTGGAATTTTTCGGACGAAATTTTGAGTTATGCAGCTAATCGCGGGTGGCTTAAATGAGAGATTTTGTGATTTCTACTGGTAACTATTGCTGTAGCTACACGCTTGCAGAATCTGAGGGTGATAAAACTGTCGGTTTGGTTGTTCGTAGAGATGATAAAAGCGGAAATGTTACCATTTTATCTCAGCTCGATGAGCATGGCGTCGCGCTGGTAGATTCATTGGTAACAGAGTTACGTGCGAGCCAATGCCAAACGGTCGTAATTCCGAGCATATGGAAGCACTACTCTTGCAGTAAAGTCGCTGAAATTTACGAGCGAGCCATGGATGAGGCGGGAGTGAAATGGCGAAGCGTTGATGATAAGCCAGCTATTACAAAGAGGAGCCAAAACAATGGCGATCACTAAGACTCTCCAGCTAGCTGTCAAAGCTGAATATTTCGACGCGATGAAACGTGGCGAAAAGACAGAAGAATATCGGCTAGTCAACGCCTATTGGGGTAATAGAATTTTTGGGCGTAACTACGACACTCTGATTATCACAAAGGGCTACCCGCGCAAGGATGACGAGGAACGGCGGATAGTCATTCCTTATGATGGTTATGAAATTAAGATGATTACCCATCCGCATTTTGGTGATGACCCGGTCAAGGTTTTCGCAATAAAAGTAAATTGCAAAAATTCACCTGTGCATCATGAAGGAATGGGGAAAAATCAGAATGCACCAGCTTAGACCAGACCAATACCCTGTGGAGTTAAGGCGTCAAAACGTTCTTAAAGCCGTCGATAAGCTACAGCAAATAATGGCCAGCATGGATTTATCCCCCGACCAGCTCGTCGTTTATGCTGAAATAGTACGAGACAATCACCGGCGGGTTGACTCCATTCTAACCACGCTCGACCCCGTACCACCGCCAAAACATCGATAAAAAACGCCCGCTTTCGCGGGCTTTTTATTGGGCGTAGCAAAATAAATTAATCGCTAATTCATGAGGATGAAAATCCGCTCGCGCTGTTGCCTTGACTGCTCTCATGTTTGATATAAATATACTGTTTTTATATACAGTATATTTATTGATTCAGGGGAATGTATGCCACGCATTGAAGATAGAATTTTATCCATTTTTAACTCAGTTATTTCGCGCCGGTCGGACGGTAGGCAGGTTGTCACTACGCGCTCAATTATCAACGCGGCCACAAATCTCGGTATCGATGACATATCACCGGCTCAGGTAAATAGCATTATTCGGCACAATAAAGTTGGGTGGGCGATTCTGGAAGAAGATCGCAACGGGCTACACACCTATTACCTGTTTAATCCCAATTCACGATGATTGCATGCGTGTGCATTAGGGTGCATGTAACGTTAAATATTATTTTTGTCCCCTAACGCCAGCGCTGGCGCGGCTCGGGTGGGCTCATGCAAGTGCATTAAAAGCGACTCATAAAGCGGGCAGGCGTGGCGGGGATAGCATTGCGCGCTGAGGGTGTTAATACGGTTATCTCTGATCGTCTGAGGGCGTCGTGGTGCTGTTCGTGGTGTCTGTTTGGATGTTGATGCGTCTTTCTACATCATCGCGGTGCTGGCGCTCCTGTAGGCGCTGGTGAGGTATACAAAAAAGCCGCCCGGCGGCGGCTGTTGTGGTTGTCTGTTCGTTACTTGTTTTTCGGTAGCTCGTAAGGCTTAAAGCGCACCACTTCCTGACCGAGAAAGTCATTCACCTCTTTGATGCGCTCCTGTAAGGGCGTTAGCTCGTTGCGCACAAAAACCTGAGCCGCTTTGACGACGTCACCAAAGCCGCCGGTGTTATTGGGCACGACGCCCATCATCTGAGGAGGTACGCGGTGCGCGCTGAGTAAGTCATCGCGGGTGGCGTTCTTGATGTTAAAGAAATCATCCTTGGTCGCTACCTCGCTAAGCGGCACAATCTTGATCCCATCGGGTTTACCGTTCGGCGCGTAGAAAAACAGGTTTTTAAAATTACCTAGCCCTTTCGAGCTGCGCATCGCCTCACGCAGTGCCTCAACGTCGGTATTACTCTGTGCGGCGTCTGTTACATACATGATGTAGCCAGCGTGTGCGCCGTTCTGGTAATACTTGCGGCGGAATAGGGTAGCGGATTCATTCAGCCACGCCGAGTTGAGCGAGCTCATATATTCCGGCAAGCCGTACAGCTCCTGATTAATATCTGGCTCAATCAAATGGAACACCGAACGCGGCGCGAAGCGGTGCGGCTCTTTGAATGACTGCACGAACCAGTAAACATCCTCCTCAACGCCTCGGCGGGTATATTTCGCCGGTGAGCACTCCAGTCGCATAACCTCCCCAAGCTGATTAAAACGCTTCTCTAAAAAAGCATTTCCAAAGACCAGATAGTCGAGCACGTAGCGGCTAAATTCCTGCTGGCTCAGTAATGGGTGGGGGATAAAAGTGCTGGCGAGTATGTTGCGCTTTACATAAATCGGTGAGCTGTGGTGAACGGCGGCGCGCAGGCTTTTCGCCAGCCCCGCAAAGCTGACCGGCGGCTCGATCCATTTACCGTTGTTGATGCATTCGGCGTAGTCGAGAATGTCGCGGCGGTCTAACACTGCCGAGGGCTCACCGAAGGTAAACGCCTGTACTGAGGTATCAGGTTGCGCGGTCATTTTTTTGGCGCGTTGGCCTTTACGTTTGCTCATTAGTTAAATTCCAAAATTGAAGGGGTGACGTTGCCGTTACCGGCGGTGAGCGGTTCGTTAATCATGGCGTGCATGGCCGCCCATGCGATATCGGCGTGGCTGACTTCCTCGCTACGGCTGGCGACGTAAGTCATGCCGCGCCCGCTGGCCGTCATGGTTTTACGTATGGCCATAAACGAGAGCGTGATATCGGTGTAGGCGATGTCGTACTCCAATCGCCCTGTGGTGATGAGGTCTTTTGCTTTTAGCACCATGTTGGTTTTCACCTCGGCGCTATAGCGAATTTCTCGCACCGCTGGGAAGAAGTTGCGCACCAGCTGGTAAACACCTTGTCCGATGCCGGTGGCGTCAATGCCGATATATTCCACGACGTATTTTTCAGTCAGTGCCTTGATGGATTCGGCCTGTGTGGCAAAGTCCATGCCTTTCCACTGGTAGCGCTCCAGAATGCGGAACTTACCGCCCGGAACGGCGGGAGGTGCCATCACCACACAGCCCGCGCTGTCGCCGGTATTCGACGGGTCATAACCAATCCACACCGGACGATAACCAAACGGTCGAGGGTGTTGGTCTATCTGGATAAAGTCTTCCCACTCCAGCCTCGAATCGACCATACAGGCTTGCAGCTCCTCGAACGGGAACACGGACGCCTTATCATCGACAAACTCACACATGAACAGGTTGCGGAAGTCCTCGGCGCTGTTTTCCCGTTTTAACGTATCGAGATCGAACAGGTCGCAGCCACCGGCGAGCGCGTCCTCGATGGTGACAATCTGCCGCCATTGCCCATCGGCGCACAGCGCGCCTTTCGCCAGTGCGCCGTGGCTGATATCAATATCGACACGGTCGTCGGCGCTGCTGCGTCCTTTGTTGAATAGCTCCCCTGACCAGAACGGATATGCGCCATGTGCCAGCGTGGACGGCGTCGAGAAATAGGTGGTACGCAGATGTTTTTGCGAAGCCATACCTGACGCCACCTTTCTCAGCTTCTGGAAATTGGGTATCCAGAAAATCTCATCGACCAACAGGTCGCCGTTATGGCTTTGCGCGGTGTTGGAATTGGTGCCAAGAAAAATCAGTTTCGCGCCGTTATTGCCGAGCACAATCGGATCGCCGGTGAGTTCCATATCCACCATGCGCGCAAACTGGATGATGTACTCACGGAACACATAAGCCTGAGTCTTACTGGCCGAGAGAAAAATCTGGTTGTGACCGGTATCGAGCGCCCGTAGTAGCGACTCACGCGAAAAGTAAAACGTAGCGCCAATCTGGCGTGATTTAAGAATGTCGCGAATACGGTATTTAAGTCCGGCCTCATGCCAGCCGAGCTGGTAGCCGAAAGATTGTTCGAAAAAAATCGACTTGAGTTTCTCGATAGCCTCCTCGCTGAAATAGTTCTTTTTCGGTGCCTTACGCTCGCCCTTATTGCGGTTGCGCACGTTCGGATTTAAATCGGCCTCGTTGCCGGTTTGGCTATAGCGATTCACGCGCGCTAGGCGCTCAATCTGGCGACCTAACAGGTCAATCTCCTTGTAGTCACCGCCGTCTTTTTTAGGCTTAGCTATCAGTTGAATTAAGCGGGATTCGATGCTGGTTTCCACGCGGGAAATCGGGTGGATGTCGTCCCACTTATCGCGGCGTTTCCAACTGTTGACGGTCGGGATTTTCTGACTGAGCGTTTCGGCTATTTGACGGGGTGAAAAACCTTGCCAATAGAGCAAGGCAGCCTGTCGCCTCGGGTCATGAAGGAGTGATGTGTCCGTGGTAATCATCGATATTGCCTCTCGCATAGATAACGAGGGCAAGGCTACGCAAGGCAGGCGGGGCGCGCCTTACAGGGCTGTTGTGTAGGCGATTGTCAGACGGGGATTGATGGCGGAGCCGGTGCTGGGTGGGGAAACTAGCCCCGAACCCAAACACCACTCAGGACACCTGAACAATGGCAAAGAAAGTATCTAACTGGTTTCGCATCGGCGTCGAGGGTGACACCTGCGATGGCCGTAGTATCGAAGCAACTGACATTCAGCAAATGGCCGACAGCTTTGATCCCCGCGTTCGTGGCTGTCGTATCAATCTCGAACACATCAAAGGCGTGTTACCAACAGGCGATTTTAAGCGCCTTGGTGACGTAGTCGAGCTTAAGGCCGAAGCCATTGAGGATGACTCTATCCTAAACGGCAAGCTGGCACTCTATGCCAAGATGGCACCGCTCGAGGATTTGGTCTCCATGGTCAAGGCCGGGCAAAAGATTTACACCTCGATGGAAATTCGTCCGAACTTTGCCAATACGGGCAAAGCCTATCTGGTCGGCCTTGCGGTCACCGATGACCCCGCCAGCCTCGGAACTGAGATGCTGGAATTCAGCGCCAAGGCCAAAGTGAACCCGTTCGCCGGTAAAAAAGAGCAACCTGACGATCTGTTTTCTGTGGCGACACTGGTCACGCTGGAATTTCAGGACGTTCCCGACACGCTTCTCACCACACTGACTGACAAAGTCACTCGCATTTTTAGCCGCAAGCAAGCCAACGATGACGCACGTTTTAACGATGTGCATGAGGCGGTCTCGGTCGTTTCTGAGCAGGTGCAAAGCTATCAGGACGACGTCGAGCAGCGTTTAACCACGTTAGAAAATGACCTGAAAACCGCGCAGGAAACCGCAGAAAACAGCGTGCAGGCATTATCAGCGCTGAAAGGTCAGCTCGGTAACACCGAGCACTTTGGACAGTCACGCCGTCCAGCGGCCAATGGTGGCAACGGCGAAGAAATCCACCTCACCAACTGTTAACCGTTTGACTGTGAACCGGCGCGGCTTACTGCGCCGTCTGCCCCTTATTTGATTGAGAGAAACTATGCGCCAGAATACCCGTTTTAAATTTAATGCGTTCCTGACCCAAGTCGCCAAGCTGAATAATGTTGATGTTGCCGATATCGATAAAAAATTCAGCGTTGAGCCGTCGGTTACGCAGACCCTTATCACCACCGTGCAAGAAACCTCGGATTTTCTGACCCGTATCAACATGGTGCCGGTGGATGAGCAAGAGGGTGAGAAAATCGGCCTCGGCGTCACCGGCTCTATCGCCAGCACCGCCGACACCGACAACGGCGGCGAGCGTGAAACCGCCGACTTTGCCGCATTGACGTCGCGTAAATACAAATGTGAACAGGTCAATTTTGACTTTCACATCCGTTACAACACCCTCGACCTGTGGGCGCGTTATCAGGACTTCCAGATCCGTTTACGCGATGCGATTGCCAAGCGTCAGGCGCTCGATTACATCATGGCCGGTTTTAACGGTATTGCCCGTGCACCGAAGTCTGACCGCAGTAAAAATCCAATGTTGCAGGACTTAGCCGTCGGTTGGTTGCAGAAGTTACGCAATGAAGCTCCGCAGCGCGTCATGGACAGCTATACCGCCGAAGATGGCACCGTGTCCGACGTCATCCGCGTGGGTCAAAAAGGCGATTATGCCAACCTTGACGCCGTGGTGATGGATGCGACCAACAGCATGATCGACCCATGGCACCAAGAAGACCCTGACCTTGTGGTTATCTGTGGTCGTCAGCTGTTAGCCGACAAGTATTTCCCGCTGGTGAACCAAGAACAGCCGAACACCGAAGCCATGGCCGCCGATGTGATTATCAGCCAGAAACGCATCGGTAACTTACCGGCGGTACGTGTGCCGTACTTCCCCGCCGATGCCATGATGGTGACGCGCCTCGATAACCTGTCGATTTACATCATGGACAGCTCGCACCGCCGCCATATCGAGGAGAACGCCAAGCGTGACCGCGTCGAAAACTATGAGTCGCTGAAAGTCGATTTTGTAGTCGAGGATTACGGCTGCGCGTGCCTGATTGAAAATATCAAGGTTGGCACCTTTAAAGCGCCCGCAGCGCCGGAACAGGCATCAGCGCCAGTTGATGATAAACCGACCGCCGATAACGCTGAGGAATAATCATGGCGAGCCCTGCACAACGTCACATGATGCGGGTATCGGCACAAGAGGCGGCGCAGCGCGAAAATAGCGCGTTGCGCCACGCCAGCGGGTACGAGCTGGTGCTCATGCGTTTAGCCGGTGATATGCGCACGTTAAAAGGCGTGCACTCATTCGAGCGTAAAGCCGAGATTAAGCGCGGCATGTTGCCGGAGTACGCGCCATGGGTCGCGGGCGTTTTGGCCGAAGGCCGAGGTGCTCAAGATGCGGTGTTAATGACCGTCATGGTGTGGAAACTCGACGCCAATGATATTGCCGGCGCGCTGGAGATTGCCCGCTACGCCCTAAAATATGGCCTCGCTATGCCGTCACATCTCAACCGACCCACCGGTTATTTTTTGGCTGAGGATGTGGCTATCGCCGCCGACCGTTTACATACCGCCGGTGAGCCTGTGGCCGTGTCGTTATTACTCGACACCATGGCGCTGACCGAAAGCGCCGATATGCCGGATAAGGTGCGCGCCAAGCTGCACAAAATCACCGGGCTGGTACTGCGTGATGAGGGTGCGGCGCTCCAAGCGCTAGAGCACCTTAAACGCGCCATGCAGCTCGACCGCTTGGCCGGTGTGAAAAAGGATATCGAGCGACTGGAGCGAGCCATTAAGGCTGCCAGTGAGCCCGAACCGGCTCCCGCGCCAAAACCGAAAGAACGCGCCAAACCCAAAACAGCCAAGCGTGCGAAAACACCGGCGAAATCAGCCGCTCGCACGCGAAAACCGACGAGTGCAACCGCTCGCCGCTAACAGAACGCGCCCCGCGCCGGGCGGCACGCAGAGAAAACAGACTTGCTCTGATTGGCTTCTGCGTCCACCGCCCACCCATTACAAGGATTTGTCATGACGACAATCATCATTCCTGCCTCGGATGAGAACACCGACGCATCAGGGATAGTCATTCCTGCGCCTGAACCGCGTGAGCCGGTGATTAAAAACACCTATTTCTGGCCGGATATCGACCCGGTGCGTATCCGTGAGCTCATGCGCCTTGAGTATGTGGTCACGCCTGAGCGATTGCGTGAAGCGATCCGCATGGGGATTGCCGAAACCAACGCCGAGTTACATCTCTTTCGTGAGCGTAATATCGCCGCAGGCTACTCCCGTTTAGCGGAGGTTCCCGCCGAGAAAATCGATGGTGAAAGTGAAAAATGTTTTCACTACCTGCGCGCCGTGTCGGCCTTTGCCAGTGCCAGCGTCTACGAACGTTATCGCGGCTATGACGCCAGCGCCAAAGGCGACCGGAAAGCCGACACCGTTGAGAGCACCGCTGACACGCTGTGGCGCGATGCACGCTGGGCGGTGAGTCGCTTAGAAGGTCGGCCTAAATCCATCATAGGGCAAATCTAATGCGCGTTATCGCCTCACAGGGGACACCCTCGACGCCCTGTGTTATCGCCGTTACGGGCGCACCGAGGGCGTGGTCGAGGCGGTGCTCGCAGTCAATCCGGGACTGGCTGAGCTGGGCGCGGTGTTACCGCATGGCACCGCTGTCGAGTTGCCGGTCGTTGAGTCCTCGACCGTGTCGGAGACTGTCAATTTATGGGATTAATTCATGATCGAATCCGATAAGACCGTAGTGACGCTGTTCCTTACCGGCGCGCTTATTGTCGTGGGTAAGGTGCTCGCCGGTGGGGAACCTATCACCCCTCGGCTTTTCATTGGCCGTATGTTGCTCGGCGGCTTTGTTTCCATGGTATCAGGCGTTGTACTGGTGCAGTTCCCCGAGATTAATCCGGTGGCTATCTATGGTATCGCGGCCATGCTGGGGATCGCCGGTTATCAGGTGGTGGAAATCTTTATTCAGCGCCGCCTAAGCAAAGAAAACAAAACCGACAAAGGGGATAAATAATGGCCGTGATTAAAGTCCATCCAAACGTCGCCGCGTTTCTCGATATGCTGGCGTTTTCTGAGGGAACGGCGAACCATCAACTCACTCGAAATCAGGGGTATGACGTAGTGGTGACGGGTATTGATGGCAAGCCGGAGATTTTCACCGACTACAGCGATCACCCGTTTGCGCACGGTCGTCCCGCGAAAACCTTCAACCGACGCGGTGAGCGCTCGACCGCCTCAGGGCGTTATCAGCAGCTTTATCGCTACTGGCCGCACTATAAAGCATTGCTTTCACTGCCTGACTTTAGCCCGTCATCACAAGACCGCCTCGCGGTAAAATTGATGGACGAGCAGCGAAGCCTTGCGGATATCGAGCGCGGTGATATTGAGCAAGCGATTAGCAAGTGCCGCAATATTTGGGCATCCCTGCCGGGTGCCGGTTACAACCAGCGAGAGCACCGACTCGACAAACTGGTCGCGGTCTATCGCGCAGCTGGGGGCGAGCTTGCTCAATGAAAACGCTGATTATCTTGCTAGTCGTGGCCGTGGTTGGCCTGTGGTGGTTAAAGCGTGAAAACCGCGAGCTAGGGCAGGCACTCAGCGACGCCACGCAAACCATCACCACGCAAAAAAATAACCTCGCCACCTTAAACAATCAGCTCAGCGTGGTGCGTGATAACGCCGAACGTAGCGAACGCGCTCAGGTGGTATTACGTCAGCAACTTAGCCACGCGCAGCAGCTCGCCACCGGCAAAGACCAGAAAATAACGAGGCTACTCAATGAAAATAAAGCGCTGCGCGATTGGTATCAGTCTGCTTTGCCTGATGATATTGCAAGGCTGCACACCCGTCCCGCCTTTGACACCCCCGACGCTTATTTACGTTGGCTGTCCGAAGGTGACGAGCTGCCCGATACCGGGAAGCCTGCCGAAAACTAACGGCGATCTGAGTGAAGATAACCGCCAATTAGAGCGCGCACTGGTGAGCTGTGCTCTACAGGTGGAAACCGTGAAACACTGTCAGGAGTCACACGATGATAAAGCCTAAAAGCCTACGCGAAGCGCTTGAAAAAGCCGCGCCGGTACTGCGTAAAAATCCCGATATGCTGCGCCTGTTTGTAGATAACGGGACGATTGCGACCACACTGGCCGCGACGCTATCGCATGAAAATCTGTACACGCTCAATGTGATTGTGACCGATTATTCTGGCGATTTGGATTTGCTCATCGTGCCGATTAACGCATGGCTGCGCGAAAACCAGCCGGATATCATGACCACCGACGAGGGCAAGCGGAACGGCTTCACTTACTTTGCTGACCTGAATAATCACGACAGTATCGATATCAGTTTTAGCCTGCGCCTCACCGAGCGCGTTATCGTCAAGCAGGTAGATAGGGCGCTTCACGTGAAGCACCTCGTTGAGCCACCTATCCCGCAGCCGGTTGAGCGCCCTATGGAGCTCTATATCAACGGCGAGCTAGTGAGTCAGTGGGATGAGTGAGCTCAAACAGTTTGAGGACAGGCTCGCGGGGTTGATTGGCAACCTGACACCGGTGCAGCGCCGTAAAATTGCGGTCGAAGTGGCTAAGCGCTTGCGCACCAGTCAGCAACAGCACATTAAGCAGCAGAAAGCGCCCGACGGCACCCTATACGCCAGTCGAAAACCGCAACCGGCCAGCGGCATGCGAGGCCGCGTAAAGCGCCAGATGTTCGCCAAGTTGCGCACCAATCGCTTTATGAAAGCGCAAGGCTCAAGTGATGCCGCCGTGGTGGAGTTTGTCGGACGTGTTCAGCGTATGGTGCGGATACATCAAGAGGGCTTAAGCGACAAGCCGAACCGCTTTAGCCGTGAAGTGAAATATGATGCGCGCCCGCTGTTGGGATTTAGTGCAGGGGATAAGCACATCGTTGAGGAGGTTGTCACCGCATTCCTTAGCGAATGACTGTTGTCTGAGTCCCCATCCTACGGGCTCACATTGCCGCCGAACCCCCTCGGCGGCATCCTTTCTTGTATGAGCACACAATCCCAACTATCCGAAATCTCGCGCCTACTGCGCAATCTTATCCGCACCGGCGTCGTGTCCGAAGTCGATACCGATGGAGCCCTGTGCCGCGTCCAAACCGGCGAAATACAAACCGGTTGGATTAACTGGCTGGCGCGTCGCGCTGGCCGTTCGCGTGACTGGTGGGCTCCGTCGGTGGGGGAGCAGGTGTTATTGCTGGCTGTTGGCGGCGAGCTCGATACCGCCTTTGTCCTGACCGGCATTTACTGCGATGACTTTCCCGCCCCGTCGGCGTCTGCCGATGGTTGGCGCGTCGAGTATCCAGACGGTGCGGTCATCGAGTACGAGCCGGATACCGGCAAGCTCACCGTGAGCGGCATTAAAAGCGCGGATGTGACCGCCTCGGCGTCGGTGGTGGTGACTTGCCCGTCCGTCACCGTGACCGCCAGCGAAAAAATTACCCTCGATACCCCCGAAGTGGTTTGCACCAACAAGCTGACCACCGGCTCTATCGAGGTGCAAAAAGGCGGCACCATGAGCGGCACCATCGAACACACCGGCAAATTCACCTCGAACGGCGTGCAGGTTGACGACCATGGTCACGGTGGGGTTGAGCGCGGTAACTCTTGGACGGAGAGCACGAAATGACGGCGCGCTATTCCGGCATGAGCCGAGAGGACGGCCAGCAGCTCGATGACCTCGCGCATATTCGCCAAAGCGTGCGCGATATTCTTATCACGCCGGTCGGCACGCGGGTGATGCGCCGTGAGTATGGTTCGCTCCTGTCAGCGCTGATTGACCAGCCGCAAAACGCCGCGCTCAACCTACAAATTATGGCCGCCTGTTACATGGCGATTTTGAAATGGGAGCCCCGCGTCAGGCTCACGGCCATTACGTTCGATAACCGGTTTAACGGCGAAATGTTTGTCGATATCACCGGACAACTGACCGACACCGGCGGCACCTTCTCTCTTAACGTACCTGTGAGTTAATCCATGGCAACCATTGACCTAAGCCAGCTCCCCGCGCCCGATGTGGTCGAGGTGCTGGACTACGAAAGTATTTTAGCCGAGCGCAAAGCGACGCTGTTGTCGCTGTGTGATGAAAGCCAGCGCGAGGCGGTGGCGCGTACCTTGCAGCTTGAATCCGAACCCTTGACAAAGTTGCTCGAAGAAAGCGCTTATCGCGAGGTGATGTGGCGTCAGCGGGTGAATGAAGCTGCCCGCGCGAACATGCTGGCTTATGCCACCGGCGGCGATCTGGATAACCTCGGCGCAAACTATAACGTTGAGCGTCTGGTTATTACGCCCGCCGATACCACCGCCATTCCCCCTCTGGCCGCCGTGCTGGAGTCCGACAACGATTTTCGGGTGCGTATTCAGCAAGCCTTTGAGGGCTTAAGCGTGGCCGGTTCAGTGGGCGCGTATCAATTCCATGGCCGCAGTGCTGACGGTCGAGTCGCTGACGTGTCGGTCATTAGTCCAACACCGGCGTGTGTGACGGTTTCGGTGCTTTCGCGTGAGGGGAACGGCGCGGCGAGCGAGGAGTTGATCCAGATAGTCAATCTCGCGCTTAACGCCGAAGACGTGCGCCCCGTTGCTGACCGCGTGACGGTGCAAAGTGCCGAGATTGTGCCGTATCAGATTGTGGCCGAGCTCTATCTCTATCCGGGGCCGGAAGTGGAGCCGGTACGCGAAGCCGCTGAGGCCAAACTGAAAACCTACATCACCGCTCAGCACCGCCTCGGGCGTGATATCCGTAAATCTGCCATCTATGCCGCGCTCCATGTGGAAGGTGTGCAGCGTGTTGAGCTCGCGCAGCCGGTCGCCGATATCGTGCTCGATGAGACTCAGGCGTCCTATTGCTCTGATTATGCGATCACCATTGGGGGCGCGGATGAGTGATAACCGTCTGTTACCGGTTGGCTCCTCGCCGCTGGAGGTGGCCGCCGCGATTGCCTGTGCTGAGATAGAGCGAACCCCGATACCGCTGCGCCAGCTCTGGAACCCGAAAACCTGCCCGGTCAACCTGTTGCCGTATCTGGCGTGGGCGTTCTCGGTTGACCGCTGGGATGCGACGTGGCCGGAAGAAACCAAGCGCGATGTGATTGCGGCGGCGTATTACATCCACAGCCGCAAAGGCACCATTAGCGCCGTGCGCCGCGTGGTTGAACCGTTGGGCTACGTGATTAACGTCAATGAGTGGTGGGAGACCAATGACCCGCCCGGCACCTTTCGGCTCGATATTGGCGTACTGGAAAGCGGTATCACCGAGGAAATGTATCACGAGATGGAGCGACTTATCGCGGACGCTAAACCCGCCAGCCGCCACCTCATCGGACTCAACATTATTCAAGATATCGCCGGTTATTCCTACACCGGAGTCGCCCTCTACGATGGCGACATTATTACCGTTTACCCTGACCTAGAAAGCTAACCCGATGGCACAAAAATATAAGGCGGTACTGACCAAAATCGGCGCGGCCAAGATTGCCGCCGCGACCGCTGGCGGGACAAAAATCAACCTCACCCAAATGGCCGTCGGTGACGGTGGCGGCACGCTGCCCACGCCAGACCCGACACAAACCAAGCTGATTGCCGAGAAGCACCGCGCCGCGCTCAATAAAGTGATCGTCGACCCGAAGCACAAAAACTATTTAGTGGCCGAGCTGGTTATCCCGCCGGAGATTGGCGGCTTTTGGATGCGTGAGCTGGGGCTCTTTGACGAGGTCGGCGACCTGATTGCGGTCAGCAACATGGCCGAGAGTTACAAACCACTGTTATCCGAGGGCTCAGGGCGTACGCAGACCTTGCGCATGGTGGTGATTGTCAGTGATATGGACACGGTGAATTTGCTGATTGATAGCTCGACTGTGCTTGCTACACAGGAATACGTCGATGAGAAATTGCAGGAGCATGAGCAATCGCGCCGCCATCCTGACGCCACGCTCAAAGAGAAAGGTTTTACCCAGCTTAGCAGCGCCACCAACAGCACCAGCGAGGCAATGGCCGCGACGCCGAAAGCCGTTAAAGCAGCCTATGATTTGGCGAACGGTAAATATACCGCGCAGGATGCGACCACGGCACAAAAAGGCATTGTTCAGCTTAGCAGTGCAATCAATAGCACCAGTGAAACGTTAGCCGCTACGCCGAAAGCCGTTAAAACTGCGTATGACTTGGCGAACGGTAAATATACCGCGCAGGATGCGAGCACGGTTCAAAAAGGGATTGTTCAATTAAACAGCGCAGTTAATAACAGTAGCGAGACTTTGGCGGCGACACCAAAAGCTGTAAAGATTGCCTATGATAAGGCTCTCGAGGCTGATGAACATGCCAAGGACGCCAATACCAATGCTGGGAAAGCCAACGATAATGCCAATACTCGTCTAGAGAAAAATAAAAACCTGTCTGACATACCTGATAAGGCTAAAGCGAGGGCAAGCCTTGATTTAGTAAAGCAAACATCCCCATCCGATACCACTAGCGGCGCGGTGCTTCTCGTTGAGGCTGGCGGGCTATTATCACAAGCCCCAGCAGCACTATCTAATGGCGATATTTTGGCAAGAAATTTGGCTGCCCAATTTTTTCGCCAAGGTGGCGGCACGAATGGTGATCACTTTGGCGGGTACGGCGCAGGTATTCATTTGCCGTATGACACAAGCGGCATCACACCCGTATCGGCCAATCTGTTTGTAACCAGTGACGGGCGCTTACATGTTGAATTTGCGACCGGCCAAACGTTTATTCTCGGTGATGTGTATTCAACGGTGCATAAGCCAACGGCGAGCGATGTTGAAGCGCTAAGTGTTAATGGTGGTGCGCTTAATGGCGCATTGGCTATCAATAGCGCTGGGCGCGCTTTAGCCATTATCGGTGATGATGACAAAGCATTATATTTTCAAGCGCGAGATAAAAGCGGCGCGGCGCGATGGTTTGTGGGTAATGCCGGTGATGGTGATAGTACTGTTTCGTTTCATAACTATAAAAATGGGACAAAGCTCGACTTAAGTAATGAGGCTAGCGTTAACAAACCACTAAACGTGAATGGCAAGATAACGCCGTCTGACTATGCCAATTTTGATGCAAAGTATTCAAAGATTGCGACGATATCTAAATCGGCGAATGGCTACGAGAAAGACAATAATACAGGCCGTATCCGACAATGGGGAAGAACCACCGCCTTTGGTGCGGGAAACGGCTATCCGTTAAGATTTCCAATTGCATTCCCGAATGCATGCACCGGCGTCACAGTGACGCTAATTCGCGGCGGTGCAACCACGGTGGGAAGTAATGAGGCTTCATACGTCGGTGAGCCGGGTTTATCGGGGGTACGGCTTTATCATGGTGGTACAGAGGTATACCCTGCATTTTGGGAGGCGGTAGGATACTAATGAATTATTATTTCAGCGCAAAAGAGAATGCATTTTATCCGGTTGATGCCATTGAGAGTTACAAAAAATCCGGAACGTTGCCTGATGATATTGTCCTTGTTAATGATGATTTATATATCACCTATGCGGCTGAACTTACGCCAGAGGGTAAATATCGCGGTGTTGGTAATGATGGTTTGCCATGCTGGCTCGATATGGCCGTGCAGCCAATATCGCCTGAAGAGGCTATTACGATGGCGGATAATGAAAAAACTCGCCTATTGGATGTTGCTACGGCGGCAATTGCACCGTTACAAGATGCGGTTGATTTGGATATTGCAACAGATGAGGAACTCGCGCAGCTCAAAGCATGGAAAACTTACCGCGTGTTACTCAGTCGCATTGATACAGCAAGTGCGCCTGATATTGAATGGCCTCCTCTCCCCGCCTGATTTACCCCGTTTATCTCGCCCTCGTTTGAGGGCTTTTTTTTGCCTGTTGTTTCACCGCCCGAACGTCGGCCATTGCTCGCTGTTCCCGTCCACGCACAACACAATAGCCTTGCTACTTTCTCACGGAGTCAAACACGATGCCCGATTTTAAACATGGCGTGCAGGTGCTCGAAATTAACGACGGCACCCGCGTCATTTCCACCGTTTCAACCGCCATTATTGGCATGGTCTGCACCGCGTCGGATGCAGATGAAAAAACGTTCCCGCTCAACGTGCCGGTGCTGATTACCGACGTGGTGGCCGCTGCCGGTAAAGCGGGGACTAAAGGCACCTTAGCCGCCGCGCTGGCAGCCATCGGCGACCAGTGTAAACCCGTTACCGTCGTGGTGCGCGTGGCCGAGGGTGAAGGTGATGACGAAGAAGCGATCCAAGCGGCGACCATTTCCAACATCATCGGCGGCGCGGATGAGAACGGCCAATACACCGGCCTAAAAGCGTTACTCACCGCGAAAGCCGTCACCGGCGTTAAGCCTCGCATTTTGGGCGTGCCGGGTCTCGATACTAAAGAGGTGGCCGTCGCACTGGCGGCAGTCTGTCAGCAGTTGCGCGCCTTTGGTTATATCAGCGCGTGGGGCTGTAAAACCCTGTCAGATGCGATTAAGTACCGCGACAATTTCAGCCAGCGCGAGCTGATGCTGATTTGGCCGGACTTCTTGGCATGGGATACCACGGCCAACGCCAGCGATACGGCATGGGCGACGGCGCGCGCATTAGGTCTACGCGCCAAGATTGACCAAGAGACCGGTTGGCATAAAACCCTGTCTAACGTCGGGGTGAACGGCGTCACCGGTATCAGTGCCTCGGTATTTTGGGATTTACAGGCACCGGGAACCGATGCCGACCTGCTCAACGAGGCCGGTGTTACTACGCTGGTACGCGCCGATGGTTTTCGTTTTTGGGGCAACCGCTGTTGCTCTGATGACCCGCTGTTTATGTTTGAAAACTACACCCGTACCGCGCAGGTGTTGGCCGATACCATGGCCGAGGCGCACATGTGGGCAGTCGATAAACCGATGAATGATGCGCTTATCCGCGACATTGTCGAAGGGATTAAGGCCAAATTTCGCGAGCTGAAAACCAGCGGTTATATCATCGACGCCGATTGCTGGTATGACGAGAGCGCCAACGATAAAGAGAGCCTGAAAGCGGGAAAACTCTATATCGATTACGACTACACGCCGGTGCCACCGCTGGAAAACCTCACCCTACGCCAACGTATCACCGATAAATATCTGGTGAGTGTCGGCTCCACGGCTAACAGCTAAGGAACTCAAGCGATGGGAATGCCTCGTAAGTTGAAATACCTCAACATGTTTAACGACGCGTTGAGCTACATGGGGGTCGTCAGCTCGGTGACGCTGCCCAAACTGACCCGCAAGCTAGATAACTATCGCGGCGGCGGGATGAATGGCTCGGCGGCGGTTGATTTGGGTCTCGATGATGACGCGCTGGCCTTGGAATGGACTATCGGCGGTTTCCCCGACGATGATTTATGGAGCCAGTACGCCGTACCGGGTGCCTCTGATATTCCTCTGCGTTTCGCGGGCTCTTTCCAGCGTGACGATACCGGCGAGATTAGCGGTGTGGAAATCGTGTTACGTGGCCGTCACAAAGAAATCGACGGCGGTGATAACAAGCAAGGCGAGAACACCGAGACCAAAATCTCGACCCAATGCACCTACTACAAATTGATGGTAGACGGCAAAGAGCTCATCGAGATTGACGTCGTCAACATGATTGAGAAGGTCAACGGCGTTGACCGCTTAGCGCAGCACCGTAAAAACATCGGTCTGTAATCTGATGGCCGGTCAGGTGCAACACTGGCCGGTTAACCCCCTTTTTTAAGAGAACGATTATGAAAGATAAAAACACCACTGAGAATGACAATCTGGTGACGCTGGAAAACCCGATTAAGCGTGGCGATCTGCTTATCGAGCAAGTGACCCTCACCAAACCTAATGCGGGAACCCTGCGCGGCGTGAGTCTAGCGGCGGTGGCAAATTCTGACGTGGACGCGCTGATTAAGGTGCTGCCGCGTATGACCTACCCGCCATTATTAGAGAGCGACGTGGTCAAGTTAGAACTGCCCGACATGATTGCGCTCGCCGGTAAGGTGATCGGTTTTTTGTCGCCGAATTCGGCTCAATAGACTTTCCCGCCGATTTATCGGTCGATGACCTGATGGCGGATATCGCAGTGATATTTCACTGGCCGCCCTCAGAACTTAACCCCATGAGCCTGACCGAGCTCGCCCTCTGGCGCGACAAAGCGCTACAACGAAGCGGAAACACTGATGAGCAATAATCTAAAATTGCAGGTGCTTCTCAACGCCGTCGACCGAGCCAGTCGCCCGTTTAAAGCGATCCAGACGGAGAGTAAATCTCTGTCTGGCAGCATTCGCGACACGCAGAAAACCCTCAAAGAGTTGAACGCCCAAGCGGGACGTGTTGAAGGTTTTCGCAAAACGAGCGGCCAGCTCGCCGTCACTGGCCAGTCACTGCAGAAAGCCAAAAACGAGGCCGAAGCCCTCGCAATCCAATTTAAAAACACCGAGAAACCGACGCGCGCACAGGCCAAAGTATTAGAGTCAGCGCAGCGTGCCGCCGAAGGGTTACAGCTAAAATACAACAGCCTGACGCAGTCAGTAAAACGCCAACAGCATGAGCTCCAACAATCGGGGATCAACACCCGCCGCTTGTCCAACGATGAGCAGCGGCTCAAAGCTTCACTGAGTGAAACCACCGCCCAGCTCAATCGTCAACGAGATGCACTGGCGAAAGTCAGCCGACAACAGGCCAAGCTCAACGCGGTGAAAAAACGCTATGAGTCCGGTAAACAATTGGCGGGTAACTTGGCCGGAGCCGGTGCCGCCGGTGTGGGTGTGGCGACGGCGGGTATTGTGGCCGGTGTCGCGGCACTCAAGCCCGGCTATGACTTTGCACAGAAAAACTCAGAGTTACAGGCCGTGCTCGGTCTGGATAAATCGAGCGCGGATATGTTGGCGCTACGCGGTCAGGCGCGCCAGCTCGGGGACACCACCGCCGCCTCAGCCGATGACGCAGCTGCCGCGCAAATCATTATCGCTAAGTCAGGCGCAGATAAAGACGGCATTCTCGCCGCCACGCCGACCACGCTCAATATGTCACTGGCGAACCGTCGCAGCATGGAAGAAAACGCCACGCTGTTGATGGGGGTTAAATCGGCGTTTGGGCTGGCTAACGATAAGGTGTCGCATATTGGGGATGTTATCTCCGCAGCCATGAACAAAAGCGCCGCCACTTTTGACGGTTTAAGCGATACGCTCACCTACGCCGCGCCGGTTGCCAAAAATGCCGGTATCAGTGTCGAGGAAACCGCCGCCATGGCGGGTGCGCTGGCTGACGCTAAAATCACCGGCTCGATGGCGGGGACGGGAAGCCGCGCAGTCATCACGCGCTTACAAGCGCCAACCGGTAAAGCCCATGACGCTATCAGCGAGCTCGGCGTTAAAACCGCCGACCGCAAAGGCAACATGCGCCCGCTGTTTACCATCCTCAAAGAGATGCAAAAAAGCTTTGTTAAAAACAAGCTAGGGGATACCCAGCGCGCCGAATACATGAAAGCGATTTTCGGTGAGGAGGCAAGTTCAGCGGCGGCGGTGCTGATGACGGCTGCCACCTCGGGCAAGCTCGATAACTTGACCAAAATGCTACAAAACTCGGACGGAAAAACCGAGGAACTGGTCAAGGTGATGCAGGACAACCTCGGCGGGGATTTTAAAGAATTTCAGTCAGCCTATGAGGCCGTGGGGATCGACCTCTTTGACCAGCAAGAGAGCTCGCTACGCTCTCTTACCCAAACCGCCACGAAATACGTGCTTAAGCTCGACCAGTGGATACAGAAAAATAAAGGGCTATCCCAAACCATTCTAAAAATTGCCGGTGGTGCGGTCGCTATCATTGGCGTTCTTGGTGCGATTGGTCTGGTAGCGTGGCCGGTGGTGATGGGGATTAATGCGATCATTGCCGGAGCCAGTTTGCTCGGCACCGTCTTTGCCGCCGTCGGTAGCGGTATTTTAACGGTGCTCGGTGCGCTGACGTGGCCGATTGTCGCGATTGGTGTTGCTATCGTTGCCGGTGCTCTGCTTATCCGTAAATATTGGGAGCCTATCAGCGCCTTTTTTGGCGGCGTGGTGGAAGGGCTCAAGGCTGCGTTTGCGCCGGTGTCTGAGATGTTTGCGCCGTTAATGCCGCTGTTTGATTTGTTGGGGCAAAAACTCCAAGCCGCTTGGAAATGGTTCGGGGATTTGATTGCGCCGGTGACATCGACGAAAGAAAGCCTCGATAGCTGCAAAAACGCCGGTGTTGAATTTGGTCAGGCTCTGGCGAGAGTACTGACGGCTCCGCTCAATCTATTTAACGCGATAGGCAGCAAGGTCGATTGGTTGTTAGAAAAAATGGGCTTAATGAAAAAAGAGTCTGCCGATATCGATGCCAATGCTAGCAAGGTTAATCAGTACGCCACCGGCGCGACCGGTCGAGGCTACTCACCCTCGGGCGGGATTCTCACCGGCGGCTATGCCCCGGTAAAAACGGGTGGCGCAAGTTATACCGACCAAAGCCAACACGCCTACCAGCTCGATATAAATATTCCTCCTGGCCAAAACGTGGAAGATGTTAAACGAGCTATCCGCGAAACCCTCGAAGAACGTGATCGCAGCCGTCGAGCAGCTGGTCGTTCTCGCATGAATACTGATTAAGGAGCCCTCACTATGATGTTAACGCTCGGGCTGTTTGTCTTTCAGCTCCAGACATTGCCCTACCAATCATTACAGCAAAGTCTCGATTATCGCTGGCCGTCAAACAGCCGTGTAGGGCAGCGCCCCACTTATCAGTTTTTAGGTGCTGGCGAGGATAAGGTTACTTTGTCGGGCGTGTTACTGCCTGAAATCACCGGCGGCGCGCTGTCTATGCTCACGCTTAAAACGATGGCCGAGCAGGGTAAAGCATGGCCGCTGATTGGTGGCGATGGGGCAATCTATGGCATGTACGTTGTTGCCAGCATGACGCAGACACAAAGCGTCTTTTTTGCCGATGGCAGTGCTCGCAGGATTGAATTTAGCATGACCCTAACCCGTGTCGATGAATCGCTCGGGGCGATGTTTGGCGACCTGCAGCAACAGGCTAATGACTTAGCCAGTCAGGCGGGTGAGATGGCGCAGAAAGCGCAGGATATGGCCGGAGGGTTATTTTCATGATCACCAGTATGCCTATCGCCGCCGGTGCTGATATTACGCCCGCGTTTATGCTCACCCTCGGCGGGGATGATATTACCGACAACCTCAGTAATCGCCTGTTATCACTGACGATGACCGACAATCGCGGATTTGAGGCTGACCAGCTTGATATCGAGCTCGATGACGGCGACGGGCAACTCGCTATGCCTGCTCGCGGCGCGGTGCTGTCACTGTTTCTCGGCTGGAAAGGGTCGGCGCTAATTGGTAAAGGTCAGTTTACCGTTGATGAAATCGAGCATCGAGGCGCGCCGGACACGCTGACCATTCGCGCCCGTAGCGCTGATTTTCGCGGGTCTCTTAATTCCCGCCGTGAGTTGTCTTATCACGACAGCACCCTCGGCGCGGTGGTGAAACAAATAGCCGAGCGCAACCAGCTCGATGCGGTGCTGGCGAAAGGCTTTGCTGAAATTGCGATCCCTCACATCGACCAGTCTCAGGAGAGCGATATTAAATTTCTCACCCGTCTGGCCGAGCGCAACGGTGCTGAGGTGTCAGTCAAAGCGGGCAAACTGTTATTTCTCAAGGCGGGGAACGGTGTGACGGCCAGCGGCAAACCTATCCCGATGATGACTATCGAACGCAGCGATGGCGACCGTCATCAGTTTGCGATTGCTGACCGCAACGCTTACACCGGCGTGACGGCGAGCTGGTTACATACCAAAGACCCGAAGCCGAAAAAAACAAAGGTGAAGCTACAGCGCAAAACTAAGCCTAAACATATGCGCGCTTTACAGCACCCTAAAGCGAAGCCCGCGAAAAAGACAACCGCCAAGGCTGCCAAGCCACAGGAAGAAAAACAGGGCGAGTATCTGGCCGGTGAGTCCGATAACGTGCTGGCGATAACGACAATCTACTCGACCAAAGCACAGGCGATGCGAGCCGCACAATCCAAGTGGGACAAACTGCAACGCGGCGTAGCGGAGTTTTCTATTAATCTCGCCATGGGGCGTGCCGATTTATATCCAGAAACACCGGTGACGGTGAAAGGGTTTAAGGCCGTCATAGACCAGCAGGCATGGACGATCACTAAAGTGACCCACACCCTCGGCGATGGTGGCTACACGACGGCGCTAGAGCTTGAGGTTAAGCTGTCTAACGTTGAGTATGAGGAAGGAAAACAAGATGAATAAATATACACAATTCATTGTTTTAAAAGGATAAAAACACTAAAATTGCTGTATCGAATCTAGCCATTGAGGTGATTAAAATGTTTCATTGTCCACTCTGTAAAAATGCCGCTCATGCCCGTTCTAGTCGCTATATAACCGACAATACAAAAGAGCGTTATCACCAGTGCCAGAACATAAATTGCGGTCATACGTTTAAGACAATGGAAACATTCGAAAGCTCGATCATGCTGCCGGGAACGGTTATCCCCGCGATGCCACACCCGGAACGAAACGGACAACAAACCCTCTGGATGTAAAAACAGAAAAGCCCCGAATATCGGGGCTTTTTGTCGATGTGGTCAATGTGTGGACATTGAAAGAAATAAATCCTTTTATTTCATAATGTTAGCTGCATACAAAGGCGACTAACAAGTCGCCTAAAACAATTAATTTTCCAACGCCGCTTTCTGCGCTTGGATAATTTCCTCTATCCCGCCTCTGGCGAGTGCCAGTAGCTGGAGCAGTTCTTCATGGCTGAAAGGTTCGCCTTCTGCGGTGCCCTGCACCTCAATCATGCGACCATCTTCCAACATCACAACGTTCATATCGGTTTCTGCAGCAGAATCTTCAACATATTCCAGATCGCATACTGCCTGACCATCGACGATACCCACAGACACCGCGGCAACCATCCCCTTCATCGGGTTAGCTTTCAGTTTACCGGCAGCAACTAAGGCATTCAGCGCATCAGCTAATGCCACGCAGGCACCGGTAATCGATGCTGTACGAGTACCACCGTCGGCTTGAATGACGTCGCAGTCGAGCGTAATGGTAAACTCACCCAACTTTTTCAGGTCAACCGCAGCACGTAGAGAGCGCGCAATCAGACGCTGAATTTCCATGGTACGACCGCCCTGCTTACCTTTGGCCGCTTCACGCGCCATACGGCTATGGGTGGAACGTGGCAACATGCCATACTCAGCCGTGACCCAGCCCTGTCCCTGACCTTTTAGAAAGCGCGGAACTCCTTCCTCAACGGTGGCGTTGCACAACACTTTAGTTTCACCAAACTCCACCAGCACAGACCCTTCAGCGTGTTTAGTGTAATTACGGGTCAGTTTTAACGGGCGGATTTGTTCGGCAGTTCGGCCTTCTGGACGCATAAGCTTGTCTCCGGCTAGCATTCATATTTATTTCAATGTGGCTGCGCATTATACCCAAATTAATTTCAGTTGCAGCAAGCCCGCCAACGAAAGGCTATTGATAAAGACATCAGCCACCTCTTCTCATCAACCAAAAGCGATATGCCATGTTCGTGAGCTTATGCCTATCATGGCAGGCGGTGCGGGGCTATAATCCTGACATCATTCATTTTTACAGGTACGCAAAATGATCCGCAGCATGACAGCCTACGCCCGCCGTGAAATTAAAGGCAACTGGGGCAGCGCAGCTTGGGAGCTACGCTCCGTTAACCAGCGCTATCTTGAGACCTATATTCGCCTGCCGGAACAGTTCCGCAGCCTAGAGCCTGTGGTGCGTGAAAGACTGCGTACGCGTTTAACTCGCGGGAAAATCGAATGTAACCTGCGTTTTGAGCTCGACCCAAGCGCACAAAGCTCCATGATCCTGAACGAAAAACTGGCAAAGCAGCTGGTTGAAGCCGCCAACTGGGTCAAAATGCAAAGCGACGAAGGTGAAATTAATCCACTGGAAGTTCTGCGCTGGCCGGGCGTGATGTCTGCCGCCGAACAAGATCTGGACGTTATCAGCACCGAGCTGATGGCCGCACTGGAATCTGCGATTGATGACTTTATCGATGCCCGCGAACGCGAAGGTAATGCTCTTAAAGCGATGATCGAGCAGCGTTTGGAAGGCGTATCAACTGAAGTAGCTAAAGTTCGTCAGCAAATGCCTGAGATCCTACAGTGGCAGCGCGAACGTTTGGTTAGCAAGCTAGAAGAAGCTCAGGTTCAATTGGAAAATAACCGCCTTGAACAAGAGCTGGTTCTGATGGCGCAGCGCGTTGACGTTGCAGAAGAGTTGGATCGCCTCGAAGCCCACGTCAAAGAAACCTATGTGATTCTTAAAAAGAAAGAAGCCGTAGGCCGCCGTCTCGACTTCATGATGCAAGAATTCAATCGTGAATCGAATACTTTGGCATCTAAGTCTATCAACGCCGACGTCACCGCATCCGCTATCGAACTGAAAGTATTGATCGAACAGATGCGCGAACAGATTCAGAACATCGAGTAATTTTCTACTCAGCTTCAACAAACAAAAGCCCGGTTCTACCATCGTAGAGCCGGGCTTTTTATCGCTCAAACCATCACTTTGTGGATTGTTCTTCTGCTTGGTTACTACGATAAATCAATACCAGCGCTAAGGCTAAGCAAACTAAAGCGGCCATACGGCTGCTGGAAAAGCCTATTGCCTGATTGCCAAACCATCCAAAAGTATCAATCATCATTCCCATCGACAGTTGCCCGCAAATCACCGCCACCGTAGCCGTCGCAACGCCAATTTTCGGTACCGATGCCACCATCACTAACATATAAAACATGCCAAACAATGCTCCGGCCAGTTGCCATTTAGGTACGGTAAGCAAGGTCTGAGAATGTGTGGGCTCGAAGAAGAGAATCAGCAATCCACTAAAAACTGCGCCGACGACAAACGTCAGTTGGCTGCTGCGTATCACACCCACGCTTTCACCGAGGCGGCCATTGATAGCGGCCTGCATGCTTAGAACTGCACCAACCAAAACGACCAGCGCCAACATTATGATATGTCCCATCATCGTTACGCCCCCTCAGCGATAAGAATTAAAGCCGCGACAATCAGCGCTAATGCAAACAGGCGCTGCACACCCACGCGCTTACGCGAGATCCCAAACCAACCAAAATGGTCGATTAATAAACTTTTTGCGACCTGACCCGACAGAATGGCAATCATCGTCATGGCAACACCAATCACCGGCGTCGCCAGCGTCAACATAATGACGTATAGAGGCCCCAGAAGACCGCCCGTAAGTTGCCAACGAGGAAGCGAACTGAAAGAGCGGTGCTCAGCCGGCTTTCCGGTTAATAACGAGATAAGAAACAGTAAGGCTGCGCCAACGCCAAATATGCTCAACGTCGCCCATAAATGCCCCACCTCCTCGCCGAGTGGCCCAAGCAATCCGGCTTCAACCGAAAGCCCCATACCCGCCATAATGACCAATGGAATATAGGCGCCGTTCATTGAGCCTGAATGAGCTGTTTTACGTCGCTCTGGCTGTGTCATCTATTACTCACTCCGCATCATTCAAGCGATTCGCGAAAAGCCGCTAAATCCGATGGCGAGCATTATCAATCACCTTCATCTTTCGAAAAACAGCATGAGTCGCTAAACAGTTTTGCGGATTACGCACAGCATGAAGTGCTTTGACTCATCTTTCCTGAGACTCTACGGTGGAGATACAGAGATAGCCGGGACCTGCAATCACACCGCAGACAATAACGAGGAGTAACGCATGAAAATCGCTTTTCTTGGATTGGGCTCTATGGGCCAGCCTATGGCGCATAACCTGCTAAAAGCAGGCTATGAAATCGCTGTATGGAACCGTAGCCCAGCCGCAGCAACCCCACTTGTTAACGATGGCGCAAGGCTTTGCCAACGCCCTGCTGATATCGCAGGAAGTGAGGTTGTTATTTCAATGCTAGCCGACGATGCGATTACCCATGATGTAATGATCGTTCAGGGCGCATTAGATTCGTTAGCAGCAGGGGCTGTCTATATCAATATGGCAACGGTTTCTAATGACCTCACGCGTAAGATGGCAAGCTACTGCTCAGAAAAAGGTATTCATTACATTGCGGCGCCGGTATTAGGGCGAGTCGACGTTGCGGCCGCAGGAAATTTAAATATTCTGACAGCCGGAGAACCCGATCAACTCCGTCGCGTACAGCCTGTATTCGATGTATTAGGCCAAAAAACCTGGCACTTCGGTGACAATCCTGAGCAGGCCAGCACGGTGAAACTCGCAGCAAACTTCATGCTGGCTACCGTCATTGAATCCGTTGGGGAATCCGCAGCCTTAGTTAAAGCGCACGGCATTGAGCCTAAAGACTTTATCAATATGCTGACCAGCACGCTGTTTTCAGCTCCGGTATACAAAAACTATGGTGGCATGATCGCTGAAGAACGCTATACCCCCGCAGGCTTCAAGCTAACGCTCGGTTTGAAAGATGTTCGCTTGGCACAACAGGCAGCCGAAGAGAAAAACGTTCCCATGCCGTTCGCTAGCGTATTAAGAGATAACTTCATTGATGCTATCGCTCAAGGCGACGGCAATCTTGACTGGTCAGCGTTGGCCAATGTCTCCGCCCGCCGCAGTGGTTTAAAGTAGTTCAACGTAAAACCTTGATAGCGTCGTCGTACCGACCCTCTCCGCTAAGGAGAGGGAAACTGTCTGAATCGCCCACTAGCAAAACCTTTCACAAAAACGCACCATAGATAAAACCTCTTTGCGGAATATGCACAGCATGCAAGCGTTCAATGAACTCAACATAAAAGCACTACGATTGTTTGTTGCCGTCCTCGATCACGGCAGTTTTTCAGAGGTTGCCCGCAGAGAAGGCGTTGCGCCATCGTCTATTTCACGCCAAATGCAGCTAATGGAACAAGCGCTTAATCAACAGCTCTTGTACCGCCACACCCGCGCGGTGACCGCAACGGAAAGCGGTCGGCTTTTGGCAACATACGCACGGCGAGTCCTTGAACAACTCGAGGAAGCCGAGCAAGCGTTGCAGGAAAAGAAGCTTGAGCCCGCAGGGCTTGTGCGCATCAACGCCCCAGTGGTGTTTGGCCGATTACATATCGCGCCCTATATTCCTGAACTCTGCCGAAAATATCCCAAGCTTTGCGTTGAACTGGTGCAAACAGATAATTTTGTCGATCCAATGCAAGATGCATCTGACCTCCTGTTTCGTATCGGTATTTTGTCAGACTCCAATCTGCAAGGCAGAGTGCTAGCCCAGCAAAACTATCGCATCGCCGCGAGTCCGGAATACTTACATCGCTTTGGGATCCCGACCACGCCGGAAGAGTTAGCGCATCATAACTGCATCGTATTTAAAGGTTTTGCTGGCGCGCAGAGATGGTTTTTCCACATGAATAATCAATGGGTTCCCTATAGTCTGCAGGGTTCCCTCACCGGAAACAATGCCGATTCACTGTTAGATGCAGCGATCCAAGGTTTAGGGATCGTAGTATTCCCAACATGGCTATTAGGAGATGCATTACAAGATGGTCGTCTGGTGAGTTTGATGGAGAAATATCCTGTATCCACGAGGCTAGAGCCCCAGCAGCTAGCGGCTCTCTATCCGCAGAGCCGACGACTTCCGCTTAAGGTGCGCGTTGTCATCGATTTCTTTGTCCAGAAATTTGGAACACCGGCTTATTGGGATAATGTTTGATTTTCGAATTATAAATTCTTATCCATTATTAATATTTAAAATAAAATAAAGCCTATATATTCAGCATTAAGATCACTTTTTGACATAGCGGTATTAATTCGAAACCCAACCCTTTAGAAAAACTCAGTCGAGATAGTCACCGCAAGTCACTACTCTGCATGCTCTGTTATCTCATTTCAGCTCTAAAAGGTTGTTGGGTCATGTTACTGAGTATTCTTTATATTGTTGGGATCACTGCTGAAGCCATGACCGGCGCACTCGCCGCTGGCCGCCGTCAAATGGATATGTTTGGCGTTATTATCATTGCTTCTGCCACAGCCATTGGCGGCGGCTCTGTACGTGACATGCTGCTAGGCCACTATCCTTTGAGCTGGGTTAAACATCCTGAAAACATCGTTATTGTTGCCGTTGCCGCCATTGTCACAACGTGGGCTGCACCGTTAATGACGCATCTACGTAAACTCTTTTTAGTTTTAGATGCCGTTGGGCTCGTCGTATTTTCGATTATCGGTGCTCAGGTCGCATTAGAGATGGGACATGGACCGATCATCGCGTCTATTGCTGCCGTTGTAACCGGCGTCTTTGGTGGCGTCCTACGTGACCTCTTCTGTAATCGCATCCCGTTAGTGTTTCAAAAAGAGCTGTATGCGGGGATCTCTTTTGCCGCCGCATGGCTTTATATGGGATTGCTTTATTTCTCTATCCCACAAGATCTCACGGTGATGATTACGCTATTTGCTGGCTTCACGGCACGCTTACTGGCGCTGCGCTTTCGCTTGGGTCTGCCCGTTTTTGACTACCAGCAGCCCGATCACTAATAGATAATTGATTAAAGGCAGCAACGCCCTGCTGCCTTAATCGCTCTACAAGTTCAAGCCACTCAGCGTTATGCCAGATCCGCTGATATTGTTTTTCTTGAACCGGTGAAAAGTGGCAAGCGATGATTGCTAAGCCACAGTTGGCTACCGTATTTGGCATCCCCAACGCTTTCAGCCACGTTATTGTTGGCGCCGCTTTAGCTTTTTCGAGATCGCCGCTAAACGTGCGTGCTCGATTTACACCGACGCCCGTCTTGATTAAATCAGCCTCCGTCAGCCGAAAAATAGCATCCATGTCAGATAACAATCCGTGCTGCGCCAATTCTCGCCAGAAAGCCTCCCCAACACCTGAAACGCCCAAGGTTTGAACCATCCACACTACGCGTGCAACAAACTGCTGCTCACAGTCTGGCGTGTAGTGCCAACAGCTTAATGAATGGTATTTATTTTGGTCAGGCGCATTGATGATGACTCTGTCAGGGCTACGCCAAATCACCTTTTCTAAATGAGGAACGCCTTGCCCTGCCAACACGACCGAAATTTGATCATGGGGTTGAACATCCCACTGCCGCCAACGCATCACAGAACCTAAGCTCAGACGGCTAACACGCTTATCATCAACCATCACAGGATCGATCAGCAGGATGGCATTGATTCTCCCACTGCGCCCAATACTGAACTGCACGTCTTTGACTTCTGCAACTTGGGATTTCAGGGGATATTTCCAGGCTACGGCCCATCCGGGCGGCGACGGCTGCCACAACGATGCTGCGGGCTGTTGATCCATATGCAACACCACGCCATCGGTAACAAAAGGCAAAGCGTGTTGATACCAATAGTCGCGCCAGTGCTCAACGGCACCGATATCTGCCACCGCATTGGTATATTGCTCTGCCAGTGGAAACCCCAACTGCGTCAATGTGTTTAACCTTTGCCGCATATTATCCGCGCCGTCGGGGTATCCCCAGATGAAAACATTAAGCTGCGCGGCGGTGTCAGGAGGTAAAATTTTTAGCCTCATCGCCCCTGCTACTTTTGCTCGAGCATTGATCCCGCCGTCTCTTTTTTGTTGATGATCGGTCACCTTCAGGAATAGCTCCCCTTGCAACACAACATCGGCGCTTTCATCGGTAATCTTTTTAGGGATGGCCGCAATCGCCATCGCGGCCTTGGTCCAATCTTGTCCCTTCAGACCATCGCCACGGCTGATCATATTGACTAAGCGCCCACGCTGGTAATGCAGCGTAATTGCCACGCCATCAATTTTCGGCTGCACCCAAACGCCTTTTTTGCCTTGTAACCATCCCTGCACCGCAGCCGCATTTTCTAACTTATTCAGCCCAGTGTGGGCCACGGGATGACGAAGTGTATTACCTAAACTACGTGGTTCAAGCGCCGCTGGGTTTGAATTTACTTGGGAAAAGCAGTGCTTCCACGTTTTCAACCGCTGGGCCATTTGGTCATATATCTCGTCAGGTACCGACGATGAGCCCTGTAGAAAATAGTCTTCATCCCACTTGGCGATCTGCTTTTGCAATGCGCCGATCTCACGAACCCCGCGTTCGTTTGTCCATTGTGGACACAGAGGATAAGCCCAACCTCGGTTAAAACCGGAAACAAACCACACGAGTAGCGCAATCCATATTTTCCATGCCATATGACACCTCCTGTTTACAGCCATTAAAACGCAAGCAGGACAGTATTCCAGCGGTCTTGCTGGCCTTTGCGAAACGGATTCATCACAGATTTAATAGCCGACACAAGGTTGCACTTTTTTTTGCAAACAGGCTCGCAATGAACAGAGATGACAAATAAATTCACGCCGTAGACTGAAAGTGGGCGCTGCATCACGGCGAGTAGCCGTGTATACTACGGGGAGTTGTATCTTTCTTTTGTTCTTTTAACACGAACGACATCAATAAGACCCACTATGGTTCAAGGCACGCTATATATTGTTTCCGCGCCAAGCGGGGCAGGAAAATCCAGCCTGATTCAGGCATTGCTGAAAACTCAGCCGTTGTACGATACGCAGGTTTCGATTTCGCACACCACTCGTGCCAAACGTCCTGGCGAAAATCACGGCGAGCATTACTTTTTCGTCTCTCATGACGAATTCCGCCAGATGATTGGGGAAGATGCCTTCCTTGAACATGCGGAAGTATTTGGCAACTATTACGGCACATCGCGTAAAGCGATTGAGCAGATTTTGTCGACCGGCGTGGATGTCTTCCTTGATATCGACTGGCAGGGCGCACAACAAATTCGTAAGAAGATGCCGCAGGCACGCAGCATTTTTATTCTGCCACCATCGAAAGATGAGTTAGGTCGCCGCTTACGCGGTCGTGGCCAGGATAGCGAAGAAGTCATCGCCAAACGCATGGCGCAAGCCGTTGCCGAGATGACGCACTATGCCGAATATGATTACCTCATCGTGAATGATGATTTTGATTTGGCACTGTCCGATCTCAAAACCATTATCCGCGCTGAACGCCTGCGTTTAGGTCGCCAGAAAATGCGACATGACGCGTTAATAACCAAATTGTTGGCAGACTGAAGACTCTTTCAGTATCATGCCCAGTCATTTCTTCACCTGTGGAGTAGCACATTTATGGCACGCGTAACTGTTCAAGACGCTGTAGAGAAAATTGGTAACCGTTTTGACCTGGTGTTGGTCGCTGCTCGTCGGGCACGCCAAATGCAATCTGGCGGCAAAGATCCGTTAGTACCAGAAGAAAACGATAAGTACACCGTTATCGCCCTGCGCGAAATCGAAGAAGGTCTGATCAACAACCAGATCCTCGACGTACGTGAGCGCCAGGAACAGCAAGAGCAAGAAGCCGCAGAAATTCAAGCGGTGACTGCGATTGCTGAAGGCCGTCGTTAATTAACACGAAGAGCTGCCTTTGTATCTGTTTGAAAGCCTGAATCTGCTGATTCAAAAATACCTGCCAGAAGAGCAGATTAAGCTCCTTAAACAGGCATACCTCGTCGCGCGCGATGCGCACGAGGGACAGACACGCTCCAGCGGTGAGCCCTACATAACTCACCCGGTCGCGGTAGCCTGCATTCTTGCAGAAATGCGCCTCGACTATGAAACCTTGATGGCGGCGTTATTACACGACGTCATTGAGGACACGCCCGCTACCTATCAAGATATGGAACAACTGTTTGGCAAAAGCGTTGCCGAACTGGTTGAGGGTGTGTCAAAGCTGGATAAGCTGAAATTCCGTGACAAGAAAGAAGCTCAGGCAGAAAACTTCCGTAAAATGATCATGGCGATGGTGCAGGACATCCGCGTGATCTTGATTAAACTCGCCGACCGCACGCACAACATGCGTACGCTGGGTTCTTTGCGCCCAGATAAACGTCGCCGCATTGCGCGTGAAACGCTGGAAATCTATAGCCCTCTGGCACATCGTTTAGGTATCCATCACCTAAAAACGGAGCTTGAAGAGCTGGGTTTTGAAGCCCTTTATCCAAACCGCTATCGCGTTATCAAAGAAGTGGTGAAAGCCGCTCGTGGTAATCGTAAAGAGATGATTCAGAAGATTCTTTCTGAGATTGAAGGTCGTCTTACCGAAGCGGGGATTGAGTGCCATGTTAACGGTCGAGAAAAACATCTGTACTCGATTTATCGCAAGATGCATCTCAAAGAGCAGCGGTTTCACTCCATTATGGACATCTACGCTTTCCGCGTGATCGTCAAGGATGTGGATACCTGCTACCGCGTTTTAGGTCAGGCGCACAGCTTGTATAAGCCGCGTCCGGGCCGCGTTAAAGACTATATTGCCATTCCTAAAGCCAACGGATATCAATCGCTGCATACCTCGCTGATTGGTCCGCACGGTGTTCCTGTCGAAGTGCAAATTCGCACTGAAGACATGGACCAAATGGCAGAGATGGGTGTTGCTGCTCACTGGGCTTATAAAGAAGGCGAATCCAGCACCACGGCGCAAATCCGTGCACAACGCTGGATGCAAAGCCTGCTCGAACTGCAACAAAGCGCAGGTAGTTCCTTCGAGTTCATCGAGAGCGTTAAGTCCGATCTGTTCCCAGACGAAATTTATGTGTTCACGCCGGAAGGTCGCATTGTCGAACTGCCAGCGGGAGCAACGCCGGTCGATTTTGCTTACGCGGTACACACCGACATCGGCCACGCCTGCGTAGGCGCACGCGTCGATAGACAGCCATATCCACTGTCTCAAGCGCTGCACAGCGGGCAAAACGTTGAAATCATTACTGCACCGGGCGCTCGCCCAAATGCTGCATGGCTGAACTTCGTCGTCAGCTCCAAAGCTCGCGCCAAAATCCGCCAGATGTTGAAAAACCTCAAGCGCGATGATTCCGTAAGCCTTGGACGTCGTCTGTTAAATCACGCGCTCGGCAACGGACGTAAGCTGTCTGACCTGCCTCCAGAGAATATTCAGCGCGAATTAGATCGCATGAAACTCCATTCGATGGATGACCTGTTGGCCGAAGTCGGCCTAGGCAATGCCATGAGCGTAGTGGTAGCGAAAAATCTGCTCGGCGAGCCGCAGCAGAGCAGCTCAAGCTCAGGCCGTAAGCTGCCGATCAAAGGTGCCGACGGCGTGCTGCTCACCTTTGCCAAATGTTGCCGTCCAATTCCCGGTGACCCGATTATTGCGCACGTGAGCCCGGGTAAAGGCCTGGTCATTCATCACGAGTCTTGCCGCAATATTCGTGGCTATCAAAAAGAGCCAGAGAAGTTTATGGCCGTGGAATGGGATAAAGACATCGAGCAGGAATTCATTGCTGAAATCAAAGTGGATATGTTTAACCATCAGGGCGCACTGGCGAATCTGACGGCTGCAATCAATGCCACCGCATCAAATATTCAAAGCATGAATACCGAAGAGAAAGATGGCCGGGTATACAGCGCCTTCATCCGCCTGACCACCCGCGATCGCGTCCATCTGGCGAATATCATGCGTAAAATTCGTATCATGCCGGATGTGATTAAAGTTAACCGCAACCGAAACTAATTCTATGACTCCTCAACGCTATGCGCGGATTTGTCAGATGCTTGCCACCCGACAGCCGGATCTTACCGTCTGTATGGAGCAAGTACACAAACCGCATAACGTTTCAGCCGTTATCCGCACGGCTGACGCCGTGGGTGTGCATCAAGTCCATGCCGTATGGCCAGGAAAAAGCATGCGCACCATGGTCTCTACCGCAGCAGGCAGCAACAGCTGGGTATCCGTAAAAACGCATCCAGATATCTCTTCAGCGGTTTCGACGTTAAAGTCTGAAGGCATGCAAATTCTGGCAACGAATCTCTCCAGCACCGCCGTTGATTTCCGTGAAATAGACTACACGCGCCCGACCTGCATTTTGATGGGGCAAGAGAAACACGGGATCACGGCTGAAGCTCTCGCTTTGGCCGATCAAGACATTATCATTCCCATGATCGGCATGGTTCAGTCACTCAATGTTTCAGTGGCTTCGGCGCTTATTTTGTATGAAGCACAGCGCCAGCGCCAAAATGCTGGCATGTATCAACGCGAACAGAGCCCGCTGAGCGAAGAAGACCAACAGCGTTTACTGTGGGAAGGTGGATATCCCGTGTTGGCCAACGTTGCCAAACGCAAGAAGCTGCCGCGCCCACGTATCGATAACGAAGGGCAAATCGATGCCCCTCAAGCATGGTGGGATGCCATGCAGTCAACGAAAGGCTAACGATGAAAGGCCGCTTGCTGGATGCTATCGCATTAACTTCTTTAGCCGGCGTTGGCGCCAGCCAAGCAGGTAAACTCGCCAAAATTGGTCTGGAGAATATCCAAGATCTGCTGCTGCATCTGCCTTTGCGCTATGAAGACCGCACACGTCTGTACGCTATTAACGATCTTCTACCCGGTATTTTTGCGACCGTAGAAGGCGAAGTGCTGCGCACCGATATCAGCTTTGGTCGGCGCCGTATGATGACCAGCCAGATTAGCGATGGCACCGGTATGCTGACGATGCGCTTCTTCAACTTTAACGCTGCGATGAAGAATAGCCTGTCTGCCGGTAAGCATGTTTTAGCCTACGGCGAAATCAAACGCGGTAACTTAGGCGCAGAGATTATCCATCCTGAATATAAAATTCAGGGTGAAACCGAGAACGTTGAGCTGCAAGAAGCTCTTACGCCGGTTTATCCCACTACCGAAGGCATTCGTCAGGCAACGTTGCGTAAGCTGACCGACCAAGCATTAGCCTTGCTCGACACGGTGCCCATAGCAGAACTATTGCCCGATGAACTGCGCCAAGGGTTAATGAGCCTGCCAGATGCATTGCGTATGCTGCATCGCCCACCGCCAAATATGCAGCTTGCCGATCTAGAGCATGGTAAACATCCCGCTCAGCGTCGTTTAATTTTAGAAGAACTGCTGGCTCATAACCTCAGCATGCTTGCAGTACGAGCCGGAGCGCAAAGCCATAAAGCGCTGCCGCTCTCTGCTGATGATCGTCTCAAAAACCAGATGTTGGCCTCTTTGCCCTTTAAACCAACGGGCGCACAAGAGCGCGTAGTCGCTGATATTGAAGCCGATATGGCGAAGCCCGTCCCTATGATGCGTTTGGTTCAAGGCGATGTGGGATCGGGTAAAACCTTAGTTGCCGCACTTGCCGCGCTGCGAACGATTGCGCATGGCAAACAGGTCGCCTTAATGGCCCCCACCGAACTGCTTGCCGAGCAGCATGCCAATAACTTTCGCCAGTGGTTTGAACCGCTAGGATTGAAAGTGGGCTGGCTGGCTGGCAAACAGAAGGGCAAAGCGCGTCAGACACAGATGGAAGCTATTGCCAGTGGCGAAGTCGATATGATCGTGGGCACACACGCTATTTTCCAAGATCAGGTGCAATTCTCTGGTTTGGCGCTGGTTATCATTGATGAACAACATCGATTTGGTGTGCATCAACGTCTTGCCCTATGGGAAAAAGGCGAAGAACAAGGTTTTCATCCTCATCAGTTAATTATGACTGCGACCCCTATTCCGCGCACGCTGGCGATGACCGCCTATGCCGATCTCGATACGTCGGTTATTGATGAGCTTCCGCCTGGAAGAACGCCGGTGACTACCGTTGCCATTCCAGACTCACGCCGCGCCGATGTCATTGAGCGCGTTAAAAATGCCTGTTTAAAAGAGGGCCGACAGGCTTATTGGGTCTGCACGCTGATTGAAGAATCAGAGATGCTGGAGGCTCAGGCCGCCGAGGCTACCGCAGAAGAGCTCAAGCTACTTCTACCTGAAATTAAGGTCGCGTTAGTACATGGGCGTATGAAAGCGGCGGAAAAACAGGAAGTGATGCGGGCATTTAAGGCAGGTGAAACTCAGTTGCTGGTCGCCACTACCGTAATCGAAGTTGGCGTTGACGTGCCTAACGCCAGCCTGATGATCATTGAAAACCCTGAGCGATTGGGTTTGGCACAGTTACATCAGCTGCGTGGCCGCGTCGGGCGCGGTGCCGTAGCGTCGCACTGTGTTCTGCTCTATAAAACACCGCTGAGCCAAACCGCACAAAAACGGCTACAGGTATTACGTGATAGCAATGATGGCTTCGTGATTGCTCAACGAGACTTAGAAATCCGAGGCCCCGGTGAGTTATTAGGGACAAAGCAGACCGGCAGCGCAGAATTCAAGGTGGCCGACCTACTACGCGATCAGGCGCTTATCCCTGAAGTTCAGCGCATCGCACGCCATATTCATCAAAACTACCCAGAACATGCGCAGGCACTTATCGAGCGCTGGTTGCCTGAGCGCAGCCGATATACCAACGCATAATCTCGAGTAAAGCCCCCTCCCAGCCTCCCCATTCTCACGGAGAGTCACCAAACGGTTCCCTCCCCTGCGAAGGGGAGGGTTGGGTTGGGATCAGATCGCGATAACCGAAAACTACCCCATCACCGCAGGAAATACCGGCAGCATCAGGTATAGCTTGATCACAATCGCATTAACGATATCGATAAAGAACGCACCGACCATAGGTACTACGAGGAAAGCCAAATGCGACGGACCAAAACGATCGGTAATGGCCTGCATGTTAGCAATCGCCGTTGGCGTTGCGCCTAAGCCAAAACCACAATGGCCTGCGGCGAGCACCGCTGCATCGTAGTTTTTGCCCATAATTCGGTAGGTAACAAAAATAGCGTACAGCGCCATCACCAAGGTTTGAACCAGCAAAATGGCCAACATAGGCAACGCCAGAGAAGCAAGCTCCCACAGTTTCAGGCTCATCAACGCCATCGCCAAGAACAGCGACAAACTCACGTTCCCGAGAACCGATACCGCACGCTCAAACACCCGATAGAAACCGACCGCATGCATCGTATTGCTCAGTACAACCCCCACGAACAACACGCAGACAAACGTTGGCAGCTCGAATGTTGTCCCGCGTAGGAAATCAGCGATGACATGACCTACGGTTAAACAGATCGCAATCAAAGCCAGCGTTTCAATTAACACCAGCGACGTGATCATTCGGCCGCTATAGGGTTTTTCAAACGCGGTGGGGACTTCAGTGTCGTCCGGCGTTCCGTTGGGCGTAGACGAATGCTTCACCAAGTAACGAGCCACTGGCCCGCCAATCAACCCACCGAGCACCAAGCCAAAAGTGGCACATGCCATGGCCACTTCGGTGGCATTTTCAAATCCGTAGCGTTCGCTGAAAACTTTACTCCACGCCGCGCCCGTACCGTGTCCACCAGACAACGTAATGGAGCCCGCTAATAGCCCCATCAGAGGATCAAGCCCCAGCATTTTCGCCATCCCAATACCAATGGCGTTTTGTACCAGCAGTAATCCCACAACCACAAAAACAAAAATGCTTAACGCTTTACCGCCTTTTTTTAAACTCGCTAAGTTTGCGTTAAGGCCGATGGTGGCAAAAAAGGCGAGCATCAGCGGATCTTTGAGGGACATATCAAAACTGACCTCAAAGCCAGTGGTTTGCTTAAGCAACAGGAAACCGAGCGCCACCAGCAAACCGCCAGCAACGGGTTCAGGAATAGTGTATTTCGTGAGGAAAGGGATTTTTTGTACCATTTGGCGCCCGAGCAGAAGCACCAAGGTCGCCGCGACTAGCGTACCGTATACGTCCAGATGAATCATCTTATTACTCCATGTAATAATTGTATTTATTTCAAATAATTATAATTTTCTCTCTGTTATCTAAAAATGATAAACGCTTAATTAGAAAGCAAAACCTAACTCTTGGGCAAGTTTCTTTAGCAAAAAATGCGATCCCAAAGTCTCATCCTTTTTAGGTAAATTTATGCGCAACCGATTGCTTTTGTGACGACTATCATTAAAATGCGTGCATTGTTGCTTCTGGAATATGGATTATGACCACGCCATCCACTGAGTTCGACCAAGTTCACTCTTCAACCGCGAAGCCTAGTGCGACCGCGCCGACCAAAAGTGAGCTGATATATCGTCTCGAAGACCGTCCACCTCTCCCGCAAACCCTTTTCGCTGCCTGCCAACATTTGCTCGCCATGTTCGTGGCGGTGATTACGCCCGCGCTACTGATTTGCAAGGCGTTAGGTCTTCCGGCACAGGACACGCAACACATTATCAGCATGTCGCTATTTGCCTCAGGGCTAGCGTCTATCTTGCAGATTAAAACCTGGGGCCCTGTTGGCTCGGGTTTGCTGTCGATTCAGGGAACGAGCTTTAACTTTGTTAGCCCTCTGATTATGGGCGGAATGGCGTTGAAAAACGGCGGTGCCGATATTCCAACGATGATGGCGACGCTGTTTGGAACGCTAATGCTGGCTTCCTGCACCGAGATTATCCTGTCGCGTTTCTTGCACCTAGCACGCCGAATTATTACGCCATTGGTCTCTGGCGTGGTGGTCATGATCATCGGTCTATCGCTGATTCAAGTCGGCTTGGTTTCTATCGGCGGTGGCTACAGCGCCATGAACGATCATACCTTTGGCGCACCGGGTAATTTAATGCTGGCCGGTTCCGTTCTGGTAGTCATCATTTTGCTTAACCGTCAGCGTAATCCGTATTTGCGCGTTTCTTCGTTGGTGATCGCCATGGCCGTTGGTTACGCGCTGGCATGGGCGATGGGTATGCTGCCAGACACCAGCAATATGGAGAAAACCACCTCGCTGCTAATGGTGCCAACGCCGCTCTATTATGGTTTGGGCATTGACTGGAACCTGCTGATCCCGCTGATGCTGGTCTTTATGGTGACGTCTTTAGAGACTATCGGCGATATTACGGCGACCTCAGACGTATCCGAGCAGCCCGTTTCTGGCCCGCTCTACATGAAGCGACTGAAAGGCGGCGTTCTCGCCAACGGACTTAACTCGATGCTGTCGGCGGTGTTTAATACCTTCCCTAACTCCTGCTTTGGCCAGAATAACGGCGTTATCCAGTTAACCGGTGTTGCAAGCCGCTATGTGGGCTTTGTGGTCGCCCTCATGCTGATTGTGTTAGGCCTGTTCCCTGCGGTGGCGGGTTTTGTACAGCACATCCCTGAGCCCGTTCTAGGCGGCGCCACCATCGTGATGTTCGGCACTATCGCGGCATCTGGCGTTCGTATTGTCTCGCGTGAGCCATTAAACCGCCGCGCCATTATGATTATGGCGCTCTCCTTAGCCGTTGGTTTAGGGGTTTCTCAGCAGCCGTTGATTTTACAATTCGCGCCGGATTGGATGAAAACCCTGCTGTCCTCAGGCATTGCGGCTGGCGGTATTACTGCCATAGTCTTAAATCTGGTTTTCCCACACGAAGATTAATACCGCATAAATGGCTAAAAAAGGTCGGATGTTTCTGCATTCGGCCTTTTTTATTGGTGTTTACATTTCATCCCTTGAGCCAGCCTACTTAATACGGCATAAACTAAAGCACCTTTGGCCTGAAGGACTAATGCCGTGAAATTTATTGGAAAACTACTCTTAATCCTGCTCGCGATTATCATCGCACTGGTTATTGTGGCTTATGTGATTGCACAGACCACGTGGGGCGCGCGCCACATCAGCACTTGGGTGAATGAAAATACCCCATATCGATTGTCGCTTGGAAAAATACACCACGACATTCGCGACCCTGCTGAAATGACATTACATGATGTCACGCTCGCTAACGCCGGCCAGCCTCCTTTTCTACGCGCTGAAAAAATCAGTTTATCGCTCAGCGTGCGCCAGCTAACCGAACCCAAAGACTTCGATAGCATCACGCTCGAAAATGGATCGCTAACGCTGTCAGCCACGGCTCAAACCGCACTGCCAATTCAGGCCCAAAGCCTGCGCATGCTCAATATGCAGGTGCAACAAAATGAGCCTCAGCAAAAACTTAACGCGTCACAGGTCAACGGCTATGTTTCACCGTGGCAGCCCATTTCAGGGCAAATTTTTGGCAAAAACAACCAATTTCAGTTCAGCGCAGGCAAACTAACGCTAAATGATATTCCTGCACAGAACGTACTGATCCAAGGCAATGATAAGCAGGGGCTACTCACAATAACCAACGCTGGGGCTGAATTTGCCCAAGGCCAAGCCACGGGTGATGGAATACGTAAAGCCGATGGAAGTTGGGTCATCAATAACTTACGCCTAAGCAATCTCCACTGGCAGACGAGCCAATCTCTAGACGCTTTCTTTGCGCCGCTGAAGCAGCTTCCGGCAATCACGCTAGGAAAAATAAGTATTACCGATGCCAAACTGGAAGGTGCAGGCTGGGCGCTCAGTGATTTAGACGGTGAATTGAACGGCGTAACGTGGAATAACGGCAATTGGCAAAGTGATAAAGGGACTATCGCCTTTAATGCTAACGATATCATCGTGGGCAACGTGCACTTTGTTGAGCCTATCTTTAGCGCCGATCTTTCCAATGCGGGAGTGGCGATAAAACAGCTAAGTACTCGCTGGGAAGGCGGTTTGCTGCGAGCAAGCGGCAACTGGTTAAGCAGTAACCAACAACTTACCCTCGATGAAATTACGCTCATTGGCTTGGAATATACGCTACCGCAAAACTGGCGTGAAATCTGGCAAACGCCGCTGCCGACTTGGCTAAACGATGTAATAGTCACCAAGTTCTCCAGCAGCCGAAATCTGATTGTCGATATCAACCCTGAATTCCCTTTCCAAATTACCGCGCTGGACGGCTTTGGCAGCAACGTTCGCTTAGTTCATAACCGCCTGTTAGGTTTGTGGGACGGCCAAGCAACCTTCAACGCCAGTGGCGCAACGTTTAATAAGGTCGATCTGCAAAAGCTTTCTATTAGCTTGAACGCGAACGACCAGCAAATTAGCGTCACTGAACTCAGCGCGTTATCGCAAAAGGGAATTTTGGAAGCAACCGCATCGCTCACGCAGTCTGGGCGCCAGCTCAGCTTGGATCTCAAAGGGAAAGCAGTACCCGCCGATCAACTGGTTGAGTGGGGATGGCCAGCATTACCGATCAAAGGTGACGTCAATATGCAGCTAGGATTAAAAGGCGTGCTAACTGGTGATGCACCGCTTAAGCCTAGCGTAAACGCCACGCTGAGCGCGCAAAATGCGAGTGGGCAACAGGTTACACAGAAGATGGTTAACGGCGTAGTAAACTAACATTCTAGCCCTCCCTACAGCAGGGAGGGCTTTTGCAAAAAATTACTCGGTAATCTTCAGCGTATTAATCACACCGTTAGCAATATTAGCCGCTTCCTGTTGATTTTCACCCGGCAGAGATACCTGCATGGTCATCAACTGATCGCCAGCTTTAGCCAGTACGATGCTGGAATAGGAAACTTGGCCTTTGGCCGTTTGCAGGCTATTCACTTCCTGAGCTGGCTGCCCACTTACTTCAATGCTCTTATCAGAAAGCACATTCAGGCTTGGATCACGAGATTTCTGTTGTTCAACCAAGCGCCCGCTCAGCGTGCTCAGGCTGTCTGCTGGCAGCGGAGCCATAATCACAATGATCGCCTGCTGACCGCTCTTATTGGCGTAAACGTGCATGCTGTTTGATTGAGAACCTAGCTTGCCACTTTGGTCAGTTAGGCCCGCCGGTAGTGTAAAGGTCACTTTCCCGTTAAGCAGGCTTATGTTCTCTCCGGCAGGTACGCTAGCTTCTACCGGTGTAGATCCTTTGGCAGCAGAGGTGGTGTTATCAGTCGACTGGCCATCACACGCGGCAAGTCCTGCCACGAGCAAACCCACTCCCATAAACTTCACTAAATTACGCATGGTAATTCCTTCTATTGTCCTAACGTCTCGATTGACCAATAAACGTATCGCACCTTATCGGTGCACTAAATGCAAGTAACATATTGTAGCTTCGCTACTTATCATTGGTTCCGTGCGTTAGACACTTCACCAGTCGGACTCGGTTATCGGCTATGTTGTCAGCCACTTCTAGCTCAGATAACTGGTAGCCGTTTTTTATGAGCATTATCAGCATAGCTGGAAAACAGTTTCTGGTTTTCACTTCGATACGCTGATACCCATGATTTAAAGCCCAATCTTCCTGTGTATGCAATAGGACTTGGGCTATTCCGTCGCGGCGGGAGTGAGGAAGTACACCACCTAACCAACTATAGAAAGTGGTGTCGCTAAGCGCATAACCCAACTTAAAACCGACAGGTTTTTCATTTTTATAGGCGACTAATATACAAGTTTCTTTATTATTCAGTCGGTTAATTAAATCTTGCAGGCTATGTAACGCGGAGAATTCGGGCAGTGATGTATAAAGGTGGTGAACATCTTCAACGGTGGCGTGTTTGACGTTAATCGCGGGCATGACATCCTCCGAGGTTCAGGGACATCAGCATATACGATACCGAGAAAAAGCGCTTCTCGGTATCGCGATACGTTTTTTAATTCAGCTGTGGATGCGGGTCTTGGCGGTTAGCTGAGAGATACTTCAGAACCACGTTGAGCATAACGCCGTACATTGGCAGGAAGAAAATCAGGCTGATCAGCAGTTTAAACGTGTAGTCCACCAGCGCAATCTCAACCCAGTTCGCGGCCATGAAGGGGTCTGTGCTGTGGTAAAACGCGATAAAGAAGAATGCCAAGGTATCGCTGATATTACCAAACAACGTTGAAGCCGTTGGTGCCACCCACCACGCACTGCGCTGACGCAGGCGGTTAAAGACATGTACGTCTAGGATTTGCCCCAGAACATAGGCCATGAAGCTTGCGGTCGCGATACGCGCCACCATCACATTAAACTCGCCCAACGCGGCAAAACCTTGCCATTCCCCCTGAAAGAACAGCGCTGAAATACAATATGAAATCAGCAGCGCAGGCGCCATAACCGCCAGAATAATTCGACGAGCCAAAGGCGCGCCAAACACACGAACGGTGAGGTCTGTTGCCAGGAAAATAAACGGGAAGGTAAATGCGCCCCACGTGGTGTGAAAACCGAAAATCGAGATCGGCAACTGCACCAAGTAGTTACTGGACGTAATAATCAGAACGTGAAAAACAGAAAGCCAGCAAAGGGCTTTCATCCGCTGTTGCGGAGTAAAATCAAACATATTTTGGCCTTTTTGGAGATTGGGGTGAGGGAACCCAATGAAAATGTGTGCATCTGAGATGCGGCACGGATGATACCGCGATAATTTGCACATGCAATGGTTAATTTTAACGCAAACGTTCACGTCCCTTGCAGACTATTTTTCAGCAGGTAAACTAGAGGCGTTTTAAACTTCACTCAGCCGTAGCCCTTCGCCAGTACGATTGCGCAAACCGGCCTTCAGAGAAAAACCATGACCGATCTTTTCGCTAATCCTGATAAAACGCTGGATGCACTTGGGCTTCGCTGCCCTGAGCCTGTGATGATGGTGCGTAAAACCGTGCGTCATATGGATGATGGACAAACGCTGCTGATCATCGCGGATGATCCGGCGACCACCCGTGATATTCCGGGTTTCTGTCGTTTTATGGATCATCAACTGATTGCACAAGAAACCGAGCAAGCGCCCTATCGCTATTTGTTACGCAAAGGGACTCCCGCCTAACTAACGCAACGTTGAGCCTCGAACGATAAGCTCGCCCGGATATTTTTGCTCAACGGTAGGCTGTGCGTCGCCTTGGATGCGGTTCACTAACAGCTCTAGCGCAGCGTAGCCGATCTGATAGGTCGGCTGCTTAAGCGTGGTTATCCCCGCCCCCGCCAGCTCTGCCCATTCCAGTTCATCAAAGCCAAGTAAGCCAATATCACTGCCCCAATTAAGGCCTAAACGACGCAGGGAGCGAGCAACCTGAAGGGTTAATGCACCGTTGGCAGACATCACGGCTTTACGCATACCCCGATGCTGATGACAAAACTGGCTCAATGCCTGATCGAGAAGTTCACCTTTGTTGAGCACAACTTCGGCATGGCAGGCGATCAGCTCAGGGCATTCCGCCATAGTGCTTTGAAAAGCATGCAAACGCTCAAGCCGAGTATTGACCAACCCCAGCGGCTCACTTAAAAACATCACCGCTTCAAAGCCCTGCTCGATTAGATGCCGAGTCGCTTCAGTGGCGGCGCGTTGATTGTCTAATCCCACCATATCGCAGGAGAAGTCGGGTATTTTTCGGTCAATCAGCACCATGGGCAGCAACGACTGTTGTAGCTTAGATAACGCTTCTTCACGCATACCCACCGCATTAACCACTAAACCCTCAACGCGATAGCTGCTTAGCAGCTCAAGGTAATGCTGTTCCTGATTGATTTCGTTGTTAGTGTTACACACCAGCAAAGTGAAGCCTTGCACACGACAGGCTTCTTCAACGCCGCGCAAGACGTCCACAGAGTAGGGATTGGTGATATCAGCAATGATCATCCCGATAAGGCGAGTTTGCCCGCCTTTTAAGCTGCGAGCCATCTGGCTTGGGCGGTAATTAAGGCGTTGTATGGCTTGTTCGATGCGCTGTTTGAGATCGTCGGACAGCAGGTGTTGTTCGCCATTTAAATAGCGCGAAACGCTCGTTTTGCCGGTTTTAGCGGCCTTGGCGACATCACTGATGGTGGCGCGGGTTCCCTGACTGCTCACGACGTGTTCCTCTGAAATTCAACGGATAGGCAAATTTAGCATAACCACAGGGGAACTGATGAGATAAGGTTGAGGAAATAGCCTCCTCAGGCAAAACAGGAGGCTAAAAGAGGGCATGAATTACATCGGGCTTAATGTAATTTCAACACGACGGTTCTGAGCTTTGCCTTCTGTCGTGCTATTTGACGCGATTGGGTTCGCTGGGCCCATGCCCTGAGTACGAACGCGGCTTGCTTCAACGCCCTGAACAATCAGAGAACTTGCGACGCTGTCGGCACGCTGCTGAGAAAGACGCATATTCAGATCTTGGCTACCGGTACTATCGGTGTAACCCACCACGTTAACTGCAGTCTTAGGATACTCTTTTAAAACCATCGCCACGCCGGTCAGGGTATTGGCACCGGCCGGTTTCAAGGTGCTGCTGCTGGAGTCGAAGGTCACATTATTTGGCATATTCAGCACAATGTTGTCGCCTTGACGCGTTACGCTCACACCGGTACCACGCATTTTGTCACGCAGTTTCGACTCTTGAACGTCCATATAGTAACCCGCACCACCGCCTAATGCCGCGCCAGCTGCCGCACCAATCAAAGCGCCTTTGCCGCGATCGTGCTTAGAAGAGGACAGAACACCCACGCCCGCACCAACCAACGCACCTAAACCTGCGCCCACACCCGATTTACCCGCTTCGGATTCACCGGTATACGGGTTAGTTGTACAACCAGACAGCAGCAACGCAGCGCATACTGCGCCAGCAATACAGAAACGGCTTTTACTCATTATGGAACCTCATCTTGCACAGAGCGTAATCGCTCAAGATATTTGCTGTAACAGGCCAGTAATCCACTGACCCAAAAAAATAGTGCCCAAACCGTGAATCGGGATCTACGGCGGTGGCATTTCAGCAAATTCCCATTAAAAAATAATGGTCACAATTCCTAAAATTCCAATAAATTAGACAAATACACGCCAAATAGCAGGATTTGTTTAATCCTCAAGCCAAGCGCCTGGGGTTTTCTCCCATAACATAATGGCCGTTTTATGCTGAGTATCCTCATTGAACTGGGTATCTTGAATATGAAATCCCTCACGCTGATAAAAACGCAGCGCGCGGTGATTCTCCAAATACACCTCGAGCATCAGCTGTGGAAAAATCATCTTCACATGCATCATCAGCAATTGCCCAACGCCTTTTCCGTGGTAGCGCTTGTCCACGAATAAAGCACCAATAAACTGCTGCTCCAGCACGCTAATAAACCCGATAATTTCACCCTTATCTTCCGCCACCCACGTCAGCGCATTCGGTAAATAGGTATCTCGCACTACGGCTTCGCTTTCATGCCAATACTGCGCAGAAATAAACGGGTGCGCCTCGGTAGTGCTAACCAGCCACAACGCCATAATGGCCGGCATATCTTGCTTTACTGCTGGGCGAATCATGGCTTAGTGCTTCCCACAAAAGCAGGTTTTGACGTGATCGTTCACCATGCCGCTGGCTTGCATAAAGGCATAACAGATCGTTGAACCAATAAACTTAAAGCCTTTCTTCTTCAACGCCTTGGACATCACATCAGAAATCTCGGTTTTTGCAGGCACGTTGGCGAGAGTTTCAGGACAGTTTAGCTGCGGTTTGCCTTCGGTAAATGACCATAAGAACTGAGAAAAATCCTCACCCTCTTGCTGCATTTTCATATAGGCACGGGCGTTAACCACGATGGCATCTAATTTCAAACGATGGCGAATAAGACCGGCGTCCTGCATCAGCACATCGATATCCTCATCCGTCATCGCCGCCACCTTGCGCGGATCGAATTGATGGAAAGCATTACGATAGTTTTCACGTTTCTTCAGCACGGTTATCCACGAAAGCCCCGCCTGTTGTCCCTCAAGGCACAGCAGTTCGAATAGATGAGCATCATCGTAGACGGGCTGCCCCCATTCATTATCGTGATAGCTGATATACAGGGGATCGGATGAGACCCAACCACAGCGAATTTTTTTATCTTCAAACGTCTGGCTCATAATCCTATTCCTTGTGAGAACCCCGCGGCGAATCATGGGGATTTTAGTGCTGTTTACAGGGCAACAATGCCGACAACGTGAGAGACAACTATAACGCTTCGCGAAGCGTTAACTATTTATTTCAACCGACCTTGACGCAGTCGCAACCTCGTCAAATAGTTAAGAGTGCAGCACCAAAAATAATAACGAATAACGCCTCCCTTTTAATGGAGTGGCATCAATGATTAGACCTCTGGCATCGGTTTGTTTAGTGAGTTGCGCCCTGCTCTCATTACCCGTTTTGTCGTATGATTTAAAAGATGTTTTTTTTAATAGCAGTGACACGAACGATATCGTGCCGCTCGATCGCGCTTCAACGTCCATTGAACCGGGGTTTTCAACGCATTGGGTGGGCAGCAACTCGCTGGCCTCTGCGGCATTGAATCCAACTACCCAACAACAAGTTGGCTCTTTGGGCTGGCGGTTAGATTCCAATCTAGAATTGTTTACGCCCTATGCTGAAATTAGCTATCAGCGTTTATCGAGCAACGAGTCTTATAAACAGGTGGGAGAATTTAGCTCGCCGCAAAACTTATTTAGCCGTGAGATCCCCAATCAAGAAGCTCACTGGGTTGATGTCACCGTGGGTGCCAATATTCCACTAACCGATTATATGGCCGCCTTTGCCGAGCTATCGCAGACCAATCGCCTCAATAACAGCGAGCAATTTATATACAATATTGGCGTGAGCGCCAACTTTTAACTCGACCTTCACGGAGAATGTTCCCAGCCTTTGCCACGTTTTATGGCAAAATACACGCAAAATCCCACCCTTTGAGACGGGATTCGGGCTGTATATCTTACGTTCAGGCGGTATACTGCAACATTCTATATAAATCCACTTGTATCGCGCGAACTCATCCAATATGCAAAAGTTTGATACCAAGACCTTTCAGGGGCTGATCCTGACTCTGCAGGACTATTGGGCGCGCCAAGGCTGCACCATTGTTCAACCACTGGACATGGAAGTTGGCGCTGGCACCTCACACCCAATGACCTGCCTGCGTGCACTCGGCCCAGAGCCGATGGCAACGGCCTACGTGCAACCATCCCGCCGTCCAACCGATGGCCGCTATGGCGAAAACCCTAACCGCTTGCAGCACTACTACCAGTTTCAGGTAGTCATTAAGCCATCACCAGAAAATATTCAGGAACTGTATCTGGGCTCATTGAAAGAGCTAGGTTTAGATCCGCTGGTGAACGACATTCGCTTCGTCGAAGACAACTGGGAAAACCCAACGCTGGGCGCATGGGGCTTAGGCTGGGAAGTGTGGCTTAACGGCATGGAAGTGACTCAGTTCACTTACTTCCAGCAGGTTGGCGGCTTGGAATGTAAGCCGGTAACCGGTGAGATCACCTACGGTCTGGAACGTTTGGCGATGTATATTCAGGGCGTAGACAGCGTCTACGATCTGGTATGGAGCGACGGCCCGCTGGGTAAAACAACCTACGGCGACGTGTTCCATCAAAACGAAGTGGAACAGTCCACGTATAACTTTGAATACGCAGACGTCGATTTCCTGTTCTCCTGCTTCGAGCAGTATGAGAAAGAAGCCAAAATGTTGTTGGAGTTGGAAAAACCTCTGCCTCTGCCAGCGTATGAACGCATTCTGAAAGCCGCACACAGCTTTAACCTGCTGGACACGCGCAAGGCGATCTCGGTGACCGAACGCCAACGCTACATTCTGCGTATTCGTACCCTGACCAAAGCGGTCGCTGAAGCTTACTATGCCTCCCGTGAGGCGCTGGGCTTCCCAATGTGTAAAAAAAGCGACGATTCTAAATTAGAGAATATTTGAGGCAGCCATGACCCAACAAACTTTTCTGGTGGAAATCGGCACCGAAGAGCTGCCACCGAAAGCGCTACGCTCTCTGGCAGAATCTTTTGCAGCTAATTTTACCGCTGAACTAGATAACGCAGACCTCGCCCATGGCGAAGTGACTTGGTTCGCCGCACCGCGCCGCTTAGCATTGAAAGTCGCTGCGCTGCATGAATCTCAGCCCGATCGCGAAATTGAAAAACGTGGTCCAGCCATTGCTCAGGCATTCGATGCTGAAGGCAAGCCAACCAAGGCTGCCGAAGGCTGGGCTCGTGGTTGTGGCATCACCGTCGATCAGGCTGAACGTCTGACCTCCGACAAAGGTGAATGGCTGCTGTTCCGCGCGCATCAAAAAGGCCAGAGCGCACAGCAACTGCTGCCAACGCTGGTGACCAATGCACTCGGCAAGCTGCCAATTCCAAAACTGATGCGCTGGGGCGACAACGACACTCAGTTCGTGCGTCCGGTTCATACCGTCACGCTGCTGCTGGGTAGCGAAGTGATCCCTGCTACCATTCTTGGCGTGCAGTCCGATCGCGTGATCCGCGGCCATCGTTTCATGGGCGAACAGCAGTTCACCATCGATAACGCCGAGCAATATCCGCAGATCTTGCTGGAACGTGGCAAAGTCATCGCTGATTACGCCACCCGTAAAGCCATCATCAAACGTGACGCCGAGCTGGCTGCGCAGAAAATCGGCGGCATCGCTGATATGAGCGAAAGCCTGCTGGAAGAAGTAACTTCTCTGGTTGAATGGCCAGTGGTGTTGACTGCCAAGTTTGAAGAAAAATTCCTCGCCGTACCTGCTGAAGCGCTGGTTTACACCATGAAGGGTGACCAGAAATACTTCCCTGTGTATGACGCTGCCGGCAAACTGCTGCCAAACTTTATCTTCGTTACCAACATCGAATCTAAAGACCCACAGCAGATTATCTCTGGTAACGAGAAAGTTGTTCGTCCACGTTTAGCCGATGCGGAGTTCTTCTTCAAGACCGACCGCAAACAGCGCTTGGAAGACAACCTGCCTCGCTTGGAAACCGTTTTATTCCAGCAACAGCTGGGAACGCTGCGCGACAAAACCAACCGCATTGAAGCATTGTCCGGTTGGGTTGCAGAGCAAATCGGCGCTGACGTCAATCTGGCGACCCGCGCTGGCCTGCTGTCCAAGTGTGATTTGATGACCAACATGGTCTTCGAATTCACCGATACACAGGGCGTTATGGGCATGCACTACGCACGCCACGACGGTGAGAACGAAGAAGTTGCTGTTGCCCTGAACGAACAGTATCAACCACGCTTCGCCGGTGACGCACTGCCAGATTCTCTGGTGGCATGTTCTGTCGCGATTGCCGACAAAATGGATACCCTTGCCGGTATCTTCGGCATTGGTCAGCATCCTAAAGGTGATAAAGACCCATTTGCTCTGCGCCGTGCTGCGCTGGGTGTATTGCGTATTATCGTTGAGAAAAAGCTGCCGCTGGATTTGGTTACGCTAACTGAAGAAGCTGCGCGCTTATACGGACAAAAGCTGACTAACGCGAACGTCGTTGATGACGTGGTGGAATTCATGCTGGGCCGTTTCCGCGCTTGGTATCAGGAAGAAGGCCACAGCGTTGACACTATTCAGGCTGTACTGGCTCGTCGTCCAACCAAACCAGCAGACTTTGATGCGCGCGTGAAGGCGGTTTCACACTTCCGCACGCTGCCTGAAGCCGCTGCGCTGGCTGCTGCCAACAAGCGTGTTTCCAATATTCTGGCTAAATCAACTGAAGTGCTGGGCGATCACGTTCATGCTTCCGTATTGAAAGAAGCGGCAGAAATCAAACTGGCAACCCATCTGGTTGTTCTGCGCGATAAGCTGGAACCACTGTTTGCTGAAGGTCGCTACCAAGAAGCTTTATCCGAACTGGCCGCGCTGCGTGAGCCAGTAGATAACTTCTTCGAACAAGTGATGGTGATGGCTGACGATGAGCAAGTGCGCATCAACCGCCTAACCCTGCTGAGCAAGCTACGCGATTTGTTCCTACAGGTTGCGGATATTTCTGTTCTGCAGTAATCCCGAGAGTAAAATAAAGCCCGCCTTTCGGCGGGTTTTTTACTTTCTGGCTGTTATCCCAAAATTATCAGGTTAAACTAACTTGATGAGTAGAATTTCAACAGAATGATATCGACCGAATTTTTTTCGCGTGGTTACAGGAGTAATTACATGTCATTTGCAGTAACTAAACAGGCACAGCGTTGGTTGATGCCAATTTTCGCCCTCATTATGGCGTTTCAACTAGCTGGCTGTGGCGACAACGATAAAGAACAACGTAAAGCTTTCATCGACTATCTGCAAAATACCGTCATGCGTGGCAGCATCACCGTGCCAACCCTGAGCGAAGACCAAAAGCAGAAACTCGGCAACTATGTCAGCGATTACGCGATTTTAGTGACGTTTTCACAGAATTTCAGCCGTTCTATGGATAGCAGCTTAAATCCGCTGTTTACCACTATCGATCAGATCCGTGTTCCTCAGGATTACCTGCTAAAACGTGACGACCTGCGTCAGGAATCCGGTGCACTAAACCTGCTCGGCCAACAGATTCAAAGTGCTAAATCGACCGCAGACACGGCGCGTGCTGCACTTAAACAGCCTGATGATGTGAAGGCAGTTTATGACCAAGCCTTTGCGAAAGTCGTTACCGATCCGGCAAATGCCGTGATGCCAATCATTCCTATGGCGGCTAGCCTGTCACAGGACCTGATTCAGGTCGGTGATTTCCTGCAAAGCATTGGGACTCAGGCACGCTTTGATAACCAAAGCATCCAGCTACAAACCCAGCAGCAGGTCGATCAATACAATCAGTTAATGACCTCAATTGCTGCCAAGCATCAAGAATTGTTAAATGCGAAAAACCGCAGCGCGGCTATTTTCCAGAATTAATCTTTAGGCAACGCATTTCCATCTCGTAGCCTTATTAAATAGCCGAAACACCCTGTCAGCCTTAGTGCTCACAGGGTGTTTTTCTTTAACGAAGGCAACGCTATTCCTTCGTTGCACATCCAGCAAAAATCTAGATATGAGATATTGCTTCCAGCAACGTCACCACCAATCGATATCATCTCCAAACATCATGCAATGACATGGAGCGAACCATGAACAAGCATCACCAGCCTTTCGAAGAAATTAAACAGGTAGATGAATCTGGGTCTGAATATTGGTCTGCAAGAGCGCTGGCAAAGCTGCTGGATTACTCAGAGTACCGGCATTTTGTTCCTGTATTAGAGCGGGCGAAAGATGCGTGTTTAAACAGTGGGCACAACGCTGGTGACCATTTCGAGGATGTCCTCGATATGGTCAAAATTGGCTCTGGAGCTCAACGAAAGCTAAAAGATATCACCCTCTCCCGTTATGCCTGCTACCTCGTGGTTCAAAACGGCGATCCTAGCAAACCTGTCATAGCGGCAGGTCAAACATACTTTGCACTTCAAACCCGACGCCAAGAATTAGCTGACGACGAAACATTTAAGCGTTTACGCGAAGATGGAAAACGTTTGTTTCTGCGTAATGAATTAAAAGAACATAACAAACAACTCGTTGAAGCGGCTCAACAAGCCGGTGTTGCAACCACGATGGATTTTGCCATTTTTCAGAACCATGGATATAAAGGCCTCTATGGCGGGCTAGACCAAAATGCCATCCACCAACGTAAAGAGCTTAAAAAGAGTCAAAAAATTCTCGATTTCATGGGATCTACTGAATTAGCAGCCAACCTGTTTAGAGCAACACAAACAGAAGAAAAGCTACGTCGTGACCAGATAAAATCAAGGCAACAAGCCAATCAGACACATTTTGATGTGGGCCAAAAGGTTCGGAAAACCATTGAAGAGCTAGGCGGCACCATGCCAGAAAATCTTCCTGTTCCTAAGCACAGCATCCAACACATAGAATCCACCACTAAAAAACTGAGTAAAAAATAGCTTAGCAAAGCTAGCGCTGCAAACTTGCATGCACCTAGCTTCGTAAGCCACTAGATTGCGTAATGCTGGCTACTTAACCAGATTGTGTGGTTTTTTTATACCCAAAAAACACTACATGTAATTTTACAACGCGTTGGGTGAAAACCTGAGGTGTGTCGATGGCGTGCTGATGGGATGAAAAATAACTTGTGAAGAGAATCACAATTTAAAAACAAAACCACTAACAACTTAAGTGATTTGCGTCACATAAAATCACCTATGACGGGCGATATTTTAACTTTGTAGCAGACTTTCAGTCTACTTATGTGACCTGCATCACCAAAAACACCCCGATAGAGGGGGGCGTTACGAGATCAAGATCACAAATCCCCCACGGGGTACGCGAGATGAAAACGGCGTGATAGAGTCGATTTTGCATACAGAACGACAGGACGGTTTTTGGCGAAACCACCACAACTATTACGACGCGCAACATCTTAGCGCACCACGAGGGGTGTTTTATGTTATCACCAGATATCAAGGTCAAGGTACAGAATTTTGGCCGCTTCCTCAGCAATATGGTGATGCCCAATATCGGCGCATTCATCGCATGGGGTTTGATTACCGCTTTATTTATTCCTACTGGCTGGCTACCAAATGAGACATTAGCCAAGCTGGTCGGCCCAATGATCAGCTATCTGCTGCCATTATTGATTGGTTACACCGGTGGTCGTTTAATCGGCGGCGAGCGCGGTGGCGTCGTGGGTGCGATTACCACCATGGGCGTGATTGTTGGCGCAGATATGCCCATGTTCATGGGCGCAATGATTGCAGGCCCATTAGGTGGCTGGGCAATCAAACGCTTTGATCGCTGGGTTGACGGCAAAATCAAAAGCGGCTTTGAAATGCTGGTGAACAACTTCTCCGCGGGCATTATCGGTATGCTGCTGGCGATGTTGGCATTCATGGCGATTGGGCCGTTGGTGGAGTCGCTGTCAAAAATATTAGCGGCTGGCGTCAACATTATGGTGCAGAACAACCTGCTGCCATTAACGTCTATCTTCGTCGAGCCCGCCAAGATCCTGTTCCTAAATAACGCCATCAACCACGGCATCTTCTCGCCGTTAGGCATTCAGCAGGCAACAGAAACCGGCAAATCCATTTTCTTCCTGATTGAAGCAAACCCAGGTCCAGGGCTAGGTGTTCTGCTGGCTTACATGTTCTTCGGTAAAGGCAGTGCAAAACAGTCTGCTGGCGGTGCCGCAATCATCCATTTCTTCGGCGGTATCCACGAAATCTATTTCCCGTATGTGTTAATGAATCCACGTCTGATTCTGGCCGTGATTCTGGGCGGCATGACCGGCGTATTCACGCTGACGCTCTTTAACGCGGGCTTAGTCTCCCCAGCGTCTCCGGGTTCTATTTTTGCAGTCTTGCTAATGACACCAAAAGCCTCGCTCATCGGTGTCGTGCTGTCGATTATGGCTTCAACGCTGGTTTCATTCTTAACGTCTGCCATGTTGCTTAAACGCGCTCGCGTCGGTGATGAAGAAAGTAACGGCTTAGCGGAAGCCACTCGCCGTATGCAAGGCATGAAACAACAGTCTAAATCCGGTGGAAAAGTGACTGGCGTAGAACCTCAGCCAGCCATGCGTGCCACGCTTGATTTATCTAAAGATTTACACCATGTGCGTAAAATTATCGTCGCCTGTGACGCGGGAATGGGCTCAAGCGCGATGGGCGCGGGAGTTCTGCGTAAAAAGGTAAAAGACGCAGGGCTGAACCATATTTCCGTGGTGAACTGCGCGATTAACAGTCTGCCCGAAGACGTTGATCTGGTGATCACTCATCAAGACTTAACCGAACGCGCAATGCGCCACGCCCCACAGGCGATGCATATATCATTAAGCAATTTCCTTGATAGCGGACTGTATACCGATCTTACAACCCGTTTACTGGCGGCTAAACTGCCACAGGCGGCAAACGACAACCGCTTGATCAACCAAACTATCATCGCCGCTAACGATGATTCATTTGAATCAACTGACCGCGAAGAGAATCTATTTAAGCTCAGCGCAGCCAACATCTTCCTGAACTTAACCGCTGACACCAAAGAGCAAGCTATTCGCTTTGCCGGTGAAATGCTGGTATCTGGCGGCTATGTAGAACCGGATTACATCGACGCCATGCTCGCTCGTGAAGCACTCACCTCAACCTATCTAGGAGAATCTATCGCCGTTCCACACGGCACCGTAGAAGCCAAAGACCGCGTATTACGCACCGGTATCGTCATTTGCCAATACCCTCACGGCGTTCGATTCGGTGACGAACCAGACGACGTCGCTCGACTGGTTATCGGCATCGCCGCACGTAATAACGAGCACATTCAGGTCATTGCCCGCTTAACCAACGCACTGGATGACGAAGGCGTAATTGAACGTCTGGCGCAAACCACCAGTGTTCAGGAGATTTTAGATCTTCTGTCTGGCGAACAAGCGGCATAAGGCAATTACACGGCGTCGTTCACCGCAGCTAGTCGGTCCTAAAAAAGCGCCGTTGCTGTCGACGCCGTTCTTGGGGGCTCCCCCGCCCCCCTTTTTACGGATAGGTTTGAGGTCAAAAACATGAAAGCGATTCATTTTGGTGCAGGTAATATCGGTCGTGGCTTTATTGGTAAATTATTGGCAGACGCGCATGCAGAACTCACTTTTGCAGACGTAAACCAGCCGTTGGTCGATCAGCTTGCTCACCAGCAAAGCTATCAGGTCAACGTCGTGGGTGAAAATGCACGTGTCGAACAGGTTAACCGCGTAAGCGCCATTCATAGCAACAGCGCTGATGCTATTCAACAAATTGCGCAAGCAGATATCATCACCACCGCCGTTGGCCCGCAGGTTCTTAGTAAAATTGCCCATACGCTGGCGCAGGGATTAATGGCTCGTCACAGCAATGGTAACCAACAGCCCATGAATATCATTGCGTGCGAAAACATGGTGCGTGGCACTAGCCAACTCAAGCAGCATGTCCTCGAGGCGATGCCCACCGAGCTTCATGCTTGGGTAGAAGAACACATCGGCTTTGTCGATTCAGCGGTAGACCGTATCGTGCCGCCAAGCGCCGCAGCGAACGACGACCCGTTGGAGGTCACTGTTGAAACCTTTAGCGAGTGGATCGTTGATAGCACACAGTTCAAAGGCCAGTTGCCACAAATTACCGGAATGGAGTCTACCGCTAATTTAATGGCCTACGTTGAGCGTAAACTCTTCACTCTTAACACGGGGCATGCGATCACCGCTTATCTGGGTCAGCTTGCGGGTTATCAAACTATTCGTGAAGCTATTCTCGATCCCGCCATTCGTACTGTGGTTAAAGGCGCAATGGAAGAAAGCGGAGCGGTGCTCATCAAGCGCTACAGTTTTGATCCCCAGCAACATGCGGCCTATATCGAAAAAATTCTTGGGCGCTTTGAAAACCCTTACCTACATGATGATGTCGAACGTGTTGGGCGCCAGCCACTGCGTAAACTTAGCGCTGGCGATCGCCTTATCAAGCCGTTACGAGGAACGCTTGAATACGGCATTACAAACCACAATTTGATCATGGGTATTGCCGCAGCCTTGAGCTACCGCAGTCATCAAGATCCTCAGGCGTTAGAAATGGCAACCCTCCTTAACAACAAAGGCGTGAGCCGCACCGTTATGCAGGTTTGTGAGCTGGAAGATCAGCCAGAACTTGTCGCGCAGATCGCTAATGTGTATAACGCCATGCAGCGCAAAGCATGATGTAACCCATATGATTGGAGTTGCGGCAAAGCGGCAGCTCCAAATGAGAAGGGTAAAATGAAATTAAATCGCGTGCGTAACAGTGCACAACCAGAAAGAGAAAGGGAACTTCCGAGTGTCGCCGCCCCAGAAAAGCAGCGCTATTCGGTAAGTGAAACAACGACTATGGCAACAATGGAAGAATCTGACCTTTATAAAAGCCAAGCTTTTGAAAACCGAATACTGGAGCGCTTGAACGCTCGGCAAACGGTAGCGGGCTTTATTCAGGCCACCGTTGGGCTACTCGCCGAAGCGGTAGATCTTTTGGTTCTTCAAGCCTTTCGTAAAGATGACTATGCGGTGAAATATGCGGTGGAGCCCCTGCTGGAAGGGTCCGGTCCACTGGCTGATTTGCCCGTGCGGCTAAAGCTTATCTACGCGCTAGGCGTGATTAGCCGTGACGAATATGAAGACGTTGAGCTGTTACTCGCCCTCAACAATGAATTAAAGCATGAGAACAAGATCTACAGCTTCACCGATGATGAAATACTCGGGCCAATCAACATGCTACATAGCATGACCGCACTCCCCCCACAGCCCACGCTTCATCTGCCCGAAGACGTCGTTGATGATCTTTTGGTGAATATGCAAGAACAGCGTTATCAACAAATGGTTCGTTCAACGCTGGTGCTCAGCATCACCGATTTAGTCACTCGCTTGTGCCATAAGAAAGCCTTCTGATCCCCCCAGTTTTCAAGACTGGGGAGTCTTCTTTTCAGCCAATCCCCACATTGACGCCGACAGCTGTTAAACTATCTTCTAATCCCTAAAAGTATTGATGACCGGAAGATATGTCATGAAAGAAAAAGCAGAAATTAAACGCCTGAGCGACAAGCTGGACGCGCTGCGTCGTAAAGAAGCTGGCCTGCTGTTACAAGAGATTGATTCTGTAACGACGCACGCGCTAGATGAGAATCGCGCCGAGCAGGAAAAATTGAACGCAGAGATCGAGCGTCTGCGTGCCGTTCAAGCGAGCCATTTCAGCGCCAAAGCACAGCAGCTTTTAAAGATGCCATTCAGCCGTGAAATTACCAAAAAAGAACAGGCTGATATGGGGTCGTTGAAAAAGGCCGTACGTGGTATCGAAGTGGTTCATCCGATGACGGCGTTGGGCCGCGAGATGGGCCTGAAAGTGGTTACTGGCTACGCGAAAAAAGAGTTCTAGTCTTTTTCTCTTCGCTAAAAAAACCCCGCTGTTGCGGGGTTTTTTATTTTATCACGTGGTTAACTACCGTTTGCCGACGTAGCGTTTCTTCTTACCCGCATCCTCTTGATGTGCGCGTTCAATCTCTTCCGCAAGAATCTGTACGCCCTTCTCGATTTGCTCCGGTTCAGGAACATAATTCATGCGCATGCATTGATGCGTATGCGGCCACTCGTGCTCCAGACCAGGGAAGAAATAGTGCCCCGGCACCATCAATACGCCGCGCTGTTTCAGCCGCTGATATAAAATTTCCGTGCTGATCGGCAGATCGATAAACCATAGCCACAGAAAAATTGCGCCCTCTGGTTTATGAATCAAACAGCGCTCTTCCGGTAAATAGCGACGAATCACTTCGATCGTCTGCTCTACACGCTGGCGATAAAACGGTTTGATCACCTCGTTGGATAGACGCAGTAAATCACCACGCTCAATCATCTCGAGCGCAATAGCGGGGCCAAGACTGCCCGGTGAAAGGCTGATAATTCCATTCATGTTACTGATTGCGCTGATCACTTTTTCGTCAGCAATCACGATGCCGCAGCGAGAACCCGGTAGCCCCAACTTCGACAGACTCATGCACAGAATGATGTTCGGATTCCACAGCGGATTTACCTCAGAGAAGATAATTCCCGGGAACGGTAAACCGTAGGCGTTATCGATCAATAGAGGAATGTTGCGCTGCTGAGCCAGAGCATCAAGGCGAATAAGCTCTTCGTCGGTTAAAACATTCCCCGTTGGGTTTGTCGGGCGAGAAACGCAAATCAACCCAACATCATCGCCAATATTGAGATGGTCAAAATCAACGTGGTATTTGAACTGACCTTCAGGCAATAGCTCAATCGTGGGTTTAGCTGAAACAAACAGATCTTCGTCTAACCCAGCATCGGCATAACCAATATATTCAGGTGCCAATGGGAACAAAACACGACGACGAGAGCCATCGGCAAGGCGTCCGGCATACAAATTGAATAAGTAGAAAAACGCGCTCTGGCTGCCGTTTGTTAGTGCAATATTTTGTGCTTCTATTTGCCACCCAAACTCATCACGCAGCATTTTGGCCAACGCCTGCAACAGCGCATCTTTACCCTGTGGGCCATCATAGTTACACAGTGCGTCGGTGAGTTTGCCCTCATTCAACATATCCGCACAAAGTTGAGTGAAATAATCCGTCATCTGAGGAATTTTAGCCGGATTACCGCCACCAAGCATTATGGCACCAGGCGTGCGCAGGCCATCATTCAGATCGTCCATCAGACGGGTGATCCCCGCGTAGCGGGTAAATTTATCGCCAAATACAGAAAAAGTCATGATAGCAATCACAGGTAATTATTAGGAAAAGACAACCGACACCATACCTGCTACGTCCGGTACGAACAACCCACGTAAAATCACCGGTTTTTTATATAATTCTACATAAACCGTAAGATGCAGAATAAAAAAAAGGCGCAGTTGCCTGCGCCAAAGAATGATTAGAGAGGGGTAGATCAGAGATGCTTATTAGTTACTGGTTTCAGCGTCACTCGCTGGGGTTTCAGTCTGCTCCAGTGCTGGAGTCGTTGTTTGCCCACCGATAGCAATACGCTGAGGCTGTAGCGCTTCCGGTACATTCCGTACCAGATCGATATTCAACAGCCCATTTTCAAACTTAGCGCCATCTACGGTCAGATGTTCAGCCAAGGTAAAGGTTAAGTCGAACGCCTTATAAACCAGCCCCTGATGTAAATACTCCACCGGTTTTTCCGGCTGGGTTGGATTACCACGGACGGTTAAGCGCGGGCCTTCAACTTCAATATCCAGTTCGCTCTGCTTAAATCCAGCCAATGCCAGAGAGATGCGATAGTGGTTGTCGTCACTTTTCTCGATGTTGTATGGCGGGAACCCTTGAGGTTCTAAGCCGCTTTGCATCGCATTGGCCAATTTATCGAAGCCAATCCACTGACGAAGTAACGGAGAAAGATCGTGATTACGCATAGATATAAACTCCTTCTGAGAAGCGAGATATTATTTACGGCTGCTTTATCAATGTATAACAGCCGACCATTAGCCCCCCGTAGGCAGGCTATTTAATTTGATCTTTAACAGCTATTAGCTACAGTTAATTACTTAATTTCAATCTTACGTGGCTGCAATGTTTCAGGAACAATGCGCTCTAAATCGATATATAACAGCCCGTTTTCCAAGTTGGCACCTTTAATTTGAATATGTTCAGCCAATTGGAATTTACGCTCAAAGTTACGCTCGGCGATACCTTGATATAAATAGGTGCGTTCTTTGTCTGACTGTTCATGAGAACCTTTAACAATCAGCGTATTAGCTTGCGCAGTGATATCCAACTCATGCTCAGCAAAACCAGCAACCGCAATAGAAATGCGATAGTGATTGTCATCTACCAGCTCAACGTTGTAAGGAGGGTATCCCCCGTTAGACTGATTTTGACCTGACTCGATCAGGTTAAATAAACGGTCGAAGCCAATAGCAGAGCGATAAAGTGGAGATAAATCGTAGTTGCGCATAAAAATATGCCTCCTAATAAAATCAGCGAGGAAAAAATAATCTTCCATCATGGACAGACTATATAATCATTAAGCCAGAAACACCCTTACGGCATATTTCTCATTGGCCTGCTAATAAGATGGAGTCGGTGCGAAATTTTTCAAGCGTAAAAATTTAATTTTTATAAGAGCGCACGAATTGTTCAAATCACTGTCATAAACAGGCAAGATACGATCAGGTACACTATTTTTTGTGAAATGAGATAGCCGCCACAGAGCCAACGGATGGTTTTGTTAGTTTCTCGGCACAGATGCTATAACTCAACAACTCTGGCTTAAGCACAGTACAGCCATTATTGGGATGGATTTATGAGACAACGGATTAGATGCTTGACGATAACCTTGCTTGCCAGCTCTACGCTGCTTGCGGGAGGCTGTTCCAGCGTCATGACCCGTGTTGGACCGAATCAGGGTTATTATTCTGGCGCCAAAAATGACGTCAAAATGATCAAAGACGATGATACCGGCTGGGCAATGACACCGCTTCTTGCTTTGGATCTGCCGTTTTCTGCCGTAGTTGATACGCTGCTACTGCCTTACGACTACTACCGCTCAAGTTCAAATCCAGAAGACGATTCTCCGCGTGCGCGCGTTTTACGCGACGAGCAAATCAGCGGAGTCAACAATGTTGCTCCGCATTATGAATAGAATCTGAATCATACCCAGACAGCAAATCGGGGTATCGTTATCCGTTCAAGCTCACCACAAAAAGCTGTGGCCAACCTGCAATCTCTCGCATAAATGCAACGTGGTTTCCATCAGGGGAGACCACAACGGCCTCCGCGCAAGGAGGTTGCTCTGAACGCGTTGTTAGACGAATGATTTCGCCTGAATCTAAACAGCATCGCACGACACTATTATCCATCACGAAAAACAGCGAATTCCCATCAGGATGCCAACTCAATGCCGACTGCACTGAATGCTTGCCGTGCGTTATCTGCCGTGGCTCTCCACCGTTTGGTGAAATAGTCCAAAGCTGAACCACGCCCGTATCATCTTGCATGAGGAAAGCAATTTCAGCACCGTTTGGTGAAGAACGCAGCCAATGACGCGGTGTCGTTGCAAGACCAGGGAAAACGCGTTGATGAGTGAACGTAATTCGACGCTGATCTACGTTTGCGGGCGGCGCTGGCAGCCTATCTGCGGTGCCTTGCAACGGGTATTCACCCGCCTGCGAATAGGCTGCATTTTGCTCTGGCAGGTCGACAATAAAGATCTCAGGAACTTTAGCGCCATTATTGCCAACGGTATCGCCGATAAAAGCTAAAGCCCAGCGCTGGCGAGTCCCATCCGGCTTTAGATAACCCTCATTGCCAATCCATCCCTCTTCGTAGGCGCGTGAAATTTGATCGCTTCCGGCCTGAGGATTAAGCGTGGTTTGGCTCACCAGAACACAAAAGTGGCTGCCGTCATATTCGCGTGGATGTTGTTTCGGTACATTAACCGCATGCAAAGGTATGGCGATACCCACATTACGCTGATCGAGTGCCGCATCTTTTTCATGCATAACGTGGTCGTTGTAGGTAAAACTCAGGCGAGTGGCATCTGGGCTAAAAACATGGACATGTGTTCCACCGCGTAAGGCTCCCGCGGTATAGGGCTCGGTAATATCCATCGCATCAAGCGTTTCAGCCAATTCTCTGTCTGGTTCACTGACAATCACGCCGCGCCGATGGTGGAAATCATAATGCCAGTGGGCATCTGGATGCTCTGGGCCATGAATAAAAACGTAGCGTGTCGGTTGTTGAGGGCTTACCGTTACCACGCCAACATGTGCGCCATGCTGCGCGCGGTAAACGACTTCCACACGTCCATCATGAACATTCACACGCTCAATGCACAGCCCGGTAAAAGAGGCTCCGCTGGGCCGTACATCGTATGCCAGCCACTCACTGTCTGGTGTCCAAACGTTAATATTGGTGAGCTGGTGCCCACGCGGATCGAAAGTGAGCTGCTTTTCAGCATAGCGAGACATGATAGATTCCTTTAACAAGGTAACGCATATCTCATTAGCATAAACTAAGCGGGGTTTTCGATCACTGAAGCTTGCGGATGTATTCCTCGTTGAAATCATCTTTGTTCAACGGACGTGAGAACAAAAATCCCTGAGCCAGCCTAACGCCATGTTTTAACATCAGTGATGTTTGTGCAAAAGTTTCGATACCTTCGGCAACTACGTCAGTATCAAGCGACTGTGCCTTATCAATCAATTTAAGCGTTTCATCCATCGCGCCTTTCTTGAAACAAGAGCGATCTAGCTTTATGAAGTCCGTTTTCACCAGCTTCATTTTTTGCTCGGCTTCTTCAGCGCTGGTAACGTCATCCCAAGCCAGCAGAAAACCATATTCTTGGAGCTGAGCAGCATTATGTTGCCCATTGATATCGGGATGCCCCTGCGTTTCAGTCAGTTCAAGCATCACTCTATCAGCAGGAATTTTATATTTTTCAGCCAATTGAATAACGGTTTGTGCAAATCCCTGTTCATTAAGTTGCACAAGCGAAATATTGACGCTTAGGATATAAAGGAAATTATTAGGTATCAGTACTTCAGACATATATTTAAAGGTCTGATCAATAACATAGCTACCTAAATAAATTATTCCGCCGTTCTCTTCTAGCTGATGAATAAATAAATTCGGCGCGACAATATTGCGACGATAAAAACCTCGAACTAAAACCTCTGCGCCAACACATTTAAAGCTAGAGAGATCAAAGACTGGCTGTAAGAAAATATCCACCGTCAGGTTAAGGCTATTTTCCATGACTTTTTTTATAACAAAATTTGCACTTTTTTCCATTGCGAGTTCCAGCCGAGTGTCCAATCTAGGTTAGAGGCGACACGTCGGCCAGAAAACTTAATGAAATAGCGTTTTTTAGAAAAGTCTTATTAATGGTGCAGTTTGAATATCAACCTATTCGTTTCACATCACCGACTAAGAATATGTATGAGAGAGCACCAATCAATGCCACAGAGGCAATGTAGGTTAATGAAGGTGCAAAACCATAATATTGAGCCAAATATCCCACCACCAGTGGAACGGTAATGCCACCTAAGCCGCCAATAAAATTAAACACACCTCCGGTAAGCCCAATCAAACGCATCGGCGCCAAAGATGAAATTAGCGACCATGTGATAGACGCAAATCCGTTGCCGAAGAATGCTAATGCCATCAGGATCATAATCCACATAGGATCATTGGTATAATTCGCACCGATAATGCAGGTGGACAACAACAGGCCACAGATAATCGGAGTTTTTCGAGCAAAACCAATCGATTTTCCGCTTTTCAGTAATTTATCCGCCACAATACCTGAGAGGATCACCCCAAAAAAAGCGGCCATAAACGGCACCGTGGTCATAAAACCAGCGGTCAGCGCGGTAATATGCTTTTCTTGGGTGAGATAATTAGGGAACCACGTGAGGAAAAACCATAGCGTTGAGGCAATGGCGAACTGTCCAATATAAACCCCCACTAATTTGCGGTGAAACACCAGCTTCCAGTCTGCCGTTGTTAAAGGCGCAGTCTCTTTTTTCCCTGTCGCAACGTCGCCATCAACCATGCCACCACCGTTAGCAATATGGTCAATCTCGGCCTGATTGGCGAACTTACTTTTGCGTGGAGCCTGATAGGCGAAGCGCCATATCACAGCCCAAAGAATACCGACAGCACCTGTCACGATGAACACCCAGTGCCAGCTGGTTTTCTCTTGTAACCAAATCAGCAAAGGCGTTAAAAACGCTAAACCTACAAATTGCCCAGACGTATAAAACCCTACCGCAGACGCACGTTCTTGCTCAGGAAACCAGCTCGTTACAATACGGTTATTGGTTGGAAAAGCCGGCGCTTCAAACATACCGGTTACCGCACGTAGAGTGATTAGCGATACCAGCCCGTTAGCAAAACCTTGGAATAAGGTTCCAATAGACCATCCCATAATAGCGATAAAATAGGTTGTCTTGGCCCCCATACGATCGAGAAAGCGCCCACCCGGTATTTGGCATAAAGTGTATGTCCAAGCAAACGCCGAGAAAATATATCCCATCTCTGATTTACTAATGCCAAACTCCGCTTGAATATGCGCTGAAGCAACGGCCAAATTAGCCCGATCGACATAACAAATTACAACGGTAATAAAAATCATTAATAGCGTTAAATAACGCCTTTTTGTAGGGACAGAAGACAGTGCTATATCACTCATATTCCTCTCACTTATAATATCGGATTATATATATTTGAATAGCGTAATTATTTAACGCCGATTTTAGGCGTCACGATCCCCTGCGAGAAAGATACGCTATTTAATATTTATTATTTGTTTATATATTTAACGCCTACGAGCAGCCAATGAAATTGGAGTTGTATCAAGGCGGCAAGTGAGAGCATCCCGATGAGCTTACTCAAGTAAGTGATTCGGGTAAGCGAACGCAGCCAACACAGATACAGGTTCAATTACGAAGGCTGATCACCATTCAGCGATGGCACCATCGGGATACCGCCAAACCGGATTATGCCAGTCAGGTGCGTTTTTACTGCGCTCTATCACCATTTCTTCATTGATTTCAACGCCAAGGCCGGGCTTATTTAATGGATAAAAATGGCCATCAACCATATTGAAATCTTCTTTATTCACCACATAATCAAGCAGCTCTGCGCCTTGGTTGTAGTGAATGCCCATGCTTTGTTCTTGTAATACGGCATTACGAGCCACGAAATCTAAATGTAAGCAGGAAGCCAGCGCAATCGGTCCTAAAGGACAGTGTGGTGCAAGTGCAACATCATAGGACTCCGCCATGGCGGCAATTTTAAAGCACTCGGTAATACCACCTGCGTGAGAAAGATCGGGCTGTACAATCGCCAAACCACCATCAGCCAATACACGTTTAAAATCAAAACGTGAATACATGCGCTCCCCCGCAGCAATGGGGATATGTGTTTGAGCCGCAAGACGAGAATAATATTCAGCTTGCTCAGCCAATACGGGCTCTTCGATAAATAGAGGGCGGTAAGGCTCTAACTCTTTAATCAGGATTTTTGCCATCGGCGCATCGACGCGTCCATGAAAATCCAAACCAAACTCAATGCGATTGCCAAATTCAGCTCGGATTTCTGCTACAACTTCAACCGCCGCATCCACTTTACGGGCGTTATCAAGAATGCCCATTTCTTCACAGCCATTAAGCTTAAAAGTATCAAAACCAACCGCCGTGAGCTTTTTAATACCATCAATGACATCAGATGGCCGATCGCCGCCAACCCAGCTATAAGCTTTAATTTTGTCGCGAACCAATCCGCCGAGCAGTTGGTACACCGGCGCACCCAATGCTTTGCCTTTAATGTCCCACAGCGCCTGATCAATACCTGAAATAGCGCTCATTAAAATAGGACCGCCGCGATAAAAACTGCCACGGTAGAGCATTTGCCAAATATCATTAATTCGCGCTGGATCTTGCCCGATGATAAATTCACCTAGCTCGTGCACTGCGGCTTCAACGCTTTTCGCTTTGCCCTCAATGACAGGTTCGCCCCAACCAACGATGCCTTCATCAGTTTCTATTTTTAAAAACATCCATCTCGGCGGTAAACGGTAGGTGGTTAATTTGGTTATTTTCATTGCACTGCATCCTTATATGCTTTCACGAAAGCCTTCGCTTGCTGAGCCGTTCGCTCTACGCTCTGACCTGCACGATACAAATCACCGCCTAAGCCCGCGCCAATGCAGCCCGCGTTAAGATATTCATGCAAGTTTTCCGGCGTAACGCCACCAACGGCAAACACGGGAATTTCGGCTGGAAGAACCGCTTTGAGCGCTTTCACATAATCAGGACCAAATGCCGCCGAAGGGAAAATCTTCAACGCCTGAGCGCCTGCATCTATTGCATGAAACGCTTCTGTTGCCGTGGCGCATCCGCAACAGACCAACATCTGGCACTCAACTGCACGGCGGATAACATCAGGCTCAGTGTTTGGCGTCACAACCAGCTTGCTGTTCAGCGCATATAGCCGTTCAACGTGTTCTGGTTTTAATACGGTGCCAGCACCAATCAGCGCTTGATGACCAAAAAGCGTCACCGCCAGTGCGATACTTTTTTCCCATTCCGGTGAATTTAGCGGGATCTCAATGGCATCAAATCCAGCGTCTAACAATGCGGTGATATGGGCTTCAACTTCCTGCGGCTTAATACCGCGCAAAATGGCAATCAACGGCAGCTTAGTAACCCAAGACATTTGCAACACTCCTTATCCCAGCCTGAAACGCCACATCCCCTTCGACCGTTTGGTAATTAATACCGGCGAACGTCAGCGCCTGTGCATAGCGCTCGGTCAATTTTTGGCTACCGATAAGCGTAATATCATCGCGAGAACCCAACGAATAATCCTGCTGCATGTGGGCCACTTCATTGCCAATTAATACCCCAGATAACCAATCGCTTACCGTACTTTTGTCTCTTCTTCCCAACAGATGCGCAGCACGGGTTTCAAATAAACAACGTAAAATATTGGCATCGTTGAATCCTGTCTCCATTCCCTCACGGAACGTCTCTGGAGAAGCCAATTGTTCACCAATACCCACGCCGATAAGGCCATGCTGTAGCAGCAAATAATGCAGCTCGCCGGTAATCACCGTGCGGAAATCATCAACGCGGTCACCCGCCAGATGTACCCATTTACTGTGGGTGCCAGGCATTACATAGCGAGAGGATGCATGCATTTGATGCGCGCCGATAAGCTGGGTTTCCTCACCACGCATCACATTAGAATTGTCAGAGCGATCGATGCATAGTCCCGGAATAATGCGGATGTCGGGCATATTCGGTGAATTGACGGCGGTAAGATGATGCGCAATTTCACCCAGTGCAACGGGGCAAGGTAGATAAGAAACCGCTTGCCATCCTGCATTGCTTCCCACCATTCCAGCCATCAGCGTGGGTAACTCGCCATAATCCTGAAACCATGGCTGCATAAGGTGAGCAAAAACCTGCTGCGGAGTTTGCCCTTGCAAACGGGTCACGCCAGATTCTGAATTAAGAGAATCCATGCATGCCCCTTGTTTATAAAGCCACGCACGGAGATTGGTTGACCCCCAATCAATCGCTATAAAACTTTCATTCATGTCTCATCCTTTAATCTCCTCGTCGAGCTAGCAATCATTGCAAGCGCCGCCTGCTCTGCTGCATCTGCATTCTGGTGACGAATCGCATCGTAAAGAGCCTGATGTTCGCGCAGTGTTCTTGGCATATTGCCCTCATCGGGCATATACGTGCGCTCGAAAACCGCGCGTTGTAGCGAGCTAATGGCCACGTTTAACTGTTGTAAAACAGGGTTATGTACTGAGGACAACACGGCTTCGTGGAAGCGAATATCAGCCTCGTTAAACGCATTAAAATCTTGATGATGCTGGTTCATATCATTCAGCGCGGCCTCTATTGTCGCCAGTTCGCTGGAGGTCGCCCTTTCAGCAGCCCAGCGGGCAATAGCAGGTTCAACCAAATTACGTACCTCACTCAATGCGCTAATCAGACGAGGGTCATAATCATTGGCAAGCACCCACTGCAGCACGTCTGTATCCAAGTAGTTCCATTGATTACGTGCAGCCACGAACGCACCGCGATAGCGCTTCACCTCAACCAACCGTTTCGCCGTAAGCGCTCGCAGCACTTCGCGAATAATGTTGCGCGAGGTTTGGAACTCCTCACACATCTCAGCCTCTGACGGCAGAGATGATCCAGGCACATACTTCCCACTGATAATCTGCTGACCAATTTCAGCAATAATGCGATCGGTCTTACTCAATTCAGTCTTGTTCATCATTTTTCCACTTGGAGGCTCGTAACGTTCCTCCTACTTTACCGTCAAGTGAATAAAATAACTGCACTAATGCAGTACAAAACCAAAACACCATCTCATAACCACGTCTCAATTGTAGTATCAAATTATAATTTGGTACTACAATTTGGATCACAAAATAGACAATTGGAATTCGTTTTACGTCGTGGCTAAGACACTCTCACCGCAAATGGAAATCATCGGGTGTTGGTCAGTGAAGAAGAGATCAAACGGACCATGAGGCTTATTGCCGTTACCGATCGCTGTATGATTGAAGGGGCCGCAGGCATTGCCTTAGCAGCAATGCTGAAATGAGCGGCTAAATATCAGGGTAAAAAAATTGCGGTTGTTTTATGCGGTAAAAACATCGTGTTGGGTAAGTATTTGAAGGCCGTAGCATAAAGCTTCCGTGAAAGGTTTCGAACGCCTATAGCACCAAGTATTACATCACCTCCGTGCAGGCGTCCGAGTTGGAGGGCCAATCGCCGCCCTCCAACACCTCGGCTTGGCACCACCTTCCAGCCCGCTCCGCGGGTTCCCTCATTTCATCATTACGGTTTTAACGGAACGAACGGCAATCGCCATCCTGGCTCCTCCGTTCTTTCGCCGACATCCCTGTCGGCGAATCCTAACCTTCATGATTCATTCGGCTGTCAGGTAACGTGCCGAGAAGCTCAAAACCAACATTCTGCGGCTTAATTGTCATGGAAGGCTAAATAAGTATTTTATTTACCGAAGACAAATTTGTTAATGGCAACAGCCACGCCATCTTCCTGATTCGTCGTGGTAACAAACTGGGCTGCGTCTTTAATTGCTGGTTCGGCGTTACCCATGGCAACACCCACACCGGCGTATTCCACCATGGCTAAGTCATTACCGTGATCGCCAATACACATCACGTTTTCCCGTGGGATATCCAGATATTGCGCCAAACGAGCAATGCCTTTTCCTTTGTCTGCATCTTTGTTCAATACTTCGAGGAAATAAGGGCTGCTTTTCATCATGGTATAGCGTTCATACGCTTCCGGTGGAATGCGAGCAATTGCTGCATCAAGCACTTCAGGATCGTCGATCATCATCACTTTAGGGAAACGAATGCTTTTATCCATTTCATCCGCAGGGCAGAAATGCAGAGGAATGCCGGTAATAAACGATTCATGCACGGTATATTTGCTGACGTCACGGTTAGCGGTATACAGCTTGTGATGATCGAGCGCGTGAAAATGCGAACCCACCTGACGCGATAGCGATTCGAGGTATAAATAGTCGGCATTATCCAGCAGAGTTTCAAATAGGGGTTCCCCGTTTTCTGCATGAACAACCAAGCCGCCATTGTTACAGAGGCAGTAGCATCCCGCTGTATCTAACTCCAACTCACGCAGATATTGCTGTGCGCCGATAAATGGACGTCCAGTTGCTAACACCACATGTACGCCCTGCGCTTTGGCCGCCAAAATAGCCTGTTTCACCGCAGGAGCAACCATCCGATCGTTATTAAGCAGGGTTCCATCCAAATCTATGGCAATCAATTTAATCGACATCACATTTTCCCTTCGGGTCAGAATAATAGTGTAACGGTAATCAATCTTGGTCAGGTTGTCATTGCTTATGCGAGGCAAAAACGAGGAACAAAAGCATAAAAAAAGGGACGATAAATCGTCCCTTTTGTCGTTCTTCTAAGATTAGAAGTCGAGGTTTGCAGCGCGCAGCGCATTCTCTTCGATAAATGCACGACGAGGTTCAACCGCATCGCCCATCAACGTAGTGAATAGTTGGTCAGCCGCTACCGCATCTTTTACGGTAACACGCAGCATACGACGGCTCTGCGGATCCATGGTGGTTTCCCACAGCTGCTCTGGGTTCATTTCCCCCAGACCTTTGTAACGCTGGATAGCAAGGCCGCGGCGGGACTCTTTCACCAACCATTCCAGCGCCTGTTCGAAGCTGGTAATCGGCTGGCGACGTTCGCCACGCATAACAAACGCATCTTCTTCGATCAGACCACGCAGCGTACCACCCAAGTTGCAAATGCGGCGGTATTCCGCACCGTGAATGAATTCGAAGTCCAGAGGGTAATCAGTATCGACCCCGTGAGTACGAATACGCAGCGACGGCTCAAACATCTGACGCTCACGGTTTTCAGTCACAATCGCAGAGTAGGTGCTGCCGTGAACTTCTTTTTCATTCAGCGTATTTACCAGTGATTCAATCCACTGCTGCACTTTAGCCTGATCGCCCAGATCGGCTTCCACCAGCGTTGGATGATAAATCAGCTGGTTCAGCAACGCCTTAGGATAACGGCGCTCCATGCGGCCAATCAGTTTTTGAACCTGATAGTGCTCGGTCACCAACTTCTCTAAATGCTCGTTAGACATCGCTGGCGCATCGGCGTTGATGTGCAATTCAGCGCCATCCAAAGCGATAGAAAGCTGATACTGATCCATCGCGTCATCATCTTTAATGTATTGTTCTTGCTTGCCTTTCTTCACTTTATACAGTGGAGGCTGAGCAATAAATACATGACCACGCTCGATGATTTCTGGCATCTGACGATAGAAGAAGGTCAATAGCAGGGTACGAATGTGCGAGCCATCGACGTCGGCATCGGTCATGATGATGATGCTGTGATAACGCAGCTTGTCAGGGTTATATTCGTCGCGACCGATACCACAACCCAGTGCGGTAATCAGCGTGGCAACTTCCTGAGAAGAAAGCATTTTATCGAAACGCGCTTTCTCAACGTTCAGGATTTTACCTTTCAGCGGCAGAATCGCCTGATTCTTACGGTTACGCCCCTGTTTTGCAGAGCCGCCCGCAGAGTCCCCTTCCACTAAGTACAGTTCAGAGTGGGCAGGATCGCGTTCCTGACAGTCGGCCAGTTTGCCCGGCAGTCCGGCTAAATCCAACGCACCTTTACGACGCGTCATTTCACGTGCTTTACGAGCCGCTTCACGCGCGCGCGCAGCATCAATGATTTTGCCCACAACGATTTTTGCATCGCCTGGATTTTCTTGCAGGTATTCAGCCAGCAGTTCATTCATCTGCGTTTCAACGGCAGTTTTAACCTCAGAGGAAACCAGTTTGTCTTTGGTCTGAGATGAGAACTTAGGATCTGGAACCTTAACAGAAACCACCGCAATCAAACCTTCACGCGCATCGTCACCGGTGGCGCTTACTTTGGCTTTCTTGCTGTAGCCTTCTTTTTCCATATAGCTGTTCAGGGTACGAGTCATTGCAGCACGGAAACCGGCCAGATGGGTACCACCATCACGCTGTGGAATGTTGTTGGTAAAGCAGTAGATGTTTTCTTGGAAACCATCATTCCACTGAAGCGCAACTTCAACGCCGATATCATCCTTAACGGTTGAGAAATAGAACACGTTTGGATGGATCGGGGTTTTGTTTTTGTTCAGATACTCTACGAACGCTTTAATACCGCCTTCATAGTGGAAATGATCTTCACGGTTATCACGCTTGTCGCGCAGGCGAATAGAGACGCCGGAGTTCAAGAAGGAGAGCTCACGCAGGCGCTTAGCCAGAATATCGTATTGGAATTCAGTATGGTTGCTGAACGTCTCCATGCTCGGCCAGAAACGCACGGTGGTACCGGTAATTTCAGTATCGCCAACCACTTTCAGCGGGAACTGAGGAACGCCGTGGGCGTAAGTCTGCTCGTGAACTTTACCTTCACGGCGGATAATCAATTCCAATTTTTCAGACAGGGCGTTAACCACGGAAACACCAACGCCGTGCAGACCACCGGAAACTTTATAAGAGTTGTCATCGAACTTACCGCCGGCGTGCAGCACGGTCATGATAACTTCGGCAGCAGACACACCTTCTTCTTCGTGCAGGCCAGTTGGAATACCACGGCCATCATCCTGTACCGACACAGAGTTGTCGCTATGGATAGTAACGATAATGTCTTTACAGTAGCCAGCGAGCGCCTCGTCAATCGCGTTGTCCACCACCTCGAATACCATATGGTGCAGACCGGTGCCGTCATCGGTATCACCGATGTACATGCCCGGGCGTTTACGCACGGCGTCCAGCCCTTTTAATACCTTGATACTTGAGGAGTCATAAGTATTTGACATCAGCCTTTCTCGCTCATTAAAAAACTGTGATTAAACCGCTATTTTACCCCGTTCCACGCGGAACATCTTGCCCTTTTCATCAACCATATCGGAGACCTGTTCTGCACTCACCGCACTCACAAAAACCTGTGCGCCAGTGGCTTTCAATCGGTCGGCTAATAAACGTCTGCGACCCGTATCCAGCTCAGAAGCAAAATCATCGATAAGGTAAAGGCAACGGCGACCACTGTGGCGGGTAAGATATTCACCCTGTGCCAAACGCAGCGCGCACATCAGTAACTTCAGTTGCCCACGCGACAGCAAATCCTCAACCGGTGTACCTTCTGCCCGGATGCGGAAATCTGCCTTGTGTGGACCAACCGCGGTATAGGTCAGAGCTCTATCGCGTTCAAATTGACGCTCTAGCAACTCTCCGTAATCGCTCTCTTTATCCCAGCCACGCTGGAAAGAAAACGTTAGTGCAAATTCAGGCAAGAACTGCGCGCATGTTGCGCTGATATCTTCGGCAATCGCTGCGCTATATTGCGCTCGCAATTGGCTGATACGTTCTGCCAGCGGGATCAGTTCCTGATCCCATGGACGTAGTTGTCCATAGCGGGTTACCTGTCTTAACGCCGCATTGCGCTGCTTTAGCAGTCGCTTGAGGTTGCTCCAGGCAACAAAGAAACCGGGATCGCTATGAAAGCAGCCCCAGTCGAGAAAAGCGCGCCGAAATTTTGGCCCGCCGTTCAATAAGGTAAAACCTTCTGGCGTGATAAGCTGCATCGGTAACATCTGCGCCAGCTCAGCCACTTTATGACCATCGCTGCCATCAATGCGCACTTTGCTATCACCGGCACGGCTTTTACTAAGCCCGACAGACAGCTCGCGTTCTGCACCGGTATCAATACGACCATGTAGAACAAACTCATTCTGATCATGGCGAATCACTCTTCCCGCCTGCAAACTACGAAAAGCCCGCCCGTGCCCCAGCGTATAAATAGCCTCGAGCACGCTGGTTTTTCCGCTACCGTTGGCACCGACCAGAAAGTTGAATCCCTCAGCAGGAGAGAGATCCGCAGATTCAATATTACGAAAATCGCGGATCGTCAGACGCGTTAAAGCCATCAAAAGCTATTCCGTGCAAAGCCAGCATTCGTATACCCTAAATAATTCGAGTTGCAAGAAGGCGGCAACTGAGCAAATCCCCAGGAGCTTACACAAGTAAGTGACTGGGGTGAGCGAAGGCAGCCAACGCACGTGCAGCGCGAAGTATGACGGGTATGGTTATAAGCGCATTGGCATGACTACGTAGGCTGCCGACTGGCTCGCCGCGTCTTCAATCTGAACGCTAGATACGGAGTCAGTCAGTAACATATGCACATCTTCACACTTGAGTGCATTGAGGACATCCAGAACGTAACTTACGTTGAAACCGATTTCTAAATCGGTGCCTTCGTAATTCACATCCAGAATTTCTTCTGCTTCTTCCTGCTCTGGGTTATTCGCAGTAATTTTCAGCTGGTTATGGCTGACATAAAGGCGAACACCGCGGAATTTTTCATTCGACAAAATCGCCGCACGCGCAAATGCTTGTTTAAGTTCGTCACAACCTGCTTTCAGCGTTTTGTCCGGGTTCTTCGGCAATACGCGGCGATAGTCAGGGAAACGGCCATCAACCAGCTTGGAGGTAAAGATGAAGTCACCCACGTGAGCACGAATGTTATTGCTGCCAATTTGCAGGCGCAGCGGTGTTTCACCACCGTCTAACAAACGAGACAGTTCCATCACACCTTTACGCGGCACGATCACCGAATGGCTTGGCAAACTCTGGCCAATAGGCATAGAGCAAACAGCAAGTCGATGTCCATCGGTCGCGACGGTACGCAGCTCTTCGCCTTCAGTCTCAAACAACATACCGTTCAGGTAATAACGCACGTCCTGATGGGCCATTGAGAACTGAGTTGCTTCAATCAGCTTTTTCAGCGTTGCCTGAGGAAGAGTAAACTCCACCTCGCTCTGCCAATCATCCAGATTAGGGAAGTCAGCGGCTGGCAGCGTAGACAGCGAGAAGCGGCTACGTCCAGAGCGAACCAACATGCGATCGCCGTCCAATATCACGGTGATTTCCGCACCGTCTGGTAGGCCACGGCAAATATCAAAAAACTTACGCGCAGGAACCGTTGTCGCACCCGTCTCATGCTCTTGAGCAAGAGGAACACGGGCGATCATTTCCATTTCAAGGTCGGTGCCTGTCAGCAATAGATGGCCGTCTTCAACCTGCAGCAGCAGATTACCAAGAATAGGCAACGTTGGTCGGCCACCCAGCGGGCTGCTTACCTGTTGCAACGGCTTTAGCAGATGTTCACGTTCAACAATAAATTTCATATCGCTACGATGACTGTTATTTGATTAGGATGACAACGTTCTGATTAAATTAGAAAAATCTTCTTTGATGTCGTGGCTTTCTTCACGCAGCTGTTCAATCTTACGACAGGCATGCAAGACGGTTGTATGGTCACGACCACCAAACGCATCACCGATTTCCGGCAAGCTATGGTTGGTCAGCTCTTTTGCCAGCGCCATCGCCATCTGGCGTGGGCGAGCAACCGAGCGGGAACGCCGTTTAGACAGTAAATCTGCCACCTTGATTTTATAATACTCAGCGACTGTCTTCTGAATATTATCAATAGTGACTAATTTTTCCTGCAAAGCGAGCAAATCACGCAGTGCTTCACGCACGAAATCGATGGTGATCGCACGGCCAGTAAAGTTGGCATTCGCAATCACGCGATTCAGTGCGCCTTCGAGCTCACGCACATTAGAGCGTAGACGCTTGGCGATGAAAAAGGCGACTTCACCCGGCAGGCGAATATCATTTTCATCGGCTTTTTTCATCAGAATAGCGACACGCGTTTCTAATTCAGGCGGCTCAATAGCGACGGTCAATCCCCAACCAAAGCGCGATTTCAGGCGATCTTCTACGCCGTTAATCTCTTTTGGATAGCGGTCTGACGTCAAAATGATTTGCTGGTTGCCTTCAAGCAGTGCGTTAAAGGTATGGAAGAACTCTTCCTGCGAGCGCTCTTTATTCGCAAAGAATTGGATATCATCGATAAGCAGAGCATCAACAGAACGATAGTAGCGTTTAAACTCTTCGATCGCGTTATTTTGCAGGGCCTTAACCATATCCTGAACGAAACGCTCAGAGTGCATATACACCACTTTGGCATTGGCTTTACGCGCCATAATGCCATTTCCCACCGCGTGCAAAAGGTGAGTTTTACCTAAACCGGTGCCGCCATATAAAAACAGCGGGTTATAAGCGCCGCCAGGGTTATCAGCCACCTGACGCGCCGCCGCGCGGGCCAGTTGGTTAGACTTACCCTCAACAAAGTTATCAAACGTATGCTTAGGATTTACATTCGAGCGATAAGACAATTCAGGCTGCGCCGGTGAGTTATCCCAGCTCGGACGCATAGGTGCAATACTGCGAGCCGCGGTCTGAATGACAGGCGCAGAAACGCTGGCCGTAACCGGGCTTTGTGCCGGAATTGCCATTGCAGGTTTGGTGCCAACTTCAAAACGTAAAACCGGCGCATCGCTGCCACAAAAATCATTCAACAATCCGTTGATGTTGTTGAGATATTTGTCACGAACCCAATCCAATACAAAACGGTTAGGAGCATACAGCGCCAGGGTGTTGTCACTCAGTTCCGCCTGTAAAGGACGGATCCACATACTAAATTCTGTGGCAGGTAACTCATCCTGCAATCGGGCAAGACACTGCTGCCAAAGCGAAAGTGACACGGCGGACTCCACTCGAACAAGATCAAAAAGAAATGAATAGGATACTTAGACTGACTTTTTTTGACGCACGTGATCGTTTGAACCTCGTCAAGGCACTGTTTAGCACAAAAGATGCTGGGATCTTAATAAATGAAAAGATCATAAACAGGTTACCCACAAGCAAACCATCACATACGAATCGCTTTTAAATGCGATGTATTAAATTTCGTTATCTCCAACGCACCAGAGATCTGGATCGCAATCGGAATGGCGGATCATAGCCTAAATCGCACAGAAGATCCTCCCCTTCTGCACAGATTAGATCGTTTTTATCCACAGGCAACATTCAGAAAGGGAGTTTAAGCTTTTAAGCAATTTGTCCAGCGCTAAACAGCCCACAGATCCACTATTTTCAGATTTTGCGGGTGATAAAATCATCACAGATCTGCACTTTATCCAGAAGGATCTTGGTTAGATCCTTGCGCTTTGATAGGGAGTCCGTATAATTTCCCACCCACGCGTTGCGCCTGGGTTCTGTTTAGTGATTTTTTTTCGTCACTTTTGCAGGCCTCAAACCTATGTATCTCTTAGGGACTATTTAGGGATGCGACGGTGATTGAGGCTCACGTTAGTGAAATTCGGTTGAGCTATCTTGCGATGAGAATTGACTCAGGACTGTACAATTATTACAATCCCGCCTCTTTATATATGCGATTGAGGCGTCGGTCGTTCTCACGCCGAGTAGCCAAACGCGTTTACTGATCAGTAATTATTTAAGTTTAGGTAGAAATCGCTATGAAACGCACTTTCCAACCGTCCGTATTGAAACGTAACCGTTCACACGGTTTCCGTGCTCGTATGGCAACCAAAAATGGTCGTCTGGTTCTGGCCCGCCGTCGTGCGAAAGGCCGTACTCGTCTGACCGTTTCTAAGTAATAAAGCTAACCCTCTGTGGTTAAGCTAGCATTTCCTAGGGAGTTACGTTTGTTAACTCCCAATCATTTCAATTTCGTCTTCCAGCAACCGCAACGAGCCGGCACTCCTCAAATTACCATACTCGGCCGTATGAACACGCTGGGGCATCCCCGCATCGGTCTTACAGTCGCTAAAAAATATGTCAAGCGTGCGCATGAGCGTAACCGGATCAAACGCCTAACGCGTGAGAGCTTCCGTTTAAGCCAACATTCGCTGCCTGCCATGGATTTTGTGGTAATTGCTAAAAAAGGGGTTCAGGAGCTCGATAATCGGGCGCTGACAGAGATTTTGGAAAAGTTATGGCGTCGTCATTGTCGGCAAGCTCGCGTATCCTAATAAAGCTGATACGCGGGTATCAGCTTTTCATTAGTCCGCTGCTCGGACCGCATTGTCGTTTCAGACCAACCTGCTCACAGTACGGAATTGAGGCCTTGAGCAGGTTTGGGATGATAAAAGGCAGTTGGTTGACACTGAAACGCGTATTAAAATGCCACCCCTTGAACCCAGGTGGTGATGATCCCGTGCCGCCGAAAACTGACGATAACAGAGAACATTAAGATGGATTCGCAACGCAATCTACTCCTCATCGCTCTGCTGTTCGTGTCTTTCATGATCTGGCAAGCATGGCAAACGGATAACAATCCGCAGCCAACCGCTCAGACCGCAGGACAGACCGCGAACACCACGACAGCCGATGCATCCAGCCAGGCTGTGCCAGAAAGTGGCCAGGGTAAACTGATTACGGTTAAGACCGATGTACTGTCTTTGACCATTAACACCCGTGGTGGTGATATCGAACAGGCTAACCTGTTGGCGTATCCAGCTACTTTAGGTTCTGACCAGCCTTTCCAGCTGTTAGAAACCACACCAAACTTCATCTATCAGGCTCAAAGCGGTCTGACAGGTAAAAATGGTCCAGACAATCCAGCTAACGGTGACCGTCCTCTGTACACCGCCGATCAAACCAGCTTCGAACTGGTCAATGGTCAGGACGAGCTGCGCATTCCTTTGACGTACACGGCGAAAGACGGCGTGGTCTATACCAAGACCTTCGTTCTTAAACGCGGTGACTACGCAATTGGCGTGGACTACAAAGTTAAGAACTCCAGCGCACAGCCGTTGGATCTGACTCTGTTCGGTCAGTTGAAGCAGTCTATTGACCTGCCAAAACATAAAGATACCGGCAGCAGCAACTTTGCTCTGCATACCTTCCGTGGTGCGGCATACTCTTCAAGCGATGATAAATATCAGAAATACGCGTTTGATAAAGACCCGCTGAATATCACCACTAAAGGCGGCTGGGTTGCCATGTTGCAGCAGTACTTTGCAACCGCATGGATCCCTGCAACAAACGGTACTAACCAGTTCTATACCGCTAATCTGGGTAACGGACTTTCAGCGATTGGCTTTAAAGCTGAACCTGTCGTTGTTGCTCCGGGTACCGAGAAAAACTTGAACGCAACCCTGTGGGTTGGTCCTGAAATCCAGAGTGATATGGCTGCCGTGGCACCACACTTGGACTTGACCGTAGACTACGGATGGTTGTGGTTCATTTCTCAGCCACTGTTTAAGCTGCTGCAGTTCATCCACAGCTTTATCGGTAACTGGGGCTTCTCGATTATCGTTATCACCTTCATCGTTCGTGGCATCATGTACCCGCTGACTAAAGCGCAGTACACCTCCATGGCGAAAATGCGTATGCTGCAGCCGAAACTGGCCGCAATGCGTGAGCGTATTGGTGACGACAAACAGCGCATGAGCCAAGAAATGATGGCGCTGTACAAATCCGAGAAAGTTAACCCGCTGGGTGGTTGTCTCCCGCTGGTGATTCAGATGCCTATCTTCTTGGCACTGTATTACATGCTGATGGGCTCTGTGGAACTGCGTCAAGCGCCGTTCGCACTGTGGATCCATGACTTAGCCGCACAAGACCCGTACTACATCTTGCCAATTCTGATGGGTATCACGATGTTCTTCATTCAGAAGATGTCGCCAACCACAGTAACTGACCCGATGCAGCAGAAGATCATGACCTTTATGCCGGTCATCTTCACGGTGTTCTTCTTGTGGTTCCCATCAGGTCTGGTGCTGTACTATATCGTCAGCAACCTGGTGACCATCCTCCAGCAACAGCTGATCTACCGTGGTCTTGAGAAACGTGGCCTACACAGCCGCGACAAGAAAAAATCATAATCCACGTGATGATATGAGTTGAGTAAGGCGGTCAATTGACCGCCTTTTTTTATGCCCTGTTTTATGACCTCATTGACCTATCGCCGTATCAGCATGAAGGTCGATGGTAGGTACGTATTTCAATTTAGTAACGAGAGAGTATGACTATGAGCCAATCCGACACCATCGTTGCCCAAGCAACCCCACCGGGACGCGGCGGCGTAGGCATTCTGCGCGTATCAGGACGTCAGGCTAAAGAAGTCGCTATGGCATTGCTGGGTAAATTACCTAAGCCGCGCTATGCAGATTATCTACCGTTTAAAGATACAGACGGCAGCGTGCTGGATCAGGGGATCGCGTTGTACTTCCCCGGCCCAAATTCTTTCACCGGTGAAGACGTTCTTGAACTGCAAGGCCATGGTGGCCCCGTTATCCTCGATCTGCTACTAAAACGCATTCTACAGATGCCAGAAGTTCGCATTGCCCGCCCGGGAGAGTTCTCTGAGCGCGCATTTCTCAATGACAAACTCGATCTAGCGCAGGCCGAAGCGATCGCCGACCTCATCGATGCCAGTTCCGAACAAGCTGCGCGCTCGGCGGTAAACTCACTTCAAGGCGCATTTTCCAATCGCGTTAATCAGCTGGTGGAAGCGCTGACTCATCTGCGTATTTTTGTTGAAGCCGCGATCGACTTCCCTGACGAAGAGATCGATTTTCTCTCAGACGGTAAAATTGAAGCACAGCTAAACGGCGTTATGGGAGAGCTGCAGGCCGTGCGTGCCGAAGCGCGTCAGGGAAGTTTGCTGCGTGAAGGGATGAAGGTGGTGATCGCTGGCCGTCCGAACGCCGGCAAATCCAGCCTGCTAAACGCACTGGCGGGGCGCGAAGCCGCTATCGTAACCGACATCGCGGGTACCACGCGTGACGTCCTACGTGAACACATTCATATTGACGGCATGCCGCTACACATCATTGATACCGCAGGTTTGCGCGAAGCCAGCGACGAAGTTGAACGCATCGGTATCGAACGTGCATGGAATGAGATTGAACAGGCCGACCGCGTACTGTTCATGGTTGATGGCACCACAACAGACGCGATTGAACCTGCAAGCATCTGGCCTGAGTTTATGGCTCGTTTGCCAAAAACCTTGCCAATCACCGTAGTCCGTAACAAAGCTGACATGACCGGCGAAGCGCTAGGACTCAGCGAAGTAAATGGTTACTCACTTATTCGACTCTCGGCGCGAACCGGTGAGGGCATCGACGTCCTGCGCGACCATCTTAAACAGAGCATGGGCTTTACCAGCAACATGGAAGGTGGCTTCTTAGCTCGTCGCCGTCACCTTCAGGCGCTTGAAACCGCCGCAGAACACCTTGAGCAAGGCAAGGAACAACTTGTAAGTGCTTATGCAGGTGAATTACTGGCTGAAGAGCTGCGTCTTGCTCAGCAGGCGCTCAGCGAGATTACCGGCGAGTTCACCTCAGATGATTTGCTGGGCCGCATCTTCTCTAGTTTCTGCATTGGTAAGTGATCACTTCTGTTTAAAAACCCGCCAGTGGCGGGTTTTATTTTTTCGCAAACCGCTTCCTGAAAACCCTACGGGTTATCTGTGTCAAAACAAACAACAGCAGGCCGCACAAGACGAGTTTTAGCGTTACATTTAGCGTAATCCCATTTTCAGCCAGTTCACTGGCCATGAACGTGAATATGAACGTTCCCGGCAGAATGGTTAAACAGGAAACCACGCTGTAGCGCCAAAAAGATATCGCCGTTAAACCATAAGCATAGTTTTGAATGTTGTAGGGAAAAAACGGGATCAAGCGGGTAAAAATCAAAAAATCTACGCCATAGCGCTGAATGCCTCGCTCAATCTGCTCAAATTTTTGATTTCCACCAAAACGGCGTAATAGCCAAGCGCGGCCTAAATATCTGGCGACTAAAAAAGAGAGTGAAGAAGCCAGCGTAGCGGCAAATAATGAGATGATCGTTCCGTAAAACACCCCGAAAACCACACCTCCAGCGATGACTAACACGCTTCCAGGGAACAGAAATAGCGAAGCGATAACAAATAAGAGTATGTAAGCCCAAACACCCCACCAGCCATGCGAACTCACCCATTGCTGTAACGTCTCAACCTGCAATAACATTTCGGCTAGCGGGCTGTTATGTAAAAGGATAATCAGAGCAACCAAAACCAGTAGGCCTACCCCTCGTTTAAGACTTCTTTTGCATCACCATTCCAAATCCTTGTTCTACTTGATATTTACTAAAATATAACCGTTCACGGCCATAGGCAGCGTTAGATTTATTAGCGAAATCAGTGCGCTGTTGCACAGTTCACACAAAATCGAGTTACTAAATATTCGACTAAGATAAATAATCCCGTAAACAAAAACGCTTACGCTATAGTTAGTACGTTACGCATATACCCAAAATAATTCGAGTCGCATTGAGGCGACAAGCCACGCAGCCAGTAAAATGCAGCTTGAAATATCACAGGTATATCCACCAATCCATCCGTAAATCAGGGAGCGACTATGGATAATCATTTTGCTTGGTGGTATCTATCCAACCAGCCTTTAAACGTGCATCGTCTCACCGACGATCTGATAACCACCTCGCTTCACTACTCACCTAAGCGCCGTGAACGTTTTTTACATGGCCGAGCATTGCTCGCAGAGCTCATGTTTCAACTTTATGGCTATGAAAAATTACCGCGTTTGGCCGTTGCGCCCAGCGGGAGACCGTGCTTTGTTGATCCAACGCTTCCCGACTTTAGCTTGGGGTACGCGGGTAGCGTCATCGCATTGATGCTTGGCACCAACGGAAAAGTCGGCATGGACGTCGAAATTATCCGAGCGCGTCAGGGCGGTTTTATTCACCTTCAGCAACAGTATATTACCAGCGGCGAAAAAATTTGGATCGATGGTCAAGCCGATCGTTTGGAAGCGACAACTCAACTTTGGGCTATCCGTGAATCGGTTCTTAAGATCTCAGGGCTGGGTACCAGCGGTTTGCAAACGCTACGCCTTTTGCCGGGGGCAGGAAAGCTGCGTTCAACGGTAACGCCACAGGTCAAAACCATTAGCGCAATACAGGGCGAAATCGCGTGGGCGTGCAGTAAATCACCCACGTTGGGGCAGCTTAATTATTGGTTGATGGATCAAGAAGAAAACCAACTGGTCAATATCACCGCAGAGAAGCAGGCTGAGCTGAAAGAGTCGGCATCCTATTTGCGCTTTACCAGCAACACACCAATACAAACCGCTTAAATGATAAGTCTGATAACAACTTATCTACTCTATGATTGATTATTGATCTAAGATGAGTTCTACATATCCGGTTATATTACATCAAGAAATGGAGAACTTATGTCAGATAAACCACTGAAAATTGTTACTTTACTCGGTAGCCTACGTAAAGGTTCCTACAATGGGATCGTCGCTAATGCGCTACCAGGCTTAGCGCCTGAGGGCGTAACCATTGAAGCTTTGCCATCTATTCGCGATATCCCTCTCTATGACGCAGATCGCCAACAGGATGAAGGCTTCCCTGCTCAAATTGAGGCGATTGCCGAGCAAATTCGTCAGGCGGATGGCGTTATCATCGTCACCCCTGAATATAACTACTCCGTTCCGGGCGGCCTGAAAAACGCTATCGATTGGATCTCTCGTCTGCCAAATCAGCCGTTAGCTGGAAAGCCTGTGGCAATCCAAACCAGCTCAATGGGACCGGTTGGCGGTGCGCGCTGCCAGTATCATCTGCGCCAGATTTTGGTGTTCTTAGACTGTCAGGTAATGAACAAACCTGAGTTTATGGGTGGCGTGATCCAGAGCAAAGTCGATGAGCAGAAGGGCACGTTAACGGATACTTCAACCATTGAGTTCTTGGGCAAACAGCTGTCTGCATTTGCAGATTATGTGCGCCGCGTCGGTTGATAGAGAAGTGAGAGAAGTGGTTGATAGAGAAGGGAATGGGTAAGCAGAACTAAAAAGCCCCTTCCCAGCCTCTCTCTTCTCAGGGAGAGGCTAATCCCAGCAAATGGGATATTCTGAGGGGCTTACTTCAAGCGCGATTAATGCGCATCAACAAATACAATTTTCAGCACAAACAGCAGCGCTACAATTACCACGCATGGGCTGATTTCACGCCAGCGGCCGGTACCTAACTTCATGATGCAATAAGAGATAAAGCCAAGCGCGATACCTTCCGTGATCGAGAAGCTAAACGGCATCATGACCGCAGTGATAAACGCCGGTACGGCTTCAGTCAAATCGTCCCACTTCACGCGAGACAGGCTAGACGTCATCAATACGCCCACATAAATCAGCGCGCCTGCCGCAGCATAAGCAGGAACCATTCCGGCCAACGGAGAAAGGAAAATCACCAGCAGGAACAGAATGCCGACCACCACTGCGGTTAATCCTGTACGGCCACCCACGGAAACACCAGAGGTGCTTTCGATATAAGCAGTTACCGATGACGTACCAATGAAAGAGCCCACGACGGAGCTGATACTATCGACATACAGCGCCTGCTTCATGCGCGGGAATTTACCGCTCTTATCCGCCAGCCCAGCTTTATCCGTTACACCAATCAATGTGCCAGATGAGTCAAACAGGTTTACCAGCATGAAGGAGAAAATCACGCCCGCCAGACCAATGTTTAACGCGCCAGACAAATCTACCTGACCCACAACGCTGGTCACGTTCGGTGGCATGGAGAACAAACCGGAATACTGCACATCACCCAGCGCCCAGCCGATAAGTGTGGTCACTACGATGGAAACCAATACGGCGGCATGGAAGCTACGGGATGACAAAATCGCGATGATAAAGAAACCTAAAGCCCCCAGCAAAACGCTGTGAGAGGTCAGATCTCCAACGGCAACCAGCGTATCTTTGTTCGGCACAATGATCCCGGCATTTTTCAGCCCCATCATTGCGATAAACAAACCAATACCACTGGTGATACCTACACGCAGGCTCATCGGGATATTCGCAATCATCCAGTAACGGATGCGGGAAATGGTCAGCAACAACAGGCCAACGGCGCCCCAGAAAATAGCGCCCATACCAACCTGCCATGTCAGCCCCATAGCGCCAACGACGACAAAGGCAAAGAAGGCATTCAGCCCCATAGCAGGAGCCAGCGCGACCGGTAAGTTAGCCAGCAGGCCCATGAAAATACTACCGAAAGCAGCGATCAGACAGGTGGTAACGAATACAGCCTGTGTATCCATACCTGCGGCACCGAGGATTTGCGGGTTGACGAAAACGATATACACCATGGTCAAAAACGTGGTGATACCGGCGATCACCTCAGTCCTTGCGGTGGTGCCATGCTCCTGCAATTTGAAGACACGCTCAAACAGCCCCTGCCCTTGAGCAGAGTTTGAAGTTGAATTATTCATTCTATTAAATCCGGATGGATATTGGCTTTGGGAGAGTATCCTATACCAAAAGCGCTAAATAATGATCCCCGTCACACAGATTTCTAGATGTTTTTTTACTCGTCATTTTAGTGAGCGGTATCACGTAGAGCCATTTAGGCTCTCATATAATGCGTCTATATAAATAAAAACAGATTAATATCAATATGATAAAAACAATTTTAAGGAGCGTGAATTAACATGGAAGGGATAAATAATAAGCATACGCAATCGCTTTCGCGTGAAGAAATGATCCGCCTTCTGGCCGTTTCACGCGGCGATGAGGCCGCTGACTGCATTATTGACAATGTTCGCATTCTCGATCTGATAAACGGTGGCGAACTGCTAGGCCCTATTGTCATTTGTGGTGCAAATATTGCTGGCGTTGGTCCCGCCTATGCCGGTGCCGTAGCCCATCGCAGGATTGACGCCAATAACGCTATTGCAGTACCGGGATTTATTGATTCTCACCTGCATATTGAATCTAGCATGATGACGCCAATAACGTTTGAAAGCGCAACGTTACCTTTGGGCGTAACCAGCATTGTCTGCGACCCCCACGAGATTGTGAACGTGATGGGTAAGCAAGGGTTGGAATGGTTTTTACGCTGCGCGGAACAGGCGCAACAAAATCAGTTCGTGCAAATTAGCTCGTGCGTGCCCGCGCTAGCCGGTAGCGACATCAACGGAGCCGAGTTTCCTTTAGATGAAATGCTGAAATACCGCGATCACTCGCACGTCCTTGGGTTGGCGGAAATGATGAACTTTCCCGGTGTTATTGCTGGGGACAGCGACATCATGGACAAGCTGGATGCCTTTCGCCATTTAACCCTTGATGGCCACAGCCCCATGTTAAGCGGCAAAGACCTTAACGGATATCTGGCGGCTGGCGTAGAAAACTGCCACGAAACACTCATGCTACAAGAAGGGCGAGAAAAACTGTCTCTGGGTATGGCGCTCATGATGCGAGAGGGCTCCGCTGCACGCAATCTGGATACGCTAGCGCCGCTGATTACTGAATTTAGTAGCCCACAGTGCATGCTCTGTACCGACGACCGCAACCCGTGGGAAATTGCGCATGAAGGCCATATCAACGCCCTCATTCATCGCCTAATTAATCAGCATGGCATACCGGTTCACGTTGCCTATCGCGTCGCAAGCTGGTCTGCGGCGCGGCATTTCGGCTTAAAACGTCTGGGGCTTATTGCTCCGGGTAAAAGAGCGGATATCGTTTTACTCAATGATGTGCAGAAGGTTGAAATTCAGCAGGTCATTGCCGGAGGAAAGCAGGTTGATAGCCAACAACTCACCGCAACGAGCGAACTGCGTTATCAGCAAACCCAGCCACCGACGCAAAATACAATTCAACGCACGCCGGTTGATGAATCCGCGCTAACGCTTCCATTGGACATCGGTGAACGCTATCGGGCAATACAGGTGATCCCAAATGAACTGATTACCTGCGAGCTTCCCGTTATTTGGCAGGGCGAGCGTTTCGATCACGATGATGTCTGCAAAATTGCGGTCATGGAACGCTACGGTCATCAAAAACCGCCCGCCTTAGGTTTACTGCAAAACTTTGGCCTTAAACGCGGCGCCATGGCGGCAACCGTAAGCCATGATAGTCATAATATCGTGGTGATCGGTCATCATGCGCGCGATATGGCTGTCGCCGTTAACCAGTTGATTTCACAGGGTGGTGGTTTGTGCGTTGCCGATGAAGGCGAGGTAAAAAGCCATCTTTCGCTGCCGATTGCAGGCTTGATGAGTGACAAATCCGCGGCAGAGATCGCCGATGATATCACCCATCTGAAAAATGCCTGTCGCCGCTGTGGCGTAACGCTAAATGAGCCGTTTATTCAAATGGCGTTTTTATCTTTGCCGGTGATCCCTTCACTGAAATTAACCAGCTTAGGGTTGTTTGACGTCGATCGCTTCGCATTTACTGAGACTCGCTTTTCTGCCTTAAGCGATTAAACTGGGCACTGGTTTATCTCTGACGACGGCAGCGCTAGGCTGCCGTTTGCCATGAAAAACAAGGAAGCCCAATGACATCTATCAATTGTATTTTCTTCGACTGTGACGGCACGCTGGTTGACAGCGAATATCTGTGCAGCAAAGCTTACGTTCATATGTTCGCCCATTACGGTGTACATCTGTCATTGGATCGCGTTTTCAAGGAATTCAAAGGCGTTAAGCTCTACGAGATCATCGAGCGCATCAAACAAGAACATGCTTTCGAGTCCGATCGTGATGAAATGGAGCAAATTTACCGCGATGAAGTCGCTCGCCTATTCACCACAGAATTGAAGCCGATTCCCCATGCAGAATCGTTGCTGTCACAGATAACGGTGCCAATGTGCACCACGTCCAATGGACCGGTCAGTAAAATGCAAAATTCATTGGGCTCAACCGGAATGTTGGACTATTTTGGTGACCGACTCTACAGCGGCTACGATATTCAGAGCTGGAAGCCCGACCCTGACCTGATGTTCCACGCAGCCAAAGAGATGGGCGTCGATATTAAAGAGTGTATTTTAGTGGATGATTCACCATCAGGCGTGCAATCGGGTATTGCCGCCGGTATTCCGGTGTTCTACTACTGCGGCGACGCCCATAACCCAGTGATTGAGCATCCACTGGTGACTTCTTTTGACGATCTCAGCCTGCTGCCAGAGTTATGGCGTGAGCGTGGTTGGTCACTGACCAAATAGTTTTAGCTTGCCGGTAACGCAGGTTTCAACTGCCACCAGCGGCGTTTTACTACGATATTTTGCGACGTAAAACGCCGACTCAGCTGGTTGGCAGCCACATCCAGCGCAAGACACATCACGAAATAGACACCCGCTACAAACATAAACACTTCCATCGGATACACCATGCTGCGATTGTTAACCTGTGTAGCGAGGAACGTTAGTTCACTCACGCCCACGATATACGCCAGCGAAGTATCCTTAATTAATGAAATCCATTGATTAATAAACGATGGAACCATCATTCGCAGCGCCTGAGGCAACACCACATTGCCCAAAACCTGCCAGCGATTTAACCCCAGAGAAAGCCCAGCCTGCCATTGTCCGCGCCCTACAGCGTGTATCCCAGCCGCAACGGCATGAGCCAAATAGGCTGATGCGATCAATGCTAGCGCGCAAACTACCGTGGTGATCTCGGGTATATCAACGCCAAAGACGATCGGAAGAAGGAAGTAAGTCCAGAAGATCAGCATGATTACCGGAATGGCGCGGAAAAATCCCAGCACCGTCGCCAAGACCGCGCCCAGCCAGCCCCGCGACATCGCCAAGCAAATTCCCAACAGCGTGCCCAACACGGCAGAAATCAGCCCGGCAATCAGGCTCATCACCAGCGTTAACGCAGCGCCCCCTAAGGGACCATCGGGAAATTGTCCCCACAGCAGATAGCTGAGGTTATCGTGAATAACGGTGAAATCCATTCTAATAGCGCTCCTGCATCCGGCGACGCTGCTGGTACCACATGCCCCAACCTTCCATCAGCGCAATAATTAATACGTACAGTAGGGTCGCAACGCCAAACGCTTGGAATGTTTTTAGCGTTTCTGTCTCTACCTGCCGTGAAGCATACGAAAGCTCCGCCACACCGATGGCCATGGTTAACGAAGAGTTCTTGATGATATTCATGTACTGCCCTAATAGCGGCGGCATAGCAATCTTCACCGCCTGCGGCAGTACGACATAACGCATGCTCTGCCAAAGGCTTAGCCCTAGCGCCTGCGAGGCCTGTTTTTGCCCACTTGCCACACCGCGAATTCCTGCGCGGATCTCTTCAGAAATAAACGCTGCGGAATACAGCGTTAGGCCAACTAAACCGGCCAAAAACTCAAACGACGGCCATGCAAGAGTCCATCCACCTATCACCCATTCATGCGGCGTATTTAGCCACTGCATCACAACGGAAGGTAGAAGTTGTCCTGCGCCGAAGTACCAGAAAAAGAGCTGAACCAGCAGCGGCGTGTTGCGAAAAACCGAGCTGTAGGCCACAACCGGCAAACTCAGCCAACGCTGTGGACTATCACGCAACGCCGCTAATATCAGGCCAAGCAAGGTAGCAAGAACGACCGTACACGCAGATATAACCAGCGTAATCAGAAACCCAGACCACAGCCAATGCAGATACTGCGGTGCCAGAATTACATCGTAAAAAGATTGTCCGTTCATCATGCTCACCGATCGCGATATTCCTAAACCACTTGGAATAACCGCCTCGGTAACGGCTATTCCAAGTCATACGGGAATGCGACCACGCCTAGACACAGCAGCGCGGCCGCACTTATTCAGAATTGATTAGGACTTGCTGATATCAACAGGGCCAATTTTAAAATCACCACGTGGCTGGGCAGATTTTGTTTCTGGGCCAAACCAGCGATCGTAAATCTTCTCGGCCTGACCATCTTTCTCCAGACCTTCCAACACGGTATTCACTTTAGTCGTCAGACGATCTTCGCCTTTTGGCAAGCCAATGCCTTGATACTCTTTGGTGATGCTGAAAGGTGAGATTTCAAAATCAGCTTTTGCTGCTTCTGGTACGTTGGCTAGCAGCCCAACCAATTTGGCATCGTCTTGGGTAATCGCCTGAACGTTGCCGTTTCTCAGCGCGGCAAACGCCAGAGGCGTGTCATCGTAGGAAATCACTTTAGCGGTTGGGTATTTATCGCGTAGCGTAATTTCCTGCACGGTGCCTTTATCAGCGCCGATACGCAGCTTGGCGATATCGTCAGGCTGTTTCAACACGCCTTTGTGGGCAATGAATTTTTGTCCTGTACGGAAATACGGCACGCTGAAATTCACCTCTTTGGCGCGCTCTGGCGTAATGGTGAAGTTCGCAGCGATCAAATCGACTTTTTTAGACGCTAACAGTGGGATTCGGTTAGCAGGGTTGGTAGCACGCAGTTCAACTTTCACGCCCAACGCTTTACCAATGGCATCGGCAACGTCTACGTCATAACCCACCAGCTTTTTAGTTTGTGGATCGACATAACCAAACGGTGGATTGCTATCAAAAACGGCGATACGTACAACGCCAGCTTTTTGAATATCATCGAGTTTATCGGCATGAGCCAAACCAGAAACAGCGGAAAGGCTGGCTAACAAGGACAGAACGAGAACGCGTTGCTTCATGGAAAAGCTCCTAAAGGTATTGTGCCCAGAAGTATGTTTTTGCGGCTTTATTTTTAGCGACAGGATTAAATTACGCTTAACCCACATAGAACTGGAAATACTATTAGAGGATATGAATAGATGAATTTGTTGTAAGCGGTGAGGTTTTAGTCTGGTTAAGAAACCGTCTATGTTAGAACAGTGAAAGGTTTCGTCCGCCAGCCAGCATGAGTACTTCCATGAAGCCACTGACGTCGGCGTCCGGTGAGAGTCCCGTTGCGCGGGGACTCTCAACTCGCGCGCTTTTTACCGCGTCGTTTAGCCGACCGGTCTCAGAGCGTACATCCTGTACGCCCTCGGCCTGCCACCAGCATCCCTGCTGGCGGCTCTAAAATGCATTTCATCTAACACGTAAAAGACAAAAGAAGTTTTTGTCTTTTTGTTTTTTCAATTAGTGAAGACTTGGTTTTGACATTGACCTTTTCCGGCACGTTACCGAGCAGCCGAGTGAATCATGTAGGTTAGGATTCGGCGACAGGGATGTCGCCGAAAGAACGGAGGAGCCAGGATGGCGATTGCCGTTCGTTCCGTTAAAACCGAAATGATGAAATGAGGGCACCCGCGCAGCGGGCTGTCGAGGTGGTGCCAAGCCGAGGCGTCGGAGGGCGGCGATTGAGCCCTCCGACACGGACGCGAACGCTGACATTACATATCAATGCAACGCTTCAACGCGGACGTAACCCGACATAACAATTCGGCATAGACAGGCGAACGAAACCATATACCGCATTTATATGTACGATCTGCACACTCCATTACATCACGTCGGCTTATTCCCATCCTTCGCCAACAGCTGATCCAACTCATCACCGCCAAGGTGACGGAAATCCTGCCCTTTAACGAAGTAGAAAATAAACTCACAGATATTCTGGCAGCGGTCGCCAATACGCTCAATGGAGCGCGCACAGAACAGCGCAGTGAGAACGCTTGGAATGGTGCGCGTGTCTTCCATCATGTAGGTCATCAGCTGGCGCACAATGCCTTCATATTCCTGATCGACCTTTTTATCTTCACGATAAATACGCACCGCTTCGTCCAGATCCATACGGGCGAACGCATCCAGCACGTCATGCAGCATCTGTACGGTATGGCGACCCAGAGATTCTAGGCTAACCAACAGCGGTTGATGCTGATGCGAGAACTTCTCTAACGCCGTACGGCAAATTTTATCGGCTACGTCACCAATACGCTCCAACTCGGAGATCGTTTTGATGATCGCCATAACCAAACGTAAATCACTGGCGGTGGGCTGACGCTTAGCGATGATCTTCACACAGGCCTCATCGATCGCCACTTCCATCATGTTAACTTTTTTATCGCCTTCAATAACGCGCTTAGCCAGCTCACCGTCTTGGTTGTGCATAGCGGTAATCGCATCTGAAAGCTGTTGCTCAACCATCCCGCCCATGGTCATCACCTGAGTGCGGATGTGCTCCAGCTCGGCGTTAAACTGACCGGAAATATGTTTGTTTAGGTTTAAATTATCCATGATAAGTCCCGTAATCAGCCGTAACGGCCTGTGATGTAATCTTCCGTTTGCTTCTGCGCCGGAGAGGTAAACAGGGTGTCAGTATCGCTAAATTCAATCAGTTCGCCCAGATACATAAACGCGGTATGGTCTGAACAACGCGCAGCCTGCTGCATGTTATGCGTTACGATCACCACCGTGTAGTCTTCTTTCAGTTCGGTGATCAGCTCTTCAATCTTGCTGGTGGAAATCGGGTCCAGTGCGGAGCAAGGCTCATCGAGCAATAACACTTCAGGGCGAATAGCAATTCCACGCGCAATACACAAACGCTGCTGCTGTCCACCAGACAGGCTGTAGCCGCTCTGATGGAGCTTATCTTTTGATTCATTCCATAGTGCCGCTTTGGTTAATGCCCACTGGACGCGCTCATCCATCTCAGCACGCGACAGCTTTTCAAACAAACGCACACCAAAGGCGATGTTATCGTAAATCGACATCGGGAAAGGCGTTGGCTTTTGGAATACCATGCCTACTTTGGCACGCAGCAGGGCGATATCTGAGTTATCAGTCAGGATATTGTGCCCATCAAGCAGGATTTCCCCCTCTGCGCGCTGCTCAGGATAAAGCTGGAACATTTTGTTGAAGGTACGCAGCAATGTGGACTTACCACAGCCTGACGGGCCGATAAACGCCGTCACCTTGTTCTTTTCGATATCCAGCGAAATATTCTTCAGCGCATGGAACTTGCCGTAGTAGAAGTTAAGATCGCGAACCTGGATTTTGCTGTTGGTCGTGTCTGTAACAATACTCATCTCTAATCTCTCTTTTTCACGACGCTGCTTTTCTTAGGGATAAGCAACGCCTGCAATAATTAATGCTTTTTCTTAGCGCTTCTTCTGAGCAAAAACGACGCGCGCCAGAATGTTCAGCAGCAGAACACATAGGGTAATCAGTAATACCCCAGCCCAAGCCAGCTCTTGCCACTCGGCGAACGGGCTCATTGCAAACTTAAATATGGTGACCGGGAGGTTAGCAATCGGCTGCGACATATCGGTGCTCCAAAACTGGTTGGAGAGCGATGTAAACAGCAGCGGCGCGGTTTCACCGGCAATACGCGCAATCGCTAACAGCACGCCGGTAATGATGCCGGACACAGATGCTTTTAACGTGATGGCAGAAATCATCTTCCATTTTGGTGTTCCCAGCGCATAGGCCGCTTCACGCAGGCTATCGGGCACCAGTTTCAGCATATTTTCAGTGGTACGAATAACGATAGGGATCTGCAACAGCGCCAGCGCAATCACACCCGCCCAGCCAGAGAAGTGCTGCATCTTGGCAACCACGATGGTGTACACAAACAGCCCAACCACAATAGATGGCGCAGAGAGCAAGATGTCATTAATAAAGCGGATAAAATTCGCCAACCATCCTTTGCGGCCATACTCGGCTAAATAGATGCCGGCCATAATTCCTAGCGGTGTACCAATCACCGTAGCCCACAGGATGAGCAAACCAGAACCGGCAATGGCGTTAGCCAAACCACCGCCTTCACTGTTTGGCGGAGGTGTCATTTCGGTGAACAGCGCGATGGACATGCCATCAATGCCTTTCGTGATTGTCGAAAACAAAATCCACACCAGCCAGAACAGACCAAAGGCCATCGTGACCATCGACAAAAACAGCGCAATGCGGTTTTTCTGACGACGCCATGCCTGCATTTTTCGGCGAGAACTGGCTAAAGCCTGTGCGTCATTCATATCAATCATCGCCATCTTAACGTCCCTCATTCTTATCAAGACGTAAAATCATCAGCTTGGACAATGCCAACACAATGAACGTGATAACAAACAGGATCAGGCCTAACTCCATCAGCGCCGCCGTATGCAGACCTGACTCAGCTTCGGCAAACTCATTCGCCAAGGCAGAAGTAATACTGTTCCCCGGCATAAACAGCGAAGCGCTGTCGAGCTGGTAGGTATTACCAATGACGAAAGTCACCGCCATGGTTTCACCCAGCGCGCGCCCTAAACCCAGCATAATGCCGCCGATCACCCCATTTTTGGTGAACGGAAGAACGATGCGGCTCATCACTTCCCACGTCGTACAGCCAATACCGTAGGCTGATTCCTTCATCATCACCGGCGTTTGCTCAAAAACATCACGCATTACGGCGGCAATATAAGGAATGATCATGATGGCAAGAATCACACCGGCAGCCAAAATACCGATACCAAACGCAGGGCCAGCAAAGAGATCCCCCACAATTGGAATACCGGAAAGCACATCACCCACCGGCGTTTGGAAATATTCGGCAAACAGCGGAGCAAAAACAAACAGGCCCCACATGCCATAAACAATGCTCGGAATAGCGGCCAACAGCTCAATCGCAACACCCAGCGGGCGGCGCAGCCAGTTTGGCGCGAGTTCAGTCAGGAACAACGCGATCCCGAAGCTCACAGGAACGGCAATGACTAAGGCGATAATAGAGGTGACGATCGTGCCGTAAATCGGCACCAACGCACCAAACTGCTCCGCTGGTGCGTCCCACTCTTTGGACCACAGGAAGGCGAAGCCAAACTTCTGAATGCTCGGCAGCGACGCGATAAACAGCGAAACAATGATGCCGCCCAGCAACAATAGGGTAATCAGCGCTGCTAGTTTGACTAGAGCACCAAAGATAACGTCACCGTTTTTGCTCGGTGGTTTTATTTTTGATTCTTTCTTGGGCAATGAAGGCTTAGATAACGGATGATCAGCCATGTGATTCTCTTCTTAAACTAGAGTTCCGCTTCCAAAGCATCGGCTCTGGAAGCGGATGAAACATTAGTACAGCGCTTTACCTGAACTGTCTTTTACGTTGGTCTTCCATGCTGCACGAATTTGCTCAACGACAGCGCTAGGCAACGGTGCATAGTCCAAGGCGCTGGCTTCTTTGCCGCCATTTTTATAGGCCCAGTCGAAGAATTTCAGTACCGCTGCACCCTGCTCTGGTTTCTGCTGATCTTTGTGCACCAGAATGAAGGTAGTGGAGCTGATAGGCCATGCATTAGCGCCTTTCTGGTTGGTCAGGTCTTGCGCGAAGGATTTACTCCAGTCAGCACCTTTAGCCGCGTTGCTAAAGCTCTCTTCCGTTGGTAGAACAGCATCACCATCTGCGGAGATCAGCTTGGTATAAGCCAGTTTGCTTTGCTTAACGTAAGCATACTCAACGTAGCCAATGGAGCCTGGCAGACGCTGGATGAACGCAGCAACGCCGTCGTTACCTTTGCCGCCCAAACCGGTTGGCCAGTTAACGGTAGAACCTGCACCAACTTTAGATTTCCAATCTGCGTTTACTTTCGCCAGATAGTTGGTGAAGACATAAGAAGTGCCAGAGCCATCAGCGCGGCGAACCACGGCAATATTGGTATCTGGTAGTTTTAGACCTGGGTTTAATTTGGTGATCGCTGGGTCATTCCATTTTTTGATGTTGCCCAGATAGATATCACCCAGAGTTTTGCCATCCAGCGTCAGTTCGCCAGATTTCAATCCCGGAATGTTAACCGCCAGCACCACACCACCGATAACGGTTGGGAACTGGAACAGGCCATCTGCGGCCAGTTTTTCATCGGTCAGAGGCGCATCAGATGCACCGAAATCAACGGTGTTAGCAATGATTTGCTTAACGCCGCCGGAAGAACCAATACCTTGATAGTTAACTTTGTTACCGGTTTCTTTCTGATAGGTATCTGCCCACTTAGCATAAACAGGCGCGGGGAAAGTCGCACCGGCACCGGTCAGGCTGGTCGCAGCGAATGCAGACATTGTAGTCAGAGAGCAAGCTGCAGCAACAATGGCAGCAACAGTCTTATGGGTAACCATTTTTTTAGTGACAACCAAGGAACGCATCGGCTTCATATTCCCTCCACAGGGAGTGTTATTCATCAGCATCTGTGTGAACAATCAAGTTTAAGTATGGTGCAGGAGGGAAAATAAGGCAGTTTGATTACAGTAAAATGTATGGAATATGACAGTTTTATTACAGATGAAATGTTTGTTGGCGGGGAAAAATGAAAAAGCCCCGCGAACGGGGCTTCGAGACGGGTTTATTCAACGGTTACCGATTTAGCCAGATTTCGTGGCTGATCGACATCAGTACCTTTGATGAGCGCCACATGATACGAAAGCAGCTGAAGCGGAACGGTATAGAAGATCGGTGCAATCACCTCTTCTACGTGCGGCAGAGAAATAATGCGCATACCTTCGCTATCGGTGAAACCAGCGTCCTTATCGGCAAAGACATACAGCAAACCGCCGCGCGCGCGAACTTCTTCAATATTGGATTTCAATTTTTCCAACAGTTCGTTGTTTGGCGCAATCACAACCACCGGCATATCGGCATCAATCAGCGCCAGTGGCCCGTGTTTGAGTTCACCAGCCGCATAGGCTTCTGCATGGATATAGGAGATCTCTTTAAGCTTCAGAGCACCTTCCATTGCGATGGGATACTGATCGCCACGTCCAAGGAACAGGGCATGCTGTTTATCCATGAAATCTTCGGCCAGTTCTTCAATACCTTGATCCATCGATAACATCTGCTCAATACGCGCAGGCAGTGCTTGCAAGGCGTGAACGATATCGTGCTCAATCTGCTCAGGCATCGCATGCAGGCGGCCAATACGCGCCACCAGCATCAGCAACACGGTTAACTGAGTGGTAAACGCTTTGGTAGATGCGACACCGATTTCCGTTCCTGCTTTGGTCATCAGAGCCAAATCAGATTCACGCACCAGCGACGAGCTGGCTACGTTACAGATAGCCAACGAGCCTAAATAGCCAATCTCTTTGGACAAACGTAAAGCCGCTAGCGTATCCGCCGTTTCACCCGACTGAGATAACGTAATGATCAGGCTGTTTTTACGTACCGCAGACTTGCGATAGCGGAATTCAGAAGCAATCTCCACGTCACAAGGCACACCGGCCAGAGATTCAAACCAATAGCGCGCCACCATACCCGAGTGGTATGAAGTCCCACAGGCGATAATCTGGATGTGCTCAACCTTCGCCAGCAGCGTATCGGCTTTCTCACCGAGTTCGCTCAGATCCACTTTACCGTGGCTAAAACGCCCTTCAAGGGTATTTTTGATGGCTAGCGGCTGCTCGTAGATCTCTTTTTGCATGTAGTGGCGATATGCGCCTTTGTCACCCGCGTCATATTGCACGTTGGATTCAATTTCTGCGCGTTCAACGGCATTGCCTTCTTTATCAAAGATCTTCACCGTGCGGCGAGTCACTTCAGCAATATCGCCCTCTTCCAAGAAGATAAAGCGGCGGGTCACAGGCAGCAGTGCCAGCTGATCGGAGGCAATAAAGTTTTCGCCCATTCCGCAACCAATCACCAGCGGGCTGCCTGAGCGGGCGGTGACCAGTACATCTGGATGACGAGCATCCATCACGACGGTACCGTAAGCACCGCGCAGCTGTGGGATAACGCGTTGAACAACTTCTAATAGCGAACCGCCAGCCTGTTGCTGCTCCCAATGGGTGAGATGCGCGATCACTTCGGTATCAGTTTCAGACGTAAAGTGATAGCCACGCTCAATCAGCAACGCACGCAGGGATTCGTAGTTTTCGATAATACCGTTGTGTACCACGGCAATATGTTCAGAAACATGCGGGTGCGCATTATGTTCGGTGGGTTCACCGTGTGTTGCCCAGCGAGTATGCGCAATACCGGTTCCACCGGTCATTGGGCTTTCCGCTACGGCATCACTGAGAGCCTGTACCTTTCCGACGCGGCGGATACGCTGCATATGCCCCTGATGATCAACGACCGCCAGACCCGCAGAATCATAACCACGGTATTCTAAACGACGCAGACCTTCTAACAGGATTTCTGCAATATCACGCTGCGCAACTGCGCCAACAATTCCACACATAGTGTTTGATTCCTATAACAAGAACAGCATTTTGTTTACTGCTCTGTCGATGTCCTTACGATCTGATTTGGTGCCCCGAGCCTGTAGAGATTGGGGCGATTCCCCTGTGGGGATATTATTTTTTACTGCTTATTTTGTTCTGCGCCTTGGTAAACAAGGCACAGTGCAAAATAGATTACCGTTGTAATCATCAACCGTGTTTAACGGGGATAACCTATCTTATTTAGCAACTATTTCTTTACCGGACGTTTCCAGCCTTGGATATGTGTTTGCTTAACGCGACTTAAGACTAGCTCTTTTTCCGCCACGTTTTTCGTTACGGTTGTGCCCGCCGCAATCGTGACACCGTTGCCAATGGTGACTGGGGCCACCAGCTGAGTATCAGAACCCACAAACACATCGTCGCCGATAATCGTCTTGAATTTATTGGCGCCATCGTAGTTACAGGTGATCGTACCCGCACCAATGTTCACGTTGTCGCCAATCTCCGCATCGCCTAAATAGGAAAGGTGCCCAGCTTTAGAGCCTTTACCCAAGCGTGCTTTCTTAATTTCAACGAAGTTGCCGACATGTGCTTTCTCAGCTAAATCAGCGCCTGGACGCAAACGAGCGAATGGCCCAACGGTGCATTCCGTCGCTAAAGTAGAGTTCTCAATCACGGTATAAGGGCTAATTTCGCAATCATCACCGATAACGCAGTCTTTCAGCACACAGCCAGTACCGATGCGCACGCGATCGCCTAGCTTAACGGTACCTTCGATAATCACGTTAGTATCAATGGAGATATCACGGCCATGGATCAGTTCACCGCGCAGATCGAAACGAGCAGGATCAAGCAGCATCACGCCAGCTAACAACAATTTCTGCGCCTGTTCAGATTGATATTCACGCTCTAACGCTGACAGTTGCAGACGGTTATTAACGCCCTCAACCTCACTCAAACGGTCAGGATGAACAGCTTCAATACGGTGTCCTTCCTGATGCGCCAAGGCAATAATGTCAGTGATGTAATATTCACCCTGCGCATTATTGTTGTTAAGTTTGCCTAACCAACGTTTTAGATCGCGACCGCTGGCAACCAGAATGCCGGTGTTGATTTCATTGATTTTATGCTGCTCTGCCGTAGCATCTTTGTGTTCAACAATGCCCACAACGTTGTCGTTTTCACGCACGATTCGGCCATAGCCAGTAGGATCCGCAAGCTTAACGGTCAGCAAACCAATACCGCCTTGCGGCTTAGCGGCTAACAAGCGTTGCAGCGTTTCACCGGAAATAAGAGGCACATCGCCATACAGCATCAACACATCTTCATCATCAGAAAAATGTGGCGCCGCTTGTTGCATCGCATGCCCGGTACCCAGCTGTTCGGCCTGTAATACCCAGTTCAGCGGCTGGTCTGACAGTTTTTCTTTTAACAGATCCCCACCATGGCCATAAACCAGATGCACGTTCTGTGCGCCTAACTTTAAAGCCGTATCGATGACATGCTGAACCATTGGCTTTCCAGCCAGAGGATGAAGCACTTTAGGAAGATCGGAATACATACGAGTACCCTTGCCTGCGGCAAGAATAACAACGCTTAAAGAACTGTTAGACATAAGCAACCTGATTCATTCAAATTGATGGGCAAAGTAAACCTGTTTGGTAACAGAATTACTACATATTTCTCAGCACAAAACTTTCGCAAGCCGCGCTGGCTGCGGAATAGACACATAATAAATAACAGCGGGCAGAATGGGAAAATATGTCTGCGAACAGAGACAAATAATAGGTTAATTGCACAACGTTTAGGCGAGATTTGCTCTGGGGAAAGTCTTATTTTCAGAATAAAAAAAGCGGCCTTTCAGCCGCTTTTTATTTGGAGTCTGCTTACATCGCTTTCTTGGTCAATTCGATAACGCGAAGTTTCGCGATCGCTTTGGACAATTCCGCTGATGCCTGAGCATAGTCAACATCGCCGTGCGAGTTATTGATGTGTTCTTCCGCTTTACGCTTAGATTCCATCGCTCGCGCCTCGTCGAGGTCTTGACCACGAATGGCGGTATCTGCCAACACGGTTACCGAGCTCGGCTGTACCTCAAGGATACCGCCGGACAGGTAGATGAACTCTTCTTCACCATGCTGTTTAACAATACGCACCATGCCAGGCTTAATGGCAGTAAGCAGCGGGGCGTGACCAGGGAAAACCCCTAGCTCACCTTCACTACCTGTCACCTGGATTTTCTGTACCAGCCCAGAAAACATTTTCTGTTCTGCGCTGACAACGTCCAGATGGTAAGTCATAGCCATATCAACCTCCTCTCAAGGCGTTACAGTTTCTTGGCTTTTTCCACTGCTTCTTCAATGGTGCCAACCATGTAGAACGCCTGCTCTGGCAGATGATCGTAATCACCATCCAGAATGCCTTTGAAACCACGAATGGTATCTTTCAGCGAGACGAACTTGCCCGGAGAACCGGTAAAGACTTCAGCAACGAAGAATGGCTGTGACAGGAAACGTTGGATTTTACGCGCACGAGCAACGACCAGTTTGTCGTCTTCGGACAGTTCGTCCATACCCAGAATCGCGATGATATCTTTCAGTTCCTGATAACGTTGCAGAATAGACTGCACGCCACGTGCCACGTCGTAGTGTTCCTGACCCACAACCAGTGGATCCAGCTGACGGCTGGTGGAATCCAGCGGGTCAACGGCTGGGTAGATACCCAGAGAAGCGATCTGACGGCTCAGTACCACGGTTGCGTCCAAGTGAGCAAAGGTGGTTGCTGGTGATGGGTCAGTCAAGTCATCCGCAGGTACGTAAACGGCCTGAACAGAGGTGATTGAACCCGTTTTGGTAGAGGTGATACGTTCTTGCAGAACACCCATCTCTTCCGCCAGCGTTGGCTGATAACCTACCGCAGAAGGCATACGACCCAGCAGTGCAGATACTTCGGTACCGGCCAAGGTATAACGGTAGATGTTATCGATGAACAGCAGTACGTCACGACCTTCGTCACGGAACTTCTCAGCCATAGTCAGACCGGTCAGCGCAACGCGCAGACGGTTTCCTGGTGGCTCGTTCATCTGGCCATAAACCAGTGATACTTTGTCCAATACGTTGGAGTCGGTCATTTCGTGGTAGAAGTCGTTACCCTCACGAGTACGTTCACCCACGCCGGCAAATACAGAGTAACCTGAGTGCTCGATCGCGATGTTACGGATCAGCTCCATCATGTTTACTGTTTTACCAACACCCGCACCACCGAACAGACCGACTTTACCGCCCTTAGCGAACGGACAAATCAAGTCCATTACCTTGATACCGGTTTCCAGCAGTTCTTGCGAGTTAGACAGTTCTTCGTAGCTTGGAGCTTCACGGTGAATAGCCCAGCGATCTTCTTCGCCGATATCACCCTTCATATCAATTGGCTCACCCAGTACGTTCATAATGCGGCCTAAGGTCGCTTTACCTACTGGGACTTCAATCGGGTGCTCCAGGTCAACAACGTCCAGTCCGCGACGCAGACCGTCAGAAGTACCCATAGCGATACAGCGTACAACGCCGCCGCCTAGCTGCTGCTGAACTTCCAGTACCAGTTTAGTGGCACCGCCTTTCACCTCAAGTGCGTTATACACTTTAGGCACGGCATCTTGCGGGAACTCGACGTCCACCACAGCGCCGATAACCTGGATAATCTTTCCAGTAGCCATCTTGAATCCTCTACGTAATTCGTAAAACCTAGCTTAAACCGCGGAGGCTCCACCGACGATCTCGGTGAGCTCTTGGGTAATGCTGGCCTGACGAGCTTTGTTGTATACCAACTGCAGCTCTTTGATCAGGCTACCGCCGTTATCAGTTGCGGCTTTCATCGCAACCATTCGAGCGGCCTGCTCACTGGCCAGGTTTTCCACGACGCCCTGATAAACCTGAGACTCCACATAACGACGCAGCAAGGTATCCAGCAGCGCCTTAGGATCGGGTTCGTACAGGTAATCCCATGATTTCTTCTTCAACTCGCTATCATCAGACGGTGGCAGCGGCAACAGCTGAAGGATCTGAGGTTCTTGAGACATGGTATTGATGAACTTATTGCTCACCACATACAGTTTGTCCAGACGCCCTTCATCATAAGCCTGCAACATCACTTTTACCGGCCCAATCAATTCAGATAGGGAAGGGTGATCACCCATACCGGTTACCTGTGCAACGATATTACCGCCCACAGAACCAAAGAAAGATGCTGCTTTGGAACCAATCAGCGCGAGATCAACTTCAACGCTTTTTTCGTTCCAGCTTTTCATATCCGTCAGCAGTTTTTTGAACAGGTTAATGTTCAAGCCACCACACAGACCACGGTCGGTAGAAACCACCAGATACCCAACGCGCTTAACGTCGCGCTCTTCCAGGTACGGGTGTTTATATTCCAGATTACCAAGGGCAAGGTGACCAATCACTTTGCGCATGGTTTCTGCATAAGGACGGCTGGCCGCCATGCGATCCTGCGTTTTACGCATTTTGGAGGCGGCGACCATTTCCATCGCTTTAGTGATCTTTTGCGTGTTTTGGACGCTTGCGATCTTACTACGTATCTCTTTTGCGCCGGCCATCTCTGCTTCTCCTCAAGACCTTACGGCCCGACAGCATTCTTTAACGAAAACCATCAGGCCGTAACGGTATTACCAGGACTGGGTTGCCTTGAAGGTATCGAGGATGCCTTTCAGCTTGCCCTCGATCTCGTCATTGTAAGCACCAGTTTGGTTGATTTGTTGCATCAGGTCAGCGTGCTCACGTTCAACGTAAGCCATCAGAGCAGCTTCAAAGCTGCCGATCTTAGCCAGTTCAACGTCTTCCAGATAGCCACGTTCAGCTGCAAACAGAACCAGAGACTGTTCTGCAACCGACATCGGTGCATACTGTTTCTGTTTCAGTAACTCGGTCACTTTCTGACCGTGGTTCAGCTGTTTACGGGTTGCATCATCCAGATCGGATGCGAACTGAGAGAACGCAGCCAGTTCACGATACTGTGCCAGCGCGGTACGAATACCACCGGACAGTTTTTTCATGATCTTGGTCTGAGCAGCACCACCAACACGGGATACAGAGATACCCGGGTTTACCGCAGGACGAATACCGGCGTTAAACAGGTTAGATTCTAAGAAGATCTGACCATCGGTAATCGAAATTACGTTGGTCGGAACGAACGCAGAAACGTCACCCGCTTGAGTTTCAATGATCGGCAGAGCCGTCAGTGAACCGGTAGCGCCTTTTACTTCACCCTTAGTGAAAGCTTCAACGTAATCGGCGTTAACACGCGCAGCACGTTCCAGCAAACGGGAGTGGAGATAGAAGACGTCGCCTGGGAATGCTTCACGACCTGGTGGACGACGAAGCAGCAGGGAAATCTGACGGTAAGCAACCGCTTGTTTAGACAGGTCATCATAAATGATAAGCGAGTCTTCACCACGGTCACGGAAGTATTCGCCCATCGCACAACCGGCATACGGAGCCAGGTATTGCAGCGCAGCAGACTCAGAAGCAGATGCAACAACAACAATGGTGTTAGCCAATGCGCCGTGCTCTTCCAGTTTGCGAACCACGTTTGCGATAGTCGAAGCTTTCTGACCGATAGCGACATAAATACATTTGATGCCGGAATCACGCTGGTTAATGATGGCGTCAACGGCCAGAGCGGTTTTACCGGTCTGACGGTCACCGATCACCAGTTCACGCTGACCACGACCGATTGGGATCATGGCATCAACGGACTTATAACCAGTCTGTACAGGCTGATCAACGGATTGACGTTCGATAACGCCCGGTGCGATAGCTTCAACGGCAGAGAAGCCGTCGTTGTCTACAGGACCTTTACCATCGATAGGTTCACCCAAGGTGTTAACCACGCGACCCAACAGGCCACGACCAACCGGTACTTCCAGAATACGGCCAGTACACTTAACTTTCATGCCTTCGGCTAAGTCAGCGTATGGACCCATAACTACCGCACCAACAGAGTCGCGCTCTAGGTTCAGTGCGATAGCGTAGCGGTTGCCTGGCAGCGCGATCATCTCGCCCTGCATAACATCCGCCAGACCATGAACACGGATAATACCGTCGCTCACGGACACAATAGTACCTTCGTTGTGAGCTTCGCTCACCACATTGAACTGAGCAATGCGCTGCTTGATCAGTTCGCTGATTTCGGTGGAATTCAGTTGCATGCTCCAGTCCCCTTAAGACTGCAAGACGTCTGCCAAGCGTTCCAGACGACTGCGAATACTGCCGTCGATCACTAGGTCGCCAGCGCGAATAACCACGCCAGCCATGACAGACTTATCAATTTTGCAATTCAGCTTCACTTTACGTGACAGACGTTTTTCCATCGCGGCACTGATTTTATTCAGCTGCTCATCGCTTAAAGTTGCTGCTGAAGTAACTTCCACGTCAACCGTGGCCTCCAGCGCATCGCGCAGCGTATTAAATTGCTGCAACACCTCAGGAAGAACTAATAAACGTCCGTTCTCAGCCATCACTTTAATAAAGTTCTGGCCGGATTCATCGAGCTGATCACCACACAATTCAATGAACAGGTTTGATAATGTTTCCGGTGCTAATGCACCAGAAAGCATTTCAGCCACGTTCTCGTTGCGGGTCACCTCAGCGCAGAACGCTAGCATTTGCTGCCAACGATCTACGTTCTGGTGCTCAACGGCAAAGTCAAAAGCTGCTTTGGCGTAGGGGCGAGCTACCGTGATAAATTCAGACATCAGCCCCTCCCTCCTTACAGTTCAGCGACCAGTTTATCAACGATGTCGCTGTTAGCAGCTTCATCCACGGAACGTTCGATAATTTTCTCGGCACCAGCAATAGCCAACGTAGCAACTTGCTTACGCAGCTCTTCACGAGCGCGTTTACGTTCTGCGTCGATTTCAGCCTGCGCCTGCGCCACGATTTTGTTACGTTCCTGCTCAGCTTCTACTTTAGCTTCGTCGATGATTTGAGCTTTGCGTTTGTTCGCTTGTTCAATAATCACCTGAGCGTCGGCTTTAGCTTTTTTCAGCTGGTCGGTCGCATTGGCTTGAGCTAAGTCCAAATCTTTCTTCGCACGTTCTGCACTTGAGAGGCCGTCAGCAATTTCTTTTTGACGCTTCTCGATGGCATCCATAATTGGAGGCCATACATACTTCATGCAGAACCATACGAACAAAATGAACGCGATGGCCTGGCCGAGGATTGTTGCGTTAAGATTCACAGCACAATGCCTCTTAAATAGTTAATTGGTATGTGTTTCTTTACGGTAGAAGAGCCAAGGCTCTTTTACGCGACAGCAAACATGACGTACAGACCCAGACCAACAGCGATCATCGGGATAGCATCCACCAGACCCATAACGATAAAGAACTGTGTACGCAGCAGAGGAATCAGGTCAGGTTGGCGTGCAGCGCCTTCCAGGAATTTACCACCCAGGATGCCGATACCGATCGCAGCACCGATTGCCGCTAAACCCATCATCACAGCGGCAGCCATGTACAGCAGATCCATACTCAGGTTTTCCATGACAGTCTCCAGTTTCTTTCAGTTTAAACGCAGTAGTGTTATTAAAAATATCAGTGCTCTTCAGACGCCATCGAGAGATAGACGATCGTCAGAACCATGAAGATAAAGGCTTGCAGCGTAATAATCAGGATGTGGAAAATAGCCCATGGAACATTGAGCACCCACTGTGACCACCACGGCAACAGACCGGCAATCAGGATGAAAATCAGCTCGCCGGCATACATGTTACCGAACAGTCGCAAACCCAGTGAAACTGGCTTAGACAACAGGCTGACGCCTTCCAGAATAAGGTTGATTGGAATAAATACAGGATGATTGAACGGCTGCATGGTCAGTTCTTTAACGAACCCACCGACGCCTTTCATCTTAATGCTGTAGAACAGAATCAGGATAAATACGCCCAGCGCCATCGACAACGTAATGTTTACGTCAGCCGTTGGAACAACACGTAGCGCTGGTAAACCAAGGATATGCTCGCCAATGTAAGGCAAGAAATCGATTGGCAGCAAGTCCATCAGGTTCATCAGGAAAACCCAAACAAACACGGTCAGAGCCAGAGGGGCAATAACCTTGCTTTTACCGTGATACATGTCGCGCACGCTGCTATCGACGAAGCCGACAACCAGTTCAACCGCACACTGTAATTTACCCGGAACACCGCTAGTCGCGTTTTTAGCCACTTTGCGGAAGATAACCAAGAAGAGTAGGCCGAGGACAACGGAGAAAAACATTGAGTCAATGTTGATCGACCAGAATCCCGTCCCGATCTGAAGCTGTGTCAGATGGTGACCGATATACTCTTGTGGCGTAGAGATTTCTCCTGCAGACATGATGCCTCTTACCCTTTAAGTAGTTAAGTACGGTAACTGTTTTAATTTAAGGCCGTTTTACAACAGGTCAGCTATTACGACCTATTATTGCTGGTGCCACGATCTGAACAACCAACACAGCGATATAAGTCAGGCCAAGCGGGAATAACGCCGCCTTAAACCACCCCAGTGACACGATCATAAGAACAATCGTGCTGACGACCTTTAACGCCTCACCAATAGCAAAAGACCATGCAACTCGGCCTCCTGCTGGAGTATGAGCTTGATGACGCAAAGCAAACAGCATGAAAACGACGCTAGGCAACCACGCTGACAAGCCACCGAGAACGGCTGAAAAACCCCAGCTTATCTCTTTAGCTGAAAAGCCGATGCCGAACAGAACAAAAGTCAGTAACTGCAGAGCCAGTAATTTTCGCGCTGCCTTGCCGCTATAAAGCGTTACAGACATGACGTTTGCTCTCTCCGTACCCCTCTAGGGGTATGCTGATTGAGTGACGTAATAAAACTTCCTTTACGAAGCCGAGTCAAGCTAGAAAAACGAGCAAATTATACGGTGCATACCAACAAATTCAATGGATAAGTAGCGAAAAAGTGAATAATAAATTAAATACTTTCACCTTTTCACGACAATCACTAAGAATTGTCAGAATACCATATCTCATTGCTTTGTCCGACAATTCCACCGTTACAATATATGAGCGATCACAGATCACAAAAGTAAAAACAGAGAAGTCTTATATACCATGTGGTCTTTGCTCTGTTTTAACTAAATGAGCGCTTTAATTTATTTAAAATCATAAAGTTAAAAATTAAAACTTTAGGCTTCATTTCACAAACCAGAAATAAACATATTATTGACAAACCAGACATCTTTAATTGTTTATTTCTACCTTTAATCCAACTAGAAATAGCGCATTTAATTAATTCGTTTGCTAAACAGACCGTGCAAACGATAAGAGCATCGTCGTTTAATAGCGCTATTTGTGAAATAAAAGTAAAAAAAAGAAACCTATCAAGCTAATGGTTTAGCTATTCAATGATTAGTTCTCAACCGTAACTTTTTTAACTTTTTTTGACAAAAGACAAAATTAGTTTGCCTTAAGAATAACCAAATGCCTTTCACCATCAAGAGTAGGCACATGTAACCGTTCAACAGATACCAGCTCAATCCCCGAAGGTAACTGCGCCAGTTCGTCATCAGGACGAACCCCTTTCAACGCATAAAAGCGGCCAGTTTCTGCCTTTGGCAAATGGTGACACCAAGAAATCATATCCTGAAGTGAGGCAAATGCACGGCTAATGACGCCATCAAACGGTGGCTCTGCGGGGAATTCTTCAACTCGGCTTTGTACCGGCTCGATATTAGTCAGCTTCAGCTCATGCTGCACCTGACGTAGAAAACGCACGCGTTTACCCAAGCTATCAAGAAGTGTGAAATGAGACTCAGGACGGACGATAGCCAGCGGGATCCCTGGAAGCCCAGGACCAGTCCCAACATCAATAAAGCGGTCGCCTTTCAGGAAAGGGTTAACCACGATGCTGTCGAGAATATGGCGTACTAACATCTCTTTAGGATCGCGGACAGAAGTCAGGTTATAAGCCTTATTCCACTTATCCAACAAACCAACATACCCTAATAGCTGTTGTTTTTGCTGATCGGTTAGCGAAATTCCAGCTTTAGCTAGCAGAGTATCGAGTTGTTTTTGCACTGAAGAATCCTCGGTCAAACATGGGCATCAGCCTTAAAAGGCCCAGCCCAGTATGATGCAGTTAAATCGGAACAGAGTGAAGCATAGCAATAAAAAAACCGCACTGTTTGGTGCGGTTTTAGACAGATTTAAGCGCTACGTCGCAGTAGGCCCTGCTTTTTCAGCCAAATCAGCAAAATTGAGATGGCAGCAGGCGTTATTCCAGAAATACGTGATGCCTGACCAATTGAGCTTGGCTTGTGATCGTTAAGCTTCGCAATGACTTCATTCGACAGCCCAGAAACCAGCGAATAATCCAAATCAGCGGGTAGCAGCGTATTTTCGTTTCGCAGGTGTTTTTCAATCTCTTCCTGCTGACGAGCAATATAGCCTTCGTATTTCACTTGGATCTCGACCTGCTCAGACGCTTTTTCGTCTTCCAAGCCTGGCGCAAACTGAGCAAGCTTTGTCAGTTTGGCATAATCGATCTCAGGGCGACGCAGCAGATCTTCACCATTCGCTTCACGGGAAAGAGGCGCTTTTAGGATTTCATTCAACGGAGCAACATGCTCAGAGTTTGGATGAACCCAAATGTCACGCAGGCGCTGACGTTCGCGCTCAATATTTTCAAGCTTCTGGTTGAAGTGCGCCCAACGCACATCATCAACTAAGCCAAGTTCGCGACCGATAGCGGTTAAACGTAAATCGGCGTTGTCTTCACGCAGCATCAAGCGATATTCCGCACGAGAAGTAAACATGCGATACGGTTCTTTGGTACCCAAAGTACACAGGTCGTCCACCAGCACACCAAGATAGGCCTGATCGCGACGCGGTGACCAGCCTTCATCTTCGTTAGCAAAGCGTCCCGCATTCAGACCCGCCAATAGCCCCTGAGCGGCAGCCTCTTCATAACCGGTTGTACCGTTGATCTGCCCAGCGAAGAACAAACCTTGGATATGTTTGCTTTCCAGCGTTGGTTTCAAATCACGTGGATCGAAGAAATCATACTCAATGGCATAGCCAGGACGAACAATTCGCGCGTTTTCCATGCCTTCCATTGAACGAACGATTTGCATCTGAACGTCAAATGGCAAACTGGTTGAGATGCCGTTTGGATAAATTTCGTTGCTGGTTAGCCCTTCAGGCTCAAGGAAGATCTGATGAGCATTACGATCGGCAAAGCGCATCACTTTGTCTTCGATCGATGGGCAATACCGTGGTCCGATCCCTTCGATGATCCCCGCATACATCGGGCTACGATCCAAATTATTACGGATCACGTCATGAGTTCGTTCGTTGGTATGCGTGATGTAGCACGGCATTTGTTCTGGGTGCTGAGAAGCATTACCCATAAACGAGAATACCGGAGATGGATTATCACCATACTGTGGAGCTAATACGCTGAAATCGATAGTTCTGGCATCAATACGCGGTGGTGTACCCGTTTTTAAACGGTTAACGCGCAGTGGCAATTCGCGCAGACGACGAGACAGCGCGATCGCAGGAGGATCGCCAGCACGACCACCGCTGTAATTTTCCAGACCAATATGGATCTTGCCATCGAGGAAAGTTCCAACGGTCAATACAACGGCTTTGGCGCGGAATTTCAGACCCATTTGGGTTACAGCACCAACAACACGATCGTTCTCGACAATCAGATCTTCAACCGCTTGCTGGAAGATCATCAGATTGGGTTGGTTTTCCAACGCGGTGCGTACTGCTTGGCGATACAGAACACGGTCAGCCTGAGCGCGAGTGGCTCTAACGGCTGGGCCTTTGCTGCTGTTTAGTATCCTAAACTGAATGCCGCCGTGGTCAATTGCGGTTGCCATTAAGCCGCCTAACGCATCGACTTCTTTAACCAGATGTCCCTTTCCGATACCACCGATCGCCGGGTTACAAGACATTTGTCCAAGCGTATCAATGTTATGCGTTAATAATAAAGTTTGTCGCCCCATTCTAGCGGACGCCATTGCAGCTTCTGTGCCTGCATGGCCACCACCGATAATGATGACGTCAAAGATATCTGGATAGAACATGGTACTGCACCTCGCGAAGACCGGAAGGCTATGAACGATCGTTTTTGCCTTGGGGTGGGGATTCTACTCAAGTTTAGAGGAAGGTCAAACGGGTAGGAGAATCACTAAGTATTAAAAAGATCTTTTTATTTAAGGATCTCTTTATTAGATCTTACTACTAGGATCGCGATCCTCTGTGGATAAGCCTAATTTCGATATTAAGATCAATATCCTATCAAGGATCATTGGTTGTGGATGATCGGTGATCCCATTCCGTATAAGCTGGGATCTAAATGGCACTTTATACACAGGCTGAAAAACGTACTCCGGTTGTTCTTGGGATAACTACCGGTTATCAGACCCTTTTAAGCCTACTTATCCACATACCGATCGCACAATTTGTACGCTTAATTGATAACTTTGACCCATTTCGTGAGCCAAATCTCAGCGGGATCCTCTGGAATGTCGTGTTTGGTAATGTCGATCTCCAGCATATCGCCGATCCGTTGGGCACCAAACGCGATCAAAATACGATCGACAGTTTTGATCCCTCCACAGAAGGTATCGTATTCACTGCTACCTAGACCAATCGCGCCAAAACGAACCTGAGTAAGATCCGGCTGCTGAGTTTCAATCTGTTCGAATAAAGGTTGGAGGTTATCGGGAAGCTCACCGGCACCATGCGTTGATGTCACCACCAGCCAAATACCTTGCAAGGGAACTTCATCGAGTTCTGGGCCATGCAGTATCTCTGTGGAATAGCCCTGCTCTTCCAGCTTTTCAGCCAGATGCTCAGCAACATATTCGGCGCTACCTAAGGTACTGCCACTGATGAGAGTAATATCAGCCATAATGATCCCAACCTTTATAAAGGCGGCTATTGTACGCCGGGAAAGGGCTGGGATCTACCTGTGGATAATGTGGGTATGAAAGAAAATAACTTAGGGCGTAATATCGCGCATGATGGGATTCTGCAAGGAGATCAGCGTTTCGGTAGATTGGATCTCGTCAATGGTCTGGATCTTGTTGATAAGTACGTGCTGGAGCGCATCAATTGATCGTGTCATGACTTTAATAAAGATGCTGTAGTGCCCCGTGGTGTAATAAGCTTCAACCACTTCTTCTAAACTCTCCAGCCGTGCTAATGCCGATGGATAGTCTTTGGCACTTTTCAAAATGATGCCTATAAAGCAGCAAACATCATAACCCAGCTTCTTTGGACTCACCTGTATACAGGCTCCGGTAATAATTCCCGCCTGCTTCATTTTCTCTACGCGAACATGAATGGTGCCCGGACTCACGTTGAATACTTTGGCTAATTCAGCGTATGGCGTGCGTGCATTTTCCATTAAAGCGTTAAGAATGCCGCGATCGAGATTATCGATCTGGTAAATTTCTGCCAATTTATCACCTCTTTTTTAGCGATTAGTTATTTTTAACGGGTTAAAAATGATGGAATAAAACCTAAAAGGCAATATTTATTGTTGGATATTGAATCTTGGTGCCATTCTGTTGCTTAATCTGTTTTAACAAAGACAGGTTAATGTGAGAACGGCAATGAAAAAACAATTTATACAAAAACAACAACAAATCAGCTTCGTGAAATCTTCCTTCTCTCGCCAGCTGGAAAAACAGCTTGGTTTAATTGAAGTTCAAGCGCCTATTCTGAGCCGCTTAGGTGATGGCACTCAGGATAACCTGTCTGGCAGCGAAAAAGCGGTACAGGTAAAAGTGAAGACGTTGCCGCAAGATACTTTTGAGGTTGTGCACTCTTTGGCTAAGTGGAAACGCAAAACCTTGGGTATGCATGACTTTGGCCCAGGTGAAGGCTTATACACTCACATGAAAGCGCTGCGCCCAGATGAAGACCGTCTGACGCCAATTCACTCGGTTTTCGTTGACCAGTGGGATTGGGAACGCGTTATGGGCGATGGCCAGCGTACTCCTGAGTTCTTAAAAGAAACCGTCCGTAAGATTTACGCCGCAATGAAGGCGACTGAAGCGGAAGTTGCCGCTGAATTTGGTATCGAACCTTCTTTGCCAGAAGAGATCCACTTTATCCACAGTGAAACGCTGCTGCGCCGTTTCCCTGATCTGGATGCAAAAGGCCGTGAACGTGCCATTGCGAAAGAATTAGGAGCGGTATTCTTGATTGGTATCGGCGGAAAGCTTTCGCACGGTAAAGCGCACGATGTTCGCGCTCCAGACTATGATGACTGGACGTCGATTGGTGAAGAAGGATTTGCGGGTTTGAACGGTGATATCGTGGTGTGGAACCCTGTGTTAGAAGATGCGTTCGAGCTTTCTTCTATGGGCATCCGTGTTGACGCGGAGACGCTGAAGCGCCAGCTGGCACTGACCGACGACGAAGAGCGTATGAAGCTAGAATGGCATCAGTCGCTGGTTCGCGGTGAAATGCCACAGACTATCGGCGGCGGTATTGGCCAGTCTCGCTTGGTGATGCTGATGCTTAAACAGCAGCACATCGGTCAGGTACAGTGCGGTGTTTGGTCGCCAGAAGTTCGCGACCAAATTGACTCACTTCTCTAAGCATTAACGTTTCCAGCGCCTTAATAGGCGCCCTTTGATCCCGGTGTTAAAGCGCCAGATATGATCAAAGATCTTCATAATGCCGGGTTTTCCGTGCTCAGACATAGCCACTGCGTGAAAACAGTGGCTATTGTTTTGTTGCAGCTGGCGAACCTGTTTCACCATATCCTCTGGCAGTCGTTGCGCGATAAAATCAGAGATCACTACGGCATCAGCCTGCTTCCACGCCGATTGTTTCATCATCGCCACGGTGTACGATAAACATTGGGCTAAATCAGTGCCGCCACGAAAGCGCTGTGATAAAAATCGAATGGCCTGATCGATGCCTGAGTCTGCGGTAAGTTCATACTGCACCACGCTGCTGGAAAACAGCATGATGTAGCAACGACGATTGTCGGCAAGCGCCACCCGCAGCAGCGCCAAACAGAAGGCTTTGGCACACTGTTCGTTAAACCCACCCATTGAACCCGATGTATCCACGCAGACGATAAAAGGACCGCGCGGTTGTTGATGGGTTTTTTGATAGGTGATCGGGCGCTGAAATTCTTGTTCACGCCAAACGTCGCCTTGCAGGCGATAGCTGAGTAGGCGTTTCTCCAGCAATCGACGATAGAACTCAAATTCCAGCTCTTCCATTCCTAACATCGAGAGTTCTGTCGGTAGAAGACGCAAAATATCGTCGCTTTGGTGAATTCCGCTGACTTCTTCGGGCATGATGGCGGGCTCACGTACCATAACGCGAGCCACTTCTTGCTCGGTGCTTTGCTTATCTTCAGCGGTTGATGCGCGGCTGCGACCGAGCTGCTCTGCCAGTTTTTTCAATTCAGGCTGCTGAGCTAAGAAATCGCCGTATTGCACCATAAGCTGATAATCGCCGTGGTGTAACTCTCCCTTGCTTAAGTCCCAAAGCTTGCCGGCCGCGTTTTCGTTATCGACTAACACCGGTTCCAGCGCCCCGCTGATTTGCATACGCTGTTGCAACTCAGCTTGTAACAGTTCTCGCTCTTCATCTAAGACCTGATGATGAAGCGTTAGGGTTCGGGCGATCAGGCTTAATCGCCAACGTTGCAAGAATAGCGTTTGAAAGCTAATGCTGCGCGGCGTGGCACCATCGGGGCAAAGTGATTCAGCCTCATAGATAAAAGGCGATTCATGCTGACGTAATATGGCCAGTGTTTCAGAGAGTTGCTGAAAGAAATCAGTGCTCTGAAGCCCTAACTGATGCTGATAAAGCGTGAACTCATGTGCGAGATCCTCCGGTACGGAGGTTTCTTTGATCCTCCTTTCCAGCCGATTGCGCCAGCTTGGGATCTCGCCTTCAAGGATCGAACGTAAGCGTGGGAATTTCTCAAAGAAAACCGCCAGCTGTGGGGCAGCCATCAAACCAATGAGAAAATCCTGCATCAGTTCGTTTTCATTCACGACCAAAAAGGCTTCAACTGCTTCAAGAGTTGGCATTTTACCCGCCTTTCAGTGTCGCTTTCAGCGTGCGTAGCTTTTCATCAATGCCTGCCAGACTCGCTTCAATCTGGGCAAGCCAATCGCTGCTTACGAATAGGCAAGGCTGGTGAGAGGCAAAAAGGCGTCGCTGTTCGCTCAGCGTATTTTCGATCTGTTGGATTTTCTCCTGAATATCGGCAGGAATATCCCCATTCTTTTTACCCGGCAACGAAAGCATGGTGGTTTGATAGCTAACATCTCGTATTTGTAGTTGGTGCTTATCGTCGAGGGTGATATCAATCGGCAAAGCAAAACCGATGCCGTTAAGCTTGGCGCGGAATTCTCCGCCTTTTTGCAACCAGCGCGAGAGATCGCCAGAGTCGGTGACGATATGGGTCACCTGCATATCATGAATTTTTAACGGCTTGAACAGCATTAAGGTGACTTTACCGACGGGGAAATCATCCGGCAGAGAGTGCGCCTGTTTACGGTTAAACAGACCCGTTTTCACCGGTAGCGTCATGGCCTGTTGCTGGCTTTGTTCTTGTTGAGACTGAAGCCAGCTCGCTTCCGTTTGCTGTAGCTGTAGCAGCAGGCTTTGTTGTTGATAAGCCTGATCGGTCAACATTTGTTGAATCTGCTGATTAAGCATCTGGCGAGAGGCGAAATCATGCCATAGACAGTCTTTCAGCAAAATCAGGTCAAGCGGGGCCAGTTCGGTGCGGCCGCTAAAGAAAGCACAGGCTTGCAGAAGACGCAGCGCCTTTTTCCAACGACGGTCAGAAATGTAGGGGGCATCGTCTAAGATATTGATTCGTTGGCGCAGCTGATAGATGAGCTCAAAGCAGTGGGTCGAGAGCGCTACTTTGCCGATCTGTGGCTGCCAGGCATGAAACTCTTCGTCTGAAATGCTCAATGCCTCAGGGACTGGGTTTGCGTTCTCATCTTGGTTGCTGGTGATTAAGGCACGGAAGTTCTGCTTCTCTTGCACCTTATCTAGCCATAAACGAATGAGCATACGGTCATAGAGCGCTTCTAAGCTGCTGTCTGACTCTGGTAACTCATTCGATGCAGTGACTAACAGGCGCATTGGAATGGCTTCTTCGCTGTCCCCATTTCTAAAACGGCGCTCGTTAATGGCAGTCAGAAGCGTATTCAGGATAGCGGGGCCCGCTTTCCAAATTTCATCCAAGAAAACAATTTCAGCTTCGGGCAAATAACCATGAGTTAAGCGCAGGTAACGCCCTTCGTCTTTCAGCGCCTGAATGGATAAAGGGCCGAAGACCTCTTCTGGGGTGGAGAAGCGGGTCATAAGATATTCAAAGGCGCGCGCATGACGAAATGCAAATTTTAAACGGCGAGCAATAAGGCTTTTTGCAATCCCTGGGGGGCCGAGTAAAAATACGCTTTCACCGCATAGGGCGGCCAGTAAACAGAGCCGAATGGCTTCTTGTCGTTCGTAAAGTCCGTTTTCCAAAGCATGGCTTAGTCGCGAAATACGTTCGGCCAATTGGCTAGATTGCGTCATAATAGTCCCATTCATAACAAGGATTGTTTTGTTTTATCGACTTCTTGGAGCGTTGACCAGCTTTATTTCATAGCTTAGCTTGTTGATTTTTTTAATGCTTTCTAAGCTTGTTATACGCCGGTTTTCACAGGCTCAGTCATATTTCCTTTAATCTAAATAGTAGGAAATTGTGCTGATTTATGCATACTGTGCGTTTTTTATGAGCGCTCGGTCTGTCAGTACGCGCATCGCTTATAGATGTTCCAGCAAAAGAAACAAGTTATGAGTTCAGAGCATAAACGTTCATTAACGACAGTTACACTGGCCGCCATCGGCGTAGTGTATGGCGATATAGGTACAAGTCCTTTATATACCTTACGCGAGTGTTTTTCTGGTCACTACGGTTTTAATGTTGAACCAGAAATTGTATTTGGTTTTCTCTCACTGATTTTCTGGATGCAGATCCTTATTGTATCCCTTAAATACCTGACTTTCGTCATGCGTGCAGATAACGCGGGTGAAGGTGGGATATTAACCCTGATGTCATTAGCTGGGCGTAATACTGCACCTAAGGTGACGGCGGTTTTAGTGATCTTGGGGTTAATAGGCGGCAGCTTCTTCTATGGGGAAGTGGTGATTACGCCTGCAATTTCAGTGATGTCAGCGATAGAAGGCCTTGAGATAGCGGCGCCGTCGCTTGATCCGTACATTGTCCCTCTCTCTATGCTGGTTCTTACCATTCTGTTTTTCATTCAAAAGCATGGTACGGGAAGTATTGGTAAACTGTTTGCGCCGGTGATGGTGTTGTGGTTCCTGACGCTGGCCATTCTTGGTGCGCGCAGCATCATGGACAATCCTGCGGTGCTGACGGCATTAAATCCCAAATGGGCGATTGGGTTCTTCGTTGAACATCGTTCCATGGCGTTCTTTGCGCTGGGGGCGGTCGTATTGTCTATTACCGGCGTTGAAGCGCTGTATGCCGACATGGGGCACTTCGGTAAGAAACCGATTCGTTTGGCATGGTTCTTCTTTGTCATCCCATCGCTAATCCTGAACTATTTTGGGCAAGGCGCATTACTGCTGAAAAACCCTGAAGCGATCAAAAACCCGTTCTTCTTATTAGCACCTGATTGGGCACTAATCCCGCTTCTTGTTTTGGCGACCTTTGCGACCGTTATTGCCTCGCAGGCCGTTATCTCAGGCGTATTCTCCTTAACCCGCCAAGCTGTTCGCTTGGGTTATCTGCCGCCTATGCGAATTATTCATACGTCAGATATGGAAGCAGGGCAGATATACATCCCTGCTATTAACTGGGCGTTGTATATCTCCGTGGTGATTGTGATTGCCAGCTTTGAGCACTCCAGTAATCTGGCCGCGGCCTACGGTATCGCAGTAACAGGCACCATGGTATTAACCAGTATTCTCAGCTGTACCGTGGCGGTGAAAAACTGGCACTGGAACCGCTTCGTGGTGATGATCCTGATTGCTGGGTTGCTATGCATGGACATCCCGCTATTTACCGCCAATGCCCTGAAGTTCTTCTCCGGTGGTTGGCTGCCGCTTGCTCTTGGTTTGGTGATGTTTATCATCATGACAACATGGAAAAGCGAGCGTTTCCGTCTGCTACGTCGTTTGCATGAACACGGTAATTCTCTGGAAGCGATGATTGCATCGTTAGAGAAATCTCCACCGGTACGCGTGCAGGGAACGGCTGTGTATATGTCGCGTGCGATGAACGTTATTCCTTTCGCGTTGCTGCATAACCTGAAGCATAACAAGGTGCTGCATGAGCGAGTGATCTTACTGACGCTTCGCACGGAAGATGCGCCTTATGTTCACAACGTTCGTCGTGTCACCATTGAGCAACTGTCCCCGACTTTCTGGCGCGTTGTCGCGAGCTATGGCTTTAAAGAAACGCCAAACGTGGAAGAAATTTTCCACCGTTGCGGATTAGAAGGCCTGCCTTGCCGGATGATGGAAACATCGTTCTTCATGTCACACGAATCGCTGATTCTAGGCAAACGTCCTTGGTATCTGAAAGCGCGTGGCAAACTGTTTATGGCATTAAGTCGAAATGCGCTACAGGCTGCTGACCAATTTGAGATCCCGCCAAACCGCGTGATTGAGCTTGGAACACAGGTGGAAATTTAGGTCGATTGGTGAAATGTCTTTGAATAAAATCGTAGACAGAGCAGCGGCAACAGGACGTTGCCGCTAGGGGAGGAGGCGCCAAGGAATGGCGCATGCCGACCCGGCGCGAAAATGCCATCTCGGATAAAGAGCGCGGGTTAAGGGGGAACGCTCTGGTTCCCCCTTATCGGACGCCTACTTTAGAAGCTTCATAGAGATGCTAAGATTGTAGGCGTTCGAAATATCTACGAATCTCAGCATATTTATTCTTTGTCCTTTCTTATACAAATTATCAAAATCCGCTGAAACGCTTCTGCTATCGAAACGTTTCGATAGCGATCACAAATCTCAACTTTATTAGTTGCCAGCCATTCATTAGCACCTAGAATTCTTGCAAGCGAAACGTTTCGCTGATGGAGCAGAAAATGAAAAAAGGCACCTTACTCAATTCCGAGATTTCTTATCTCATCTCTCGTTTAGGTCATACCGACGCCATTGTGGTGGGTGATGCAGGGCTTCCGATCCCTGATTCAACTCAACGCATCGATTTGGCGTTAACCCACGGTGTTCCTAGTTTTCTTCAGGTTGTGGGGGTGATTACACAAGAAATGCAGGTTGAAAAAGCGGTTATTGCGCAAGAGATGCCGGGCAAAAATGCCGAAATCCATCAGCAGTTATTAGCTAATTTGAAACAACTAGAACAACACCAGGGAAATACCATCACCGTGGAGTATGTCAGCCATGAGCAATTTAAAGTGCTGAGCTCCACCAGTAAGGCGGTGATCCGCAGCGGAGAGTGTTCTCCGTATGCGAATGTGCTGCTTTATTCTGGCGTAACCTTCTGAGGCCGCTATGCAACCGTTATTAGCCTTAAAAGGCATTGATAAAAGCTTTCCCGGCGTTAAAGCCCTATCTGGTGCTGCGCTAAATGTTTATCCCGGACGTGTCATGGCGTTAGTGGGGGAAAATGGCGCGGGTAAGTCCACCATGATGAAGGTTCTCACCGGTATCTATGAAAAAGATGCGGGCACCCAAAACTTCCTCGGGAAAGAAGTCACGTTTAACGGCCCTAAATCCTCTCAGGAAGCGGGTATCGGCATCATCCATCAAGAACTGAACCTGATCCCACAGCTCACTATTGCCGAGAATATTTTCTTGGGGCGTGAGTTTGTGAATCGCTTGGGCTGTATTGATTGGAAGAAAATGTATGCCGAAGCGGACAAGCTGCTGGCTCGCCTCAATATCAGCTACAGCAGCCATCGGCTGGTGGGTGATTTATCGATTGGCGATCAGCAAATGGTCGAAATTGCCAAGGTGCTGAGCTTTGAATCTAAGGTCATCATCATGGATGAACCTACCGATGCGCTGACAGACACCGAAACCGAGTCTCTGTTTAAAGTGATTCGGGAGCTGAAGGCAGAAGGCCGTGGCATCGTTTATATCTCCCATCGTCTAAAAGAAATCTTTGAAATTTGCGATGACGTTACGATTTTTCGTGACGGTCAGTTCATTGCTGAACGCCCGGTTAGTGAGCTGCAAGAAGATTCACTGATTGAGATGATGGTTGGTCGCAAATTGGAAGAACAGTATCCGCGTTTGAATCAGCCACGTGGTGAATTACGCTTGCAGGTAAAAGGCCTGTATGGGCCTGGCGTTGAAAACGTCAGTTTCGATCTGTATCGCGGCGAGATCCTTGGTGTTTCTGGCTTGATGGGTGCAGGGCGTACCGAATTAATGAAAATCCTGTACGGTGCATTACCGCGCAAACAGGGTTTTGTCACGCTTGATGGGCGTGAGGTGGTCACACACTCACCGCAGGATGGTTTGGCAAACGGCATTGTTTATATTTCTGAAGACCGTAAACGTGATGGCTTAGTGCTGGGAATGTCGGTGAAAGAGAACATGTCTCTTACCGCATTACGCTATTTCAGCCGAGCGAATGGTTCTCTAAAGCATGCTGAAGAGCAGGAAGCCGTTAGCGATTTTATGCGTCTGTTTAATGTGAAAACGCCGTCGATGGATCAGCCCATTGGTTTGCTCTCCGGTGGTAATCAGCAAAAAGTGGCGATTGCTCGAGGGCTGATGACGCGTCCAAAAGTACTGATTCTTGATGAGCCAACGCGTGGCGTCGATGTCGGTGCTAAAAAAGAGATTTACCAACTCATTAACCAGTTCAAACAAGAAGGGCTAAGCATCATTTTAGTGTCCTCTGAAATGCCAGAAGTACTTGGTATGAGTGATCGGATTTTGGTGATGCATGATGGCCATCTCAGTGGGGAATTCCCAATTGAACAGGCAACCCAAGAAGTGCTGATGGCAGCCGCCGTTGGCAAGCAATACGGCGTGAAGCAGGAGTAATCGCAGATGAACACCCAGACAACCCAGAAGCAAGGTGGGTTTAGTAAAGATCAGTTAAAAACATTATTGCTGGAGCAAAAGTCGCTGATCGCCCTGCTGGTGCTGATTGCGGTTGTATCCTCAATGAGCCCAAATTTCTTTACGCTCAATAACCTCTTCAACATTTTGCAGCAAACATCGGTCAACGCCATTATGGCGGTGGGGATGACGCTGGTGATCCTAACGTCGGGCATTGATTTATCCGTCGGATCGTTGCTAGCGATCACCGGTGCCGTTGCCGCTTCTATTGTTGGGCTTGAAGTTAACGCTTTTGTTGCCGTATTTGCTGCCCTAGCTCTTGGCGCCGCTATAGGTGGATGCACGGGGGTTATTGTCGCCAAAGGCAAAGTGCAGGCCTTTATTGCAACGTTAGTCATGATGTTGCTGCTACGCGGTGTGACCATGGTCTATACCAACGGTAGCCCGATAAATACGGGCTTCTCGGATGCGGCAGATCTGTTCGGTTGGTTCGGTATTGGTCGCCCTCTAGGGATCCCAACCCCAATCTGGCTGATGGTGATTGTGTTTGCTCTGGCATGGTACATGCTGCATCACACGCGCCTTGGCCGCTATATCTATGCGTTGGGTGGCAATGAGTCGGCAACCCGCCTGTCAGGTATTAGCGTTGACCGTGTAAAAATTATTGTTTATTCGCTGTGTGGTTTGCTCTCTGCTTTGGCCGGTGTTATCGAGGTTGCTCGTCTTTCCTCAGCACAGCCAACGGCGGGTACAGGCTATGAGTTGGATGCTATTGCCGCCGTTGTACTGGGAGGAACCAGTTTGGCGGGTGGTAAAGGCCGCATTATGGGGACATTGATCGGCGCATTGATCTTAGGTTTCCTGAATAATGGTCTGAACTTACTGGGTGTTTCGTCTTACTACCAAATGATCGTTAAAGCAGTGGTTATTTTGCTGGCGGTTCTGGTAGACAACAAAAGCAACAAATAATCTCCCCTACAGGAAACGACGATAATGAATATGAAAAAACTGGCAACACTGATCTCCGCTGCGGCTTTAAGTGCCACTCTGAGCGCAAATGCGATGGCGCAAGACACTATCGCGCTGGTGGTCTCCACGCTTAATAACCCGTTCTTTGTTTCCATGAAAGACGGTGCGCAGAAAGAAGCCGATAAATTAGGCTACAAGCTGGTAATTTTGGATTCTCAGAATAACCCGGCGAAAGAGCTGGCTAACGTGCAGGACTTAACTGTACGTGGCACCAAACTGATGCTGATTAACCCAACCGACTCTGATGCGGTTGGTAATGCGATTCTGATGGCTAATCAGGCCAAAATTCCGGTTATTACTTTGGACCGTGCGGCGAATAAAGGCGTTGTAGTAAGCCATATCGCTTCTGATAACGCTGCGGGTGGTAAGGCCGCGGGTGAGTTTATCGCCAAGAAATTAGGCGATAATGCCAAAGTTATTCAGTTAGAAGGTATTGCGGGAACGTCTGCCGCGCGTGAACGTGGTGAAGGTTTCAAGCAAGCGCAGGAAGAACACAAATTCAATATGCTGGCCAGCCAGCCTGCTGACTTTGACCGTACCAAAGGTCTGAACGTTATGCAGAACCTGCTAACGGCACACCCACAGGTACAAGCCGTGTTTGCACAGAACGATGAAATGGCTTTAGGCGCACTGCGTGCGCTGCAAACCGCAGGTAAAGCTGATGTGCTGGTGGTTGGTTTTGACGGCACCGCCGACGGCGTGAAAGCGGTTCAGCGTGGCAAACTGGGTGCAACTGTAGCTCAACAGCCTGAGCAAATTGGCGTGATTGGCGTAGAAACAGCAGATAAAGTATTGAAAGGCGAAAAAGTGCCAGCCAATATTCCTGTTGAGCTGAAACTGGTTACCGAGTAATCCAGTGACCAAGTAATACAATAGCGCCGCTGCAGGTCCCCTGTGGTGGCGTACATTTAAGGGATTGAGCAAGATGCAAAAAGGCAAACTGGTGGTATTGGGCAGTATTAATGCTGATCATATCCTAAATATCGAGCATTTCCCGCGTCCGGGAGAAACCGTTTTAGGTCAGCAGTATAAAGTGGCTTTTGGTGGTAAAGGTGCTAACCAAGCGGTAGCAGCCGGTCGTAGCGGTGCCGATATTTCCTTTATTGCCTGCGTCGGTCAGGATGACATTGGTGAACGTATTCGCCAGCAACTCTCTAGCGATAGTATCAATACTCAAGCTATTGAAGCTGTCGACGGTGAAACCACCGGTGTCGCGCTGATTTTTGTTAATCAGGAAGGTGAGAACGTGATTGGGATTAGCGCGGGCGCTAACGCCGCGGTAACGCCTGATTATTTATCTAAGCATCAAAAGCTGATCGAAAATGCCGATGCATTGCTTATGCAGCTAGAGTCGCCGCTGGAAACGGTTATGGCTGCGGCACAATTAGCGCGTAAGCATAATACGCAGGTTATTTTGAATCCGGCGCCTGCTCGCGAGCTGCCTGATGACTTACTCTCTAATATTGACGTCATCACGCCTAATGAAACAGAAGCTGAAAAGCTAACAGGTATCGCGATTAAAGACGATGCGAGTGCTCAGCAAGCCGCTGAAGTTCTGCATCAGAAAGGCATTAAAACCGTGCTGATTACCTTAGGAAGTCGAGGTGTATGGTTGAGCCAAAATCAACAAGGTAAAACGATTCCTGGGTTTAAAGTAAAAGCCGTTGATACTATCGCTGCGGGCGATACATTTAACGGTGCTTTAGTGACAGCGTTGCTGGAAGGCACTGAAATTAATGCCGCGGTGCGTTTCGCTCATGCGGCGGCCGCTATCGCCGTGACGCGTGAAGGCGCTCAACCTTCCGTTCCTTGGCGCAAAGAGATTGATTCTTTTCTCCAGTCACACTAAGAGTCGCAGTATTAGGAGTAGCTCTGAGTGACCACCATGAAAGACGTCGCCCGCTTAGCGGGCGTATCAACATCAACAGTTTCTCATGTCATTAACAACAACCGCTTTGTCAGCGACAGCGTGCGCGACAAAGTGTTGTCTGCGGTACAAGAGCTTAACTACGCCCCTTCTGCTTTAGCACGCAGTTTAAAGCTGAATCAAACTCGAACCATCGGCATGCTGGTGACAACCAGTAACAACCCCTTCTTTGCTGAAGTGGTACGCGGCGTTGAGCGCAGCTGTTACGAGCGCGGCTATAGTTTGATTTTATGTAATACCGAAGGCGATTTGGCTCGTATGAATCAGAGCCTTGAAACTCTGCTACAAAAGCGAGTTGATGGGCTATTGATGATGTGCACCGAAAGTTATCGTCCTGCGCGCGAAATGCTGAGCCGATATCCATCGTTGCCCACCGTGATGATGGACTGGGCCGTCTTTGATGGTCCGAATGATGTTATTCAAGACAACTCGTTTCTCGGTGGGAAAATTGCGACACGCCATCTATTAGAGCGCGGATATACCAAGATTGCCTGTATTGCGGGGCCAAAAGATAAAACGCCGGCTTGGGAGCGCTTGGAAGGTTACCGTTATGAAATGCAGCAGGCAGGCATTGCGATCCCTGATGAATACGTAATATTTGGTGATTTTGAATTTTCTGGTGGTGTTGATGCCATGAATCAACTGTTGGCTTTGCCAGAGCCGCCGCATGCTGTTTTCACGGGTAATGATGCTATGGCGGTTGGGGTCTATCAGGCGTTGTACCGAGCAGGGCTTAAAGTTGGTTGCGATGTGGCCGTGGTTGGCTACGACGATATCGAGATGTCGCAATACCTTTCTCCGCCGTTAACCACCATTCACCAGCCCAAAGATGAGCTGGGTGAATTGGCCGTCGATACGCTTTTACATCGTCTTATGCATCTTGATCTCGAACCGCAAACTCTGGTTTTAACGCCAGAGTTAATGGTTAGGGATTCTGTTGGGCAGATTTAGCATCACGGCTTTTTCTACGCAGCTGCGCTTTACGGCCCTTGATAAGGGAATCGCCATCGGTAGGGCGCAGCATTAAGAAGATCAACGCAGAGAAAATAGTGACTACGCCCATAGTAATAAAGGTGTAGTGGAAGTGATCGACTAACGAGCCAAATGACAGGGAGTCATAGAATCTCAACACGGCAGCGCTGACTGCAACCCCAAAGCTAATAGATAGTTGCTGGGTTACCGCGAGAACACTATTCCCCGCGCTGGCGTTTTTATCCGTTAAATCACCCAACGAAATGGTGTTCATCGATGTGAACTGCGTCGACATCACCATCCCTAGCAAGAATAACGGCAAAACCAGCATCCATAACGGCATGTCAGGATCTTGCAGTGAAAACTGCGCAATCATCACCCCAATAATCATCGTTACGCAGACCAACGTTTTACGATAGCCAAATCGACGTAATACACCGGTAACCGTTGATTTAGCAATGATCGAACCTATCGCCGTTGGTGCCATCATGCAGCCAGCAATAATGGCTGAGTATCCAAAACCGACCTGTAACATTAATGGCATTAAGAACGGGATACATCCCGTACCCAATCGGGAAGCTACGTTGCCTACGATGCCGATGGAGAATGTCCGCGTTTTAAAGAGCGGTAAATCAATCAGCGGCTGCGGATGGCGACGAGCATGCAGAACATAGGTAAATAGTAGAGCAATACCAGCGAACAGAATCAGCCATGCATAGATGACCGGCAGCACGTTCTCGCCAAAAAGCTCCATACCGGTTGAGAGACAAACCAAACTGAGCCCAAAAATTAAGAAGCCAATATAGTCGAAGCGTCGGGTTGGGGTCTTGAAATCAGGCATATAGCGACGGGCGTAAAAAATACCTGCAACACCGATAGGAATATTGATTAGGAAAATCCAATGCCAGGTTGCCACCGTGACTAGCCAACCGCCGAGCATCGGCCCGACTACCGGCCCGATCAGCCCTGGCATCGTGACAAAGTTTAAAACCGGTAATAATTCACTACGAGGGTAGGCTCGTAGTAGTGCTAATCGCGCAACCGGCATCATCATTGCGCCGCCAATGCCTTGAAGCACGCGTGAGCAGACTAGCATCGTCAGGGAGCCTGACAATGCACAGGATAGAGAACCCAGTGAGAACAGAGAAACCGCGAAGATAAAAACTTTGCGGGTACCAAATCTATCTGCAACCCACCCGCTGACGGGGATTAACATCGCAACTGTCAGCGTATAGCTGATAATGGCAGATTGCATGGCCAGCGGGGAGCGATCCAAACTACGCGCAATAGAGGGAATAGCTGTATTCAGAATGGTTGCGTCTAAGGCTTGCATGAAAAAAGCCATGGCGGCAATCCAAGGTAAGCCAGCCATACTACGGGCAGTTTTTGTCATAGGTATACCGTTTAGTCGTGTTTTTGTCCTAGCAGAGCCTGACAGGAAATAAATGCATCCATACTGTTTCCTGTCAAAATTGCATCAACAATAGCCTGATGAAGACTGAGCTTTATGACCTCATCACCGGTAATTGCGCGGAAATAGCTTTGGTAAACTGAACTGAACAGGTTGGCGAATGAAGTCAGGAAAGGATTCGCACTGGCCTTATAGATAAGCTGGTGGAATTGAACGTCAACTTTGATCCAGCGCTCGCGGTCAAAGCGGTTATTCAATTCGCGCATCTCTTCCATTAATGTATTGAGTTCAGTTTTCTGCTCTTCTGAGGCATGGAGTGCCGCTAATAGGCAGGCCTGTGGTTCCAGTGCGTGGCGCAGAACTAAAAAGTGTTCTTTTACATGCTCGAAATTCTCACGGGTTAACCACCAAGTTAATAACTCCTGATCTAAGAAGTTCCAGTTACTGCTTGGCATAACACGAGTACCAATTCTTGGGCGAGGCAATACCATCCCTTTAGCTGCCAGCATTTTTACTGCTTCACGAACGGCAGTACGGCTGACACCATAAATATCTCCAAGCTCGAGCTCCCCCGGCAGGATGCTGCCTGCCTTATATTCTCCAGAGAGAATACGCTGACCGATCTTTTCTGCTAAGAGATAAGAAAGGTTGCGTTGTGCAGCTTGTTGTTGTGCGTTGAGTTGCATGGCTTTAGGTCCTATCTGGCATAATTACCTTTGTTTCACTCTTATTTTATCCTACAAAAGCAAACCGCAATGTCTTTATTCGGTTAAAAGTGGCGCGTATTTTACGTTTTTTAAGCTTAATGTTGAAATATTATGCATTCAGAAAGTTTTATGAAATAAACACTTGTCACCTGCTGAGAAGTCCCTATAATGCGCCACCACTGACCGGGAATAACGATGCAAACATCGCTTGGGCAGTAAGAAGATTTAATGAGTTATGCAGTTTGTTGAAAAATAAATGCTTGACTCTTCGGGCTAAAAGCGTAGTATGCGCAGCCCACGTCAATGATAACTAACGTTTGATTGGCGTCGCTCTTTAACAATTTATCAGACAATCTGTGTGGGCACTCACAAGACAATATCTAACGTCCTCGGACGATAAAATATTAAAGTCTTGAAGAGTGACCAAGCAGTAATTCATTTAGTTGAATTATTACGAAAGTTAATTTTCGAGCATCGCTTAACTTGTTTAAGCAAATCAAGCTTTTAATTGAAGAGTTTGATCATGGCTCAGATTGAACGCTGGCGGCAGGCCTAACACATGCAAGTCGAGCGGTAGCACAAGAGAGCTTGCTCTCTGGGTGACGAGCGGCGGACGGGTGAGTAATGTCTGGGAAACTGCCTGATGGAGGGGGATAACTACTGGAAACGGTAGCTAATACCGCATGATGTCTTCGGACCAAAGTGGGGGACCTTCGGGCCTCACGCCATCAGATGTGCCCAGATGGGATTAGCTAGTAGGTGGGGTAACGGCTCACCTAGGCGACGATCTCTAGCTGGTCTGAGAGGATGACCAGCCACACTGGAACTGAGACACGGTCCAGACTCCTACGGGAGGCAGCAGTGGGGAATATTGCACAATGGGCGCAAGCCTGATGCAGCCATGCCGCGTGTATGAAGAAGGCCTTCGGGTTGTAAAGTACTTTCAGCGAGGAGGAAGGCATTGTGGTTAATAACCACAGTGATTGACGTTACTCGCAGAAGAAGCACCGGCTAACTCCGTGCCAGCAGCCGCGGTAATACGGAGGGTGCAAGCGTTAATCGGAATTACTGGGCGTAAAGCGCACGCAGGCGGTTGATTAAGTCAGATGTGAAATCCCCGAGCTTAACTTGGGAACTGCATTTGAAACTGGTCAGCTAGAGTCTTGTAGAGGGGGGTAGAATTCCAGGTGTAGCGGTGAAATGCGTAGAGATCTGGAGGAATACCGGTGGCGAAGGCGGCCCCCTGGACAAAGACTGACGCTCAGGTGCGAAAGCGTGGGGAGCAAACAGGATTAGATACCCTGGTAGTCCACGCTGTAAACGATGTCGACTTGGAGGTTGTGCCCTTGAGGCGTGGCTTCCGGAGCTAACGCGTTAAGTCGACCGCCTGGGGAGTACGGCCGCAAGGTTAAAACTCAAATGAATTGACGGGGGCCCGCACAAGCGGTGGAGCATGTGGTTTAATTCGATGCAACGCGAAGAACCTTACCTACTCTTGACATCCAGAGAATTTGCTAGAGATAGCTTAGTGCCTTCGGGAACTCTGAGACAGGTGCTGCATGGCTGTCGTCAGCTCGTGTTGTGAAATGTTGGGTTAAGTCCCGCAACGAGCGCAACCCTTATCCTTTGTTGCCAGCACGTAATGGTGGGAACTCAAAGGAGACTGCCGGTGATAAACCGGAGGAAGGTGGGGATGACGTCAAGTCATCATGGCCCTTACGAGTAGGGCTACACACGTGCTACAATGGCATATACAAAGAGAAGCGAACTCGCGAGAGCAAGCGGACCTCATAAAGTATGTCGTAGTCCGGATTGGAGTCTGCAACTCGACTCCATGAAGTCGGAATCGCTAGTAATCGTAGATCAGAATGCTACGGTGAATACGTTCCCGGGCCTTGTACACACCGCCCGTCACACCATGGGAGTGGGTTGCAAAAGAAGTAGGTAGCTTAACCTTCGGGAGGGCGCTTACCACTTTGTGATTCATGACTGGGGTGAAGTCGTAACAAGGTAACCGTAGGGGAACCTGCGGTTGGATCACCTCCTTACCTAAAGATAGCGTTAAGTGTAGTGTCCACACAGATTGTCTGATGAAATTAATGAGCAAGAGCACCTGTTGATGTTGTGAGTTTTAAGACTCATGCTGATACGAAACGAGAAAGTGAAAGCTTTGTCGGTATTTTCGTGTCCCCATCGTCTAGAGGCCTAGGACACTGCCCTTTCACGGCTGTAACAGGGGTTCGAATCCCCTTGGGGACGCCATTCCGATAATGAGTGAAAGACATTATCACCCGTTCTGATGAACGAAAAATCTTAAAGATGATTCTAACGAGTCGTGTTTAAGATATTGCTCTTTAACAATCTGGAACAAGCTGAAATTTGAAAGCTTAAGCAACTGTGAGAATGACTTCGGTCAAACACTGACACAGTTAGCATTAAGCAGTCTCTCAATTTTTTGCAATCTTGAATGCTGTCTTGAACCGGTTCGTAACCGTGTTCATTAAGAGACACCTTCGGGTTGTGAGGTTAAGTGACTAAGCGTACACGGTGGATGCCTAGGCAGTCAGAGGCGATGAAGGACGTGCTAATCTGCGATAAGCGTCGGTAAGCTGATATGAAGCGTTATAGCCGACGATTTCCGAATGGGGAAACCCAGTGCAATTCGTTGCACTATCGTTAAGTGAATACATAGCTTAACGAAGTGAACCAGGGGAACTGAAACATCTAAGTACCCTGAGGAAAAGAAATCAACCGAGATTCCCCTAGTAGCGGCGAGCGAACGGGGAACAGCCCAGAACCTTAATCAGCGTATGTGTCAGAGGAACGGTCTGGAAAGTCCGGCGATACAGGGTGATAGCCCCGTACTTGAAAATGCATATGTTGTGAGTTCGATGAGTAGGGCGGGACACGTGACATCCTGTCTGAATATGGGGGGACCATCCTCCAAGGCTAAATACTCCTGACTGACCGATAGTGAACCAGTACCGTGAGGGAAAGGCGAAAAGAACCCCGGCGAGGGGAGTGAAATAGAGCCTGAAACCGTGTACGTACAAGCAGTGGGAGCCTCTTTTATGGGGTGACTGCGTACCTTTTGTATAATGGGTCAGCGACTTATATTTTGTAGCAAGGTTAACCGAATAGGGGAGCCGTAGGGAAACCGAGTCTTAACTGGGCGTCAAGTTGCAAGGTATAGACCCGAAACCCGGTGATCTAGCCATGGGCAGGTTGAAGGTTGGGTAACACTAACTGGAGGACCGAACCGACTAATGTTGAAAAATTAGCGGATGACTTGTGGCTGGGGGTGAAAGGCCAATCAAACCGGGAGATAGCTGGTTCTCCCCGAAAGCTATTTAGGTAGCGCCTCGTGAACTCATCTTCGGGGGTAGAGCACTGTTTCGACTAGGGGGTCATCCCGACTTACCAACTCGATGCAAACTACGAATACCGAAGAATGTTATCACGGGAGACACACGGCGGGTGCTAACGTCCGTCGTGAAGAGGGAAACAACCCAGACCGCCAGCTAAGGTCCCAAAGTCATAGTTAAGTGGGAAACGATGTGGGAAGGCATAGACAGCCAGGATGTTGGCTTAGAAGCAGCCATCATTTAAAGAAAGCGTAATAGCTCACTGGTCGAGTCGGCCTGCGCGGAAGATGTAACGGGGCTAAACTATGCACCGAAGCTGCGGCAGCGACACTTAGGTGTTGTTGGGTAGGGGAGCGTTCTGTAAGCCGTTGAAGGTGGCCTGTGAGGGTTGCTGGAGGTATCAGAAGTGCGAATGCTGACATAAGTAACGATAAAGCGGGTGAAAAACCCGCTCGCCGGAAGACCAAGGGTTCCTGTCCAACGTTAATCGGGGCAGGGTGAGTCGACCCCTAAGGCGAGGCCGAAAGGCGTAGTCGATGGGAAACAGGTTAATATTCCTGTACTCGGTGTTACTGCGAAGGGGGGACGGAGAAGGCTAGGCTATCCGGGCGACGGTTGTCCCGGTTTAAGCGTGTAGGGGGAAAGCGTTGGTAAATCCGCGCTTTTATTAACCCTGAGGCGTGATGACGAGTCACTACGGTGATGAAGTAGTTGATGCCAAGCTTCCAGGAAAAGCCTCTAAGCTCTAGGTAACATTGAATCGTACCCCAAACCGACACAGGTGGTCAGGTAGAGAATACCAAGGCGCTTGAGAGAACTCGGGTGAAGGAACTAGGCAAAATGGTGCCGTAACTTCGGGAGAAGGCACGCTGGCGCGTAGGTGAAGTCCCTTGCGGATGGAGCTGAAGCCAGTCGAAGATACCAGCTGGCTGCAACTGTTTAATAAAAACACAGCACTGTGCAAACACGAAAGTGGACGTATACGGTGTGACGCCTGCCCGGTGCTGGAAGGTTAATTGATGGGGTCAGCCGCAAGGCGAAGCTCTTGATCGAAGCCCCAGTAAACGGCGGCCGTAACTATAACGGTCCTAAGGTAGCGAAATTCCTTGTCGGGTAAGTTCCGACCTGCACGAATGGCGTAATGATGGCCAGGCTGTCTCCACCCGAGACTCAGTGAAATTGAACTCGCTGTGAAGATGCAGTGTACCCGCGGCAAGACGGAAAGACCCCGTGAACCTTTACTATAGCTTGACACTGAACATTGAGCCTTGATGTGTAGGATAGGTGGGAGGCTTTGAAGTGTGGACGCCAGTCTGCATGGAGCCAACCTTGAAATACCACCCTTTAATGTTTGATGTTCTAACTCCGGTCCCTAATCGGGATTGAGGACAGTGTCTGGTGGGTAGTTTGACTGGGGCGGTCTCCTCCTAAAGAGTAACGGAGGAGCACGAAGGTTAGCTAATCACGGTCGGACATCGTGAGGTTAGTGCAATGGCATAAGCTAGCTTGACTGCGAGAGTGACGGCTCGAGCAGGTACGAAAGTAGGTCATAGTGATCCGGTGGTTCTGAATGGAAGGGCCATCGCTCAACGGATAAAAGGTACTCCGGGGATAACAGGCTGATACCGCCCAAGAGTTCATATCGACGGCGGTGTTTGGCACCTCGATGTCGGCTCATCACATCCTGGGGCTGAAGTAGGTCCCAAGGGTATGGCTGTTCGCCATTTAAAGTGGTACGCGAGCTGGGTTTAGAACGTCGTGAGACAGTTCGGTCCCTATCTGCCGTGGGCGTTGGAAGATTGAGAGGGGCTGCTCCTAGTACGAGAGGACCGGAGTGGACGCATCACTGGTGTTCGGGTTGTCATGCCAATGGCATTGCCCGGTAGCTAAATGCGGAAAAGATAAGCGCTGAAAGCATCTAAGCGCGAAACTTGCCTCGAGATGAGTCTTCCCTGAGACCTTGAGTCTCCTAAAGGAACGTTTAAGACTAAGACGTTGATAGGCTGGGTGTGTAAGCGTAGCGATACGTTGAGCTAACCAGTACTAATGATCCGTGAGGCTTAACCTTACAACACCCAAGGTGTTTTAAGACGCAGAGACGCGAAAACACAAAGAGTAGGCTTGTGAACAGATTGGTTTGTATGGCTAGCTGTAGAAATACAGAAAGCGGTACAAATAACAGAATATGCCTGGCGGCGATAGCGCGGTGGTCCCACCTGACCCCATGCCGAACTCAGAAGTGAAACGCCGTAGCGCCGATGGTAGTGTGGGGTCTCCCCATGCGAGAGTAGGGAACTGCCAGGCTTTAAATTCGTTCCTTTTCCCTGACACGGAAAATAGCGGGAACAAACTGACATCAGACGAATGCTGATGTGAGAGAAAGAATCGGTGGAGCGGTAGTTCAGTTGGTTAGAATACCTGCCTGTCACGCAGGGGGTCGCGGGTTCGAGCCCCGTCCGTTCCGCCACTTATTTATGTTATGCCTGCTTGAACGCGGGGATAATAGTAAGCGTTCTTTAGGGGCGTAGCTCAGTTGGTAGAGCACCGGTCTCCAAAACCGGGTGTCGCGAGTTCGAGTCTCTCCGCCCCTGCCATACAAATAGCCTTCCGCTTGCGGAGGGCTTTTTTGCGTTTTAGCGCAGAAAAAACTTAAAATTAAGACTTACCCTTCAGCATTTTTCCCAAATTCCTACCTAAATGTACTAAGTTGTTGGGGCAATTTCATACTATCGCCCCCCAACATTAGTGTTCTGCAATGCCAAAAATTACTTTGGCTGCGCTAGATGATAATTTATCAATGACTGAGTTAAATACTTAATCTCTTCTTTCCTGTCACTGTTGTGGAGCCACACGGCGTAAATTGGCCGCGTCAGAGCTTCCTGCGAGTTATCAACCTTAAAGTGATGCGGATGCCAATGTGCTGGGAAAAATGCTCTTCCTCCTACTTGGCTCATGACCTGTTCGGCAAGCGCTATTGAGCTGGTCGTTAAAATCGGAGGATTATTGTTGCTAGTGAGCTGTTCATCAAAACGAGCAAAATCTGCCCCCCACTCTAAGCGAATATAGGGAAGGTCGTCGGTTGTTTCTTCTCCTGCGGTTGTAAGCAGTTGCAGTGTAAACTCGCCGATTTTTTCTGTTGATAGCTCCTCCATCTTTGGGATCTCTGTTGTTATTAGTAAGTCCAGATGACGCTCATGCAGCTGCCGAACATGGGTATGCCGTTGTCCAATACGGGCTTCAAGCAAGAGTTCGGGCTTATGTTTATAGACGCCTGATAGCCATGAAATAAGCAGTGATTCCCACATCATTGCCGGAGCACCAATAGATAATTCTTTGTGCTGTCGGCTCTTGAGAACTTCTTTTTTAGCCAATAGCCACGTTTCCATCAGTTTTTCTGCGTAGGGAACGAGCCGTTCACCAGCCTCGGTTAACTGAATATTATTGCGGTGGCGAGTGAAAAGATCTGCACCAACTTGTGTTTCAAGCTGACGAATACGGAAGCTAACCGCTGATTGTGTTAGATAAAGGGTTTCAGCGGCTTTGCCAAAGTGTCTTGTTCGGCTCACTTCTAAGAAGGTTTTTAATAATTCGCTATCCACTGCCTCTCCAATAAAAATATTAATCATGATGATTTAAATGTTTTGTTTTACACGTTGTCAAGCCTAACTAATACTCCGCGCCATAAGTGGTACAGCAATAAGAAAATTTAGGAGTGTGTCAGATGGCGGAAAGCTTCAGCACCAATCATCGTTTTTTTGACAATAAACATTATCCTCGTGGTTTTTCACGCCACGGCGATTTCACAATTAAAGAAGCTCAGGTTCTTGAGCGTTTTGGTTATGCGTTTAACGAGCTCGATTTAGGGACTCGTGAGCCACAAACCGAAGAAGAACAACTCTTTGTTGCTGTGTGCCGTGGTGAACGTCAGCCCGCGACAGAAGCAGAGAAAATTTGGTCGAAGTACATTGCACGCATTCGTCGTCCTAAGCGTTTCCACACCTTATCCGGCGGTAAACCGCAGATGGATACGGTGGAAGAATACACTGATAGTGATGACTAAAAACTCGGGGCCTTTGGGCCCCGTTTTTTATTGCAGCGCCTGATGGAGGTGTTGGATCAAACGATCCATTGAGCGATAGCTAAGCGCTTCTGCAATGTGAGCTCGGCTGATGTTGTCACTTTGTGCAAGATCGGCAATAGAACGAGCAACTTTTAGTATTCGGTGCCAGGCTCTTACCGACAATCCCATCTTCTCGAGTGCTTGTTCCAGAAATGCTGCATCTTCTTGAGACAGTGAGCATACCCTGTCCATCTCCTTACCTGCCAAATGTGCGTTGAGTTTTCCCGATCGTTGATACTGCTTTTCTCGTGCTAAACATACTCTTTGGCGAATAACCTCGCTGCTTTCTCCAATGCGTTTTTGAATGCTAAGAACCCCAGCGGGTAACAGAGGCACCTCAATAGAAAGGTCAAAACGATCTAAAAAGGGACCTGATAAGCGAGATAGATATTTGAGTATCTGCTGTGGCGGTGTGCGTGCATGAATGCCTTTGTAATGCCCCGTCGGGCTTGGATTCATAGCGGCAACTAATTGTACTCTTGCAGGAAAAGTGACTTTTGCCAGTGCCCTAGAGATGCATGCTTCGCCTGACTCAAGCGGCTCGCGCAGAGCATCCAACACTCGTCGTTCAAACTCAGGCAGTTCATCTAAAAATAGTACGCCGTTATGTGCGAGAGAAATCTCTCCGGGTCTTGGTAAAGATCCCCCGCCGATGAGTGCTGCCATTGAAGCGCTGTGATGTGGGGTCCTAAATGGCCGCTGATAGCAAGATTGCCCCGTGGTTGATTGATGTACCAAACTGGCAACCGCGGCGCTCTCTAAAGCCTCTTCGGTGGTTAACGGTGGCAATATGCTATTGAGGCGGCTAGCTAACATCGTTTTCCCTGTTCCGGGTGGCCCTAACAACAGTAAGTTATGCCCGCCTGTGGCTGCGATTTCTAATGCTCGGCGCGCCTGTTCTTGGCCAATGATATCCCGCATGTCTTTTGTGTTTGAGGCTATGGATGATAGTCGGGATACCTTCGGTGGTAGAAGCTGTGAGTTACCACTGAGGAAATCACAAACTTGCAGAAGATGATTGGCAATGAGATGAGGCTGTTGTTCTCCAAGCAGGCCAAGCTCTTCCTCATTTTCCTCTGGAGCGATTAGCTTGCGCTGATGTTGCTGAGCGGCCATAGCGGCGGGGATTGCTCCCTGAATGCGCCGTAGTGCGCCTGAAAGACCTAACTCACCTAGCAGCTCTAATCCTTCTACAGAAGTCGCGCTAAGCTGCTCAGAGGCAATCAAAATGGCGATTGCAATGGGAAGATCATAGCGTCCACCTTCTTTGGGCAGATCTGCGGGAGCCAGATTCACCGTGATACGTTTTGCTGGAAACGTAAAACCGCAATTTATGATGGCGCTTCTTACGCGGTCTTTAGCCTCTTTCACTGTCGCCTCAGGTAAACCTACTAATGTAAAACCGGGGAGCCCGGTGCTGATGTGTGCTTCAACGCTCACCGCGGGTGCCTGCACGCCGATTGCTGCACGGGTATTAATCATCGCCACTGACATAGTTACCTCCATGTTGAAGACCATCATGTGGCGAATAGTGAGTGGTGTCAGAACGAGGTATGTGCTTTGTGTTATTGATTCCAGCATTTCGCTGTCTTGAAAGGAGTAGTGGACTTAAAACTGCGAGCTGGATTTGATGCTGGCAACAAAACTTAACATTTCACATACAATATTTAACAAAGATAGCATGCTAATTATTTTGGCCTTGTCGCTAAGAGGGTTATATTTAACATTAGTAATACAAAACGACATTCTGCATAACAAGTATCAGGTTGTGCCGCTGTCTCTAATAAAAATGCTAATAAAAACGCCTCATACTCTACGGTAGGGAATTCATTATGTTTGGTTGGTCAAGCCAGCAGCGTAACGTTGCTATTGCGAGCTTCCTAAGTTGGACGCTCGATGCTTTCGATTTTTTCGTCCTCGTATTTTTACTCAGCGATATCGCCAAGGCTTTTAACGTTGGCATGGAAGAAGTCACGTTGGCGATATTGCTGACGTTGGCCGTGCGACCTATTGGCGCATTGCTGTTTGGGCGAGCGGCCGAAAAGTACGGTCGTCGGCCGATCTTGATGGTCAATATTCTCTTCTTTTCGATCTTCGAACTACTCTCCGCAGCAGCGCCATCCCTGACCATGTTCTTAGCGCTCAGAGTACTGTATGGCGTAGCGATGGGAGGGATCTGGGGAGTTGCATCATCTTTGGCGATGGAAACCATTCCAGACCGCTCGCGTGGATTAATGTCAGGGATATTTCAGGCCGGTTACCCCTTCGGCTATCTACTGGCTGCGGTGGTATATGGCTCATTATTTGAAATTGTCGGCTGGCGTGGCATGTTTGTGATTGGTGCTATTCCAATTATTTTATTGCCATTTATTTACTTTAAAGTGCCTGAATCACCGGTTTGGCTGGCGGCTCGTGAGCGTAAAGAAAGTACAGCGCTTCTTCCCGTTTTGAAGAGCCATTGGAAGCTTTGTATCTACCTTGTCTTGTTGATGGCTGCGTTCAATTTCTTCAGCCACGGCACTCAAGATATGTATCCAGCATTTTTGAAAATTCAGCATGGTTTCGATCCTAAAACCGTCAGTATCATCGCTATTAGCTACAATATCGCATCAATTATCGGTGGCGTGTTCTTTGGTGTATTGTCTGAAAAAATTGGCCGTAAGAAGGCGATTATTATTGCGGCGGCGCTGGCCTTACCCGTTATCCCTCTGTGGGCGTTCTCTGGGGGATCACTCATGCTAGGCATTGGCGCATTTTTAATGCAGTTCATGGTGCAAGGGGCTTGGGGGGTTATTCCTACCTATCTTAATGAACTGGTTCCCGCCAACACGCGCGCGGTGTTACCGGGGTTTGTATATCAACTGGGTAACCTGATTGCTTCTGTGAATGCGACGCTTCAGGCGACGATTGCTGAAAGCCATGGGCAGAACTATGGTTTGGCGATGGCGATTATTGCGGGCAGTGTTGCGGTGGCAATCATTGTGCTGATTTCTTTTGGTCGAGATACTCAAGGCGCTTCTTTAGGGAGAAAAATTTCGACCGAAGAAACCACAATAAAATGATGTTAAATCATATCATTGAACGTGATTTGAACCGTTTCTGTTTATTGGTTACGCAAAAAAATTATTGTCAGACGGCAAAGAACTGTGATAACTCTTTAAGCATTAGCTCAGAAGGCAACAGAAAAAACTATTTATGAAAACTCTCGTCCAAGTACTCAGCCTCGTCGTGATTAGTGTGGTGGTGATTATTATCCCACCGTGCGGGGCAGCACTTGGACGAAGAAAGGCTTAAAAATCAGGTCTGAATCAAACGAGAACCCCCGCACCGAAAGGTCCGGGGGTTTTTTTTCGCAATGAGAAAGTGATGGGGAACAGCAAATGGCTAACAGAATAAAATCCTGTTGTCCCAGTAAAAGGGCGGGGAATTAAGCTATGAATGGAGCACAGTGGGTAGTACAAGCGTTGCGTGCACAGGGTGTTGATAAAGTTTTCGGCTACCCAGGTGGCGCAATCATGCCGGTATACGATGCGTTGTATGACGGTGGTGTTGAACACCTACTGTGCCGCCACGAGCAAGGCGCCGTGATCGCTGCCATTGGCTATGCCCGTGCCACCGGAAAACCAGGCGTGTGCATTGCAACTTCAGGCCCAGGCGCAACTAACCTGATTACGGGTTTAGCGGACGCCATGCTGGATTCTGTTCCCGTTGTTGCCATCACAGGCCAAGTCGGTTCAGCTTTGATTGGTACTGATGCTTTTCAAGAGATTGATGTTCTGGGACTGTCATTGGCATGTACCAAGCACAGCTTTTTAGTTGAGTCGTTGGATGCTTTGCCCGGGATCATGGCTGAAGCTTTTGCGGTTGCGATGGGCGGGCGTCCGGGCCCGGTCTTAATCGATATCCCGAAAGATATTCAGCTGGCCGAAGGTGAGCTGGCTGCGCATTTGTCTGCCGTTACCGAAGTCATGCCTGCCTGTGAAACCGGCTTAATGCAGGCGTGTGAGTTGTTAGCTCAGGCAAAAAAACCGATGTTGTATGCCGGTGGTGGCGTTGGGATGGCGCAGGCTGTTCCTGCATTGCGCGAATTCGTTAATGCGACTGGCATCCCTGCGGTAGTCACGTTAAAAGGCTTGGGAGCACCGGATGCCAACCATCCATGCTATTTAGGGATGTTAGGCATGCACGGCACCAAGGCTGCTAATCTGGCCGTGCAGCAATGCGACTTGTTGATTGCGGTGGGCGCGCGTTTTGACGATCGCGTCACCGGCAAGCTGAACGCTTTTGCTCCTCATGCCAAAGTTATTCATATGGATATCGACCCTGCCGAGATGAGCAAGCTGCGTCAGGCTCATGTTGAGCTGTGCGGTGATTTAAATATCATGCTGCCAGCGCTGAGTCAGCCGTTAAGCATCGGGGAATGGCAGTATGATGTTATAGGCCTGAAGGCCGAGCATCCGTGGCGTTACGATCATCCCGGCCAAGCTATTTATGCCCCGTTGTTCCTGAAGCAGTTATCTGACCGTAAACCCGCCAGCGCGGTTGTAACTACTGATGTAGGCCAGCACCAAATGTGGACTGCACAGCATATGCAGTTTACTCGTCCAGAAAATTTCATCACCTCGAGCGGTTTAGGCACCATGGGGTTTGGCGTCCCTGCGGCTGTCGGTGCGCAAATGGCACGCCCAGACGATATGGTTATCTGTGTTTCAGGCGATGGTTCTTTCATGATGAACGTGCAGGAATTAGGCACCATCAAACGTAAAAAACTGCCGGTAAAAATAGTTTTGCTGGATAACCAGCGGTTAGGCATGGTGCGCCAATGGCAGCAGCTGTTTTTTGATGGGCGCTACAGCGAAACCAACTTATCCGATAATCCTGATTTCTTAATGCTGGCCAGCGCTTTTAGCATTGCAGGCCAGCGTATTACCCGTAAAGATCAAGTCGACGCCGCACTGGATGCGCTGTTAAACAGCGAAGGTCCGTACCTGCTCCATGTCTCCATCGACGAATTAGAGAATGTCTGGCCTTTAGTTCCGCCGGGCGCAGGCAATGAATCTATGATGGAGAAAATATCATGATGCAGTTAACATCCTTGCAACATCAATTGGCGATTCAGGCACGTTTCCGCCCAGAGGTTTTAGAGCGGGTACTCCGCGTTATCCGTCACCGTGGCTTCCAAGTTTGTGCTATGAATATGGCTCAGATGTTGGATTCAGACAGTGTGAACATTGAACTAACGGTGTCTAGCCAGCGTCCAATCAACCTGCTTTCATCGCAGTTGAGTAAATTGATGGATGTTGCTTGCGTTGAAGTGCAGTCGCACGCGGCTCACCAACAAGCGGCCAGTTATCGGCCTACGCTGGCACTAGAAACGAATAATATTAATTAAATATCGCGCATCAGACGCAACAAGGAAAAAAGAATGACCACTAAGAAAGCGGATTACATTTGGTTCAATGGCGAGATGGTTCCATGGGCAGAAGCTAAAGTGCATGTTATGTCTCATGCGCTGCATTACGGAACTTCCGTATTCGAAGGCGTGCGCTGCTATGACACCAACAATGGCCCTGCTGTTTTCCGCCACCGCGAGCATATGCAGCGTCTGCGCGACTCCGCCAAAATTTACCGTATGCCTGTTTCCTACAGCGTTGATGAACTGATGGAAGCCTGCCGCGAAACCCTGCGCAAGAACAATCTGACCAGTGCCTATATTCGCCCATTGGTCTTTGTGGGTGACGTAGGTATGGGCGTAAACCCACCGGAAGGTTACAACACCGATGTGATTATCGCCGCATTCCCATGGGGTGCCTATCTGGGTGCTGATGCGCTGGATCAGGGCATCGACGCACAGGTTTCTTCATGGAATCGCGCCGCGCCGAATACGATCCCAACGGCGGCAAAAGCCGGTGGTAACTATCTTTCTTCTCTGCTGGTGGGTTCTGAAGCACGTCGTCATGGCTATCAGGAAGGTATTGCTCTGGATGTTCATGGCTATGTGTCTGAAGGTGCAGGCGAAAATTTATTTATGGTGAAAGACGGTGTGATTTTCACTCCGCCATTCACGTCAGCGGCACTGCCGGGCATTACGCGTGATGCGATCATCAAGCTGGCGAAAAATGCCGGTTTTGAAATTCGCGAGCAGGTTATGTCACGTGAATCTCTGTATCTGGCAGATGAAGTCTTTATGTCTGGTACCGCAGCAGAAATTACGCCGGTACGTAGCGTTGACGGCATTCAGGTGGGTATTGGTCGCTGTGGCCCAATCACCAAACAGATTCAAGAAGCGTTCTTTGGCCTGTTCACTGGCAAAACTGAAGATCAATGGGGCTGGCTGGATTTAGTCAACGCGAAGTAATTGAAGTGACAGACAGGGTATTAACCAAAATATAACCTCGAAATACGTCGAGTTGCAGGCAATCAACGCACATGTAGCTCGAAGTAGGACGAGGACAAGTCGGGCGGTTCGTTCCCGCCCGCATAAATAGATAAAAGCCTGAACACAGGCTCACGCTGGAGTGAATTAAGCATGCCAAAGTATCGTTCCGCAACAACCACACATGGCCGTAATATGGCGGGCGCTCGCGCATTATGGCGAGCAACGGGAATGACAGACGCGGATTTCGGTAAGCCGATTATTGCCGTGGTTAACTCGTTTACCCAGTTCGTGCCGGGCCATGTCCATCTGCGCGATCTGGGCAAACTGGTTGCAGAGCAGATCGAAGCTTCTGGCGGCGTAGCCAAAGAATTCAATACCATTGCGGTGGATGACGGTATTGCCATGGGACACGGCGGGATGTTGTATTCCCTGCCTTCCCGCGAGCTTATTGCCGACTCCGTTGAATATATGGTCAATGCGCACTGTGCTGATGCCATGGTGTGTATTTCCAACTGCGACAAAATCACCCCCGGGATGCTGATGGCATCTTTGCGTTTGAATATTCCGGTGATCTTTGTTTCCGGTGGCCCGATGGAAGCGGGTAAAACCAAATTATCTGACCAGATCATTAAACTGGATCTGGTGGATGCCATGATTCAGGGTGCAAATCCGAACGTGTCGGATGCAGACAGCGAGCAAATTGAGCGCTCTGCGTGCCCGACCTGCGGCTCATGCTCTGGGATGTTTACCGCTAACTCCATGAACTGCTTAACCGAAGCACTGGGCTTATCCCAACCGGGCAATGGTTCTCTGCTGGCGACCCACGCAGACCGCAAAGATCTGTTCCTGAATGCAGGGAAGCGCATCGTTGACCTGACCAAGCGCTACTACGAACAAGATGACGACCGTGTGCTGCCGCGCAATATCGCCAACAAAGCGGCATTCGAGAATGCCATGACGTTAGATATTGCTATGGGCGGCTCCACCAATACCGTTCTACACCTGTTGGCTTCGGCTCAGGAAGGCGAAGTTGATTTCACTATGACGGATATTGATCGTCTGTCGCGCAAAGTCCCTCATCTGTGCAAAGTGGCACCAAGTACGCAGAAATACCATATGGAAGATGTGCATCGCGCAGGCGGTGTGATCGGTATTTTGGGTGAGTTGGATCGTGCGGGGCTGTTAAATCGCGAAGTGAACAACGTTCTGGGGATGACACTGCCTGAAACGCTGGCTGCCTATGACGTGATGGTTACAGAAGATGAAAGCGTCAAAAAGATGTATACCGCAGGTCCTGCGGGTATCCGCACCACTAAAGCATTCTCGCAAGAATGCCGCTGGGATTCTCTGGATACTGACCGCCAAGAGGGCTGTATCCGAACTCGTGAATTTGCCTATAGCCAAGACGGTGGCTTAGCCGTGCTGTATGGCAATATCGCCGAGGATGGCTGCATCGTGAAAACCGCCGGTGTGGAAAAAGAGAGCCTGATTTTCCGTGGTCCAGCGAAAGTGTATGAAAGCCAAGATGCGGCAGTAGACGCTATTCTGGGCGGTAAAGTGGTGGCGGGTGACGTGGTAGTTATTCGCTACGAAGGCCCAAAAGGCGGCCCTGGCATGCAAGAAATGCTCTATCCAACCACTTATCTCAAATCGATGGGGTTGGGTAAAAGCTGCGCTCTGATCACCGATGGTCGTTTCTCTGGCGGTACATCTGGTTTGTCGATCGGGCACGTTTCGCCGGAGGCGGCGAGCGGTGGCATCATCGCATTGGTACAAGACGGTGACATGATTGATATCAACATCCCACAGCGCTGCATTAAATTAGACGTTGCCGAAAGCGAACTGGCGAATCGTCGTGAGCAAGAGCTGGCGCGTGGCGATGCGGCATGGACACCAAAAGCGCGTGAGCGTCAGGTATCTTTTGCGCTACGAGCCTATGCGATGTTGGCGACCAGCGCTGACCGTGGCGCTGTGCGTGATAAATCTAAGCTGGGAGGCTAATCATGACTTCCTCGACAAATATGCAAAAAGAAGTGCTGCCCAGCCAGCCCTGCGGGGCTGAATACCTACGCGCGGTCCTTCGAGCGCCGGTCTATGAGGTCGCACAGGTCACGCCATTGCAGACCATGACGAAACTGTCTGAACGCGTCGGCAATACCATTTTAGTGAAACGCGAAGATCGCCAGCCCGTACACAGTTTCAAACTGCGCGGTGCCTACGCGATGATTGCAGGTCTTAATGAAGAGCAAAAATCTCACGGCGTTGTAACGGCATCCGCAGGAAATCATGCACAAGGTGTGGCGCTTTCTGCTTCACGCTTAGGCATTAAATCCACCATCGTCATGCCGGTTTCAACCGCTGACATTAAAGTGGACGCGGTACGAGGTTTTGGTGGTGAGGCCGTGCTGTACGGTGCGAACTTTGACGAAGCCAAAGCCTATGCCATTGAATTAGCTAAAACTAGAAATCTTACTTTTGTGCCTCCTTTTGACCATCCTGCGGTTATCGCTGGCCAAGGTACTTTGGCCATGGAGTTATTGCAGCAAGATGCTCATCTGGATCGTGTATTTGTCCCCGTCGGCGGCGGCGGTTTAGCCGCAGGCGTGGCCGTGCTGATCAAGCAGCTGATGCCACAAATCAAAGTGATCGGCGTTGAAGCGGAAGATTCTGCTTGTCTGCGTGCCGCGCTGGATGCCGGTCATCCGGTGGATTTAGCCCGCGTTGGGTTATTTGCCGAAGGCGTAGCCGTTAAGCGCATCGGTGACGAAACTTTCCGTCTGTGTCGTGAATATCTGGATGATGTGATCACCGTGGATAGTGATGCGATCTGCGCTGCGGTAAAAGATCTTTTCGAAGATGTGCGTGCGGTTGCAGAACCCTCTGGTGCTTTGGCGCTGGCAGGGCTGAAAAAGTATGTTCAACAGCATCAGATTCAGGGCGAACGCTTGGCCCATGTGCTGTCTGGGGCGAATCTTAATTTCCACGGCCTGCGTTATGTTTCTGAGCGCTGTGAACTGGGTGAACAACGGGAAGCGCTGTTGGCCGTTACCATTCCAGAGCAGCAGGGGAGTTTCCTTAAATTCTGCCAGTTGCTAGGCGGGCGAGCGGTAACGGAGTTTAACTACCGCTACGCCGATGCAGATAATGCCTGCATTTTTGTAGGTGTACGCTTAACGCGTGGTTTGGTAGAGCGTCAGGAAATTTTGGCGCTGTTGCAAGACGGTGGATATCAGGTTGTAGACCTTTCCGACGACGAAATGGCGAAGCTGCACGTGCGCTATATGGTCGGAGGCCGTCCGTCTAAGCCGCTACAAGAGCGTCTTTATAGCTTTGAATTTCCTGAGTCACCGGGCGCATTGCTGAAGTTTTTAAGCACTTTGGGCACCCATTGGAATATTTCTCTTTTCCACTATCGCAGCCATGGTACGGATTTTGGGCGTGTTCTTGCTGCGTTTGAACGTGCAGACAGCGATCCGAATTTCGAATCGCGTCTGCATGAACTTGGCTATGAATGCCACGATGAAACCGATAATCCGGCTTTTCGTTTCTTCTTGAAAGGCTAATTGGCGATTGCGTTCTAGTGGCTATAACAGTTGCCAGAATGCATGAATGAGCGGTTCTTCTAGGCGTTTTTTCTGTACACAAACGCCGAGTTCAAAAGGTGCCACCATCGCCACGTGGTCGAGTTCGGTAATACGTGCGCGAATAGATTCAGGGCTGTTATCTAAAACTACGTCGGGCAGCAGGGCGATGCCACAGCCAAGAGCGACCATGGAGACAATCGCTTCATGACCCGAAACGGTAGCGTAAATCTGCGGATTGCTGATTTTTTGTCTACGAAACCACAGGTCTATTCGCTGACGCGACGGACCATGTTCCGGCAGGATAAATGGAATTTGTGACCAGTCCGGGTGCTCGACTAGCGCTAGCGTGCGGACATGGCACGGGAGCGCTGGTGCAATCAAGCGCAGCGGTATTTCACCAATTTTGGTGAACTCAATGCTGGTGGGCAGCGTTTCTGGTCGGCCTGCGATGCCGAGATCGGCTTCGTCTGACTGTATTTTGCTGACGGCGTCGGCGGCGTCGCCGGTCGTGAGCTTGATTTCAACCAGTGGATGCAACGCTCGGAAGCGATCGAGCACAGAAGGCAAATGGCTATAGGCCGCGGTTACCGAGCAGAACAGACGCAGTTCGCCGGTTAATGCAGGGCCCGTTTGACCGAGAGCGTTACGCAGCTGCTGATATTGCAACAGCGTTTGCTGAGCAAATGTTTTGAGCTGTTCGCCTGCGCTGGTAAGGCGTACATCGCGATTATCGCGTAGAAAGAGCGGTTGCCCGAGTTCATCTTCCAGCCGTTGTATCTGGCGAGAAAGCGTTGAGGGACTCACATGTACCGCCTGTGCGGTGCGGCTAAAATGGCGCGAGTCAGCCAGATGAAGAAATAATTTTAAGTCTCGAAGATCCATGGGTGATTTCCGCTCATTACGTTGCAAAAAATGCAATGACATCTTCGTAATATATCAATTTAAGCAATACAAATCCTATCATATGATGGATTCATTCTCCTCGATGAGAACCTCCCCAATAGACAGGTGGGGAAGTAAAAAATAATGAACTTGCAGACGTCGCCTTTGAGCGAAAACACAACGTCAAACAACCAAACAATGGAGCAAACCATGGCTAATTATTTCAACACATTGAACCTGCGTCAGCAGCTGGCGCAACTGGGTAAGTGTCGCTTTATGGGACGCGAAGAATTTGCCGATGAAGCGGGATACCTGAAAGGTAAAAAAGTGGTGATCGTTGGCTGTGGTGCGCAGGGTTTGAACCAAGGTTTGAACATGCGTGACTCGGGTCTGGATGTGGCCTACGCATTGCGTGCTGAGGCGATTGCTGAGAAGCGCGCATCATGGCGCAAAGCAACTGAAAATGGCTTTAAAGTTGGCACCTACGAAGAATTGATCCCACAGGCCGATCTGGTGGTTAACCTGACACCTGACAAACAGCATTCTGCGGTTGTGAAAGCGGTTCAGCCTTTGATGAAAGACGGTGCGGCGTTGGGCTATTCGCATGGTTTCAACATTGTTGAAGTTGGCGAGCAAATTCGTAAGGACATCACCGTTGTGATGGTGGCACCGAAATGCCCGGGAACTGAAGTACGTGAAGAATATAAGCGTGGCTTTGGTGTACCGACTCTGATTGCGGTTCACCCAGAAAACGATCCTAAAGGCGAAGGCATGGCGATAGCCAAAGCGTGGGCGGCGGCAACCGGCGGTCATCGTGCCGGTGTTCTGGAGTCCTCTTTCGTTGCAGAAGTAAAATCTGACCTGATGGGCGAGCAAACTATTCTGTGTGGCATGTTACAAGCGGGTTCACTGCTGTGTTTCGATAAACTGGTGTCTGAGGGGACTGAACCTGCTTATGCCGAAAAGCTGGTTCAGTTCGGTTGGGAAACCATTACCGAAGCACTGAAACAGGGCGGCATCACGCTGATGATGGATCGTTTATCCAACCCTGCTAAGCTGCGCGCATACGCACTGTCAGAGCAACTGAAAGAAATTATGGCTCCGCTGTTCCAAAAACATATGGATGACATCATTTCTGGCGCGTTCTCGGGTGGCATGATGGCGGACTGGGCTGAAGACGATATCAAACTGCTGACATGGCGCGAAGAAACCGGCAAAACCGCGTTTGAAACTGCACCACAGTTTGAAGGCAAAATCGCCGAGCAGGATTACTTCGACCAAGGCGTTCTGATGATTGCGATGGTAAAAGCAGGCGTTGAGCTGGCGTTTGAAACCATGGTGGCTTCCGGCATCATTGAAGAGTCTGCTTATTACGAATCGCTGCACGAGCTGCCGCTGATCGCGAATACCATTGCGCGTAAACGTCTGTATGAAATGAACGTGGTTATCTCTGATACTGCGGAGTACGGTAACTATCTGTTTGCTAATGCGGCAGTGCCTTTGCTGAAAGAGAAATTCATGGCTTCTCTGCAAACCGGCGACTTAGGCAAAGCAGCAGGTACCACTACGGCGGTGGATAATGCCCAACTGCGCGATGTGAACGAAGCGATTCGCAACCATCCAATTGAAGCCGTCGGCCATAAATTGCGTGGCTATATGAAAGATATGAAGCGTATTGCCGTTGCGGGTTAATTTCGCGATATCGCAAAAAAAATAGCAAAAAAGGCGCCTAGGCGCCTTTTTTATTGCTTACATCTAAACTAGTTACGATAAAGCACTTTGATGATGTGATAGCCAAACTGGGTATGCAGCGGGCCATAAGGCTCTATCAGCGGGCAGGAGAACACCACTTTATCGAACGCAGGAACCATCTGACCCTGACGGAATTCACCCAAATGACCGCCTTTTTTGCCTGACGGGCAGATTGAATGCTTCTTAGCCAGCTTCTCGAAATCGCCGCCGTTTTTGAGCTGCTCAAGAAGATCCAGAGCCTGTTTTTCTTCCTTTACAAGGATATGCAATGCTGCCGCGTTTTTAGCCATCGGGGATACTCCAGATGAAGGCATTAGAGAAATTTTCCCTAGTGTACTCAGCCTAGGGCTATTTCCGCAATGGCGCTCATTTCCAGCAGTGCTCCATAATGCAGTGCAGAACATGGCACGACGGTACGAGCGGGGCGGTGATCGCCTATCCACTGTGCATAAAGTCGATTAAATTCTGGCCATAATGCGACATCACTGAGATAGACCTGCACATTCACCAGATGTCGTTTATTAATTCCAGCCGTATCTAACAGGATGTCGATATTGTTAAAAACGGTCTGCGCCTGTTCAGCTAATTCACCCTGCGGCCGTGGGCTTGTAAGCGAAATGGGTAATTGCCCTGAGATATACAGGCTGTTACCGGAAATGATCGCGGGTGAATAATGCCCACCGGGTGTGGGTAACCGATCTGAATGGATGATTTTCATAGTATGTTGTTCCCGCGCTTGAGGAAATCAGCATAGGACTCAGCATCCACGTTGCCTCCGCTGACGATAATCCCCACGCGTGCTCCGCGAATATCGATGGCGCCACTCATTGCGGCGGCAGCGGCTAAACACCCTGTCGGCTCAACGACAATTTTCATTCTTTCCATGAAGAACCGCATTTGATCGCATAGCTGCTGATCACTCACGGTAAGAATATCTTCAACGAAATTACGAATGATTGGGAAGGTGAGCTCACCGACGCATTGGGTTTGCGCGCCATCGGCAATGGTATTGGGAACCGCAATGCTTACACGTTCACCCGAACGCAGCGATTGCTGAACGTCATTGCCCGCTTCAGGTTCAACGCCAAAGATACGGCAGTTTGGTGCCATATGCTTCGCGGCGATTGCGCATCCAGAAAGCAGTCCGCCGCCGCCGGTACAGACGAACAAGAAATCGAGTTCACCAACCTCTTCGAATAATTCCAGCGCGGAGGTGCCTTGGCCTGCAATTACGTGGGGATGGTTGTAAGGAGGAATAATACTTAAACCACGTTTGGCTGCCAGATCGGCGGCGATCGCTTCACGATCTTCGGTTTGGCGATTGTAAATAATAACTTCGGCCCCGTATCCACGTGTGGCGGCGAGTTTAGCCGCGGGTGCATCGTGTGGCATTACGATAGTGACAGGAACGTTGAGCTCACGAGCCGCTAACGCCATCGCCTGAGCATGGTTCCCAGAGGAGAATGCGACAACACCGCTTTTCTTTTGCTCCGGCGTCAAATGGCTTATCGCGTTATAAGCGCCGCGGAATTTAAATGCGCCAATACGCTGGTAGTTTTCACACTTAAAAAACAGACTTGCGCCGGTTAAAGCGTCGGCTTGAGTAGAGGTCAGAACCGGCGTGCGGTGCGCTGCTGCTTTAATGATATTTGCAGCTTCACGCACATCATCTGCGCTGACTGCCATGGGTAACAGGGGCATGATTTTCTCCTCGGGGTGCAATTTGCTTTGTCATTTTGTATAATTTTATACGATCAGTAAAATAAAAAGGAAAGCGCTATATGAAAAATAATGAAGAGATCCCGATAGAAACCTTAAGCGAGAACCAGCTATTGCTGCGTGAAGGGGCCAAAATTGCTAAGGCATTGGGTGAAATGTTTGCCCCAACCTGCGAGGTCGTTTTGCACGATCTCTGTAACCCTCTACATTCCATTGTGGCGATAGAGCAGCCCCTTTCTGGGCGCAAAATCGGCGATCCATCAACGGAAATGGGGCTGGCGCGTATACGCGATCCTCAGTATCCAGACGTGGTGCAAAACTACGGCAACCGATTCCCCGATGGTCGACCAGCAAAAAGTACGTCGATTGGTCTGCGTAACAGTCAGGGCGAATACGTGGCGGCGTTATGCCTGAATATGGATGTTTCTCTGCTTGATTCAGTTCAGCGTGTGTTGTCGCAATTGACGTCAGTAGACAGCGAACAGGCACCGACGCAGGAAAGTTTGCGCAGTAGTTTCGGCTCGAAGGACGTGAAGCGTGCCATCGAAGATTATGCGGCGGCGATGTCGAGTCAACCGCGGGCGCTTTCAGCTCCACAGCGTAAGGTATTGATTCGTCACTTAGCGACATCTGGTCTTTTACAACTGCGAGGCGCTGCGAAAATCGTGGCCGATGAGCTGGGGATTTCTCGTGCCTCGGTATATAACGCATTGAAGGTGGAACCAACGCGCGGAGTGTAATTTCACCGCTGGGTTTCTGCTACAATTCGCCCCGTACTCGTTGTTATCTTGTCGCCATCATATTTCAGGTTAAGTCATCCATGCGTTTAAATCCCGGTCAGCAGCAGGCTGTCGAATTTGTTACAGGTCCTTGTTTAGTTCTGGCTGGTGCCGGTTCGGGTAAGACCCGTGTTATTACCAACAAAATTGCGCATCTGATCCGAGAATGTGGCTATCAAGCACGCCATATCGCCGCCGTGACGTTTACCAATAAAGCCGCTCGCGAGATGAAAGAGCGCGTGGCGCAAACGCTCGGGCGTAAAGAAGCACGCGGTCTGATGATTTCTACTTTCCATACATTGGGATTGGAGATTATCAAACGTGAATACAAAGCCTTGGGAATGAAGGCTAATTTTTCATTATTCGACGATCAGGATCAGTTGGCTTTGCTGACGGATTTGACTGAACAATGGCTCGAGAAAGACAAAGGTCTGCTCAAACAGCTAATTTCGACGATCTCAAATTGGAAAAACGATCTGATCGATCCCAAACAGGCTGCGGTTCATGCATTTTCTGAGCGCGATAAGCTGTTTGTGCACTGCTATCAGCTGTATGACGCGCAGCTAAAAGCCTGCAACGTGCTGGATTTTGATGACCTCATCCTGTTGCCAACGCTTCTGTTGCGTAGCAACGAAGAGGTGCGTGAACGCTGGCAGCAGCGTATTCGTTATCTGCTGGTGGATGAGTATCAAGATACCAATACCAGCCAGTATGAGCTGGTAAAACTGCTGGTGGGAAATCGTGCGCGTTTTACCGTGGTGGGCGATGACGATCAGTCGATTTACTCGTGGCGTGGCGCTCGACCGCAAAACTTGGTGTTGCTTAAAGAAGACTTTCCGGCTTTGCAGGTGATAAAGCTGGAGCAGAACTATCGTTCATCTCAGCGTATCTTGAAGTCTGCCAATATTTTGATCGCCAATAACCCGCACGTTTTGAGAAACGGCTTTTTTCTGAGCTTGGCTACGGCGAAGAGCTGAAAATTATTACGGCAAATAATGAAGATCACGAGGCTGAACGCGTGGTCGGTGAGCTAATCGCTCATCACTTTATTAATAAAACCTCCTATAGCGACTATGCGATTTTGTATCGCGGTAACCATCAGTCACGCGTGTTTGAAAAGATGCTGATGCAAAACCGTATTCCATATCGTATCTCTGGCGGTACGTCGTTCTTCTCGCGTCCAGAAATTAAAGATTTGCTGGCTTATCTCCGTGTGTTGACCAACCCAGACGACGACAGCGCATTTTTACGCATCGTAAATACCCCAAGGCGTGAGATTGGCCCTGCGACGCTGCAAAAACTGGGTGAATGGGCTAACCACCGTGGTATCAGTTTGTTCCGCGCTAGCTTTGATTTTGGCCTGAGCCAAACGCTGACTGGGCGCGGCTTAGAATCACTACAGCGGTTTACCCACTGGATGCAGGAAATTTCCACGCTGTCTGAACGTGAGCCGATCGCTGCGGTGCGCGATCTTATTCACGGCGTTGACTATGAAAGCTGGCTGTTTGAAACATCACCCAGCCCGAAAGCGGCTGAAATGCGGATGAAAAACGTTAATCAGCTGTTTAGCTGGATGACGGAAATGCTGGATGGTAGCGATATTGATGAGCCCATGACGCTCACTCAGGTCGTCACTCGTTTTACCCTGCGCGATATGATGGAGCGTGGCGAAAGCGAAGATGAAGCCGATCAGGTCCAGCTTATGACGCTGCATGCCTCTAAAGGACTTGAATTTCCCTATGTGTATTTGGTGGGGATGGAAGAGGGATTATTGCCACACCAAAGCAGCATCGATGAGGACAATGTCGATGAGGAGCGCCGCTTAGCCTATGTAGGCATTACTCGTGCACAAAAAGAGCTGGTGTTCACGCTGTGCCGCGAACGTCGCCAATATGGCGAGTTAGTGCGTCCAGAACCGAGCCGCTTCTTGCTTGAACTGCCGCAAGACGATCTGAATTGGGAAACCGAGCGCAAAGTGGTTAGCCCACAGGAAAGGATGCAAAAAGGGCAGGCCAGCATCGCGAATATCCGGGCGATGATGGAGAAAGCTAAAAACGGCGGTTGAGCGCAGCTTTGAATCATCAGTAGACCGCACGAGCTATTGTGCGGACTGCAATCAAAAATCAAAAAATAAAATACAAAGCATTGCTTTCTAATTGTCGCGAGAGTAGGATTTTTTACGTGGTAAAACACGCACGTAAACTTAATCATTTTATGAATAAAATCCTACGAGATGAATATGAAAATTCTATTGAAGAATGCCAATATTTTTGACGGAAAAAATAATGAAATAAAATCAGGAGATATCATTATTGATGGCGGTTTTATACAGAGCATAACCAAAAATATCGAAACGATAGACAAAAATACTCAGGTAATTGATTTGCAAGGTAAGTACGTTATGCCTGGGCTTATTGATGCTCACGTTCATATTACGGCTAGTCGCATTGACTTAAACCAAGATTATGAATATCCAGGTTATATGTATGCGCGTAGTTTTCATTTTCTCAAGGATATGATTAATCGCGGTTTTACTTCAGTGCGCGATGCAGGCGGCGCTGATGTTGGTATTAAAACAGCCGTAGAAGAGGGCGTGGTATTATCTCCTCGCTTATTTATTAGCGGTCGGGCCCTGTCACAAACAGGAGGGCACGGCGACTATCGACACAATTCAAGTGAAATGGTGACCTGCGCATGTAGCCTTTGTACTGGCTCCTCCATTTCGGTGATATGTGATGGTGTTCCTGCCGTGCGTCAAGCGGCCCGAGAGCAGTTTAGGATTGGTGCATCACAGATTAAAATAATGGCCGGTGGAGGGATTTCATCACCCACGGATAAGATAGATAATTTACAATATTCTGATGATGAAATTATCGCTATTGTTGACGAAGCGACGCGCTTCCACAGCTACGTTATGGCTCACGCTTACACGCCGCAGGCCATTATTCGTTGTGTTAACCTTGGTGTGAAAACGATTGAGCATGGTAATTTATTAGATGCTGAATCAGCACAGGCGATGTTTAATAACAAAGCTTATCTGGTACCAACTCTATCTATTTATAATGCCTTTATGATGAATAAAGACGATAGTGATTCAGGAATACCAGAATCTGTTGTTGAAAAATTAGAAGAAGTGCAGAGTCAGGCAATTAAGTCTATTAATTTAGCAAGAAAATATAATGTCAAAATTGGGCTTGGTACCGATTTGCTCGGGGAGTATCATAATTTCCAATACGATGAATTTAAGCTGCGTAGCCAAGTTGAAAGCGCGTTTGATACGCTGCATTCTGCAACCTATGTTAATGCTGAGATCCTTAACATGCAAGGAAAGCTGGGTATTGTTGATGTTCACGCTTTTGCCGACCTTATTATCCTAGAAAATAACCCACTAGAAGATATTTCCGTATTCTCTGACAAGAGAGATCAGGTCCTTATGGTGATTAAAAATGGTGATATTGTTAAAAATCTCATTAGTTAAGTTTAAAATAAAATACTCTCCTATTTTATTCTAAATCATCATATCCATAAATAACGCTCAGTATGTTATATGCTGGCTTTTGATGTGTTTTTATTTTTAATATGCATATAACATACTATCTGTCATGTTTTAATAAAAGGTAAGAATAATGTTTTCGCCTTACTTTCATAGTTTATCTTCGTTACTGGTTATTATTAATCCATTGACTATGTTTGCTCTTTTTATTTCTTATACAAGCCATATGACGAATGGTGATATTTTAGCCATTGGTAAAAAAACAGCATTGGCGGTCGCGATTACTTTATTAATTTTCGTTTGGTTTGGAATTCATATTTTTAGTATTTTTGGTATTAACATGGCAGCGCTACAGTTAGCGGGTGGTCTATCTCTACTGATAGGCTCTTTAAATGGATTAAATAGTAGTGCTGAATCTTGTAATACATTAAAAAATATAGCTATCGTACCACTCTGTTTTCCTATTATTGCCGGGCCTGCGGCTATTTCTATCGTTATCAGTATGACGACCGAAACAGGGAGTAGGACAGCAGTAAGTTTCGCATCGTTAACTATTGCATTAATCTTAGGTATTATGTTTCATTTCGCTGAGCCTATCTGCCAATGGCTTGGGGAAACAACTATGAATATCATAAAGAAAGTTTCATACTTGGTTCTTGCCTGTATCGGTGCCAAATTGATGATGACAGGTTTTGTTTTCTACTTTCTGAGAGCATAGGAGATAATGTGAGGAAAGACTACGGCAAATTGACTGATCTGCTGCGTGAGAACCATACGCAGTGGCAACAGCTGCTTGAACCGATCTTAAATGAGCTCGGCGTGACTTTTGTGGATCGCATTATTCTTGATCAGCTAGCAAAGAGTGGCAGTATTTCAAAAAATGAGCTGGCGAGGTTATTAGGAACAATGCACCAAAACCTCACTCGTTCTATTGGACGATTAGAACAGCAAGGACTGTTAGTGAGCCAAAAGTCAGCGTCTGATATGCGGCAAGTTTATCTTGATATTACGCCCAAGGGTGAAAACATAAACAACATCATTAATACCAAAATTAATGAGTGCTGGAATACAATTTTCAGCGATGTTTCCAACGAAAATATTGAGCAGCTAACCTCAATGTTGGATCTTATTAAAAATAAGCTCGCTGAGATTGGGTAAGTTTGTACGTTAGTGAATTTGGAACATACCTAAAATAAAGGCTCTTAAAGCGTGATAGCTTAAAGAGCCTCAGTATCGTGCGCGTTCTATGTTACTCAATCTCTTCCACGAGCAAAGTCCAATGCACATAGCTTTGCCACAGGCTTTCCTGATGCAGGTTTTCGGCTCTCAAAGGATGAGCATGTAACCAACCAGCAGGCAGGACGAGGTGCAATGTGTCGCCTTCGGCCTTGAGATTCAAAAGCGGCATTGTGTCGTCGCGGCGACGACTGGCAAAGATGATCGCCAGACGTAGAATGCGGCATAGCCGGTGGGCAATATCCTGGGGAACAGCATTTTGCTGGTTGAGTACCTGCATATCTAGCGTGCCGGTTTGGTTTTGCAGCAGGGCAGCCAGAAGTTTCTTTTGTGCGGGCGTGAAACCCGGCAAATCGAGATTGCGGATCAGGTAGGCGGCGTGCTGTGTTGACTGTTTAAAATCAACGCTTAAACCAACCTCATGCAGTAGACATGCCCAATGTAGTAATTCTGCGCTTCGGCTATCGATAGGCCAGGTTTTAGACAATTGCAGAACAAAACTTTCCGCTAATAGGCTAACGCGTTCTGCCTGTTCAATATCAAGCTGGTAGCGTCGTTGAATATTACGGATGGTGCGAGCTCGGATATCTTGCTCTACCGGCAAATCCAGCATGCCATACACTAATCCCTCGCGGAGCGCGCCGCCGGATAACGTCATACTTTCGATACCCAGCGTTTCAAAAATCGCGATCAAAATAGATAGCCCGCTCGGGAAAACCAGTGCGCGTTCTAGAGTCAGCCCATCGATTTCAAGCTCTTCGAGCTTTCCGCATTGAATAGCGCGTTGACGCATTTGCAGCAGCTTTTTCAGGGTAATACGCTCATCCATTCCCTGAGCAACCATGATCTCTTGCAGCGCTTGAACGGTGCCTGAGGCACCTACACAAATCTGCCAGCCGTGCTGTTTCAAGCTATCCGCTATTGGTAAGATCATTTCACGTGCAGCAGAGCCCGCACGATCGAAATTTTCTTGTGAAAGATTACGATCGCTAAAATAGCGCTCAAGCCATGTCACACAGCCCATCGGTAAACTGTGAAGAACATCGGCCGTTGCGCCTTTTCCTGCGGCTAGTTCGGTACTGCCACCGCCGATATCGACAACTAAACGTTGTGCAGAACCACCGGTGGTATGCGCCACGCCTTGATAAATTAGGCGAGCTTCTTCTTCCCCGCTGATCACCTGTACTGGGCGACCAAGGATTTCTTCTGCCTGGGCGATGAACTGCTGCGCATTTTTTGCAATACGCAACGTTGCAGTGGCTACCACCCTGATTTGTTCACGTGGAATATCCTGCAAACGCTCAGAGAACAAACGTAGGCATTGCCAACCACGCTGCATCGCTTCGTCAGAGAGCATATTCTCGCTGTCTAAACCAGCAGCTAAACGTACCTTGCGCTTAATTCGGGCGAGTACCTGAATACTCCCCGCCACCTCACGCACAACCAGCATATGGAAGCTGTTAGAACCAAGATCAATAGCGGCATACAATGAGGCGGAGCTGCGCATAAATTATTAACTCGAACGTTTACGGCTTTGACGCATCGAACCGTTATTACGGCGCGGGCCTGAGCTACGGCGTTGGCCGCTGTTACTCCGAGGGCGAGTTAAGCGCTTCGGTGCAGGTAAATCAGTCAGCAATGCGTCACTGTTGTACTTACTTACTGGAATTGAATGCTCAATATAAGTTTCAATTGCCGGTAAATTTAATACGTATTCTTCACACGCTAGCGTGATGGAATAACCGCTTTCGCCAGCGCGGCCTGTACGGCCAATGCGGTGAACGTAGTCTTCGCAGTCATCAGGCAAGTCGTAGTTAAAGACGTGTGTCACCAGTGGAATATGTAATCCACGTGCCGCAACGTCAGTCGCAACCAGAATATCGAGATTGCCTTTGGTGAAATCGTCCAGAATACGCAGGCGTTTTTTCTGCGCTACATCACCGGTCAGCAAACCAACGCGATGTCCGTCTGCGGCTAAGTGGCCCCAGATATCTTCACAGCGGTGCTTGGTATTGGCGAAAATAATGCAGCGATCTGGCCACTCTTCTTCTATTAACGTTTGCAGCAAACGCATTTTTTCTTCATTAGAAGGATAGAACAGCTCTTCTTTAATACGGTGACCCGTTTTTTGTTCTGGCTCGACTTCAATATATTCGGCGTTGTTCATGTGCTCGAAAGCCAGTTCACGCACGCGGTATGACAGCGTGGCAGAGAACATCATATTGAGGCGTTGATTGGTCGCAGGCATGCGACGGAATAGCCAGCGGATGTCTTTGATAAAGCCAAGATCGAACATGCGGTCGGCTTCATCAAGCACCACTACCTGAATACAGGCTAGGTCGATATGGCCCTGTTTTGCATAATCGATAAGGCGACCGGTGGTGCCGATCAGGATATCAACGCCGCTTTCGAGAACTTTAAGCTGTTTGTCATAACCGTCACCGCCGTAGGCCAAGCCTAATTTCAGGCCAGTTTCATGCGCTAAAGCTTCAGCATCGGAGTGGATTTGAACGGCTAACTCACGTGTCGGAGCCATAATCAGCGCTCTTGGCTGATTGGTTTTACGGTTCTCTGCGGCAGGGTGAGTAAGTAAATAATGGAAAGTTGACGCTAAAAATGCCAGCGTCTTACCGGTGCCTGTTTGCGCCTGACCTGCAACATCACGCCCGTTCACTGTCAGGGGTAATGCGAGTGCCTGAATAGGCGTGCAGTTATGAAAGCCTTTAGATTCAAGGGCTTTGACCACCGTAGGGTGCAGGGCGAAGTCGGCGAACTTCTGTTCAGTTAAGTGTGTTTTGCTCATAGTGTCGTAGAATAACAGTTAACGCTATGTTCACGAAAGACGTTCACGAAAGTATTGCTTTACGAACGCGTATCCGTTGAAATAAAGTCAACCCTTTATTGGAAGGTGATCGGTCTAGTAGGTTAAGATTATACCAATAAAGGCAGACTTAATCCTGTGGAGTAGAACATGAGCGATAAAATTGTTCACCTGAGTGACAATAGCTTTGATACCGATGTATTGAAAGCTGAAGGCCCGATTCTGGTTGATTTCTGGGCAGAATGGTGCGGTCCATGCAAGATGATTGCTCCGATTTTGGATGAAATCGCGACTGAATACGAAGGCAAGTTGACCATTGCTAAACTGAATATCGATGAAAACCCGGCTACGGCGCCGAAGTTTGGCATCCGCGGTATTCCAACCCTGTTGCTGTTTAAAAACGGCGCAGTGGCTGCGACTAAGGTCGGCGCTTTGTCTAAGACTCAATTGAAAGAGTTCTTGGACGCGAATCTGTAATCATCATAATGCGTTCTTTATGATGTTGTTTAGCGGTTAGTCGTTTTCTTGCGACTGACCGCTAGACGTCCGCGAATAAGCGTGTTAAGTTTAATCGCACTGCAATACAGTACATACCTGTAGTTTGAATCATAAAGTTAGAATCTAAGTTTTATTCTGTTTTGAGACCTCTGTGTTTTAACCTCATAGTGCGGCCTTTTCAAAGTATTGCGGCTATCACTGCCGGGGAGCAGCAAGCTAAAACATAGGTTTTAAACCGTAAGGCACCTTCATATCATCAATGAGTACACGCGAATTGGATCTGCAATCTTTTCTCATGTGTGCGATTTATCCGCGCTGTAATCCACATCGGGTGTTATGAAAGTCCACAAACAGGCATGGATGACCCCTGTCATACCATTCACAATACGTTCGAGATATACCCCGAGTTTAAAGAACCCACCATTATGAATCTTACCGAATTAAAGAACACGCCGGTTTCAGAGCTAATTACTCTTGGCGAAAACATGGGCCTAGAGAATCTGGCCCGTATGCGTAAACAGGACATCATTTTTGCAATCCTGAAACAACATGCAAAAAGCGGCGAAGACATCTTCGGTGACGGGGTGCTAGAAATATTGCAGGACGGATTTGGTTTCCTCCGTTCTGGTGATAGTTCCTACCTTGCTGGTCCTGATGATATCTACGTTTCTCCAAGTCAAATTCGTCGCTTCAACCTTCGCACTGGCGATACTATTTCCGGTAAAATCCGCCCACCGAAAGAAGGTGAACGCTATTTTGCCCTGTTGAAAGTTAACGAAGTTAACTACGACAAACCTGAAAATGCCCGCAGTAAAATCCTGTTCGAAAACCTTACACCTCTACATGCAAACTCTCGTCTTCGTATGGAACGCGGCAACGGTTCTACCGAGGATTTGACTGCTCGCGTGCTGGATCTGGCATCGCCTATTGGGCGTGGTCAGCGTGGTCTTATCGTAGCGCCGCCGAAAGCGGGTAAAACTATGCTGCTGCAAAACATCGCACAAAGCATCGCTTACAACCATCCAGATTGTACGTTGATGGTTCTGCTGATTGATGAGCGCCCAGAAGAAGTAACCGAGATGCAGCGTTTGGTTAAAGGTGAAGTTATTGCTTCGACCTTCGACGAACCAGCTTCTCGCCACGTTCAGGTTGCTGAGATGGTTATCGAGAAGGCGAAACGTCTGGTTGAGCATAAAAAAGACGTTATCATCCTGCTTGACTCCATTACTCGTCTGGCTCGTGCTTATAACACCGTGGTTCCAGCGTCAGGTAAAGTACTGACCGGTGGTGTGGATGCGAACGCCTTGCACCGTCCAAAACGCTTCTTCGGCGCTGCGCGTAACGTGGAAGAGGGCGGTAGCCTGACCATTATCGCCACCGCGTTGGTTGATACCGGTTCTAAAATGGATGAAGTTATCTATGAAGAATTTAAAGGTACCGGCAACATGGAACTGCATCTTTCTCGCAAAATTGCAGAAAAACGTGTCTTCCCAGCGATCGACTACAACCGCTCTGGTACCCGTAAAGAAGAGCTTCTGACTACGTCAGAAGAGCTACAGAAAATGTGGATCCTCCGTAAGATTATTCACCCAATGGGCGAAATCGATGCGATGGAGTTCCTGATCAATAAGCTTGCGATGACGAAAACGAACGACGATTTCTTCGATATGATGAAGCGTTCTTAATTTTCAGAAAACTCGGGGAAACGCCATGTTAGAGATAACATGGCGTTTTTCTCATTTAACGGATACGCTTGTTCACTAAAATAGGTGTTAGTACACTGAGTGCCGCGATGATGGTGTCTATTCTTCTTATTGCTTGATTGTACCGTGTCAGCCCTGCAATTCAGGCGTTATCGCATGGGAATTGCATGTGTGACGGTGTACTATCCATCGATACCAAATTTTATGGCATTGTTTAGCAAACTAATTTTGTTAGCAATAAACACAGAGAGCAGTTAACCGTGAATTTACTCGATATGAGTATGAGCCTTTTTCTTATTTTCCTATTCTCATTTGCGTTCTTGTTTTTTGCTCGAAAAGTCGCAAAAAAAGTAGGATTAGTTGATAAGCCTAACTATCGCAAACGCCATCAGGGGTTAATTCCTTTGGTTGGTGGTATTTCTGTTTATGCGGGCATCTGTTTTACTTTCCTCTTTTTCCAGCCTTACATACCTCACGCTAAGCTCTATCTCATTTGCGCAGGTATTTTGGTGTTTGTTGGGGCTTTGGATGACCGCTTCGATATCAGCGTGAAATTCAGAGCCACGGTTCAAGCGCTGATTGCTGTGGCTATGATGGTGTATGGCGGGCTGTATCTGATGACGCTTGGCCATGTGCTGGGCCCTTGGGAGTTAAACCTCGGGCCGTTTGGCTATGTCGTGACGCTGTTTGCTGTGTGGGCTGCGATCAACGCATTCAACATGGTTGATGGGATTGACGGTTTGCTGGGCGGTTTATCCTGCGTGACCTTTGGCGCGATGGGGATTTTGCTTTATCAGGATCATCAAGGCGATTTGGCTCTGTGGTGCTTTGCTATTATTGCGGCGATTCTGCCTTATATCGTGTTAAACCTCGGTATCTTAGGGCGTCGGTATAAAGTTTTCATGGGTGATGCAGGCAGTACCTTGATTGGCTTCACGGTGATTTGGATCCTGCTGCAAAGCACCCAAGGCAAATCGCATCCGATGAACCCAGTGACCGCACTGTGGATGATTGCAATCCCTTTGATGGACATGATTGCCATCATGTATCGCCGTCTTCGCAAGGGCATGAGCCCCTTCTCTCCAGACCGCCAGCACATCCATCACTTAATTATGCGTGCTGGTTTTACCTCTCGTCAGGCTTTCGTTCTTATTACCGTTGCTGCTGCACTTTTAGCGGCTATCGGCGTCTGGGGAGAAAGGCTACCGTTTATGCCTGAATGGGGAATGTTGGCATTATTCTTGCTTGCATTTTTCATGTACGGGTACTGTATTAAACGCGCATGGCGTGTTGCTCGTTATATAAAGCGTATGAAGCGACGACTCCGTAACGCGGCACAGCGCAAAAAAGCTTAACCTGATGTAGTGATGGATATTGAGACAATGTCGAATCAGAACGAAATGCTCGTTGAAAACGAGTTAGATATTCGCGGGTTATGCCGCACCCTGTGGCAAGGCAAAACGTGGATTATTGGTATGGCCGCTGCCTTTGCTATCGTAGCAATACTGGTTTCGTTCCTGATGAAGCAAGAGTGGAGCGCGACCGCAATTACCGATAGACCAACGGTAAACATGCTGGGTGGCTACTACTCGCAGCAGCAGTTTTTGCGTAATCTTGATCAGCGAATTGGTGCTAATGCTACGCAAGAGACGACAATTGCAGATGAGGCCTACAATGAATTCATCATGCAGCTTGCAGCATACGATACACGTCGTGATTTCTGGCTACAGACTAAGTATTACCAAGAGCGTAAAGAGGGTGACGCTAAAGCTGATGCCGCGCTATTGGATGAAATGATCAATAACATCATTTTCCTGCCTCGTGATGACGCGAAGAAAACGAATGACAGCGTTAAGTTGATTGCTGAAACGGCGGCTGATGCGAATCAACTGTTGCGTCAGTACGTTGCTTTTGCCAGCCAACAAGCGGCTACTCACTTGAATGAAGAGATTCAAGGGGCGTGGGCTGCTCGTACTATTTCACTCAAAGCTCAGGTTAAACGTCAGGAAGAAGTGGCTTCTGCCATTTACCAACGCGAAGTGAAAGGGCTAGAGCAAGGCTTGAAAATTGCCCAACAGCAAGGGATCAGCAGTTCACGCACCGATACCCCCGCAGAGCAGCTTCCTGCAGCTGACTTGTTCATGCTGGGTCGTCCAATGTTGCAGGCGCGGTTAGAAGCATTACAGGCCTCAGGGCCAAGCTACGATCTCGACTATGATCAAAATCGTGCCATGCTAAACACTCTGAATGTCGGACCGACACTGGATAGCAAATTCCAAACCTATCGCTATCTGCGTACTCCAGAAGAACCGGTTAAGCGCGATAGTCCTCGCCGTGGATTTATGTTGGTGATGTGGGGAGCGATTGGTGCTTTAGTGGGTGCTGGTGTTGCCTTAGCAAGGCGAACCCGTCCGTAAGTTATCTGAATTCATCCTATTGGGCACCGAAAGGTGCCCAAACTACGGCTAATGGTCGTAATTTACTGATAAAAAGAGATCTACAGTGAAAGTATTGACTGTATTTGGAACTCGTCCTGAAGCCATTAAAATGGCACCACTGGTTCATGCTTTGGCCAAGGACAGTGCCTTTGAAGCGAGAGTTTGCGTAACCGCTCAGCATCGCGAGATGCTGGATCAAGTATTACATCTATTTAATATCGTACCTGACTATGACCTTAATATTATGAAACCGGGTCAGGGGCTAAGTGAAATAACCTGTCGTATTCTTGAGGGGTTGAAGCCGGTATTAGAAGAGTTTAAACCTGACATCGTATTGGTTCACGGTGATACCACCACCACCATGGCCGCAAGCCTTGCCGCTTTTTACCAGCGTATTCCCGTTGGCCATGTTGAAGCAGGTCTGCGCACGGGCAATCTGTATTCTCCGTGGCCGGAAGAGGCAAACCGTACTCTGACAGGTCATATGGCCATGTTCCACTTTGCGCCAACGGAAACCTCCAAACAGAACCTGATTAGAGAAGCGATCTCTGACAAAAATATCTTTGTGACGGGGAATACCGTTATAGATGCATTGATTTGGGTACGTGATCGTGTATTTAGCAATGATGAGCTGAGAGAAAGCCTCGATCAACGTTATCCTTTCTTGGATAAAAACAAGAAGATGATTCTTGTTACCGGGCATCGTCGAGAAAGCTTTGGTGGCGGATTTGAACGTATTTGCAGTGCATTAGCTGAGATCGCTCGCATGCATCCCGATGTGCAAGTCGTTTATCCCGTGCACTTAAACCCGAACGTGAGCGAGCCGGTTAACCGCATTTTACGTGGGATTGATAACGTGATTCTTATCGATCCCCAAGACTATTTGCCTTTCGTCTATCTCATGAACCACGCCTATATGATCCTGACAGACTCTGGTGGTATTCAGGAAGAGGCTCCATCGCTGGGTAAACCGGTGTTGGTAATGCGAGATACGACCGAACGTCCAGAAGCGGTGGATGCAGGAACAGTGCGCCTCGTAGGGACGGATACTCAGGATATATTAGAACAAGTCAGTCGGCTTCTCACGAATGAAGAGGAATATCATGCGATGAGCCGTGCACATAACCCGTATGGCGATGGACATGCCTGTCAGCGCATCCTTGAAGCCCTAAAAAATCATCAGGTGACGTTATGAGTTTTGAAACTATCTCTGTTATTGGTCTGGGGTACATTGGTTTACCAACGGCCGCAGCATTTTCCTCACGCCAGAAAAAAGTGATTGGCGTAGATGTGAACCAGCACGCCGTCGATACGATTAATCGCGGTGCTATCCACATCGTTGAGCCGGACTTGGACAAGGTCGTTAAACAGGCCGTTGAGGGAGGCTTCCTACGTGCGGTAACCAAACCCGAAGCAGCAGACGCTTTTCTGATCGCGGTCCCTACGCCATTTAAAGGCGATCATGAGCCCGATATGGTCTTTGTTGAGTCTGCGGCAAAATCGATAGCGCCAGTGCTGAAAAAAGGCGACTTGGTTATTCTCGAGTCCACTTCCCCTGTCGGTGCCACTGAGCAAATGGTCGCTTGGCTGGCTGATTCCCGCCCTGATTTAACCTTCCCACATCAAGTCGGAGAAGCGGCTGATGTAAACATCGCCTACTGCCCTGAGCGCGTATTGCCGGGCAAAGTGATGGTCGAGCTGATCCAAAATGACCGTGTCATTGGCGGAATGACGCCAAAATGTTCTGCGCGAGCCAGCGAGCTGTATAACATATTCCTCGAAGGTGAATGCGTAGTCACGAACTCACGCACCGCTGAAATGTGCAAATTAACGGAAAACAGCTTCCGCGATGTGAATATTGCCTTCGCTAATGAGCTGTCGTTGATTTGTGATACTCAGGGGATCAACGTTTGGGATTTAATTTCCCTTGCCAACCGTCATCCGCGCGTCAATATTTTGCAGCCCGGTCCAGGCGTTGGCGGACACTGCATTGCGGTTGACCCTTGGTTTATCGTTTCTCAAAATCCGCAACAGGCACGTTTAATCCATACGGCACGTCTGGTGAATGACGGTAAACCTCTATGGGTGGTTGATCGCGTTAAGGCTACCGTGGCTGATTGCTTAGCTCAATCGGGCAAACGCGCTGCTGAAGTTAAAATTGCCTGCTTCGGATTGGCCTTTAAGCCTGATATTGACGATTTACGCGAAAGCCCTGCAATGGAAATTGCACACATGATTTCCGAGTGGCATGTAGGTAAAACGCTGGTCGTTGAACCAAATATTGAGCAGCTACCGAAGAAGCTGGTTGGCCATGCCGAGCTGGCTAATATTGATGATGCGTTACGTGATGCGGATGTAATCGTAATGCTGGTTGATCATAAACAGTTTAAAGCCATTCCTGCGGAGCAAGTTGTTCAGACTTACATCATTGATACTAAAGGTGTATGGAAGTGAAACGCATTCTTGTAACCGGCGGTGCTGGATTTATTGGTTCCGCCGTTGTACGTCATATCATTGCAGATACCAATAACAGCGTCGTGGTGGTTGATAAGCTGACCTACGCTGGCAACTTGGAATCGCTCACTCCCGTAGCCGATAACGAGCGCTATGCGTTTGAACAGGTTGATATTTGTAACCGCAGTGAATTGGATCGCGTTTTTGCTCAGTACCAGCCTGACTATGTGATGCACCTGGCCGCTGAAAGCCATGTTGATCGTTCTATCGATGGCCCTGCTGATTTTATTGAAACCAACATCGTCGGTACTTATACGATGTTAGAGGCTGCTCGTCAGTACTGGAATGGGCTCGATGCATCGCGTAAAGAAGCATTCCGTTTCCATCATATTTCCACCGACGAAGTTTATGGCGATCTGCATGGCACTGATGATTTCTTTACTGAAACAACGCCATATGCACCAAGTAGCCCATATTCGGCTTCCAAAGCATCTAGCGATCACTTGGTACGCGCTTGGCTACGGACCTATGGTTTCCCGACCATAGTGACCAACTGTTCGAACAACTATGGCCCGTATCATTTCCCTGAGAAGCTAATCCCGTTGATTATCCTCAACGCATTAGCGGGCAAGCCGCTGCCGGTTTATGGCAGTGGAGCCCAGATCCGTGATTGGCTTTATGTTGAAGATCATGCGCGTGCGTTGTATCTGGTGGTTACTGAAGGTGCGATTGGCGAAACTTATAACATTGGTGGCCACAACGAACGTAAAAATATCGACGTTGTGAAAACCGTTTGTGCTCTTCTGGAGGAACTTGTTCCTAACAAACCAGAAGGTGTTGAGCACTATGCTGATTTAATTACTTATGTGACCGATCGCCCTGGGCACGATATGCGTTACGCCATTGATGCAGCCAAAATTGAGCGTGAGCTTGGTTGGCGACCTCAAGAAACCTTTGAAAGCGGCATTCGTAAAACGGTTCAATGGTATCTGGCCAACGAATCGTGGTGGAAGCGTGTGCAGGATGGCTCTTACGCCGGTGAGCGCTTGGGTCTGCAATAATTTGTCACCATGGGAATAAGATTCGCCGTTTTTGGGTTAATTATATTACTGTGGCTGCTTCATGAAGGGCATGATTTATGAAAGGTATAGTTCTAGCGGGCGGTTCTGGCACGCGTTTACACCCAATCACTCGTGGTGTGTCTAAACAATTGCTGCCAATTTATGATAAGCCGATGATTTACTACCCGATATCAGTCTTAATGCTGGCGGGGATTAGGGATATTCTGGTTATTTCTACTCCTGAGGATTTGCCCTCATTTCAGCGTCTGCTTGGCAGTGGTGAAGAGTTCGGTATTAACCTGAGCTATGCGGAACAGCCTAGCCCTGATGGTTTAGCACAGGCCTTTCTGATAGGGGAGGCCTTTATTAATGGAGAGTCCTCCTGTTTAGTGCTGGGGGATAATATCTATTTTGGACAAGGTTTTAGCCCTAAGTTACGTAACGTAGCGAAACGTCAGCATGGTGCCACGGTATTCGGTTATCAGGTGATGGATCCTGAGCGTTTCGGTGTTGTTGAATTTGACGACGAATTCCGTGCTCTTTCCATTGAAGAGAAGCCAGAACATCCTAAATCAAACTGGGCGGTCACTGGGCTTTATTTCTACGATAATCAAGTGGTTGATATAGCGAAACAGATCAAGCCTTCTGAACGTGGTGAGTTGGAAATTACCAGCATCAATCAGGTGTACTTAGAGCGTGGTGAGCTGAGCGTTGAATTACTCGGCCGTGGTTTTGCTTGGCTAGATACTGGGACTCACGACAGTTTGATTGAAGCAAGTACGTTTGTGCAAACGGTTGAAAAGCGTCAGGGCTTTAAAATAGCGTGTCTTGAAGAGATTGCATGGCGCAATGGCTGGCTTGACGATGATGGTGTGAAACGTGCGGCACAAAAATTGGTTAAAACGGGCTATGGCAAATACCTAATGGATCTATTGCATGTGCGTCCACGCCAGTATTGAACCCCTGGCATGGGAGAGTGAATATTTTCATCTCCGCACCGCCAAGTTAGCTTTTTCAACGGCGGCCCCAATATTAACAACGGCTGATTTTCAGCCGTTTGATATTGTGCAGGCCAAAATTCCCGCCGACCGAGTCGCGCTGGCGGATGATTTAGCCAATCTAGGTTTTCGTTTAGTCGAGGGGGAAATAGATCTTTCTCTTTCCATAGAAAAAGACCAACTTGGCACAGAACCTGCTAACTCACAGACGATGGCTACCTCTAGCCGCATTGCTTCGACTGAGGATATTCCTTGGTTGCGGGCTCAGGCCGCTCAGGCTTTCGCGCTCAGCCGCTTTCGTGCACCTTGGTACCAAACAGGCGATAGTGCGCGATTTTACGCCGAGTGGGTGGAAAAAGCCGTGGTGGGCACCTTTGACCATCAATGTCTGTTAGTTCTGAATGCACAGATGAAACCCGCGGGTTTTGTCACTTTGCGAGCTCTTGATAACGGCGAGGCCAGAATTGGTTTGCTGGCGGTTGCGCCAGAATCTAGCGGTCTGGGCGTCGGCAAGCAGTTAATGCTATTGGCACAAAATTGGTGTCGGGATAAAAGCCTATCGCGTCTGCATGTTGCAACGCAAATCGGCAATATTCCGGCTTTACGGCTTTATATTCGCAGCGGTGCCGTGATTGAAAGCACGGCCTACTGGCTATACAGGTGAACACATGATTCCATTTAATGCTCCTCCAGTGGTAGGGACCGAACTTGAGTATATGCAGGCTGCGATGAGCAGCGGCAAGCTGTGCGGTGATGGTGGTTTTACTCGCCGTTGCCAGCAATGGATGGAACAACGCTTTGGCAGCGCTAAAGTATTGCTGACGCCTTCGTGCACCGCCTCTTTGGAAATGGCCGCGCTGCTGCTGGATATTCAGCCTGGTGACGAAGTTATCATGCCGAGTTTTACCTTTGTTTCCACGGCCAATGCGTTTGTGTTGCGTGGTGCGACGGTAGTCTTTGTCGATCTGCGTCCAGATACGATGAATATCGATGAAACCAAAATTGAAGCCGCTATCACGGATAAAACCCGCGCGATTGTGCCAGTTCACTACGCAGGCGTGGCCTGTGAAATGGACACCATTATGGCGCTGGCAAAAAAATATAATCTGTTTGTGGTGGAGGATGCCGCTCAGGGCGTGATGTCGACTTACAAGGGCAAAGCGCTGGGCTCCATTGGTCATATTGGTTGCTTTAGCTTCCATGAAACCAAAAACTACACCGCTGGTGGTGAAGGCGGCGCAACGCTGATTAACGATCCGGCACTGATTGAGCGTGCTGAGATTATCCGCGAGAAAGGTACCAATCGTAGCCAGTTCTTCCGTGGCTTGGTCGATAAATATACCTGGCGTGATATTGGCTCTAGCTATCTGATGTCTGATCTACAGGCCGCTTATTTATGGGCTCAGTTGGAAGCCGCAGAGAAGATCAATCAGCGTCGTTTGCAGCTTTGGCAGAATTATTATGATGCGTTTTTACCGTTAGCCCAAAAGGGCAAGGTTGAGCTCCCATCCGTACCTGATGATTGCCAGCAAAATGCGCATATGTTCTACCTTAAACTGAATGATATTGAGCAGCGCTCAGCATTTATCAGCTATCTGAAAGAAGCCGAAATTATGTCGGTATTCCACTATATTCCGCTGCATGAATGCCCAGCTGGCGAACGCTTTGGTCGCTTTGTTGGTGAGGACATCTTCACGACCAAAGAGAGCGAGCGTTTAGCGCGCCTACCGCTGTTCTATAATATGCCTGACGTAAATCAACGAACGGTAATCAACACGATCCTGAGTTTCTTCGGCTGATGTCATTAGCAAAAGCATCTCTTTGGACGGCAGGCTCTACTCTGATAAAAATCGGGGTAGGGCTTTTGGTCGTAAAACTGTTGGCAGTCTCTTTTGGCCCTAGCGGTGTGGGTCAGGCGGGGAACTTTCGCCAGATGGTTACTGTTTTGGGCGTGCTATCAGGTGCCGGCATTTTTAACGGTATCACCAAATACGTCGCGGAATACCATCAGCAGCCAGATCGTTTAAAAGCGGTCGTTGGTACCTCGTCCAGCATGATTTTAGGGTTTTCGACCCTGCTGGCGGTGGTATTCCTGATCGCCGCTGAACCGATAAGCGTCGGTTTATTCGGGCACGCAGACTATCAACCAATAGTCCGCGCCGTGGCGTTTATCCAGATGGGGATTGCCTACGCCAACTTCTTTATGGCGGTGCTAAAAGGCTTCCGTGACGCACGTGGCAACGCGCTATCAATTATCGGCGGTAGTTTGCTGGGCGTTGTGGCGTACTATCTCTGCTATGCGTTTGGTGGCTACCCTGGCGCATTGGCTGGGCTGGCGCTGGTTCCGGCCATTGTGGTGATCCCCGCGGCGTTCATGCTATTTAAACGCCAACATATACCGCTAAATTATTTTCGTCTCGGCTGGGATAAAGCCATTGCGAGTCATCTGGGCAAATTCACCATCATGGCGCTCATCACGTCGGTGACGCTGCCGGTGGCCTATGTGATGATGCGAAATCTGCTTGCTCAGTACTATAGCTGGGATGAAGTGGGGATTTGGCAGGGTGTAAGCAGTATTTCAGATGCCTACCTACAGTTTATCACCGCCTCATTTAGCGTTTATCTGTTGCCGACGTTGTCTCGGTTGGTGAGTAAGCATGAGATTAGCCGTGAAATTACGCGTTCGCTCATGTTTGTGTTGCCAGCAGTAGCCGTAGCGAGTTTTACCGTATGGTTGCTGCGAGATTTTGCCATCTGGTTGCTGTTCTCCAATAAATTTACGGCGATGCGCGATCTCTTTGCTTGGCAATTGGTTGGTGATGTATTGAAAGTCGGTTCTTATGTTTTTGGCTATCTGGTGATTGCTAAAGCATCGCTGCGTTTTTATGTCATGACCGAAGTTAGTCAGTTCATCTTGCTAACCGGGTTCTCGCATTGGTTGATCCCGCAGCATGGCGCTCTTGGGGCAGCTCAGGCATATATGGCGACTTACATCGTCTATTTCCTGCTCTGCACATCTGTATTCTTGATTTATCGTAGACGGGCATGACGACACTGATTCACGTTCTGGGATCGGATATCCCACACCATAACCTTACCGTGCTGCGCTTCTTTAATGATGTGCTGAGTGAACGCATGCCTGAAGGACAGGCTCGGCACTTTATGGTTGCCGCACGCGACGCATCGGCTTTTAGTGCATTTGATAACCTCGATGTTGCCGTTTGGCCCGATAAAAAAAGCTTAGCTGAAGCGGTCATCAAGCGAGCTCAAGCCGATCGTTCGGTGCGTTTCTTTATGCATGGCCAATTTAATCCCACGCTGTGGATTGCGATACTGACGGGGAAAATCAAATCCTCACAGGTGGCTTGGCATGTTTGGGGCGCCGATCTGTACGAGGATGCAACCAGCTGGAAATTCCGTCTTTTCTATCTGCTACGCCGAGTGGCTCAAGGGCGAGTTGGACACGTATTTGCTACGCGCGGTGATTTAATCCATTACCAGCAGCGTCATCCTCGCGTACCCGCTTCTTTGCTCTATTTTCCTACGCGAATGGATCCGGCGTTGACGCTGGAAAATCCAACAAAATTACCGGATGGCCCGCTGACTATTTTAGTGGGGAATTCGGGCGATCGGACGAATCGTCATATTGAAGCGTTGGAAGCTATCAAAGAGCAGTTCGGCTGCGATAATCGCATAATCATCCCGCTGGGCTATCCGGCAAATAATGATGCCTATATTGCTCAAGTGAGAGAAGCCGCTGAGCGGTTATTCCCCGTTGAGAATGTACAGCTTCTTACGGAGCAGGTGGCTTTCGACGATTATCTCGATATTTTGCGCCGCTGTGATTTGGGCTATTTCATTTTCAATCGCCAACAGGGGATTGGGACTTTGTGCCTGCTGATCCAGTTTGGGGTGCCGTTTGTGTTGAGTCGTCAGAATCCATTCTGGCAGGATTTGGCTGAGCAGCATTTGCCCGTATTGTTTTATGGTGATTCGCTAGACCCAAGCGTAGTTCGTGAAGCGCAGCGGCAGATGAGCGGGGTCGATAAGAGCCAAATTGCGTTCTTTAATCCAAACTATATTGATGGTTGGCAGCAAGCATTAGCCATTGCTGCAGGGGAGCAGGTATGACTCTAGCGCAATTAGGCGGGCTTTCGCTGGTCTACTTTTTCTCGGTCGTTTTCGTTCTATTTTTGACCTACAAAGAGTTTCGCCGAGTACGCTTTAACTTCAATGTTTTCTTTTCATTGCTGTTTTTACTGACGTTCTACTTTGGGTTTCCGCTGACCTGCATGCTGGTATTCCGGTTTGATGTGACGGTTGTTCCCGTTGAATATCTGCTGTATGCCCAGCTTTCAGCAACGGCATTTTATGCCATCTATTATGTCACTTATAAAACCCGCCTAAGACCGGTACAGAAGGCTAACGTTGAACGTTCGATGTTTAGTGTTAACCGTGTCGAAGCGCATTTGACATGGATCCTGCTGGCATTGATTGCGATTGGCACCGTTGGCGTGTTCTTTATGAACAACGGTTTCTTGCTGTTTAAGCTGCATTCGTATAGCCAGATCTTCTCCAGCGATGTATCGGGCGTGGCGCTTAAACGCTTCTTCTACTTCTTCATCCCCGCCATGCTGGTGGTGTACTTTCTCAAGCAGGATCAGCGTGCGTGGCTGTTCTTTTTGGTGAGCACGGTAGCATTTGGTATTTTGACCTATGTGATTGTGGGGGGAACCCGCGCCAATATTATCATCGCCTTTGCGCTGTTCTTATTTATCGGCATTGTTCGCGGCTGGATCACGCTGTGGATGTTAGTGGCTGCCGGTGTTTTAGGTATCGTCGGCATGTTCTGGCTTGCGCTTAAACGCTACGGGATGAACGTGAGCGGCGATGAGGCGTTTTATACGTTCTTATACCTCACGCGAGATACATTCTCACCGTGGGAAAACTTAGGCTTACTGCTGCAGAACTACGACAAAATTGAATTCCAAGGATTGGCGCCGATCATCCGCGACTTCTATGTTTTCATCCCAAGTTGGATGTGGCCTGGGCGTCCCGATCAAGTATTCAATACCGCCAACTACTTTACGTGGGAAGTATTGAACAACCATTCTGGCCTCGCTATTTCGCCAACGCTGATTGGTTCTTTGGTCGTCATGGGTGGTGTTGCATTTATCCCGCTAGGCGCCGTTGCGGTGGGCATGATTATTAAGTGGTTTGATTGGCTCTATGAAAAGGGCAAGCGCGAGCCGAACCGTTACAAAGCCGCCGTGATGCAGGCATTTTGTTTCGGTGCGGTATTTAACATTATCGTGCTGGCGCGTGAGGGTGTGGACTCCTTTGTTTCACGCGTGGTGTTCTTCTGCTTGGTTTTTGGACTTTGCCTACTACTCGCAAAATTACTTTATTGGCTGTTTGATAGTGCCGGGTTGATTCGACAGCACGTATACCGGAATCGCAAATCACGAGCTACGGCTCCGGCTGTAAAGGTATTACAAGGATAATGAACATGCAGACGACAAACCCCATTCCTAAATATGACATCAGGGGTATTGAACTTTGGGGCTTCCGTGATATGTCACACTTTCTTGAGCACCTATTTGATGACGGGGAACTCAAGACCGGCACCTTGGTTGCCATCAATGCTGAAAAGGTTATGACCGCGGAGGTGGATAAGCCTTTGCGCGAGCTGATTGATGCGGCGGAATACAAATATTGTGATGGCATCAGCATGGTTCGTGCGATACGCCGCAAATATCCAAACGCGAATTTAAGTCGCGTAGCGGGTGCTGACTTATGGGAAGCCATGATGCAGCGTGCCGGAGAGCGCGGAACACCGGTATTCTTGATTGGTGGCAAACCAGACGTTCTGGCTGAAACCGAAGCTAAGCTGCGCCAACAGTGGAACGTGAATATCGTGGGTAGCCAAGATGGCTACTTTAAACCTGAAGACCGTACCGCGCTGTTTGAGCGCATCCGTTTGAGCGGTGCAAAGATTGTGACAGTTGCGATGGGATCGCCTAAACAGGAAATCCTAATGCGCGACTGTCGTAATGTTCATCCTGATGCCCTGTATATGGGTGTAGGCGGAACCTACGACGTATTTACTGGACACGTGAAGCGAGCGCCTAAAGTTTGGCGTGATCTTGGATTGGAGTGGCTGTATCGCTTGCTGTCGCAGCCTACACGCTGGCGTCGTCAGCTGAAACTGCTTAAGTTTTTAGGGTATTACTACGGCGGTCGTCTATAGCCAGTAAACCAAAGGGGCTTTTAGCCCCTTATTGTTGTCACTTTTCTCTGTCATCGGTATGTTCATTCGTTAGGGGCTTGGTGGATGAAAATCCAACGATAGCTGATAAACACTGATGATTTGATAGAAGTCGTAGAGTAAAGCGTCGACTTTTGCGTCAGAATGCGCAAAGTCTAATCAAACACAATATTTATGACAAAAAGCACTAGACAGCATGGCACCAAGTCCGTAATATCCGTTCCCGCAACGGCGCTAAGCGCCCGTAGCTCAGCTGGATAGAGCGCTGCCCTCCGGAGGCAGAGGTCTCAGGTTCGAATCCTGTCGGGCGCACCAGTTTTATAAAAAGCTTTTTATTGAGCTTTGTGTGCAAGAGCTGCGGTGGTATTGAGGTAGTATGTAGTACAATACGATACCGCGTTAGAAGAATTGATGGTGGCTATAGCTCAGTTGGTAGAGCCCTGGATTGTGATTCCAGTTGTCGTGGGTTCGAGTCCCATTAGCCACCCCAGATTTAAGTGGCATTGCGAAGGTGGCGGAATTGGTAGACGCGCTAGCTTCAGGTGTTAGTGTTCTTACGGACGTGAGGGTTCAAGTCCCTCTCTTCGCACCACAACCAATCTAGAATTGGTAAATCTGTGAGTAGTAAAATGACTGAGGTCATTTAGCAGTACGAACTCTTGGTGGTTTAAAGAGTTATCGGCGAGTAGCGCAGCTTGGTAGCGCAACTGGTTTGGGACCAGTGGGTCGGAGGTTCGAATCCTCTCTCGCCGACCAATTTATGAAAGTGATTTTCTGCAAAGAAATCTTTTTCAGACAGCTAGAAAACCATAATGTGAAATTGGCATTATCGGTGAAAAGAATTGTATCGGCGAGTAGCGCAGCTTGGTAGCGCAACTGGTTTGGGACCAGTGGGTCGGAGGTTCGAATCCTCTCTCGCCGACCACTCTTGAGAAAGACCCCGCAATGCGGGGTCTTTTTTCGTCTAAAATTCCTCTTCTTTCGTTTCATTTCCCATAAACTATTCCGTGCTAGCCCTAGCGCTTTGTTTTTAATTATATTATTGATTTTAAAAGACTATTGTTAACTCGTTGGCTATTCACGACAAAAGCCACATGTGATGTCTCTGAATTGAGACTTATAAGTTATTAATTTAATTGAACAAATAATAGTGAAGGTAACGCTGTCGTTTTTAAGCGACAGTTTATAGATTCAATATGGCTAGATAGTTCAGAGAGGCGAACTGAGCGCGCAATCGGCTAAAACGCCAGCGTGTGAATAAAGCATCAGGCTTAACGAATAGTGGAAAAATACGGTTTAAACTCCGGATAGATAAAACTTGGCACGCTATGTGCAATATCTATTCTGTAGATGCTCATTCACCTCCTTATGTTTGCGAAAGCTTCATAAACCTCCGAATGATGCAGAGCCAATTTACGGTGTCTATTGTCCGATTCTGATGATAGTGGTCTTGACCCTTCATCAAGCTACGGGCGTAACGTTGAGTGAGACACCAATCAGTTGTCCTAAGATCTGATTGTCCTTTTAGACACTTGCCATTTGGCAGGTGTTTTTTTTGCCTAAAAATAGCGATAAAAAAAGCCCGCTATGCGGGCTTTTAGAGGTGAAGCAATTCTTAGGAGGGATTCACTGGCTGCTCTTGTTTGAGCGTCAGTAGCAATCCGTCACGTCGCATCTGCGCCGCTTCTTCTGGACGATGCAGCTTATCAAGTACGTCAGCCAGCCATGCGTAGTCGTAGGCGTCAGGACGCTGTTTCAGCGCGGCACGAAACGCATCGCTTGCCTGCTGCCATTCACCATGGCGCATCAAGAGCTGACCCAAGGTGCTGTTAAGCAGCGCGCTTGCGCCATGCTGCTTAATTTGCTGGTTCAACAGCTTTTCCAACTGTTCAGGATTACCTGATTTCAGTTTCGGCATCAGCAACACTAAGCGTTCGTCAAACTTACGCTTCAGACCATCGACGAGAATCTGCTGAGCCGTATCGTGATCGTTGCATTCAATGAGATGCTCAATCATGGCCACTTGCAGCGCTGTTTCATGGCGGGTTTTACGACTCTGGTCATTCCACCAACCCTTCAGCGCGAGGCTACCGCCGTTGGCCATACGCTCGTTCATCAGGCCAATGTAAGCTTGCAGCTGTAGCTTCTGGATCTCTTCATCGTTATACACGTTGGCTTTCGCCAAGCTCGGCAGGATCTCAAGCAATGACTGATATGCCTGCGTTTTAACATATGCCTGTTCGGCTAAACGAAGCACTTCGGGGTGGCGCGGAGCCACGTTAAGCAGTGCATCTACGCCGTGGCGGGCCGCATGATTTTCACCACGCGCCAATTGGATACGTACTCGAGTAATATCAACAGGCAGCTGGTTGCTATCAGCAACTTCTGACGCACGTTCCAAATACTGGTTTACGCGTAGGTCGTCACCGCGTTGCTGGGCGGCTTCTGCGGCCAGCAAATAGTTAACGACAGGCTGCTCTGCGTGATCCGCATTGCGTGAAAGCAGTTTTTCAACCTGAGTGTAATCACCCTCGGCTAACTTCATTAAGCCTTCACGCGTTTGCTTACGAGCGCGAGTACGCTTGCGTCCAACAAACCAACCACGAGTGCGGGCACCTGTGCGGAACACGCGGCGCAGCACCCATTCAATCGCGAAGAGAACCACGATCAGCAGGATCAGCATGATCACCAGCGATGTCACGCTGGTTTCGATGTTGTAGGTATCCGTTTGGATGAGGACATAGCCTTGATGACCGGCAAACATCGGCCCCAGAACGATCCCTGCGATCAGGATAACAAACAGCAATAAAACTTTAAGCATGTCTATTCCCCCTGCGTTGCGGGTGCAGCGGCTGGCACAGAAGGTGTTGCCATCAAATTACGCACGCGGGTTTGCATCAGCTTTTCCAACAACGGCTGGCTTTTCAGATCCGTAGGAACATCCATATTGATGGACTGCTGGCTGAGTTCATCGAGCTGGCTCAGGAAGGCTTTAGTTGTTGGGTCGTTCATATCGAAATATGCACGTACCCACGTTGAGACAGTTTCAAGCGACTGTTGATAAACCTCGTTTTGATGACGAGGAACAGCCTGCGCGGCAACCAGAAGGCGAGAACGAATATTTTCGCGCAGATAGACGTCTTGATTTGGTGCTAGCAAAGGCTCGGCACTGCTGTCACGACGGCGCACGGTAATGAATTCCGACATAAAGTTATGCCAGCTTTTCACCAGATTTTGTCGCCATTCGGTCAGTGAACTCGACACTTCACCATCGTCTTCATCCATCGGCGCTTCGTCGGAGTTATTATCCGCTAAGCGCAGGTCGTCAACTTGGTTGGAGAGCTGATTCAGCTTGAGAATAATGCCGTCGAAGTCAATTTGGCTAACGCTGGCCAGCGAGGCAATGTCTTCGGTAATCGCACGGCGAACATCAATCAGGCTTGGGTCATTCATTTCAGCCAAACTTTCATCTGCGCTTTTCAACAATGCGCCTGCGGTCGTGACATCCTGATCGCTCCACAGTTTGCGGCCCGCAAGTTTGACGAGAAAGTCCGCCTGAGCCAGCAGCCAGTTTTTCGCATCACTGCCGGAAATCGCGGCCACTTTCGCTTCAAGCTCTTTTAGCTGCTGCGACTGTGAAGTTTGCAGCTGATCGGTCACGCTAAGCGCTTTGTTTTGCTGATTGATCAACGCATTAATGCGCAGTTTTTCTTGTGCCTGTTCAGTATGCAATGCGGTCAGTTGGTCGCTGAGCTCATTGTTTTCAGCTTGTTGAGCCAGAGCTTGCTGATGGCCGTGATAATACAGACCTGCGCCGAGAGCGATTGCTATAACGATAGCGATAGCGCCGAGCACCGGCCCTTTTGCGGATTCTTTTTTCACAGTTTTAGCGACCTGCTCACCAGAAGTATTGTTATTGAGATTAGATGCTGGCTGGATCTCGTGTTCAGTCGCGGTGTTCGTTTCCTCAACCTTTTCAGGCGGGGTTGTCGGTTCCGTCATCTTGGCACTTCCCATAGTCAGTTATTGTAGCGCGCGGATCAGCGCGTCATTATCAGCACTTTCAGCTACCTGAATGTCTTTCCAGCCCAATTCCTGGGCGAGGGTAGCCAACCGTTCGCTAACCACAATCAAGCGGCAATGTAGTAACCACATTTGCCGATCGTAATCAGGAACTAAATCATACAGTTGTTGCAGCATTTCGCCACTTGTCACGACCAGTGTTGAAATGCCCTGTCGTCGCCAATGTGCGCTTTGCTCTGCACCATTATAGTGGATAGCACAACGTTGGTAGCATTCTGACAGTGTTACGCTCACGCCACGTTGGGTCAATGTTTCTGCCAACAGCTCTCGTCCACCGTTGCCGCGCAGAATTAATGCCTGCTTGCCAGCGATATTTCTCAGTTCTGGGAGCAATAGCAAAGATTCAGAGGTTTCAGGTGGCTGGGGGTAAGCAACCGGCAAGCCTGTCGCCGTATGTAAACGCAGCGCAGTTGGGCGGCCAATGGCAAAATAGTTGAGTTCGCGTGGCCATGCTATCGCGGAGCGTTGTAGATACGAGTGCGCATAGCGTACTGCGTGCTGCGATAGAACAAAAACTAAATCGCCTTGTCGGAGCTGCGCTAAAAGATCTGGTAGCGCAGCGAGGCCAGTTCCCGGCGTGAAGTCGATTAATGGAGCATGATAGGCTGCTCGCCCTAGGGTTCGTAGTCTACTGACTAATTCCTCACCCGCAGGTGATGGGCGAGTTACCAAGATGCTCATCGTGGCGCTTGTCCTTGATACACGTCGTCTAGAATTTCACGCGCGCCGCGCTCTAGCAGTTCTTCTGCTAGCGAAACTCCCAGTTCGGCCGCCTGAGCGCGTGGCCCACGGCGTTCACCACGAATAATCAGAGTACCGTCAGGCTTGCCCACTAACGCTCGTAGCCATATTTCATCGCCATTAAGCTCTGAATAACTGCCGATAGGAACCTGACAGCCACCTTCTAAACGCGTGTTCATGGCGCGCTCGGCGATAACTCGAGTCGCGGTATCGCTATCATTCAACGGTGCGAGCAAGGCTTGGGTTTTTGCATCGTCCAATCGACATTCGATGCCGACGGCGCCTTGGCCTACGGCAGGTAAGGATTGTTCTGGTGGTAATGCATAACGGATACGCTCTTCAAGCTCTAAGCGTTTTAAACCGGCAGCGGCCAGAATAATGGCATCGTAGTCGCCGTTGTCCAGCTTAGCTAAGCGAGTCCCTACGTTGCCACGAAGATCGCGAACGATAAGGTCTGGGCGAATTTCTCTAAGCTGGCACTGGCGGCGTAGGCTTGATGTGCCCACGATGCTGCCTTCAGGTAGGTCTTCAAGTCGAGCATATTTCGGTGATACAAAAGCATCACGTGGATCTTCGCGTTCGCAGATAGTCACCAGCCCCAAACCTTCAGGAAAAGCGACCGGAACATCTTTCATTGAGTGAACGGCGATATCGGCGCGCCCATCGAGCAAAGCAAGTTCCAACTCCTTGACGAACAATCCTTTACCGCCAACTTTTGCTAGCGGTGTGTCTAATAAAACGTCACCACGCGTCACCATCGGCACCAGTTCCACGGTCAAATCTGGCCAATGGGCCTGTAGATGATCGCGCACATAATAGGCTTGCCATAACGCCAGCGGGCTTTGTCGGGTGGCGATACGGAGGATCTGATGTGGCTGAGGGTTATATCTAGCATGTGAATATCCATTTTTATCCTATGCTTCATCCTATCATTTTGTTCGCAAACGTGCAGCGCTGGAACCTAATGGCTGTTTGGCGGGAAAATAATCAGGAAGGAGAATGGATGAAATAGTCGGTAAGATCAAAGACAAGAAAGGTGCTACAATAAGTGTGTGGCTTTACATACTTTACGGTCAACCAGCAAGGTGTTAGATTGATCACGTTTCCAGCAATTTCTTATTAAAACATTTCTTACCAGAAAAACGGTAAGGTACGGAAACAGGCTTCTCTCAGACACTGGAATAATCAGGCGAAACGTCTTGTACCTCTACATCGAGACACTGAAACAGAGACTGGATGCGATAAATCAACTTCGAGTTGATCGCGCTTTAGCGGCCATGGGGCCGGCCTTTCAACAGGTTTACAGTCTGCTGCCAACCCTATTGCATTACCACCACCCGCTGATGCCGGGTTACCTTGATGGTAACGTTCCCCACGGCATTTGTTTCTACACGCCTGATGAAAATCAGCAAACCTACTTACATGAAATCGATCTTCGCTCTCCGGGCTCCATCGCAGAAGATCACCCTGGCCAATTGCCGATCACTGGCGTTTACTCAATGGGAAGTACTTCTTCTATTGGGCAAAGCTGTAGTTCGGATCTGGATATTTGGGTTTGTCATCAATCTTGGTTAGATGGCGAAGAGCGCAATCGGTTACAGCAAAAATGTACACAGCTGGAAAAATGGGCTGCATCGCTGGGCGTTGAAGTCAGCTTCTTCCTTATCGATGAAAACCGTTTTCGTCATAACGAAAGCGGCAGTTTGGGTGGGGAAGACTGTGGGTCTACCCAGCATATCCTGTTGCTTGATGAGTTCTACCGCACCGCAGTACGCCTAGCGGGCAAACGTATTCTGTGGAATATGGTGCCAAGCGAAGAGGAAGCGCATTACGACGAGTATGTCATGTCGCTGTACTCGCAGGGCGCGCTTACGCCAAACGAATGGCTCGATCTTGGCGGTCTAAGCTCGCTGTCTGCCGAAGAATACTTTGGCGCTAGCCTGTGGCAGCTGTATAAAAGCATCGATTCGCCGTACAAAGCCGTATTGAAAACGTTGTTGCTGGAAGCTTACTCATGGGAATATCCCAACGCTGAGCTGCTAGCTATCACCATCAAACAACGTTTACATAAAGGCGAAATTGTCTCGTTCGGACTCGATCCTTACTGCATGATGCTAGAGCGTGTGACGCACTATCTTGAGCAAATCAATGATACCGCGCGTCTCGATCTGGCTCGTCGCTGCTTCTATCTCAAAGTGTGTGAAAAATTATCGCGCAGCCGCGCCTGCGTTGGCTGGCGGCGTGAAATTTTAAGCCAACTGGTTGAGTCTTGGGGCTGGAGTCAAGAGCGTATCGAAGTGCTTGATGACCGCGCCAACTGGAAAATTGAACGCGTGCGTGAAGCGCATAATGAGCTGTTAGATGCGATGATGCAGAGCTATCGCAACCTCATTCGCTTCGCACGTCGTAATAACCTAAGCGTGAGCGCTAGCCCACAAGATATCGGGGTATTGACCCGTAAGCTTTACGCTGCGTTTGAAGCGTTGCCGGGTAAAGTGACGCTGGTAAACCCGCAAATATCGCCGGATTTGTCAGAAAAAAACTTAACGTTTATTCATGTGCCGATTGGCCGCGCGAACCGCACCGGCTGGTACTTGTATAACCAAGCACCGACTATCGATACCATCATCAGCCATCAGCCGTTGGAATATAACCGCTACTTAAACAAATTAGTGGCGTGGGCCTACTTCAACGGATTGCTGACGGCGGAGACTAAGTTACACATCAAGAGCAACAACAACCTGTGCGATATCAATAAGCTTCAGGGGCTGGTGCATGATGTGTCGCAGCATTTCCCTATTCGCTTGCCTGCGCCATCGCCGAAAGCGTTATACAGCCCGTGTGAGATCCGCCATTTGGCGATTATCGTCAACTTGGAAAATGATCCAACGGCCGCTTTCCGCAATCAGGTGGTGCATTTTGATTTCCGCAAACTGGATGTCTTTAGCTTTGGTCAGCAACAGCAATGCTTAGTTGGCAGTATCGACCTGCTGTATCGCAACTCGTGGAATGAGGTGCGTACCTTGCATTTCAGCGGTGAGCAGGCGGTATTAGAAGCGCTGAAAACGATCTTAGGCAAAATGCATCAGGATGCCGCTCCGCCGGAGTCCGTTGAGGTCTTGTGCTACAGCCAGCATTTACGCGGGTTAATTCGCACGCGGTTACAGCAGCTGGTTTCTGAATGTATTGACCTTCGCTTGTCTAGCACGCGATTAGAACCGGGGCGCTTTAAAGCTGTACGCGTCGCGGGGCAAACGTGGGGATTGTTCTTTGAACGTCTGAGCGTATCGGTGCAGAAATTGGAAAATGCGGTTGAGTTCTATGGCGCTATTTCTAATAACAAGCTGCATGGTCTTTCTATTCAGGTGGAAACCGAGCAGGTGCATCTGCCTGCCGTGGTTGATGGCTATGCCAGCGAAGGGATAATCCAATTCTTCTTTGAAGATGGGGATAACGACGGGTTTAACATCTACATTCTGGATGAAACCAACCGTGTGGAAGTTTATCACCACTGCGAAGGCAGCAAAGAAGAGCTGGTGCGCGACGTTAGCCGTTTCTATTCGTCATCGCATGACCGCTTTACCTATGGTTCAAGCTTTATCAACTTTAACCTGCCGCAGTTCTATCAGATCGTAAACGCCGATGGTCGTTCTCAGGTGATGCCGTTCCGTACCAACGTATTGCCACAGTGCAACGTTAATGACGACAACGACGGAACGCCGCTTAAACAGCAATTCCAGCTGCATTAATCGTAAGTACAGCACCACTCCAATTCTTCCCTATTCAGCGGAGAGTTGGAGTGGGCGCTGATGCCGTTCGCGTTTCGGCTTATGCCGAAATTACCACATCTTCTTCGCCAGACTGCGCTCTGCATGCGGTTGACAGCAAAGCATAAAACTCTTCTCCGCTGCGATCGCAAATCCAGCTATCATCACGCAGGCTGAAGTGGTAACCGCCAGCTTTCGTGGCGAGCCATACCTGATGCAAGGGCTCCTGACGGTTGATCACGATTTTGCTGCCATTTTCGAAGGTCAGCGTCATCACTCCGCCATTGGTTTCATAGTCGATGTCGGCATCACCTTCATAAGCGTCAATGGCCTCTTCGATGTTTAACATCAGCTTATCTGCTAACTGGTGAAACTCGGTATCGTTCATAATCATTTCCTATTGCTTTTCAGGGTCCAACTGCGATTATAGAGAGCTTATAGGTAGGATTCACACGCATTAATACAATAAATGGTAATGACCATGAAAAAACAATTTCGTTGGGCCTTGGTGGCTGTTTCCCTATTCGGCCTTGCTGGTTGCGGTTTGAAAGGGCCTTTATACTTTCCTCCGGCTGATGCCCCAGCGGCGTCGAAGAGCCAGCCAGATACACAAACTAACGCGCCAGCAGCAAATCAGGGCGCGAATACACCGTCTAATATTGCCGGTGTAGAACAAGGCCAATAATCCACGATAGCGAGAACTGTCAGGATGTTAGTTCGGTGACCACGGAAGTTAAGGCGTAGGGTGAGAGGTAGTTATGCAGTTCTCTAAAATGCACGGTTTAGGCAACGATTTCATGGTCGTTGATGCTGTTACACAAAACGTATACTTCTCGCCGGAGCTTATCCGCCGTCTATCCGATCGACATAATGGCGTAGGTTTTGATCAGATGCTGATCGTTGAACCACCCTACGATCCTGATTTAGATTTTCACTATCGTATTTTCAACGCTGATGGGAGCGAAGTTGCGCAGTGTGGTAACGGTGCGCGCTGTTTTGCTCGTTTCGTGCGTTTGAAAGGGCTAACCAATAAACGTGAAATTCGCGTAAGCACGCAGAATGGTCGGATGGTGCTCAAGGTCAGCGATGACGAACTGGTCACGGTGAATATGGGCGAACCGATTTTTGAGCCGTCCAAAATTCCATTCAAAGCCGTGAAAGCGGAAAAGACCTATATCATGCGTGCGTCTGAACATACTATCCTGTGTGGCGCGGTATCGATGGGGAATCCCCACTGCGTGCTTCAGGTTGATGATGTTGAAACGGCGCTGGTGGAAACCATCGGCCCGGTACTTGAAAGCCATGAACGCTTCCCTGAACGCGTTAACGTGGGTTTCATGCAGGTCATTAACCGTAATCAGATCAAGCTACGGGTGTATGAACGCGGTGCGGGTGAAACTCAGGCCTGCGGCAGCGGTGCCTGTGCGGCGGTTGCCGTGGGGATCCAGCAAGGCTTGCTGGATGAAAACGTTCAGGTTGATCTTCCCGGCGGGCGTTTGCAAATTCGCTGGAAAGGGCCTGATAACCCACTGTTCATGACGGGCCCCGCAACCCACGTTTATGATGGATTTATACACCTGTAATTCATACGTTTATGAGTGAGCGATAGACAACTATGAGCGACATCGAAGATCGGGTATTGGATAATCTGGCGCTAAGTGACGCGCAGGTGATGGAGTATCTGCAACAGAATCCTGATTTCTTCATTCGTAATGCACGCAATGTTGAGCAGATGCAGATCCCTCATCCGGTGCGTGGTGCTGTTTCATTAGTTGAATGGCAACTGAACCGACAACGTCAGCACATTTTCAATTTGGAAGAAGAGATCACGCTGCTGATGGAGCAGGCCAGCGCCAATGAAGTTCTGTTTAATCGCCTGCTTGAGCTGCAAGGGCATCTTGCGGGCGCAGAAAGCCTCGCTGATTTTCTCCAACGGTTTAACCGCTGGGCACGTTCTCTTGGGTTAGCCGGTGCCAATATTCGTTTGTTTAGCGACAAATGGTATCTGAATGCGCCTTCTGACTTTGCGCATTTGGCTTTGTCGCGCAATGAATTCGAAATGATGCGAATTCAGCGGTTGGGGAACCAAAACCACTATCTCGGCACCCTGAATGGCCCCGAGCTATTGTTGGTTTTGCCTCAGGCGAAAATGGTTGGCTCGGTCGCGCTTTCCTTGATGGGCGAGTTTGGCGACTTAGGTCTGATTATCTTCAGCAGCCGCGATAGCCATCACTATCAGCAAGGCCAAGGCACCGTGTTGCTGGATCAGCTCGCATTGCTGATGCCGGGGCTAATCAGCCGTTGGATTGAACGCCAATGAGCAGTGATACTCAGGCGCTGGAACTGCCGGTTGAGGCATTCCTGCGCTTTTTGCGCGTTGAGCGTCAGTTCAGCCCGCACACCATCGAAAGCTATCATCATCAGCTGACTGCCATTATTGAGATTGTTGCCCCCGCAGGTTTACGCGATTGGCGGCAACTCGATGCAACCCAAGTGCGTATGATTACCGCGCGTAGCAAGCGAAAAGGCCTTGAGGCGGCAAGCCTTGCCCTGCGTTTGTCGGCGTTACGTAGCTTTATCGATTGGCAGGTGAGCCAAGGTGTGATGTCGGTTAATCCGGCGAAAGGCATTAGTGCACCTAAGCAGGCTCGTCACTTACCCAAAAATCTCGACGTTGATGACGTAAACCGTCTGCTCGACATAGATGCTAGCGATCCCCTTGCCGTGCGCGACCGTACCATGCTGGAAGTGATGTATGGCGCGGGTCTGCGTCTTTCTGAGCTGGTGGGATTAGACTGCCGCCACATGAATATGGCTTCGGGCGAAGTGTGGGTGATGGGGAAAGGGAGCAAAGAGCGAAAGCTGCCGATTGGACGTACTGCCATTCATTGGCTGGAACAGTGGCTGCCACTGCGCGAGATTTACGATCCGGTGGATGACGCCGTTTTTGTGTCTAAGCTGGGTAAGCGAATTTCGGTGCGAAGCGTGCAAAAGCGCTTTGCTGAATGGGGCGTTAAACAAGGCGTAACCAGCCATATTAACCCGCATAAGCTCCGTCACTCTTTTGCAACGCATATGCTTGAATCCAGTGGCGATCTGCGCGCAGTGCAAGAACTGCTGGGTCATGCGAATCTGACTACCACCCAAATCTATACCCACCTCGATTTCCAACATTTGGCGAAGGTGTATGATGCAGCGCATCCACGCGCGAAACGAGGAAAATCCTGATGTGCTCGACGCTTCATTTCTATCGCCCGCTCAACGCGATCGGGGCTTTTACCTTCGATCTGGACGATACGCTTTATGATAATCACCCCGTGATTATGCGTACCGAGCGGGAGTCTCTGGCATTTTACAGCAAAACTTTGAACCATTGCGTGATTGGCAAAGCCCCGACTGGCAACGCCTGCGAGCCGAATTACGGTCTGAAAATCCTGAAATTTACCACGACGTCACCGCCTGGCGCTGGCAGGCTGTGCATCTGGCGTTAACGCGAAACGGTTTTAACCACGCCCAAGCTAGCGCCGGTGCAGATTCTGCGATGGAAAACTTCGCCTACTGGCGTAGCCAAATCACGGTGCCGGAGTCTACGCATAAGACGCTGCAAGCGTTAGCGGAAAAAGCGCCCTTGGCGGCAATTACCAACGGTAATGCGGATCCGAACCTGTTTGGTTTAGCGGACTATTTTGCGTTTATATTGCGCTCAGGCCCTGACGGACGCGCCAAGCCTTACAACGACATGTATTGTGCCGCTCAGCAGCGCTTAAACGTTCCCATGGGAAATATTCTGCATGTGGGTGATGACCTCACCACTGACGTGGCGGGAGCCGTGCGCTGCGGCATGCAGGCCTGCTGGATCAACGACCGTGAGCGCAGCCTAACAACCGCTTCAGATAGCCGTTTGTTACCTCACGTTGAGATTTCACGGTTGGATTCGCTCACCGCGCTGATATAATCTCCAATAATCTGTATAAATTCCCAGTGAAAAAGACGTATTGCGTTTAGCGACGCGTCTGTTTCCCCATTTTAAAACGGTGCCTATGGACGTTTCCGATCTGCTCAACAGCCTTAACGATAAACAACGCGAAGCCGTTGCTGCGCCACGCAGTAACCTTCTGGTGCTGGCTGGAGCCGGAAGCGGCAAGACGCGCGTCTTGGTGCATCGCATCGCGTGGCTGCTGTCGGTAGAAAACTGTTCGCCGTTTTCGATTATGGCCGTCACCTTTACCAACAAAGCCGCCGCGGAAATGCGCCACCGTATCGAACATCTGATTGGCACTAGCCAAGGCGGCATGTGGATCGGTACTTTCCACGGTTTGGCGCACCGCCTGCTGCGCGCGCATCATCTGGATGCCAATCTGCCGCAGGATTTCCAAATCCTTGATAGCGATGACCAGCTTCGTTTGCTCAAACGTATCGTTAAGGCATTGAATCTGGATGAGAAACAGTGGCCGCCGCGTCAAGGCATGTGGTACATCAACAATAAAAAAGATGATGGACTGCGTCCTCAGCACATTGAAAGCTACGGGAATCCCGTAGAACAGACGTGGCTGCGCGTCTATCAGGCCTATCAAGAAGCCTGCGATCGTGCGGGGCTGGTGGATTTCGCCGAACTGCTATTGCGCGCCCACGAGCTATGGCTCAATAAACCTCAAATCCTCAACCACTATCGCGAGCGTTTCACCAATATTCTGGTGGACGAATTCCAAGATACCAACCGGATTCAGTACGCATGGATCCAGATGCTGGCAGGCAATAGCGGCAAAGTGATGATTGTTGGCGATGACGATCAGTCGATCTACGGCTGGCGTGGCGCTCAGGTTGAGAATATCCAACGTTTTCTGGATGATTTTCCCGGTGCTGAGACTATCCGCTTAGAACAAAACTACCGCTCAACCAGCAATATACTGAAAGCCGCGAACGCCTTAATTGAAAACAACGATGGGCGCTTGGGTAAAAAGCTGTGGACCGAAGACGGCGACGGCGAAAAAATTTCGCTCTACTGCGCGTTTAATGAATTGGATGAATCACGTTTTGTGGTGAATCGCATTAAAGCGTGGCAGGACAACGGCGGCTCTCTTAACGACTGCGCCATTCTTTATCGTAGCAACGCCCAATCGCGTGTATTGGAAGAGGCGCTGTTACAGGTGGCAATGCCATACCGTATTTACGGTGGACAACGATTCTTCGAACGTCAGGAAATCAAAGATGCGTTGGCTTATTTACGCCTGATTTCCAACCGTAATGATGATGCGGCATATGAGCGTGTGGTCAACACACCAACGCGCGGCATTGGTGATCGCACGCTGGACGTTATTCGCCAAGCTGCACGCGATCGTCAGCTGACGCTATGGCAGGCCACGCACGAGCTGATCCAAGAAAAAGTATTTGCTGGGCGAGCCTCAGGTGCACTACAGCGCTTTATCGAACTGATTGATGCCTTAGCCAATGATACGGCCGATATGCCGCTGCATGTACAGACAGACCGCGTAGTGCGCGATTCGGGTCTGCGCCAGATGTATGAGCAAGAAAAGGGTGAAAAAGGCCAAACGCGTATTGAGAACTTAGAGGAACTGGTGACCGCTACGCGCCAGTACAGCTATGAGGATGAAGACGAGGACTTGCTGCCGTTGCAGGCATTCCTGTCGCATGCGGCGCTTGAAGCCGGTGAAGGGCAGGCAGACGCCTACCAAGACGCGGTTCAGCTCATGACGCTGCACTCGGCGAAAGGTCTGGAGTTCCCGCAGGTGTTTATCGTGGGGATGGAAGAGGGGATGTTCCCAAGCCAAATGTCGCTGGATGAAGGCGGGCGTTTGGAAGAAGAACGTCGCTTGGCCTACGTTGGGGTGACGCGAGCGATGCGAAAACTGACGATCACCTATGCGGAGACTCGCCGCCTGTATGGCAAAGAAGTTTATCACCGTCCATCTCGTTTTATTGGTGAGTTGCCAGAAGAGTGCGTGGAAGAGGTGCGCCTGCGGGCAAGCGTTACTCGCCCCGTTAAGCACGCCAGCATGGGAACGCCAATCAGCGCCAATGACAGCGGTTTTAAACTCGGTCAGCGGGTCAAACACGCTACGTTTGGTGAAGGTACGGTGATCAATCTGGAAGGTAGCGGTGAGCATAGTCGCTTACAGATTGCGTTTCAGGGCGAAGGCATTAAGTGGCTGGTTGCGGCTTATGCCAAGTTAGAGGCGATGTAATTCCGGTTTAATATCCCTTTCCAATCTCCCCCTTAGCAGGGGGAGAGTTTAGGGCTTATTCGGCAAACGAATATTTATCCCCAACCTGCGCCTGCGAATACCACGCCATCAGTTCCTGAGTGCCAGCTTCGCCCTCTGCGGGTGCCCAAGGCGCTGAATCCTGCTCGGTTACGGGCTGGTAGCCACCGTGTTTAACTTCAAAAATCACGCCGCCGTTATCCAGTGACAGTACCGAATGCCATGTTCCGGCATCCATCTCTAGAGCCACACACTCTTTGCCCAACACCACGCGACGAGTAACCACGCCTTGTTCGTCAAAATTCAGTATCAAAAAGCGGCCGCTCAATGGTAGCAAAAGCTCGAAAGTATGTGGGTGACGATGCGGGCGAATGTAGGTTCCAGGCTCCATCGCGATGGCAAGACGCTGCACCGGATCGCTCAATTCTGGATGAAAATTGCGGTGAGCGCGTAAACGAGGTGCGCTGGCCGCAGCGGCGCTCTGCTGTTTCAGATCATCAAACGTGATTTGTTTCATAGGGGGTGCCTGATTTTAGGAATAGTGGAGTCTAATAGGTGAATGCATTGCTATAAGGTAATAGATGGGTCAAGCTAGCGATATGATTTTTACCTTACATTTCCGATTGCAGCATGGTTGCTGAAAGCAAAACCCATAAATGTTTTGGTATAAAACATCCTGAGTGAATAATGTTCTGGAATTAGTCACAACGCCAGTTGACAGGCTTTTTCGTATCGGCGTAACATGCGCGCACTATTATCTGTGAGGACATACGCCTTGGACACACCCAGTAGATACTGGCTCAATGAACCCGTTAGCGGGTACAACTTCTAAGGCTATCCACTTATGCTGATAGCCTTCGTGGTTGTCAGCGACCTCTATACGTCGCTATGAGTCAGATCTGATATGGTCTGAAACAGCTAGGTGACGCTACCCCTCGTTTGTTTCCTGTGCTCCATGCGTGATCCTTAATGTCACCGCAACGGAGTTTAAAAGCATGCTAAGTGCATTTAGATTAGACAACAGCCGCTTATCCCGTCTGGAGCTGGATGACACGGAAGATCTGACTTCATCTTTGTGGGTCGATTTAGTCGAACCTGAAGAAGATGAACGTCAACGAGTTCAAGATGAGCTAGGTCAAAGTCTGGCAACTCGCCCAGAACTGGACGATATCGAAGCATCAGCACGTTTCTTCGAAGATGAAGACGGCCTGCATATTCACTCCTTCTTCTATTATGAAGATGCGGAAGATCATGCTGGCAACTCCACCGTGGCATTTACCATCCGCGATGGTCGCCTGTATACGCTGCGCGAGCGCGAACTCCCGGCGTTCCGGCTGTATCGTATGCGCGCCCGCAACCAGATGCTGGCTGATGGAAATGCCTATGAGCTGTTACTCGATCTGTTCGAAACCAAAATCGAACAGCTGGCAGATGAAATCGAAAACATCTACAGCGATCTGGAAAAGCTTAGCCGCGTGATTATGGAAGGTCATCAGGGCGACGAATACGATGAAGCCCTTTCGACGCTGGCCGAACTGGAAGATATCGGTTGGAAGGTTCGCCTGTGTCTGATGGATACCCAGCGAGCGCTGAATTTCTTGGTGCGTAAGGCGCGTTTACCGGCCAGTCAGTTGGAGCAGGCGCGTGAAGTCTTACGAGATATCGAATCCCTGCTGCCACACAATGAATCACTGTTCCAGAAAGTAAACTTCCTGATGCAGGCGGCAATGGGCTTTATCAACATTGAGCAGAACCGCATCATCAAGATCTTCTCGGTGGTATCCGTGGTGTTCCTGCCGCCAACGCTGGTTGCATCTAGCTACGGGATGAACTTTGAGTTTATGCCTGAGCTGAAATGGTCGTTCGGTTATCCGGGGGCGATTGGTTTGATGATTCTGGCGGGACTTGCGCCGTATTTATACTTCAAGCGCAAAAACTGGCTTTAACCTGTCTCTTCTTTTCCTCCCCATCGCTGGGGAGGAAAGTCTGCATCAGCTGCGCAATTTTCTCTGCGTATACAGCGCATCCATAATAAACAACAGCAGTGCCGCCCAAATAAAGCCGAACGCCACCAGTTTATCCTGCGTCATTTGCTCGTTGTAGAAAGTAATCGCCAGAATAAACATCAACGTTGGGCCAAGGTATTGGAAGAACCCCAGCGTGGAAAGGCGTAGGCGCGTTGCCGCTGCCGTAAAGAACAATAATGGAATGGTGGTGACAATCCCTGCGGCGACTAGCAGCAGGTTGAGCGACATTGGATTCGCACTCAAATGGCTGGTTGCGCTGTCGGCAATGCCAAACAGGTAAATAGCCGCAATCGGCAGTAACCACAGAGTTTCAATCAGCATGCCGGTTTGGGCATCTACCGCGATTTTCTTACGAATTAGCCCGTAAAATGCAAAGCTAAACGCCAGTCCAAGCGAGATCACCGGCACAGAACCAAACTTCCATAGCTGAATCAGTACTCCGCAGACCGCCAGCGCCAGCGCAATCCACTGCATCCGTCGGAAGCGTTCACCGAGGAAAACTACGCCGAGCAACACGTTAACCAATGGATTGATGAAGTATCCGAGGCTGGCTTCCAGCATATGGTGATTATTCACAGCCCAGATAAACAACAGCCAGTTTCCGCCAATCAAACAAGCGCTTAACGCGAGAAGACCAATCTTGCCGGGAGTTTTGCCCAGCGCTCGTACTTTGGACCAATTTTTAGTCAGCGAAAGCAAAATCAGCATGAAGAAGAATGACCAGATCACGCGATGGGTCAGGATCTCGGTGGGTGGAACCTGCTGGATCAGCTTAAAGTAGGCAGGGGCGATACCCCAGATAAAATAGGCGGCCAGAGCAAACAAGATGCCTTGGCGAGTTTGTTGCGAATCCATGAAACACTTCCGAAAAAATGAATAGGCGCTGAGTCTACTGTATTTTTCTGGAATGTTTCATAGTAGTAACAGAGATGATTCAATTAAGCCTAACTTATCCCAAGATTTCACAGAAATCTGGTAAAAAATGCTACCTAGCCGACCATATACGTGGCGGTGGCCGAAGCAATGTGTAGGTTTGATTCGTTATGAAGTTCAACGCGTGCAACCGCGACTTTATTCCCTGCTCTTAGCAGGCTACCACTGGCCACGAAGCGCTCACCGCGCCCAGGGCGTAGATAGTCCACTCGCATATCGATTGTGCCCATTTTAGACAGTCGTGCTAGCAACTCTTCCTGTGTGATTTCGTCATGGCGCAATAGGGCTGAACCCACACACACCAAGCCTGCGCAAACATCCAATACCGATGCGATAACACCGCCGTGCAAAATTTTCTGATGAGCATTGCCGACCAGCATTTCTTTGGAATCAAAAACCAGTTCGGCATAGTCAGCCTCAAAACGTTGAAGCTCTAGCCCTAAGGCTCGATTAAATGGCATGTGGTAAACGAAGATTTCGCTAATAAGAGCGCTAGCAGATTCGCGCGTGAGGAGCGTGGCTGACATGGTTCTGTCCTTCTTCTTGCAGGTGGATAATAAATATTATTGTTAATTTTATGTTGATATTATGCTTAATTATTGTTTGGTTCCAGCACCAATAAGAATGATGAACGTTCCTGCAGAGTCCCTAACGTGTAGAATGTCGCCTTTGAATCATTGATGGCGTAAATATTAGGGGTAATAACGATGCGTAAGGGATGGATGATGTTAGCGGGACTGCTGGCGGTTCCTGCTGCGGTTCAGGCTGAAGAAGCAACGATAAAGCAGGTTCATGATAAGCCGCAGGTGAAAGGCAGCATCATCGCGAACATGTTGGTTGAACACGATAACCCATTTACGCTCTATCCTTACGACACCAACTACCTGCTTTACACTGAAACCAGCGATGTAAACAAAGAAGCCATTCAATCTTATTCTTGGGCTGATGACGCACGCAAAGACGAAGTGAAATTCCAGCTCAGCCTAGCGTTCCCTATCATCCGTGGAATTGCAGGCGATAATTCGGTGTTAGGAATGTCTTATACGCAGCGCTCGTGGTGGCAGGCTTTCAACCGTAGCGCATCTTCTCCATTCCGTGAAACCAACTATGAGCCACAGCTTTTTGTCGGCTGGGCAACGGATTATCAGTTGGGCGATTGGACACTTCGCGACATAGAAACCGGCTTTAATCATCAGTCTAACGGACGCTCTGATCCAACGTCGCGTAGCTGGAACCGCGTTTATGCGCGTTTGATGGCGCAAAACGGTAACTTCCAAGCGCAGATTAAACCGTGGTATCGCATTCCCGAAAGCAGCAGCAAAGATGATAACCCTGATATCACCAAATACATGGGTTACTACGAAGCCCAGGTGGGCTATGAGTGGGGAGAAAGCGTCTTTACGGCAAAAGGGCACTATAACTGGAACACCGGTTACGGCGGTGGTGAGCTAGGATGGAGCTATCCGATGACGAAAACGTTGCGCTTCTACACGCAGTTGTATAGCGGCTACGGTGAATCAATGATTGATTACAACTTCAATCAAACCCGTTTTGGCGTGGGCATCATGCTCAACGATTTCATGTAATTTGCGCGCAACGCATATCCGCTAACGACAAAACCGGTGCATACGCCTAAAATAGCGCCGGTCTTAATTTATCACCCCTTTGGTTGAGGAGCAGCGTGGCAACGGCAGCCGTAATCAATGCAGAAATGCTGGCAGAACAGGTTTTGCGCGATACTTTTGGGTATCAGCAGTTCCGTCCTGGACAGCAAACTATCATCAATGCTGCGATCGCGGGACGGGATTGTCTGGTTGTGATGCCAACCGGAGGCGGCAAGTCTCTGTGTTATCAAATCCCTGCGTTGGTGATGGATGGCTTAACGCTGGTGGTTTCTCCGTTGATTTCCCTGATGAAAGATCAGGTCGATCAGCTACAGGCGAACGGTGTTAGCGCGGCCTGTCTTAACTCCACGCAGAACCGTGAACAGCAGCAAGAGGTATACGCTGGCTGTCGCAGTGGGGCGATAAAACTTCTCTATATTGCGCCAGAACGACTGATGATGGATAACTTCCTCGATCAGCTTCCGCACTGGCGACCTGCATTATTGGCGGTAGATGAAGCTCACTGTATTTCACAGTGGGGCCATGATTTCCGTCCTGAATACAGCGCGCTAGGTCTGATTAAGCAGCGTTTCCCTGAGATTCCGGTTATTGCGCTCACGGCCACCGCCGATGATGCCACGCGTAATGACATCGAGCGTTTGCTATCGCTAAACGACCCGCTGGTTCAGGTTAGCAGTTTTGACCGCCCAAACATTCGTTACACGCTCATCGAAAAATTCAAACCGCTGGATCAACTGATCCGTTTCGTGCAGGAACAACGCGGCAAATCGGGCATTATTTACTGTAACGGCCGAGCCAAAGTCGAAGACACCACGGCGCGTTTGCAAAGCCGAGGCTTTAGCGTCGGGGCGTATCACGCAGGGCTCGATCACGAACATCGTTCTTCGGTACAGGAAGCATTTCAACGCGACGATCTGCAGATTGTGGTGGCAACGGTTGCGTTCGGCATGGGTATTAACAAGCCCAACGTGCGTTTTGTGGTGCACTTTGATATTCCACGTAATATCGAAGCTTACTATCAGGAAACCGGTCGCGCTGGGCGCGATGGTTTACCCGCTGAAGCCGTTCTGCTTTATGACCCAGCCGATATGGCTTGGCTGCGCCGTTGTTTAGAAGAGAAACCTGAAGGGCAGCAGAAAGAGATTGAACGCCATAAGCTAAACGCAATGAATGCTTTCGCTGAGGCGCAAACCTGCCGTCGTTTAGTGCTGCTGAATTACTTTGGTGAAGGGCGGCAAGAATCCTGCGGCAACTGTGATATCTGTCTCGATCCGCCAAAACGTTACGATGGGCTAGAGGACGCGCAAAAGGCGCTGTCAGCGATTGCTCGCGTGGGTCAGCGGTTTGGTATTGGCTATGTTGTTGAGATCCTGCGCGGGGCGAATAACACCCGTATCCGTGAGTTTGGCCACGACAAGCTCAAAGTCTATGGATTGGGTCGCGACCATACGACCGAACACTGGGTCAGCGTATTGCGCCAGCTTATTCATCTGGGCTTAGTGACGCAAAATATTGCGATGCATTCAGCGTTGCAGCTGACTGAATCGGCGCGTCCGGTTTTACGCGGCGAAGTTCCTCTTCAGCTGGCCGTGCCACGCGTCATAAACCTCAAGTCGCGCAGCAGCAGTAGCCACGCCAGCAAAAACTACGGCGGAAACTATGACCGCAAGCTGTTTGCCAAGCTGCGTAAGCTACGCAAAGCGATTGCTGACGAAGAGAATATCCCGCCATACGTGGTATTTAACGATGCTACGTTGCTAGAAATGTCAGAGCAGATGCCGATTCGCGCCAGCGAATTGCTGAGCATTAACGGTGTAGGACAGCGTAAACTGGATCGCTTTGGTGCGCCGTTTATGACGCTGATCCGAGAACACGTTGATGGCGATGATGAGTAGTTTTACGCGTTAACTTCTGTCTCCCTCAATGTTGCTAAGGGAGACAGACAGCAATGACTTCAATTATTCCGGCACAATCCATTCAACTTTGGCATGACCTGTACCTTCCGGCACGAGCACTTTATGCAGCCAAGGCAGAACGTCGCGCATCTGTTGTTCTAGCTTCCACGGTGGGTTGATCACAATCATACCGGAAGCTGTCATACCGCGCTGATCGCTGTCTGGGCGAACCGCTAGTTCGATTTGCAAAATACGACGAATGCCGGTGTCTTGCAGATCGCGAGTCATGCGTTTGATTTGCTGACGCAGCACCACGGGATACCACAGCGCATAGACGCCGGTGGCAAAACGCTTATAGCCTTCCTGAATACCTTTCACCACGTCTTGATAATCGGTTTTCATTTCATACGGCGGATCGATCAACACGAAGCCACGGCGTGACAACGGAGGAAGCTGCGATTTCAGCTGCTGATAGCCATCGGCTTTCATCACTTTTGCGCGTTCGTCTTTAGAGAACTCATTGCGCAGCAGCGGGAAATCCGTTGGGTGCAGTTCGGTTAGATGGATTTTGTCGAAGTCGCGTAGCAGCTGGCGCGCAATCAGTGGCGAACCAGGGTAATAACGCAGTTGTTCGCCACGGTTAAAGTGTTTTACCGCGCTCAGGTAGGCTTCAAGCTCGGCGGGAACATCGTCGCGCTGCCAAATACGTGCGATACCTTCAAGGTATTCGCCGGTTTTTTCTGCATGCTCACCACTGAGCTGATAACGCCCCGCGCCGGAATGCGTATCCAGATAAAGGAAAGGCTTATCCTTTTCTTTCAGCGATTCAATAATCAAACTCTGAACGGTGTGTTTGAGGACATCGGCGTGATTGCCGGCGTGAAAACTGTGGCGATAACTAAGCATAGTGAATTTAAACTTTCGTATATTCTAATAACTAAAATAAAATCATTAGGATAGGTAAATTAAGACCGTGACAAGGCACAGCGAGTCTGCTCTTTTGGGCTGCGGGCATCGCGGCATGTCAGCAGGTGACGGTTAAGTATAAACGGTATGGCGATGAAAGACTTTATGGATTATCGCATATTGGTTTTGTGATACAGATAAGGGATGAGCGAATCCTGAAAGCAGATAATTGTGTGACAAGGAATGTTATGCACAAGGAGGGAGACTTGTACATTTTTAGTATCATAGCTCTCGTACTCACGTTGTGTGGTTGTAAAGACGCTAATAGCGTAGAACAGCTTAAACACTACGGCTCAAGCCCATTTGATCAGCAACGCTGGAAGCTGTCTGAGCACCGACTTGAAATGGTGTGGCGATTGGCTGTTGAGAGCGACTTATGCACAAAAAATGCCTCACAGTTAGTTGATTTGTTGGGTAATAGTGACGGGTATTTCATCAGTGAAAAATACCTGTCTTGGCAATTATCCTCCCATCAGCAATTAGCATTTAAAATGCAGCAACCAAGCCCTTATCCTGCGGGTTTTGCCATTACTTACGATAATAATGTTATGGAACAGATTTCTTGCCGCTAGATGTATTTTTGCCTGTGGTGCCTCCTATCAAAGCGATTGAACCCGCCAGCCATTGATTTTCGCTACACTTAACCTCATCTTAGATCTAAACAGCGCTTTTATACCGGTTGCCCGACGCATTGGGGGGCTGGTTAAGTCGATTTATACGCCGCACTGATGCGGCCAAGACCGTTAGCCTTTGTTGTTAATGGCAAAACTATATAGGACGCTTTCTTATGACCAATCCGTTACTGACGCCGTTCGACCTGCCACCATTCTCTAAAATCAAACCTGAGGACATCGTTCCTGCGGTGAAAAGCGCATTGGCAGATTGTCGTGCCGAAGTGGAGCGCGTGGTCGCGCAAGATGCGCCATTTACGTGGGATAATCTGTGTCAGCCACTGGCTGAAGTTGACGATCGTCTGAGCCGTATTTTCTCCCCAGTCAGCCATTTAAACTCCGTGCAAAATAGCCCTGAGCTGCGTGAAGCTTACGAACAGTGCTTGCCATTGTTGTCTGAATACGGCACTTGGGTAGGTCAGCATGAAGGGCTGTATCAGGCCTACCGTAGCCTGAAAGACGGCGCGGGTTTTGCAGCGTTAACCAAACCGCAGAAGAAAGCGGTGAAAAACTCACTGCGTGATTTCGAGCTGTCTGGTATTGGTTTGCCGAAAGAAAAACAGCAGCGCTATGGCGGAATTATGGCGCGTCTGTCCGAACTGGGCTCTGCATTCAGCAACAACGTATTGGATGCGACCATGGGCTGGAGCAAGCTGATTACGGATGAAAAAGAGCTTTCTGGTCTGCCTGAAAGTGCGCTCGCGGCCGCGAAGGCGCTGGCTGAATCCAAAGAAAAAGAAGGCTGGCTGTTAACGCTGGATATCCCAAGCTATCTGCCGGTGATGACCTATGCGGACAACCGCGAGCTGCGCCATGAGATGTATCAGGCATTTACCACTCGTGCGTCCGATCAGGGGCCAAACGCAGGTCAGTGGGATAACAGCGAAATCATGGCTGAAACTCTGCAACTGCGTCACGAATTAGCTCAGCTGCTTGGCTTTAAATCCTATGCCGATAAATCATTGGCAACCAAAATGGCAGAAAATCCACAGCAGGTTCTGGCATTCCTGAATGACTTAGCCGAACGAGCTCGTCCGCAAGGCGCGCAAGAGCTGGCTGAGCTGCGTGAGTTTACGCGCCAGCACTTCGACGTTACCGAGCTGGAAGCGTGGGATATCACCTACTACAGCGAAAAACAGAAACAACATCTGTACTCTATCAGCGATGAACAGCTGCGCCCTTATTTCCCTGAGCAGCGCGTATTGAGCGGTTTGTTTGAAGTGGTGAAACGTATTTACGGTATCACGGCTAAAGAGCGTCATGATATTGACGTGTGGAATCCAGAGGTTCGTTTCTTCGAGCTTTATGATGCGACCGGCGAGCTGCGTGGTAGTTTCTATCTCGATCTTTACGCCCGCGAGCATAAACGCGGTGGTGCGTGGATGGACGACTGTGTAGGCCGTCTACGCCGTGCCGATGGTAGCCTACAGAAGCCAGTGGCTTATCTGACCTGTAACTTTAACCGTCCAATCGGTGATAAGCCTGCATTGTTTACACATAATGAAGTGACCACGCTGTTCCATGAGTTTGGTCACGGCTTGCATCATATGCTCACCACGATCGAAACCGCAGGTGTTTCAGGGATCAACGGTGTGCCATGGGATGCCGTCGAGTTGCCAAGCCAGTTTATGGAAAACTGGTGCTGGGAGCCGGAAGCGTTGGCCTTTATCTCGGGTCATTACCAGACCAATGAGCCACTTCCGCAGGAAATGCTGGATAAAATGTTGGCGGCGAAAAACTATCAGGCCGCGCTGTTTATCCTGCGTCAGCTAGAGTTTGGGATGTTCGATTTCCGTCTGCATACTGAGTTCGATCCCGCTCAAGGCGCTCGTATTCTCGATACTCTGAAAGAGGTTAAAGCGTTAGTGGCGGTGATGCCGTCGCCAAGCTGGGGTCGTTTTCCTCATGCGTTCAGCCATATTTTTGCTGGCGGCTATGCGGCGGGCTACTACAGCTATCTGTGGGCAGAGCTGCTGTCTGCGGATGCGTTCTCTCGCTTCGAGGAAGAGGGCATTTTCAACGTAGACACTGGTCGTGCGTTCTTGGATAACATCCTGTCGCAGGGTGGTTCCGATGAGCCAATGAACCTGTTCAAAAACTTCCGTGGCCGTGAGCCGAAAATTGATGCCATGCTGCGTCACTACGGTATCAAGGGTTAATGCGTTGAGTATTCAGTTATTGTTAGAAGAGGGCGCCGATAGCGGCGCCTTATCTCATTTAGCCGAGCGCTGGGGATTGGTTCACGATCCTGATGCGATAATGGCGTTGGTATTAACGCCTGAGCATTTAGAACTTCGCAAGTTGGATGAACCCAAGCTGGGCGCGATTTTTGTCGATTTTGTCGCTGGCGCAATGGCGCATCGCCGCAAGTTTGGCGGAGGCCGTGGTGAGGCGGTGGCAAAAGCCGTGGGTATTAAAGGCAGCTATGTGCCGAGCGTTGTGGATGCGACCGCAGGATTAGGCCGCGATGCTTACGTGTTGGCGTCGGTAGGGTGTCACGTGCGTATGCTGGAGCGTCATCCCGTGGTGGCGGCACTGCTTGATGATGGTTTGCAGCGTGGTTATGCAGATCCTGAAATCGGCGGCTGGCTGCAAGAACGCCTGACCTTGCTGCATGCGTCCAGCATTGATGCGCTGAAAGATCTTAGCCCTGCGCCAGAAGTGGTGTATCTCGATCCGATGTATCCGCACAAACAGAAAAGTGCGTTAGTGAAGAAAGAGATGCGAGTGTTCCAGTCGCTGGTGGGCGCTGATTTGGATGCCGATGCATTGTTAGCTCCCGCTCGCGCGCTGGCGACCAAACGTATCGTGGTAAAACGCCCTGATTATGCTCCGCCATTGGCGGATGTGCCTGCACATGCAGCCACTACCACCAAAAATCACCGCTTTGATATTTACACGCCGCTAAAATAATTCTGCATGTAAATAACCTCAGCCTAACCCTCTCCTTCGCAGGAGAGGGAACGGTTTAGTAAACCGCGATCTCTATTTTTCAAAAGATTTATAGCGACTTTTATCTTTACGACGTTGCTCTTCTCGCTGAATATCGGGCTGTCTATCCGTATTGGCTGGGCATTCGGCGTCTGGAAATGTTCGGCACAGATCTTGTAGCTGCTCTTTTTCCCTTACAACCTCTGGCAGGGGTTTTTCTTGCCAAATTGAAGGGTCTGAAGGGTTAAAATCATTTGGTTTATCAGCAGCAAATGCGTGGCCAGCTGAAGCTAATACGAGTAATAGTAGATACTTCATTGCGAACTCCCGATCATCCTGAATGAGGTTATAACCATAAAAAACCGCCAAGCTAACATAACATGGCGGTTTTTAGTGATGTACGCAATTTAGCCTATCGCAGTGAAAGTGAGTGGCTCACAAACTAGTACCCTGAACTCGTTTTCTTCAGTGTGTCGCCTTGCTTCATGGGTTTTTTATCCATCTGATCTTGGCTCATTTCATCTTGTTTGGGCGCTTCGCCTTTTTGCATCGCGTCCAAGTGCTGTTTTTTCATTTCCTGCGGCTTTTTACTCATGTGATCCATTTTATGCGGCTCTTGTTGCATACCGTCGCCGGATGAACTTGCTGTATCAGCGGCGAAGGCGAATCCGCAGCCCATCAGTAAAGCACTAGACATAACAACCGTAATAATTTTTCTCATGGTCAGATCCTTATTGAGAATGGGGTCAGGGCCAGTATTGCGTTCACTTGTTCAGCAAAGCCTCACAGAGTTATAAATTATTTGTGATAACTCAGGGCACAAACCCTGTGTAGACTAATTATAAAAATGCACTTGGAGCCAGAACGCGATGGAAGGAATGAAGCGAATTCTAATTGTAGAAGATGACTCGCATATTGCCGATTTACTGGCGTTGCATCTGCGCGATGAGGGCTATCACATAGAGCACGCGGCTGATGGCATTGCCGGTATGGCGATGTTGGAGCAGGGGGTTGGGATGCGCTCATTCTCGATCTGATGTTGCCGGGTATTGATGGGCTTGATATCTGCCGTCGCGCTCGCAGTATGACGCGCTATACGCCGATTATTATGATTAGCGCCCGCTCCAGCGAAGTGCATCGGGTTCTGGGATTAGAACTAGGCGCCGATGATTATTTAGCCAAACCGTTTTCGATGATTGAGCTGGCCGCTCGCGTTAAAGCGCTGTTTCGCCGCCAGGAAGCGATGAGTCGTAATTTACAGATGGATGCAGGGCGTTTGGAAATTGCGGATCTGGTTATCGACCCTATTGCACGAGCGGTTTGGAAGGATCAACAGCCTGTTGATCTCACGCCGCGTGAGTTTGATTTGCTGTATTTCTTTGCTAAAAACCCCGACAAAGTTTTTTCCCGTTTGCAGCTTCTCGACCAGGTGTGGGGCTATCAGCACGATGGCTACGAGCATACGGTTAACACCCATATCAATCGACTACGTATAAAAATTGAAGCCGATCCCTCCGAGCCGCAGCATATTCTGACCGTTTGGGGCTCGGGCTATAAATTTACGGCGTCAGGCGCGGAGAATTAAATGAACCCATTGAGTTTATCCCAGCGCTTAACGCTGGTGTTTACGCTGTTGTTGGTTGCTTGCTGTGCGGTATCAGGTTGGCTTCAAGTGCGTAGCAATACGCAATATAGTCAGCAGGTTATCCAGCGTTTATCGGTTAATCTTGCTCAGCATATTACGGAGAATAACCGATTGCTCGGCGAGCAAGGGCTCAATCCTGCCTCGGTAAAAAAGCTGTTCGATCAGTTGATGTCGGTAAATCCGAGCGTGGAAGTTTATCTGCTTGATAAGCAGGGGCACATCATTGGTGATGCGGCGCCAGAAGGGCGAATCAAGCGTCGTGATGTGAGCCTTCAACCCATCAATGCGCTCATGCAGGGGCAAAGCATGCCGGTTTACGGCGATGATCCACGTAGTGTTGATGGGCGAAAGGTATTTAGCGTCGCTCCGCTACAGGTTGAGGGAAAAACCGAAGGCTATTTATACGTTGTTTTGCTGGGCGAGGATTACGCTCGGTTAACGGATGATGCGCGTATTGGTTCGACGGTTTGGACCGTCGTAGGGTCGATGGGATTGATTGTGCTGTTTGGTTCGCTAGCCGGTTGGTTGGCGTTCCGCTGGGTGACGAAACCGGTGCGTCAGCTTACTCGTCAGGTGAGTAAGCTTGAGCAGGAAGGGCTGGATTACGCTCGAGTCATGGCGCTGAGCGTGCCTGAGGCTGATGTAAAAAGTGATGAAGTGACTCAGCTTCGACGCGCATTTGTTTTGATGGCTAGGCGCATTGCCGAACAGTGGAAAACCTTGGCGGAACAGGATCAGCAACGGCGTGAATTTATTGCCAATATTTCACATGATCTGCGCACGCCGTTGACCTCTTTGCATGGCTACCTCGAAACGCTATCCGTGAAGTCGGCAAGTTTAAGCGAGGTGGATCGCAAGCGTTATCTGGATATTGCCTTGGCGCAAAGCCTTAAAGTTGGGCGACTAGCGCAGGAGTTATTTGAGCTCGCTCGCTTGGAATATGGCGCGGTTAAACCGCAGAAAGAACGCATGTCGTTCAGCGAGCTTTTGCAGGATGTTTTTCAGAAGTTTGAGCTGGCGGCTGAAACTCGCCAAATTAAGCTTACTGCGGATATCGCTAAAGGCTTGCCGCTGGTCAACGCCGATATTTATATGATGGAGCGTGTGCTAACCAATCTGTTGGATAACGCGATCCGCCATACGCCGCAGGGGGGAAATATTGCGGTGAAACTTTGGTATCAGGCAGGGCAAATTTGGGTTCAACTGACCGACAGCGGCGTAGGTATTCCTGAGGAGCTGAAATCGGGGCTGTTTGAGCGGCCGTCATTGCTTTCAGGTGCGCGGCGCCAGTCTGCGGGGGGATTGGGATTGATGATTGTGAAACGGATGCTACAGCTGCACGGTGGCGATATCATGCTGGTTAATGAGAATGAGCAAGGTGCTTGTTTCCGTTTAATGCTACCCGTGTGATCGCTCCTTTAAATATTCACAGACTTAGTGGTAGCATGAATTTCCCCCCTAATTATAAGAGTTAACTCCGATGATGTTGTTTTTGACGGTGGCATTGGTTCATCTGGTGGCTTTAATGGCTCCCGGACCTGATTTCTTTTTTGTTTCCCAAACGGCGGTCAGCCGTTCTCGTTCTGAAGCAATGCAGGGCGTAGTGGGAATTACACTGGGTATCGTCATTTGGGCGGCAGTTGCGCTGATGGGACTTCATCTGCTGCTGATGAAGATGGCATGGCTGCATAGCATTATCACCGTGGGCGGTGGTTTATATCTGACGTGGATGGGCTACCAGCTCCTTAAGTCTGCGCGAGCGAAAGGCCAGTTAGACAGCGGTGAAGAAGTTAGCATCACGCTTCCTGCTCGTGGAAAAACGTTCCTGCGCGGTTTTCTGACTAACCTGTCGAATCCAAAAGCGGTCATTTATTTCGGTTCTGTGTTCTCACTGTTTGTCGGTGACAATGTGAGTACGCCAGAACGTGTTGGCCTATTTGTGATGATTGTGGCGGAAACCTTTGTTTGGTTTAGCATTGTGGCATCGGTATTTGCGCTGCCAGTGATGCGCCGTGGCTATCAGCGTTTAGCCAAGTGGATTGATGGCGTTGCAGGCGTCTTGTTTATCGGCTTCGGTTTGCACCTGATTTTCTCTCGTTCGTAATCATCTTCAGCGAACATAAAAAAAGGCGAGCTAATGTCAATTAGCCCGCCTTTTTTGTATTCGCAAAAATTACATCATGGCGAAGAAGATCATACCAACCACTGCGCCCGTGGTGCCTAGGATGGTTTCCATCACGGACCAGGTTTTCAGGGTTTGTGCTTCAGTTGCGCCGGTAAATTTACCGAACAGCCAGAAGCCGGAGTCGTTAACGTGGCTCAGTACGATAGAACCCCCTGCGATACAGATGGAAAGTGCTGCCATCTGTGCGCCGTTGTAGCCCAGCTCGCCAATAACCGGCAGAACCAAACCTACGGTGGTTAAACACGCAACGGTAGCAGAACCTTGAATCACACGCACCGCAGCGGCCAGCACGAAACAGGCAACCGCAATTGGCAGGCCTGCGCCAATCAGAGAGTTACCTAACGCTGGACCAACGCCAGAATCCACCAGAATCTGTTTGAATACGCCACCGGCACCGGTAACCAGAAGAATGATACCTGCTGGCTGGATTGCCGCAGAACACACTTCCATCACTTTCTCTTTGCTCATGCCGCGACGGATCGCCAGACCATAAATCGCAACCAGACAGGCAATCAGGATAGCCGTGAATGGGTGACCGATAAATTCCAGCCATTTGTGCAGTTCAGTGCCGGCTTCAACAAAGCGTGCACCGATGGTTTTCATACCAACCAGAACCAGCGGGAACAGAACCAGCGCCAGACTAAAACCGAATGAAGGCAGTTTGCTCTTATCCAAGCTTGGCTCTTGGATATCTTCAGGCAGATCCAGCGTCACGTGTTTGCTGATGAAGTTACCAAACAGAGGACCCGCTAAAATCATGCCCGGAATCGCTGCGCACAGACCAATCAGGATCATCCAGCCATAGTCAGCGCCCATCTGGGAAGCCAGCAACATTGGTGTTGGCCCTGGCAGCAAGAATGCCGCTGCGCCAGCAACACCGGCAAACAATGGGATAGCCAGTTTAACGACGTTGCCATTGGTACGACGGGCAACGGCGAACACCACGCCAATCAACAATACGATAGCAACGTCGAAGAACAGCGGCAGCGCACAGACTAGACCGGCGATACCCAACGCATAGTGGGCACGTTTTTCACCAAAGCTGTCGAGCAACTTAGCGGCAATCTGATCTAACGCGCCGGTTTCATGCAGGATTTTGCCGAACATGGCACCCAACGCAACCACGATAGCGAGGAAGCCTAATGTGCCTCCCATGCCTTTTTCCATGGTTTTGGCAATATCATCCAGCGGCATGCCAGAAAAAATGCCCGCGCCGATAGAAACCAGCATCAGAGCAACGAAGGCATGCATACGGGCTTTCATCACCAAAAACAGCAGCAATAGGACCGAACCTACTGCGGTAAATACGAGAGTAAAAGTACTCATTATGACCCCTGAGAAATCACAGATTTAATGGTTTTAATTGTGTTTTCAACAACGCCTTCCAGAGGGAGGCTGATGTCGACAGCGTGAACGTCCTGCTCAACGCTGGTAGGTTCTTCTAACGCTTCAAATTGAGAAACAAGCATCTGAGGTTTAAAGAAGTGGCCTTTACGTGCCAGCAGACGGCTTTCAATAAGATCGAAATCGCCTTTCAGGTAGATAAAGGAAACGTTTTTGTTACCGTCGCGCAGCATATCGCGGTAGCGTTTTTTAAGCGCGGAGCAAACGATCAGAGAAACGTCGTTCGTCCGTTGCATTGCGAAAATGGCGTCATTAACCGCTTTCAGCCATGGCGTGCGGTCTTCGTCATTCAGGGCGTGGCCTTCAGACATTTTTTGGATATTGGCGCGCGGATGCAGGAAGTCGCCATCCAGAAAACCTGCGCTGAGCTGTTGGGCTACAGAGGTTGCTACAGCAGATTTACCGCTGCCAGATACGCCCATCAGAATAAAAACGTGGTGTTGTGGTTTTTTATCGCTCATTTCTACTCCAGAGAGGGGACGGTTTTCCATCCACTAAATGCAATGTTACTGGTAACTTGTTATGGGTAACATTGTCTGAGCAGCGATAATAATTAGCAAGATTTGTGACAAAGTAGCTTCAATAACTGTGAGGTTACTCTCAGTTACTAACGGGAATTAACTATTACGGGGGAGGATTGCAGGGTAATTAGATGCTGCCACCATAAAGTAGCGTGAAGCCGACATCGACCATCTGGGTTGAAATAGTTTCACCGCGCAGACGAGATAACATCCGCTCGGCCGCGATTTGCCCCATGCGCTGACGTGGCGTCAGTACGCTGGCTAATTTAGGCGTCATTACCTGACCAATATCGTGGCCGTGGAATCCAGCAATCGCCATATCTTGAGGAATACGCAGACCTAAACGTTGGCACTCGAAAGCCGCACCGGCCGCTAAGTCATCGTTGGTGCAGAAAATACTGTCCATATCAGGATAACGGTCTAGCGCTTCGCGCAACAGTTCACTGCCTACCGAATAAGAAGAGCCGCGCGGTATCATGACGCTACGTGGCTGCAAACCGGCATGATTCATCGCCGCTTCATAGCCCTGTTGCTTGATAACGGTACGTTCATCCTGACGAGCGCCAAAGTAAACAACTTTGCGGTGCCCGCGATCGATAATGGCCTGAGTCATTTGTCGAGCGGCTTCAAAGTTGTCGAACCCAACGGCGATATCAATGCACGGCGTAATGCAGTCCATCATTTCGACGACCGGAACACCGGATACTTCGATCATTTTACGCGTGCGCGCGGTGTGGTTTCTCTCAGACAGGATCAGCCCATCAACGTTATACGGGAGCAGGGAAAGCAAACGCTCTTCTTCTTTTTCTGGCCGATAACCGTAGTGCGCCAGCATGGTTTGATAACCATGTGCGTCGGTGACGCTTTCGATTCCGCGAATCACATCGGCGAAAACTTGGTTGGTCAGAGAAGGAAGCAGTACGCCGATGGCACGGCTGGTTGAGTTGGAAAGAATATCTGGTGCGCGGTTAGGGATGTAGCCCAGTTCGTCCAGCGCCACTGCAATTTTCGTTTGAAGTGCAGCAGATACTTGTGATGGGTTGCGCAAATAACGGCTTACCGTCATTTTTGTCACACCAACTTTATCTGCGACGTCTTGAAGTACAGGGCGTTTTTTCTTCATTTTCAATGAAATAACTAATGTTCGGACGAATGCACACAGTTTAGCAAAAAAACAATGTGACGTATAAAACAAATGTAGACTGAAATCGCAGCCGTTTAGCTGCGATTTCAATAAACAATGTCAGCGAATTACCGAGGAATCACATTAAAAACCATTCGCGTGCGAAACCTGCGCAAACCATTCACCGCTCTTTTTCACGCTTCGTGTTTGGGTTGCGAGATCGAGTTGAATAAAGCCGTAGCGGTTTTTGTAAGCATTACACCAAGACCAGTTATCAATAAATGTCCACATGTGATAACCCAAACATTGGCTGCCTTCCTGAATCGCTTTATGCACCCATTGCAGATGTTCACGCACGAATTCAATACGATAGTCGTCTTGCACTTGCCCATTTTCGATAAAACGCTGCTCATTCTCCACGCCCATGCCATTTTCAGAAATAAAGCAGCGCGGATTGCCGTATTCAGTACGTAGATTGGTCAGAATGTCGTAAATGCCTTTCTCATAAATTTCCCATCCACGATGAGGGTTCATTTTACGGCCTGGCATTTCATAGTTTTCAAAGAACCATTCAGGCATAAATGGACTATCGGGATTAACTAGGCTATCGCGGCATTTAATGCGGCGTGGCTGATAGTAATTGATACCCAAAAGTGAGACTACGCCTTGAGCCAATAGCTCGCGGTCACCGCTGCGGCACTCCGGTAGCTGATGATGAGATGTCAGCAAATCCACTAACTCATCGGGATATTTTCCTAAAAGCGCTGGGTCTAGGAAGCTGCGATTAAACATCAGATCGGCAATGTTAGCCGCTTTGACGTCAGCAGGATTTTCAGAGCGAGGATATGACGGAGTGAGATTGAGAATTATGCCGATGTCACCGCCCTGATTCAGCTGGCGATAACGTTGCACCGCCTGAGCGTGCGCACGCGGCTATGACTTACCGCTGCCGTTTGGTGTTAGCGTTAGCCATATGAACATCCGCCAGAACATTAATGTGGATAGCATTAATTTCAATGGTTTGGGATGGGATAGTTACCAACTTCCATCGAGTTTATTCGATATAAAAGTGGATAAGACTCGTCAGAAAAGTAAAACCGATACGTTGAAATTGGATATGTGGCTGTTGCCATTCATGAACGTGTACGGGATTGTGGGTCATACCAAAGGTAGTTCTTTATCCAAAGTGTCGGTTAATTCCGATCCTTCGAAATACCCTATGGGCAGCATGGACTGGATTATCGCCCAAGTGGTAAAAGGCATGCATGACAGCGGCCAACTGCAAGACCTCGATTTCAAATTGGAATTCAAAGGCACAACCTACGGCGCAGGTACGACTTTTGTCGGTGGCTATGAAGACTGGTTCGCTATGGTTGATATGAACTATACGCAAACTCGTTTTGATATTTTAGACGGTAGCATTGACGCTTTCACGCTGTCTCCACGCGTTGGCTATCGTTTTACTATTCCTGCGATTGATGCTTTGCACATGGCACCAAGCAAACTGAATGTTTGGGTCGGAAGCATGTATCAGGACGTTCAACAGGAGTTTAAAGGCAGCCTGTCAGACCTTAATATGCCGAGTAATTTGGCTGGTTTAATGAACATCGCCGATCCTGACGGTAAAGGCCGTTTTGACGTCAAACAGCATCTACAGTCGCCTTGGAACGTCTTAGTCGGCGCGCAGTATGAAATTACCCGCAACTTCAATGTTCTGACTGAAATTGGTTTCGCCGAACGTAACAGCTTCTTTGTCTCCGGTGAGTACCGCTTCTAATGCGCGGCATTGGCGGGCTTTGGCTCGTGGTTTGCCTTAGTATTTCTTCTTTCGCACAGGCAGGAGATCTCCTGCCATCGCGTCAGCAGGTGGATGGCTGGTTAAAAGGGCTTGGTTCGGACAACCAGTTTAACCCTGATAAAGGTATTGATTGGGGCGTGATGCCGGGCCCCTTTTATACGCCAGAGTTAGGGTTGGGCGTAGGTATGGCCGTGGTTGGCATGTATCGCCCGGACAAAAGCGATCACGTTAGCCAGAACTCAACGCTTTCGCTGAGCGGATTTGCCAGTTCTACCGGCGCTTTCGGTTTAGGTTTAGAGAACTACAGCTTCTTTGCCGACGATGCATGGCGCTTTTATCTCAGTGGTGCACTCAACGATATGCCGACCTATTACTGGGGAACGGGGTTCAGTGCTGGCCGCAACAATGACGATAAGCAGAAATACACCTCGCAGGAATTTAGCGCTAAGCCCGATCTGCTCTACCGAATTGCTCCGAACACCTATTTAGGTCTTGGCTGGTCATTTTCTTCTGTTCATGCCGCGTCGATTCAAGACAAAGATCGCGGAACGCTAGAGCGCGAAAAAGCGGGTACTTCGGTGCTGAGCTCGGGCGCTAGCGCAACGTTTACCTACGATACCCGTGATTTTGTTTCCAATCCCCAGCATGGTCAGTTGGTGAATTTAACCTATACCTATTATGCTCCAGGGCTTGGCAGTGATACCCGCTTTGATTCTTTGGACAGCCGCTATGCGCTTTACCACGCATTAGATGAAAAAATGTGCTGGCATGGGAGATTGATGGCCGCTTCACGCAGGGCGATGTTCCGTGGAATATGCTGCCGTTGCTGGGCAGTAATAATCGGATGCGTGGTTATTATGAAGGACGTTATCGCGATCGAAACGTGGTGAGCACGCAAATCGAATATCGACGGAAGTTAGATTGGCGTCATGGCATTGTTGGCTGGTTGGGAACGGGAACGATGGGCCCAAATACGCGAGATTTAGGCCAAAGCGCATGGCTGCCTTCGGTCGGTGTGGGCTATCGTTTTGAATTTAAGCCGCGTATGAACGTTCGTCTCGATCTTGGTGTCGGTAAAGGCAGTACGGGATTCTATTTTCAGGTAGGGGAAGCATTTTGAACATTGTGCTCAAATATGGATTATCGAGTCTGATCTTGCTGACATCTGCCTGTTCAGCGAGTGTCAAATTGCCGATTACGCCTGATTTATCAACGGTACCTCAGCAGAGCGCTACGCGTGTGTGGCCAACGGTTGAGCGGCTTTCTGCCCCTGATGGATTACGTCCGTGCTGTGCTTTTGGCTATAACTTAAAAGCACAGGCCCTAGGGATTCCGGTTCCCTTTTATCAGCTTAATAACGTGGTAGAAGCTGATTCGCTGGGGGAGCATCACTATAACGACAGTCTGTTTGGTGCGGTTGCCAATCTGATGGGTATCAGCAGCGAACAAGATGGTTTGCTGTATACCACGCGGGGTGGATTCATCGATATTGCGCATGTGCGTGATACAGCGGATATGACGCTCTATCTGTTTAGCCATATTTGGCCTCAGTTGGGCCAAGCGCAAACGATCGAACTCAGCCAAGAACTCGCGAAACGCAAAATCACGCTGTTTGCATTCACGCCTCCGCAGGATGAAGCCGAGCGCTTTACGTTGGCTGCCTATCTCTCGAGCTATTTAGCATTCCAAGTGGCCGCGTGGCATGAAATTGCCCAATGGTATGGGTTTGAGTCGGTTCCCGGATTTTCAGAGGGAATTTCTGCTTTTTCACCGGAAGATCTCTATTCGAACTTAGTCGGTGCTCGTTTGGCAACGTCGCTTATTTTGCAAGGACACACGGCTTCGGTAGCGCAGTTTAATGTGGCTATGCAGACAATTTTGCCGGATGCGTTGCATAGCCTAGGTGCGGTTGACGCCAGCGACACGCGTTTCCAATTCGATATGCTGGATGGTAATTGGTGGAATAGTCACCGCGCCGCGCCGGAGAAGTTTCTGGTGTTGAAACGTAACTACCTAACGGAAGACGATCGCGTGCCTACGCCGGTTCCGGGTGAGCAGGCGCAGCCTCTGCGCCTTCAGCTTCCCAGCGAATGGGCTGGTTTGCAGATGCAAGCGCTGGGAGAACTTCAGCTTTGGCCCGGTCGTTCCATGAAACAACTGCCTGCTCCTGCGAAATACTATACTTTCCGTGATTTCCCTGCCTTGGCGCTGCATGCCAGAGTGGGGGATGCCGTGGATTTGAGTGCGCAAAAATAGCAGCAAGTTGAAGCGAAAGGGACGTAAGCGTGTGTCCCTTTTTTGCAATGTTTAGCCGATTAGTTTGCTGTTTCGTCAATCACGTCGCGGGCGATAGCAAACAGCGATTGGTAATGGTTATCGCGATCGGTGATGTCTTCTTCAACGCCGATGGTGTTGTAGAGGAAGGTAATTTTAGTGTCCTCAACGCCTAAGTAGCTGCCACAGCTGGTGAGGAAGTCGGTGATGTTTTTTTCCCAACCGTATTTCACAAAGCCTGATTGTGAGCCGCCAACCAACGCCACCCAACGAATTTTTTTCGCCGAAAACCCTTTCCCACCGTAGGCGAGCCCATGGTTCCAAACGCGATCCATATACCCTTTAATCATGGCCGGATAGCTGTACCACCACAGAGGGAAGACGACTACGAGCGTATCGTGGCCTTCCAGTTCGCTATACAGCTGATGCACGTCGGGTGAGTATTGCTTATTTGGATTTTCCCAGTCCGGCTCATCCTCAACGTCTAGCACGGGATTAAACCCTCGGCGGTAAAGGTCGAGCGTGGTAACGTCGATCGCATGGTGGGCAGCTTGGCCTTGCATGGCCTCAACAATATGTGCGGTCAATGAATCAGCGCGAGGATGCGCCCATACAATATACATTTTCTCTGATTTCATGGAGTTATCTCAATCTCTTAAGGTGTGGCTGACACTTTACGAGGGAAAGATAATTCTGTAAAAGTGAGTATTTGAGATAGGTTGATGAAGGATTTTCACTAATGCGGCTGAACTTTTCCGATTTTGCGCCGTTCATCGTTGTGGCGCGGCATAAAAGCTTTCGAGCGGCGGGAGATGAGCTTGGCTTGTCACCTTCGGCGATAAGTCATGCGATTAAGCAACTTGAGCAGCGGCTCAAAATCCGGCTATTCAACCGCACCACACGCAGCGTTGCGCTGACCGAAGCTGGCAAGAGTTTGTATGATCGAATGCGCCCCGCGTTTGATGAAATCAATACCATGATTGATGAAGTGAACTGCTTTCGTGATTTGCCCATGGGGACGTTAAAAATTAATGCGGCTCGTGTGGCAGCCAAGCTGTTTCTGATCCCGCTGGTGGTGGGGTTTTCACGTCAGTATCCTGATATCAAAGTAGAAATCACCACCGATGATAAGCTGGCCGATATCGTGGGTGAAGCCTTTGACGCGGGGGTTCGCCCAAGTGCGATTGTGGAAAAAGATATGATCGCTATTCCTATCGGCCCACCGGTTAAGTTTGTTGTGGTCGCCACGCCGGATTATTTCACCCAGCATGGAAAGCCTACTCATCCGCGTGAACTGGTGGATCATCAGAGCGTTATCTTTCGTTTCCCCAGCGGGCGGCCTTATCACTGGGAATTTGTTGGGCCGGAAGGAAAGCTAGAGGTTGCCCCTAACGGCAATATTATTCTGGACGACGTAGATGCGATGTTAGATGCCACTTTGCTCGGGGCGGGTATTGCCTTTTTGTATTATGACCAAGTGAAATCTCATCTTGAAAGCGGCCAGTTGGTTTCCGTGCTCGACGAATGGTTACCGGAGCAGCCAGGATTTCAGCTGTACTACCCGAGTCGGCAATATATGACCTGCGGCTTGCGTGCCTTTGTCGATTATATTAAATCTTCTTGAACGGATGGCTGAAAATTACTCAGCTGTAAACCTACTTCGCCCAACATTCATGCGCGTCCTTGAGTAGAATTGTTGCCTAAATCTGCAATGGGCAAAAGACTTCGTGATTTTATTACTTCTCACCACCGTGTTGTGGGCATTTTCATTCAGCTTGATTGGCGTTTATTTGGCTGGTCAGGTTGATGGTTGGTTTGCGGTATTAGTGCGAGTCGCGCTTGCTGCGCTGGTCTTTTTACCCTTCTTGCGCTGGCGCGGGGTACAGGCCAAACAGGCTTTGCTGTATATGGCGCTCGGTGCCTGCCAGCTCGGGGTGATGTATCTGTTTTACTACCAGTCCTTCTTGTACCTTTCAGTGCCAGAAGTTCTGCTGTTCACCATCATGACGCCAATTTACGTCACGTTGATCTACGATCTGATGCAGGGAAACCGGCTGCGCTGGGGATATTTATTCAGCGCGCTGCTGGCAGTTTTAGGGGCGCTGATTATTCGCTATAACCCGTTAAGTCCGCAGTTTTTGCTCGGCTTTGCTCTCATTCAGGGCGCTAATATCTGCTTTGCGATAGGGCAGGTGGGTTATAAGCGGGTGATGGAAATCAGCCCAATGCCGCAGCGCAACGCGTTTTCATGGTTCTATTTAGGCGCACTTTGTGTCGCTTTACCGGCGTGGCTGCTATTTGGTCATCACCAGATGATGCCCACCACGGGATTACAGTGGGGGATTTTGATTTGGCTTGGCGTGGGGGCTTCTGGTATGGGCTACTTCATGTGGAACTATGGGGCGACGCAGGTGGACGCCGGTACGTTAGCCATCATGAATAACGTGCTGATCCCAGCGGGGCTGCTGGTTAATCTGGCGATCTGGCAGCAGCACCCGGACTGGATCAGACTGATTGCCGGTGGCGCGGTGATTGCGCTTTCTCTATGGGTGCATCGTCGATGGATTGTTCGTCGTGAGATAAAGCATCACGGGTAATCTTGCCGTGATAGACCTGTGCATCACGCACGAACGGCAGATGCTCACAGGCATGACGGCGGGCGGAATGAATAAATGCTTCGGTCACAGGCTGATTTTGCTCGCCGTCGCGAACCGCGGAGTACAGACGACTCCACAAACCATCACCGAGAGGCTTGGTGACAACTAAGCCTTGGCGTTCGACATTCTCTACCACCCAATGCGGCAGCGCAGCGATACCCATCCGCGCCGCAACCATTTGAATCAGCAACAGCGTGTTATCCACACTTTTCAGCGCAGGCGTGACGCCCGCTGGCTGTAGGAAGTGGCGCCATACGTCTAGGCGTTGGCGTTGCACCGGATAAATCAGCAACGTTTCATCGGCTAAATCCTGCGGAGTTATTTCGGCTTTGCCTGCCAAAGGATGATCGGGCGAAAGCACCAACCTAACCTCATAGTCAAACATCGGCGTGTAATGCAAATGGCTGCGCGGCAAGATGTCTGACGTCATGACCAGATCCAGTTCACCCTGTTGCAGCGCAGGCTGAGGATCGAAGGTAACACCTGAGTGAAAATCGACGGAAACATCCGGCCAATGCTCACGGAATTTATCCAGCGCTGGGGTAAGCCATTGGATACAGCTATGACATTCAATGGCGATGCGCAGCGCACTTTGGTGTGGCTCGTTGCAGGCTTTCAGCGCCTGTTGGATCTGCGGTAACACCTGCTCCGCCAACCTCAACATAATCTCACCCTGCACGGTAAAACGCAGTGGCTGACTTTTGCGTACAAATAAGCGATAGCCCAAGCGTTCCTCTAAATCACTGAACTGATGTGAAAGGGCGGACTGCGTTTGATGCAGCTGCGCTGCCGCAGCGGCTAAAGAGCCCGTATTTCTCAGGGCCTGTAGCGTCCTTAAGTGTTTCAGTTCGATCATGAGAGTCTTTCACCTTGAGTGTGAATAATTTGCGCTTGTTCGATATACAGTACCTGTGGATTATGGATGTGTAAACATCTAGATGGCTATACACGGCATAATTCAAGTTGCTGATGCGTTGGTTAGGCTTGTTCACCCTAGTGACATCGCGATCTATCTCCTAGGGCTGACATTTTTCCACCGTTCTTCAAACCGAATTATTCAGAGTATAGCCACAATAATTCCGACGCCGAACGCGGCTATATCGGTGATATCTCTCTACATAATGGGGTAAGAATAATGAGCGTAATCAATCACACTTTAGGTTTTCCGCGTGTCGGCCTGCGTCGCGAACTGAAAAAAGCACAGGAAAGTTACTGGGCGGGCACTATTTCTCAAGACGAGCTGCTGTCCGTGGGTAAAGAACTGCGTGCTCGCCATTGGCAACAGCAGCAGCAGGCGGGCGTTGATTTACTGCCGGTCGGTGATTTTGCATGGTATGACCATGTATTAACTACCAGTCTGTTGCTGGGTAACGTACCGGCTCGCCATCAAAATGCTGACGGCTCAATCGATCTGGATACGCTTTTCCGTATCGGTCGAGGACGTGCGCCAAGCGGCGAGCCTGCGGCGGCGGCTGAAATGACCAAATGGTTCAACACGAACTATCACTACATGGTGCCGGAATTCACGCAGGGGCAGAAATTTTCTCTGGGATGGACGCAGCTGTTAGAAGAAGTGGATGAAGCGTTGGCGTTGGGTCATAACGTCAAGCCAGTACTGCTCGGGCCAATCACCTATCTGTGGCTCGGTAAGGTCAAAGGCGCACAGTTTGATCGCTTAGACCTTCTGCAAGATATTTTGCCGGTTTACCAGCAGGTTCTGAAAGCGCTGGCAGATCGCGGTATTGAATGGGTGCAAATTGATGAACCTGCGCTGGTGCTCGAACTACCGCAGGAATGGCTCGCTGCTTATCAGCCAGCCTATCAAGCGTTGGCGGGGCAGGTAAAACTGTTGCTGACCACTTATTTTGAAGGGATCAGCCATAACCTTGAAACCATCCGTTCGTTGCCGGTTCAAGGCCTGCACGTCGATGCGGTACACGGCAAAGATGACCTGAACGCCTTGCATAATGCGCTGCCGCAGGAGTGGGTATTATCGGTCGGTGCGATTAATGGCCGTAACGTATGGCGTGCTGACGTCAGCCAGTGGTTTGAGCGTATTCAGCCGCTGGTGGCTCAGCGTCAAATTTGGGTGGGTTCTTCGTGTTCGCTGCTGCATAGCCCGATTGATTTGAGCGTGGAAACACGTTTGGACGAAGAAGTGAAAAGCTGGTTTGCGTTTGCTCTGCAAAAATGTGCTGAGCTGGCGCTGTTAACTCAGGCAATTAACGAACCCGTTGCCGATAATCTGCAAGCGCTGGCGGATTACAGCGCACCGATCCGTGCGCGTCGCAGTTCTCGTCGAGTGCATAACGCGCAGGTGGAGCAACGTCTGGCGGCGATTACGGCGCGTGATAGCGCCCGTAACCAGCCTTATGAACAGCGTGCCGAAGCCCAGCGTAAGCGTTTCAATTTACCGGCATGGCCGACAACAACCATCGGTTCATTCCCGCAAACCACGGAAATTCGTGGCCTGCGTTTAGACTTCAAACAAGGCCGCGTTGATGGCAACAACTATCGCACGGGCATCAGCGAGCATATCAAACAGGCAATTGCCGAGCAGGAACGTTTAGGTCTGGACGTGTTGGTGCATGGTGAAGCCGAACGTAATGACATGGTGGAATATTTCGGTGAGCACCTTGATGGCTTTGTATTTACCCAAAACGGTTGGGTGCAGAGCTACGGTTCTCGCTGCGTTAAACCTCCGGTCATTATTGGTGATATTAGCCGTCCTGAAGCGATTACCGTTGAATGGGCGAAATACGCTCAGTCTCTGACGGACAAACCGGTGAAAGGCATGCTGACAGGGCCGGTGACGATCCTCTGCTGGTCATTCCCGCGTGAAGATGTGACGCGGGAAACCATTGCGAAACAAATCGCGTTGGCATTGCGTGACGAAGTCGAAGATTTAGAAAAAGCGGGCATTGGTATTATTCAGATTGATGAACCTGCACTGCGTGAAGGTTTACCGCTGCGTCGCTCTGATTGGCAGGCTTATCTGGAGTGGGCGGTTGACGCTTTCCGACTGAATGCGGCCGTTGCGCAAGACGACACCCAGATCCACACGCATATGTGTTACTGCGAGTTCAATGACATCATGGATTCTATCGCGGCGCTGGATGCCGATGTGATTACCATCGAGACTTCTCGCTCTGATATGGACCTGCTGGAGGCGTTTAAAGAGTTCGAATATCCAAACGAGATCGGCCCTGGCGTGTATGACATCCATTCGCCAAATGTTCCGAGCGTTGAGTGGATTGAAGATCTACTACGTAAAGCCGCGCAAAACATTCCGGCCGAGCGTCTGTGGGTAAACCCAGACTGTGGCTTGAAAACTCGTGCATGGCCAGAAACGCGCCAGTCATTGGCGAACATGGTTAAAGCGGCGCAGCGTCTGCGTGAGCTTGAGGCTTAATAGGACGCTAGTTACTTGAGTTTAATTATGTTTACTCAAGTTTGATTTTAGGGGAATCGTAGGGATGGGGTCGTAGCAGCTTTAGCTGCCGGAGCGCCCCGCCCTGCGATAGCCCCGTGTATCTCGGTTTAATAAACGATCGATAAAATATCTTTGGTTTCGGATGCTGCGCAATGCAGCATCCGACTCATCATTTACAGACATTGAGGAATCGCGACAAAAGAGCTGCCGTCGTTGGTAGTGAGATAGTAAGTTGCGTTTGCTGGCTGATAAATTAAATGCTTACCGCTGCGATATCCGCGCAGACTATCGACATCAGCACTGTACCAGCGCTCGTTGGCATTGTTTGGGCTTTTATCATAGGCATCCCCACCGATACTTTTGTTTTCTAACAGTAAATTACTCGCCCAAATAGATTCTTGTGTGTTTCCACTCCAGCCAAATCGCTTTGCTTTATCGGTGGTGACATAGCTAGTGGGTAGCTCTTGGTGCTGATTGATTTGGCGGATTAAAGAGCTCAACCCCTGAGTATCATTGATGGTGGCTGAAGATTGGTGCATGAGCTGTTCGTTGGCCTGACGCACCACGCTTTCGCAGTTAGGCAGCTGTTCCGCCAAACTGGATGCAGAAAACACCAGCAACGCTGAAGCCAATAAGGTGTGATGGTACCTGATTCTTCTCATAATTTTCCTCCGTACCTAGCTAAACATATGAATCAAACCGTCATGGAGCTGTTGCGTATAACGAGGCCACCACGCGAGGTGATGTCCTGCCGAATAGGGTGTTGTAGTTATGAGCAAAGGAAGATGGTTTGTACGGAATGAATTTGCAGCTATCCATTCCTTAACAATATAAAACCAAACAAATTGCAACAAAGCATTAACATAATGTGCCATGCGATGAAAAGGTCAAACCAAAGAACCTCTTGGCGCTAATAGGTCTGTGTTATTCTCAAAAACCGAATCAAGCCCACTGATATCAAGGATGCAATGCTGATGAGAGAACTCACCCATGCGCTGACGTTGTGGTTACAGCAGCCTGAGCGACAAGGACAAGTGTATTTTACCGGTAATCAGCAACCGGCACCGGAACTGGCATATCAGGTTAATTTTCCGCGCTTAGAACTGGTGTTAGAAGGCCAGCAAAAAATGCGGTGGGAGGACGTGCAAGGCGGTTCGGCTGAACATATTTTGCAAGCAGGCGACGCCCTGTTTGTTCCGGCCGGAGGTTGGAATAGCCCTGAATGGAGCACTCCGGTGACAACGCTGAGCGTGTTGTTTGGCAAACAGCAGCTTGGTTTTAGTCTATTGAGCTGGGACGGCGAGCAGTATCAGGATTTGGGCAAGCAAAACGTGGCGCGTCGTGGCCCGCGCGTGGGCTCATTTTTATTGCAGGCGCTAAACGAACTGACGTGGAATCAGCGCGATCAAAACACGGCGCGTTTCATCGTGAAGGGATTGATCAGCCATTGTTTAGATTTACTCGGCAGTCAGGTTCAGACCGCATCGCGTAGTCAGGCACTGTTTGATGCGGTGCGTCAGCATGTTGATGAATTTTATCGTGATCCATTAACCCGTGAGTCTGTTGCGCAGGCATTTTATATTTCTCCTAACTACCTTTCACATCTATTCCAAAAAGCAGGGGGCGTAGGTTTTAATGAATATCTCAACTACACGCGCCTTGAACAGGCCAAGCATTTACTGAAACGCTACGATATGAAAGTGAAGGAAGTCGCGCATGCGTGTGGTTTTGTAGATAGTAACTACTTTTGTCGATTGTTTCGGAAAACGACTGAACGCTCTCCTTCGGAGTATCGTCGCCAGTATCGGAGTCAATTATTGGATAAGGCGTAGTAAAATTGTCTAGCGAATGTTTTATCTAACGAATGTTGATGTGGGTTTCCTGCGGTGATGTGATGATTTTTTTCACTGCTGTTAACGTGCGCTCAGGGAAGCGGAGAAAGGTGTTGATACTGCTGTGGACGCAGCGACAATGGGTAAAGCGCTCGGCACCTTCCAGTTCTATATCGGCAATTAACAACACGACATCCGCAGAGGCCACGTCGTGCTCTGATAGCAGATTTTCGATACCAAGTGCTCCTTGAGTTTCAATTTTCACCTGCCATTTTTCTTGTTGGCAGATTTTATCCAATCGCTCTGCGGCCATATAGGTATGAGCTACGCCGCTAATGCAGCCGGTGACAGCAACCAGTTTGATTGTCATTTTATCTCCTCGTTAGCACATGCATTACCCACCCGTTATAACACGATATCCAGCGTTGATGGCTAGTTGCCGTATTGGTGCGATCTCTGCCTCGCTAGGTGCTACTACGTCGCTCATTTTATAAGGACGATTCAGCAGACGATATTTGGCTTCGCCAAACTGATGAAACGGGAGTAAATGGATTTCGGGCAGTTTGAACGGGGCCAAGAACGCTAATATGGCCCGAAAATTGTCCACGTCCAGCGTATAGCCGGGAATAAGCGGCACTCGTGGGATGAGCGTTATTCCTTCTTCAATTAGCCGAGTGAAATTACGTAAAACACGGGATTGGTGCATATTGAGCAGGTGTTTCGCTCGTTCCTCATCCATAATTTTTAGATCAAACAGGATGGAATCACACTGCTTGGCCAGTTCTAGAAGCGTTGTGATGCTAGCATCGCCTGCCGTTTCTATGGCGGTATTAATACCTAAATGTTTAAGCTGGGTGAGAAGTTGGAGGGCAAAGGGCGCTTGCATCAATACTTCGCCGCCAGAGAGGGTGACGCCGCCTCCAGACGAACGGAAAAATACGTCGTCTTTCAGCACTTCTTTCAGTAGATCGTTGAGTGAAATATCGCGGCCAATGCGTTCCATCGCCGTGGCTGGACATTCATCGGCATTATTCAGACACGGCTGGCAATGCAGGCACTTGGCTTCTCTGCGTATGATGTGTATTTGATTGGAAATAGATTCAGGGTTTGCACACCACGGGCAGATATGTGGGCAACCTTTGAAAAATACGACGGTGCGGATCCCGCCGCCGTCGTTAAGCGAATAACGTTGGATATTAAAGATCCGCGCCACATTGCTGGGCAAACGCCCAGCGGATATAGGTTGGTTAGAGCTGATGTGCTGTACGGTGAATGATGTCATCTTGGATCTCTTTCGACAGCTCAACAAAGAAGGCGCTGTAACCCGCCACACGCACCACGAGGCCCGCGTAGTCTTGTGGTTTTGCTTGAGCAGCACGTAGTGTTTCGGCGTTCACCACGTTAAATTGAATATGTTGTAGCTTGAGCTTAGTGAACGCACCCAGAAAATCGGCAAGTTTATTCAGCCCAGCTTGCCCTTCCAGTGTAGACGGAGTGAATTTAACGTTCAGCAATGTACCGTTTGAAAGCAGGTAGTTATCCAATTTACTGACCGATTTAAGCACGGCGGTTGGCCCCTGTGAATCTTGGCCCAGCATCGGCGATAAACCACCATCGGCAAGCTGTTCACCTGCGTAACGTCCATCTGGCGTTGCGCCAACGACTGAACCGAGCGGGACATGGGCCGAAACAGTATAGGAACCCGGTGTGAACTGCCCACCTCGCGGGTTGCGGTAGGTTTCAACTTCTTTGCAGTAAAAACGCAGTAGATCGGCGCTGATGTTATCAACCACGTCGATATCGTTGCCGTACTTCTCAAAACGATTGATGAGGCGGGCACGAATTTTCTCGCCTTCTGGCGTTGCAAAGTTAGCCTTCAGTGTTGCAATGAGCTCATCAAAACTAAGTCGCTGTTGATCGAAAACGATACCTTTCAACGCATGCAGAGAATCACTGAGGTTTGCGATGCCGATGCCTTGTACACCTGAGAAGTTGTAGCGTGCTCCGCCTTCGGTAATGTCTTTACCGTTGCTGAGACAATCACTAATGAAGGATGAAAGCAGTGGCACTGGCGCCCAATCGCGGTGGCCGATATCACAGATATTACTGCCTTGAGCCATCAGTTTTACGTAGTGGCAAATTTTGCAGCGGATCTGTTCCAGCAAGTCTTCATAATGCAGATTGGTGTTGCCTTCATTTTCGAGCAGTACGATCTCCATGACTTTGAGCAGATTAAACATGGCGATGTCATGTAAGCCGTAGGTTTTGCCCGGAATAGAGAGCTCTACGCAGCCGACCACCGAATAATCTCGTGCATCTTCTAGCGAAACGCCTCGATTCAAAAATGCCGGAACAACGACTTCATCGTTGAAGATCTGGGGAATTCCTGTGCCAATGCGAATCGTTTCGGCGGTTTTCAACAGGAAAGGGCGGTCGATTAATTCATTCACGCGCACACCGAGGTTGGGCTGTGGAAGCTGAGTGCTTTGGTATGCGTCTAGGCATAAAAACGACAAGATGTTGACCGCACTGCGGCCTGCTTCCGTCAGACCGCCCAGCAAGATGGTATAACCCGTTGGGAAACCGGCAAAATAGCGTGCGCTCGAGGTAGAGCGTAGGAGCACGATATCGTTGCATTTGATCCACAGCGATTCCAATAGCTCACGCAGGAAAAGCGGATCTTCACCTTGATTCAATGACGATTGATAAAAGGGCAGCATATATTGGTCAAAACGCCCCAGCGAGAGTGAGCTGGCGTTCGACTCATATTGCAAAATGATGCTCATATACCAAAACAGCTGACAGGCCTGATAGAAATTCTGCGGAGGCTCAGTGGAAATGATGCCGGATACGTCTGCTATTTTGACGAGTTCTTGACGACGGATCTCATCTGGGCAAGCCAACGCCATTTCTTGCGCTAGCGCGCTATAACGCAGTATGTGGCGCTGCGAGGCTTCTAACAGTAAAAAAGCGGCTTGATAAAAAGCGTTATCAGGTTGCTCGGCGAGCAGTAAACGCATTTCGTTGACCAGCGCGCCTAGCCCATTTTTCAGCAGGCGAGGGTAATCAATGATGATGTGCCCTTGCCCTTTATCGGTTTGATTAATGCTGAAAATTTGTGTTTTTACTGCGGCTTTGACTTCATCGTCCATCTGTCCGTTGATGAAGTCTTTCATTGAACGCTTTTCCCAATAAGGGAATAGCTGTTCACGATAAATAGCCTTATCCGCCTCTGAGATCTCGAAACGATCTTGTGGGCGAGTTGGGAATTGGTTTAGCTCTTTGAGAAGCCAGTAGGGATCCATTTCAGGAGACATGATCCCTGCGCGTGGTTTAACGGTGCGGTTGCCCGCGATTAACTCATCGGCTCGGATAGAGATCTCAACATGATCGAGTATGTATGCGGTGGCTTGTGCTCGGCGCAAAATCGTTGGCTCGCCCTCAGTCTGCTGGTGGCTTGCGGTATAGAGCAAGGCTCGCTCCAGTGAAATTTCTCTAGGGTTAGCAAACATCGCTGCTTTTAAGCGTTCGATACGAGCGGTCATAGTGGACTCCGATCCGAGAATTCAGCGGGGAAGGGGTGATGGATTCAAAAAAACCATACCCGTTCCAGCGATTAGGCCGTTTGTGAAATGTGGGACTCTATTTTGCCCATGATGGCATCTGCACGTTTAACCGCGTCGCTGATGTTGACGCGCACGATGGTTTTACCTTGGAATCTTTCCTCGAACTTGATGCCAATGTCTTTGGTTAAGATCACCATATCTGCAGATGCAACGTCTTCGGCCGTTAATTCGTTTTCTAATCCGATGGAACCTTGGGTTTCAACCTTGCATTCCCAGCCTTTGGTTTTTGCTGCGCGTTCTAAGGCTTCAGCCGCCATATAAGTATGGGCGACACCGGATGGGCAAGCGGTTACAGCGATAATCTTTGTCATAATGATGTCCTCAAAGCAGAATTAATTGATTTCAAAATCCAGATCTAAATCGTCTTCTTGATTCTCTGTGTGCTCGGCCTGTTTTTTGGCTGCCAAACTTTTTAATAGATTGACGCACAGCGCGGTGACCACCATGCCAACGGCCAACGCGGCGATATAACCCAGTTTTCCTTCAACGACGGGCAGAACGATAAGTCCTCCCCAGCCGGCGTAGCACTGAGCACCAAACAATGCCGCGGTCACAGCACCGCAGGCGGAGCCGATCATGATGGATGGGATTACCCGTAATGGATCGGCGGCGGCAAAAGGTATGGCGCCTTCGGTGACGCCCACGCAGCCCATGAGCAGCGCGGCTTTACCCGCTTCCTTTTCTTCCGTGTTGTAATATTTGCGGCCAATCAGGGTGGCAAAACCCAACCCAAGAGGCGGAATGGCAATCGCGACGGCGGCAATGGCCACAACGCTATAAACGCCTTGAGCAACGCAGATAAGCATGAAGGCGTAGGCGACTTTGTTGACGGGGCCACCCATATCAAAAGCCAGCATGAGTCCCATGATGACCGCAAGAACGACGATGCTTCCCTGCTGCATACCTTGTAACCAATGGGTCAGGCCTGAGGTGAGCGCACCAACGGGCTCGCCTAATCCCCACATCATGATCCCCGCAGTCAGGAGAGTGCCGATAATTGGAATAACGAAGATAGGCATGACCGAACGTAGGATCTTGGGAACGGGGATCTTCTTGAGATAGAACACGATGATGCCGCCGATAATCCCGGCGATGATGGCCCCGAAAAAGCCCGCACCAAATGAGTTTCCTACCCATGCACCGATGGCACAGGGAGCTAGCGCAGAGCGGTCTGCGATGGAATAACCAATATAAGCAGCCAGAAAAGGCACCATCAGTGTCAGACCGGCAACGCCGATATCAAACAGCTTTTTTAAGTTAGGATCGGTCGCTGCATCGGGCACGGCACCTCTGCCGTATAGCATGACGGAGACAGCAAGCAGAATGCCGCCGGCGACGACAAAAGGAATCATATGCGAGACGCCAGTCATTAAGTGCTGGCGGGTATTTTTAAGTATCTGAACCAACTCTTTCATCGCGTTCTCCAGTACAGAGAGTGAATGCATGGATGGGCCATCAAGGCCGATCTGACTCGAAACTGGACTCCACAATAGGCAATCTAAAGTTCGGCAGACAGTGGAAAAAAATGCCATTTACTGGATATTTGTACGGTGTGGGTGAAAATGAGATCGAGCGCAAATTTATGGTGAATGAATCGAAGAACTTAGCGTCAATTTGCGATGTGAGCGACATCTCACTTTTTGTGGGTGATTACATTTGTCCAGTGTTTGGCATTTTTGTCCCATATCCGCATAGGCTGCACTACTTCTATTCTGTCTAGCATTATCAAGCGTTAGCTCAGGAGAGTGTGCCATGTCGCAAGTGCTGAAATTTACCTGTGAATTGCCGAACGGTGTTCACGCCCGTCCGGCGAGCCATATCGAAACGCTGTGCAATCAGTTCACCGCGAGTATTGAGTGGCTTAATTTACGCACTGGACGAAAAGGGGATGCCAAAAGTGCCTTGGCGCTGATTGGTACTGATACTTTGCACGGTGATGCATGCCATCTCATGATTGAAGGTGCTGATGCCGAGCAGGCATTAGAGCGTCTGTCTTCCTTCATCAAGGATGAATTTCCCCACTGCGATGCGCCTTTGCCACAGATAGCGCAAACGCAGGAGGAAGTTTTACCGCAGTCCTTGACCAATCTAAATCCTAAAATTGTGCGTGCGCGTTCAGTTTGCGGCGGGATTGCGAATGGCATTTTAGTGCATTTGTCTGGCATCGATTTTAATCGTCTGGGTGAGCTGCCAGCGTCACGCGGAGTGGAGGAAGAGCAAAGGGAGCTGGATGCTGGGCTAAGTCGCCTATTGAAGTCTTTGGATCTTCAATTGATGGATGACAGCGGAACGGCCAGCGCGGTTCTCGAGGCGCACCGTTCATTATTAAGTGATAATTCCTTACGTAATAAGCTATTAGAACAGGTTGTTGAAGGTGCTAGCTGTGCCCAAGCTATCGTGGCTGCCGGTGAGTATTTCTGTCAGCAGTTTGCCGCATCGGCCAGTGAATATCTGCAAGAACGCGCGTTAGATGTACGCGATGTGTGCTTCCAGCTGTTGCAGCAAATTTATGGGACTCAACGGTTTCCTTCCCAAATCGCCCTACAGCAAAACAGCATTTGCATGGCTGACGAACTGACGCCAAGTCAGTTTTTAGAGTTGGACAAATCGCTATTGAAAGGACTGCTGTTGAACAGCGGTGGTAGCACATCGCACACGGTTATTTTGGCGCGTTCATTCAATATTCCCACGTTGGTTGGCGTTGGCGCCAATGCCCTTGCAGATTATGTGCAGCAAAACGTGCAGATTGACGGTGATTTAGGGCTGATCGCGCTGGAGATGTCGCCTGAAGTACAACGCTATTATCAGCAAGAAGCGCAGGTACAGGCATGCATTCGTGAACAGCAGCAGGCCTATCTTTCAGCACAGGGGCGCAGCGCAGACGGCGTGCGTTTGGAAGTGGCCGCAAATATTGCCCATTCCATTGAGGCCGCACCGGCGTTTGGTAACGGTGCCGAGTCGGTAGGGTTGTTCCGAACCGAAATGCTGTATATGGATCGTGCCCATGCGCCTTCAGAAAATGAGCTTTACAATATTTATTGCCAAGCGTTAGAGGGAGCGAATGGGCGTAGCATAATTGTGCGAACGATGGATATCGGGGGCGATAAGCCGGTAGAGTATCTTAAGATCCCGGCAGAAAATAACCCGTTCCTTGGCTATCGCGCCGTGCGTATCTATCAGGAATTTATTTCTCTATTCCATACCCAACTGCGCTCGATCCTGCGCGCCTCTGCGCATGGCTCACTCAAGATAATGATCCCAATGATTTCTTCTATGGAGGAGATTTTATGGGTGAAAGATCAACTGGCTGAAGTGAAGCAAAACTTACGCGCTGAACAGATCCCTTTCGATGAAAAGATCCAGCTTGGCATCATGCTAGAAGTGCCGTCGGTGATGTTTATTATCGATCAATGCTGCGAGGAAATTGATTTCTTTAGTATCGGCAGTAACGACCTGACCCAGTATCTGCTTGCCGTCGATCGCGATAATGCCAAAGTGACGAAACACTATAACAGCCTAAACCCTGCCTTCTTACGTGCGCTGGATCATGCCGTGCGTGAAGTGCATCGGCAGGGTAAATGGATTGGGCTATGCGGTGAGCTCGGCGCGAAAGGTTCTGTCCTACCGCTTCTGCTGGGACTAGGGCTGGATGAAATTAGCATGAGCGCCCCTTCCATTCCTGCCACCAAAGCGCGCCTGGCACAGTTAGATAGCCGAGAGTGTCGTTTGTTACTCAACCAAGCAATGGCCTGCCGAACGTCTTTAGAGGTAGAGCATCTGTTGGCGCAATTCAGGATGACGCAGCAAGACGCACCGTTGATTAGCGCAGACTGTATTTCGCTTAGCAATGATTGGCGCAGCAAAGAAGAAGTCATCAAAGGTATGACCGATAACCTGCTGTTGGCGGGACGGTGTCGCTATCCACGCAAGCTGGAAGCAGATCTGTGGGCGAGAGAGGCGGTGTTTTCTACCGGTCTGGGTTTTGGTTTCGCTATTCCACACACCAAATCTGAGCACATTGAGCAGTCCACCATCAGCGTTGCGCGGCTTCCACAGCCTGTGGTTTGGGGAGATGAGGAAGCTCAATACATCATCATGTTAACGCTAAATAAACATGCCGCTGGCGATCAGCATATGCGCATCTTTTCTCGATTGGCGCGCCGCATTATGCATGAAGAGTTTCGCTCGGCATTGGTCGAAGCCAAAGAGGCAACCGATGTGGCTAATTTACTGGCTCGTGAGCTAGATATTTAATCTAAGGAAATAGGCTATGGAACTGTATCTAGATACCGCAGATATTGCAGAAGTAAAACGTTTGGCGCGTATTTTCCCATTGCACGGGGTGACAACTAACCCAAGCATTGTCGCGAAAGGAGGCCAACCGGTTTGGGAGGTTTTGCCGCAGCTCAGAGAGGCTCTCGGTGGCGATGGCATTTTATTTGCGCAGGTGATGGGGCGGAATGCTGAGCAGATGGTTTTAGAAGCGACACAGTTTACGGAGCGAAATTCTGGGCTGGTGGTGAAGATCCCTGTAACGCAGGAAGGTCTGGCGGCCATTAAGCAACTGAAGGCATTAGGTATCCCAACGCTGGGCACCGCGGTTTATAGCGCCGCACAAGGATTATTGGCTGCGCTAGCGGGCGCTGATTACGTCGCACCTTATGTGAATCGCATTGATGCACAGGGCGGTGACGGAATTAAAACGGTGCAGGAACTTCAGTCGCTGTTAGAGATGCATGCTCCGCACGCCAAAGTGCTAGCGGCCAGTTTTAAAACACCGCGTCAGGCCTTAGATTGCTTATTAGTGGGTTGTGAAGCGATAACGCTGCCGCTGGATGTGGCGCAGCAATTCTTGGCTTCCCCAGCCGTGGATGCGGCGGTGGATAAATTTGAACAGGACTGGCAAGGGGCGTTTGGTTGTTTGTCGCTTTGATAACGACATAATGGCGGGGTGAGTCTTAAATTTTGGACTCATTCCGCCAATCCATCGCGGGCTTCGAGTAAAGGGTATGGCTAAAAATATCGCTGACTAATGGGATGCAAGTTCTCGGAAGAATTCGGGATTAGCCTGAATAGTTGCCAACACTTTTGCAGCCAGACCGGTTGGGTTACGCCTTTTCGTTTCCCAACTTTTGATGGTATCGACGCTGGTTCCCAGTGCTTTTGCCATTTCGCTTTGCGAAACGTTAAGTTGTTCTCTTATCGCCTTTACATCAGCGATAGCATAGTGGGTAACCCGAGCAGGGGCTTTAAGGCCATTTTTAATATCGACAGCCTCCTCAAGAGAGGTTTTCAGGTCGTCAAAAAAACTCATATCACACCTCATCTTTTAGCAATTTCGTTAGTTTCTTCAACTCTGATTTTTCTGTATCGGTCAGGCTGTCTTTGGTGCTTTTGGGATAGGCCATGACCAGATAAATAATATCTTCAGTCGCTAGAAAGTAAATCACACGAGCACTACCGCTTTTTCCCTGTGAGCCAGCCGCCATTCTGATCTTTCGTAGGCCGCCTGTTTTCTGTATCAGGTCGCCTTTGCTTGGAGAGCTAATCAGTTCTTTTTGGAGCTCTGTTAATTCATCATCCGTGGCAATCTGCTTGATTTGCCGCGTAAACATCGATGTTTCAATAAACTCTAGCGCGTGGCTCACGGAGTCTGTTCCTTTATAGGAGTACATAGTACACCCATGAATGTACTATGTACACTTTGACCAAAGTGATTCAGCCATAGGGTGGCGAACAATAAGCGTATCGTTCATGGCACTAAAAATAAGTGAGTAGAGATAGCTTGGAAAAGTGACTTGGTGACGAAGATTAGGCGCGTAGGCCAACAATGAAAAATGATTTTTTCCACTTTGGTAAGGATATGCGAGCAGCATTCCAGCGACATTTTGAAAGGGCTATTTTTGGATCAAAAAAGGGAGGCTTTCGCCTCCCTTTCAAATTGGAAATCTACCGACTACAGCAGGCGACGAGCGGCCTCAACGACGATTTTCACCGCGTGAGATTCTGTTTTCTTCATCGTTTCTGCATTTGGAATTTCTTGCTGGGTGCGGTTGACGATAACGCCCGCAACCATACCTGCACGCAGGCCTTGGCTTGCACACATGGTCAGCAAAGTCGCTGATTCCATCTCGAAGTTCATCACGCCCATTTCCTGCCACTCTTTCATTGAGCCTTTGAAACGGCTCACTACGCGGCCAGAGAAGGTGTCGTAGCGCTCTTGACCCGGATAGAAGGTGTCAGAAGAGGCGGTTACGCCGATGTGGGTGGTTGCGCCAACGGCCTTAGCGGCGTCTACCAGAGCGGTTGTACAGGTAAAGTCAGCAACGGCTGGGAATTCCATTGGGGCAAAGTGCAGGCTCGCACCATCTAAACGCACGGAACCGGTGGTGACCAAGACATCGCCCACGTTGATGTGTGGCTGAATTGCGCCAGTGGTACCTACGCGCAGGAAGGTACGAATACCCAGCTGTGCCAGTTCTTCAACGGCGATAGAGGTGGATGGGCCGCCAATACCGGTTGAGCAAACGATGACAGATTTGCCGTCTAGCTCTGCTCGCCAAGACGTGAATTCACGATGCGAGGCCAGCTTAACTGGGTTATCCATCAAATTGGCAATTTTTTCTACGCGCTCAGGATCACCAGGAACGATAGCCAAGGTTGCGCCTTTCAGATCGCTTTTTACGAGGCCAAGGTGGAAAACATCAGACTTAGACATACGGACTCCTCTGTCATTGCTATAAGTTGTAAGGAGGAACAAAAACGCACTCTACTGAAATTCATCGGCTAAATGCGTGACTCAAATCACTACGTATGAAGAAACAATAACAAGAACGACAAATAATTGTGATTGAAATCACATAAGGTGGCGAGTTAGCCGTTTTTTTCACCGCCAACAGTGTGGCATGCCTATTTTGTGTTCGCCAGCTAAGCGGCCATTTGGTGGGTGATAATGTGTTGTCTTGGCTTTCCAGCAGATTGTTTATACCCGTCAGGCACGAAGCTGCATCGACGTTCGCTGCGAGCGCTTATCGTCGCGATGTAACGCCAAATATTTAGGGTTTGCTTCTCAAGCAAACAAATTATTGCTATTTATACTTAACATTCTTGCAATATATTCAGACAGGGAGCTTTACATGAAGACTGAAGATCTCATCACATTGGTAAACTCGCCATCTACGTTCTCCCCCGCTGCGGGCACGATTGCCCAGACTACCGTTCATACCGATAATGAAGGTTTGCATGCTGGCTTTACCACGATCCCTTCTCAGGGAGACGATCTTCCTGCTTATTTAGCTAAACCCCTGCATGCTGATGGCCCGCTGCCGATTGTGCTGGTCGTGCAGGAGATATTCGGTGTGCATGAGCATATTCAAGATGTCTGCCGCCGTTTAGCCAAACAGGGCTATTTGGCTATCGCGCCCGAGCTGTATTTTCGTCAGGGAGAAGCCAGTGATTACACTGATATTCCAACGCTATTTCAAAATCTCGTCAGCAAAGTGCCAGACAAACAGGTGTTGGGTGATTTAGACCACGCGGCACATTGGGCGGCTCGTCACGGTGGTGATGCTAGTCGTCTGTATATCACTGGATTCTGCTGGGGTGGGCGTATTACGTGGCTATATGGCGCGCATAATCCACAGCTTAAAGCGGGGGTTGCGTGGTACGGACGCTTTGTGGGAGACAAAACGCTAACGTCGCCTAAGCATCCTGTAGACGTTGCCGCAGAGCTCAGCGCGCCGATGTTAGGGCTATACGGTGGTTTGGATGACAGTATTCCGCAAGAAACGGTGGAAACTATGCGCCAATCGCTACGTGCAGCTAATGCAACGGCGGAGATTATTGTTTACCCACAGGCGGGTCACGCCTTTTATGCCGACTATCGCCCAAGCTACAACGCTGAGGCGGCAAAAGACGGGTGGGAGCGTATGTTGGCATGGTTTGCAGCCTATGGTGGTGTGAATAAGCCTGAGTAATCTGTTGGCTTTTGGGATTCAGTGCGGCGGGGTTTTACCGTTTTTCACTGAATCTGATAAGGTGGGAGTGATAATCTAAAATAATAAGAGGTCATGATGACAGCCACTATTTTTTTGCATCCCTCCTTGGCCCCATTGGAAGGCGGCGTTAATTTCCGTGACATGGGCGGCTATCTGGCTGCCGATGGACGTCGGGTTAAACGTGGTAAGTTGTTCCGTTCGGGCGCGTTAGATCGCCTTACGGACAAAGATTTGAGCTACCTGCAAGATGTACCAATTAAAAATATCCTCGACTATCGCGATGCCGATGAAGTGTCTAACAAGCCTGATGTGCTGTGGGATGCGGTGCGCTATATCAATTTGCCCGCCAATCCGCTGAGTACCGAGGTGAATGCCAATCTGGAGAAACTGACCAGTGAGGCGTTGGAATCTTTTGATGCAAACGCGTTTATGCTGGAGCTCTATCGCCGTTTACCTTTCAGCAACCATGCTTATCAGCTGTTAAGCACCTTGCTGCAAAGCGGTGAGGAAGGCGCGATTGTGCAGCACTGTGCGGTAGGTAAAGATAGAACGGGCGTGGGCTCCGCGTTGGTGCTGTTTGCCTTAGGCGCCGATGAAGCAACGGTGATGGAAGATTATCTGTTAACTGAAACTACGCTAGCGCCGTTCCGCAGCCAAATGCTGGATTACCTGTCTATCAAATTGAACGAAAAAGCGCTGGGGCAATTTTCTCACGTCTTGTCTGCTCGTGAGGAATTTTTGGTGACGGCATTGGATGCGATCAAAGAGAAATACAGCACGGTTGATCGCTGGCTGGAACAAGAATATGGGCTAAATATGCAGGTGAGATCACAACTTCAGCAACAGTTCCTTGAGCCGTAAATCTTCGATTTTTAAAGCAAGTGGAGCCTTTCGGCTCCACTCAATCCATTTTTCATACCGCTTACGTAACCAAAACGCCGCTTAACCAAATTCAACCCTCTCCACAAATAGCCCTCCAGTATGTTAGCGCCTGAGAAATCCTCAGGAGATAATAACTATGCAACACGCAATTACATTCGTTATTGCTACGCTGTGTATCCTTACGATCTGCTACCGTTTATACGGTATCTTTTTCGTAAAAAAGGTACTGCGTGCAGATGATAACGAAGTGACTCCATCACATACCTTTGAAGACGGGAAAGATTACGTACCTACCAAAAAATGGGTTAACTTTGGTAGTCACTTTGCGGCTATCGCCGCGGCGGGACCTTTGGTTGGTCCGGTTCTGGCGGCGCAGTTCGGCTATCTGCCGAGCTTCCTCTGGCTGCTGATCGGCTGTGTGGTCGGCGGTGCGGTGCATGATACCGTGGTGCTGTTCGCTTCCATGAAACACCAGGGTAAATCCCTATCTGAAGTGGCTAAATCTGAACTGGGGCCGATTGCTGGCTGGTGTACCGGTTTAGCCATGCTGTTCATCATCACGATTACCATGGCAGGTTTGTCGATGGTGGTGGTGCATGCGCTGGAACGTAACCCTTGGGGGACTTTCGCCGTATTCATGACCATTCCTATCGCGATTGGCGTAGGTCTATGGGAACGTGTGACCGGCAGCATGAAGGGCGCAACTTACGTGGGTATCGCAGCTATTATGGCCTGCGTATTCTTCGGCCCGCATATTCAAAATACGACTTTTGGCGAGTGGTTGACGTTTAAAGCCACGACCGTAAGCCTGTTGCTGCCTGCCTATGCATTCTTTGCAACGGCGTTACCGGTATGGATGCTGTTGACGCCACGCGGTTACCTTTCTAGCTTTATGAAAATCGGCGTGTTTGGCGCGTTGGTTATCGGCGTTATCTTCATTAACCCAGAAATCCAGTTCCCTGCGGTGACTCAGTTCATCCACGGCGGTGGCCCGGTTCTGGCTGGTCCAGTGTGGCCGTTCATCTCTATCACCATCGCCTGTGGCGCAATCTCTGGTTTCCATGCGTTTATCGGTTCTGGTACTACGCCAAAACAGATCGACAAATGGAGCGATATCCTGCCGGTTGGTTTTGGTGCGATGCTGGCAGAGTGTGTGGTTGGCGTGATGGCGCTGATTGCAGCAACTTCTCTGCATCCTGCTGACTACTTTGCGATTAACTCCAGCGCAGAAGCGTGGGCTGGGTTAGGCATGGAAGTGGTTCACTTGCCTAAACTGAGCGAAGAGATTGGTTTGGATCTCTATGGCCGTACCGGCGGTGCCGTTACGCTGGCGGTGGGTATGACGGATATCTTTATCCGTGTGCCATGGTTTAGCAATTTGGCTTCTTACTTCTTCCAGTTCGTCATCATGTTTGAAGCGGTATTTATTCTGACCGCGGTTGACTCCGGTACTCGCGTAGCACGTTACCTGCTGCAAGATTTCTTGGGTGACCCGTGGGCTCCGCTGAAACGTACTGACTGGCTGCCAGGCTCAATCTTCTGCTCTATCATCGCCTGTGCGTTGTGGGGCTACCTGCTGAACTCCGGTGATATTAACTCGGTGTGGGCGTTGTTTGGTGTATCCAACCAGTTGATGGCTTCTGTGGGTCTGATTATCGGTGCAACGATTATCCTGCGCTTGGCGACCAAACGCGTGTATATGCTGACCTGCGTTATCCCGTTAGCGTACCTGTTCGTAACCGTAAACTATGCCGGTTACTGGATGATTAAAAACGTCTATTTCAACTCTGCGGCGAAAGGTTACAACATCTTCAACGGCACCATCTCAATCATCATGATGGTGTTGGGTGTGATTATCCTGATCTCTGCTCTGCGTAAATGGCGTGAACTGTGGTCTGTACGTGGCAAAGAGCTGCGTGCTGAACAGACGACCGCAACAGCATAAATCATTAAGTTTGACTACTATCTAAACGGCCGATTTATCGGCCGTTTATTTTTGGTTAATCCACAACGCCGCTTTGATGCCGTATCCTGCCAAGACAACCCTATTCAAGAGAACGACGCCGTGACGTTAGATAGCATTATTCAGGTCGTGGTTGAATTTGTGCGTAACCATGAACATTGGGCTATTCCGATTGTTTTCTTTTTAGCTTTCGGCGAGTCGCTGGCATTTTTGTCACTGTTATTACCTGCAACGGTGATTTTGCTTGGGCTAGGTGCGCTCGTCGGAGAAAGCGGGATCGCATTCTGGCCGCTGTGGATTGCCGCGAGCGTCGGCGCTTTTATGGGCGATTGGGTCTCATACTGGTTTGGCGATCGCTATCAGCATCAGGTTGAGCACATGTGGCCGCTTTCTCGTCATCCGCATTTGATGGTACGCGGGCATGCATTCTTTGAACGCTGGGGAACATGGGGCGTATTTATTGGCCGATTTTTTGGCCCACTGCGTGCTGTTGTTCCGCTGGTGGCGGGGATTTGTGGGATGCCGAAGCGGTATTTCCAACTGGCAAATTTACTCTCGGCCATCCTGTGGGGATTTGCCATGCTGGCTCCCGGCGCTTTTGGCATTCAATGGTTAAACGGCTGGCTTGACTGAGTTTCGCTACGTTTCATAGCACTTTGCGCGCTGTCTCGCAGACTTTGCTTACTCGCTCTGGACATCCATACAGTATATTATTACCGTGACGTTCAGAAAAAGTCATCAAGGCGGAGGCAGGGTGGATTCCAGCATATTTTATGGTTTAGCGGGCGGCGTTGTTGGTCTGCTACTGGGTTGGTTACTGGCAAGTTTGCGTATGCAACAGCATCGATTGACGCTGGAAGGCGACTTGCGCCTGCATCAGCAGGAAATTTCGCAGTATCAGCAAGAACAGCAGACGCTGATTCAGCAACGCCAGCAACAAGAGCAACAGGTGCGAGAGAAAGAACAAGAACTACGCACGTTATATAGCCAATATGCAGCGACGCAGGAGAAGCTAAACCAACAGTCGATCTGGCGTGATGAATATGAACAACTGAATCAAGAACTTCGCGCTCTGCGTGAAGTTAATAGCGCGCAGGAAGCCGAACTGCGCGAGGTGACGATTCGCCTAGAAGAAACTCGACTGGGGGCTGAAGAAAAGCAGCGCTTGCTGATTAATAGCGAGCAGCGCCTGAGTGCCCAGTTCGAAAATCTCGCTAACCGCATTTTTGAGCAGAGTGGAAAGCGCGTTGAAGAACAGAATCGCCAAAGCCTGAATGGCTTGCTAAGCCCGTTGCGCGAACAGCTCGATGGCTTTCGTCGTCAGGTGCAAGAGAGCTTTGGACAAGAATCGCGAGAGCGACATACGCTAGCTCATGAAATTCGTAATCTCCAGCAGTTGAATGCGCAAATGGCGCGTGAGGCCGTCAACCTGACTAAGGCCTTGAAAGGAGATAACAAAACGCAGGGTAACTGGGGAGAGGTGGTACTCAGCCGCGTTTTAGAGGCCTCGGGTCTGCGTGAAGGATATGAATATCAAACGCAGGTGAGTGTGCAGGTTGGTGCAAATAACCGCATGCAGCCAGATGTGATTGTGCGTCTTCCACAGGGTAAAGACGTGGTGGTTGATGCCAAGATGTCGCTGGTGGCTTATGAACGCTACTTTAATGCTGAAGATGATGCGGTGCGGGAGTTAGCGCTGCAAGAACATGTCGCTTCGGTTAAAGGACATATTCGCCAGCTAGGTCGTAAAGATTATCAGCAGCTGCCCGGATTGCGCTCGCTGGATTATGTTTTGATGTTTATCCCCGTTGAGCCTGCATTTTTGGCAGCGATTGATCGCGAACCTGAGCTGATTAGCGAAGCATTAAGGCATAACATCATGCTGGTTAGTCCGACGACCTTATTAGTTGCATTGCGCACTATCAGCAATTTATGGCGCTATGAACATCAAAGCCAAAATGCGCAGAAGATCGCCGATCGTGCATCGAAGCTATACGATAAAATGCGCTTATTCGTCGATGATATGGAATCTCTGGGACAGAGTCTGGATAAATCACAGGCAAGTTATCGTCAGGCAATGAACAAACTGGCGCAAGGCCGTGGTAATCTGATAGGACAAGTCGAGAGTTTCCGTACTCTGGGAGTGGAAGTGAAACGGCCAATTAGCCCTTCACTTGCTGAAGAAGCCCGACTGGAAAATGAACCCGAAGATGAGGAGTTTGCTGAACCTGCGGATTACGCTGCCCAGCAACCTGCCATAAGAGTCGCAAACGGACTCGATGATTAACACTGCTCCTTGCTTCGACTAGGCCGAGCACTGTTCGCACCACCGAGCAGTGCTTAATCGCGTAGATTCACAATCAATCAGATTAAAAGCAGGCTAAGAAAAAATGGTAGATCAAACGCCGGAAACCACTCATTTCGGTTTCAAAACCGTCGCCACCACTGAAAAAGCGAGCAAAGTTGCTCAGGTATTCCACTCCGTTGCGGCAAAGTACGACTTGATGAATGATCTCATGTCATTTGGCATCCATCGGGTTTGGAAGCGTTTTACCATTGATTGCAGCGGCGTTCGTCGTGGGCAAAAGGTGCTTGATCTTGCCGGTGGTACGGGCGATTTGGCTGCGAAATTTTCACGCATTGTGGGCGAGCAGGGCGAAGTTGTTCTAGCGGATATCAACGATTCCATGTTGAAGATTGGTCGCGAAAAACTGCGCAATCTGGGCGTAATTGGCAATATCAACTACGTTCAAGCGAACGCTGAAGCGCTGCCGTTCCCTGATAACCATTTTGACTGCATTACCATTGCCTTTGGCCTGCGTAACGTAACCGATAAAGATAAAGCGCTGCGTTCTATGTATCGTGTGTTGAAGCCGGGTGGACGCTTGCTGGTGCTGGAATTCTCTAAGCCGTTACTTGAGCCGCTGAATAAAGCTTATGATGCTTATTCATTCCACATCTTGCCAAAAATTGGCGAGCTGGTTGCGCATGATTCTGAAAGCTATCGTTATTTGGCAGAATCTATCCGTATGCACCCCGATCAAGAAACGCTGAAATCCATGATGGATGACGCAGGTTTTGAAAACACCACGTATTTCAACTTAACCGGTGGGATTGTTGCTCTACATCGTGGTTACAAGTTTTAACTGAAGGATCGCTATGCTGACCCCATTGCTAAACCCATTATTGACTGGTGCGATTGAAACGGCGCTCAACCGAATCTTGTACCGCGATCGGGCGCTAAACAGCGCTCGTCAGCGCCTGACAGGTAAAGTGCTGGGTGTTTTCGTTAAGGAAATAAACTCACCGCTCTATTTGGTTTTTAGTGAGAGTCGCTTGGATGTTTTAGGCGCATGGGAAGACAACACGGATTGTAGCGTCACGACGAGGCTATCCGTGTTGCCTGAACTGCGCGATCGTCAGCAACTGACTGCGCTTATTCGTTCCGGTGATTTAAATGTAGAAGGCGATATTCAGGTTGTGCAACAGTTCATTGGTCTGTTGGATTTAGCTGAATGGGATCCTGCTGAGCTGCTAGCGCCGTATACGGGCGATATTGTTGCTGAGGGGATGAGCCAATTTTTGCGTAAAAGCGCTGGGTTTATTGCCACGGGCTGTAAACGCCAGCAGCAGTATATTGGCCAAGCGATGACCGAAGAGTGGCGTGTGGCTCCGGGCGCATTGGAAGCGGCGTGGTTTAACGAAGAGGTTGATGCCGTCAATCGTCAGATGGAAAGTCTGGATAAGCGACTTTCTCAGCTTGAGGACAAGGTATGACGCCAACGGAACTGTGCCGCTTTTATTTGATTGTTCGTGTGTTTCTCACATACGGTCTTGATGAACTGATCCCGAAAATGCGCATTACCTTGCCGCTGCGCATGGGCAGGCATTTGTTGTTCTGGATGCGTAACAAGCACAAAGACAAACCTCTCGGTGAACGCCTGCGTTTAGCATTACAGGAGTTAGGGCCGGTTTGGATTAAGTTTGGCCAGATGATGTCAACCCGACGCGATCTGTTCCCGCCGATGATCGCCGATCAGCTGGCTCTGCTTCAGGATCGCGTAGCGCCTTTTGATGGTGCTCTGGCTCGTAAGCAAATTGAAGATTCAATGGGCGGCCCACTTGAGCAATGGTTTGATGATTTCGACCAAAATGCACTGGCTTCGGCTTCTATCGCTCAGGTTCATACGGCTAAATTAAAAGAGAACGGCCGAGAGATCGTTCTGAAAGTGATTCGCCCCGATATTCTGCCCATTATCAAAGCTGACGTGCGCCTGATGTACCGTTTTGCGGGTTGGGTGCCGAAGTTGATGCCTGATGGACGTCGCTTACGCCCGCGTGAAGTGGTGCGTGAATACGAAAAAACGCTATTGGATGAGCTCAATTTGCTGCGAGAAGCTGCGAACGCCATTCAGCTTCGTCGTAATTTCGAAGACAGCCCAATGCTGTATGTTCCCGAGATTTACTCTGATTACTGCCGTGAAAGCGTGTTGGTAATGGAACGAATCTACGGTATTCCGGTGTCTGACTTGCCTGCTTTACATGCGCAAAATATCAATATGAAACTGTTGGCAGAGCGCGGCGTGCAGGTCTTCTTTACTCAGGTATTCCGCGATAGTTTCTTCCATGCGGACATGCACCCCGGCAACATTTTTGTCAGCTACGAACACCCAGAAAATCCGCAGTATATCGGTATCGACTGTGGCATCGTGGGCAGCTTAAACAAAGACGATAAACGCTATCTGGCAGAGAACTTTATTGCGTTCTTCAATCGTGATTATCGTAAGGTAGCAGAACTACACGTTGATTCTGGCTGGGTTCCGCGTGATACCAACATTGAAGATTTTGAGTTTGCTATTCGCACGGTGTGTGAGCCTATTTTCGAAAAGCCACTGGCCGAAATCTCGTTTGGTCATGTGCTGTTAAATCTGTTCAATACTGCGCGACGCTTCAACATGGAAGTGCAGCCACAGCTGGTTCTCTTGCAAAAAACGCTGCTGTATGTGGAAGGATTGGGGCGTCAGCTTTATCCGCAGCTAGATCTGTGGACGACGGCTAAGCCTTTCTTGGAAACATGGCTGCGCGATCAGGTGGGTATACCTGCGATTATTCGTTCTTTGAAAGAGAAAGCCCCGTTCTGGGCTGAAAAGCTGCCGGAACTGCCAGAGCTCTTTTATGACAGTCTGCAACAGCATAAAGCCTTGCAGCAGAGCGTCGATCGCCTATTCACACAGCTCGATAAACAACGCAATCGCCATGGCCGTTCACGATATTTGTTTGGGATTGGCGCTACACTATTACTGAGTGGTACGATTTTGGTTGCCGCGAAAATTGCAGTCTGGCCAGTTTGGGTTATTGCTGGCGGATGTGTCGCTTGGATTGCTGGATGGCGTTATACCCGCCAGTAGATACCCAAAACGAGTAATTCATCGTTCCTAGCGCATACTTTTGGTTAATTGTTATTGGTTAGTAGTTCAATATTTCTGCGTGACTACCGTATAATGCGGCGCACGAATAACCCCTATCAATAGAGGTGATTAAAATGGGTGGTATCAGTATTTGGCAGTTGTTGATTATTGCAGTGATCGTAGTACTGCTGTTTGGTACTAACAAGCTGCGTACTCTGGGTTCCGATCTTGGTGCGTCAATCAAGGGTTTCAAAAAGGCGATTGGTGATGAAGATAAAACTCCACCGTCGGCTAACACAAACAACACTGCGGCTCCGCAGGATGCAGACTTTAAGTCTCTGTCCGAGCAGCAGCCTGAAGTGAAGAAAGAAGAATCTAAGAGCCAGAACAAAGAGCAGGTGTAAGCCGTGTTTGACATCGGGTTTGGTGAGCTGCTGCTGGTAATGGTGATAGGTCTAGTTGTACTAGGCCCTGAACGTTTACCTGTTGCAGTGCGAACGGTTGCCGGATGGATTAGGGCGCTGCGATCTCTTGCGGCCTCTGTTCAGAACGAGCTGTCGCAGGAGTTAAAGCTTCAGGAGCTACAGGATAGTTTGAAGAAAGCCGAAAGCGCTGGTCTTCAGAATCTGACCCCTGAACTAAAAGCCTCAATGGATGAGCTAAAAGAAGCCGCAGAGTCAATGAAGCGCAGTTATCAGACTCAGGTTGCTGAGCCTGTTGCACAGGCTGCTGAAACCATCCATAAACCGGATGTGACAGACCCTGAAGCGTTTCACGACGAAGTCGATGCAGGCTTAAGAGAAGATGAGCGCAAGCGTGCCGAAGCCGTTAAGGTGGAAGCAACCAATGCAACATCGGCTGAGCCGGTAGCCACAGAGGACGCTTTGGTCGATGCTGAAAAACCAGCAGCGAAAATGCCAGAGCAGCCTGTTCCCTCTCACTCTACAACAAGCGATCGTTAAAGCATGGCCGTTGATGATACCCAGCCTCTGATTAGCCATTTAATCGAGCTACGTAAGCGACTCTTAAATTCGATTATTTGTATTCTGGTGGTGTTCCTGGCGCTGGTCTATTTTTCCAACGACATTTACCACCTGATTGCATCGCCGCTGATTAAGCAGTTGCCACAGGGCGCTAGCATGATCGCCACCGATGTCGCATCGCCGTTCTTTACGCCGATTAAGCTAACGATGATGGTGTCGGTGTTTGTTTCTGCGCCGATGATTTTGTACCAGATTTGGGCTTTTGTGGCTCCAGCCCTTTATAAGCATGAACGTCGTTTGCTGATGCCATTGCTGGTTTCAAGCTCGTTCCTGTTCTATTTAGGTATGGCGTTTGCCTACTTTATCGTGTTCCCACTGGCGTTTGGTTTCTTTGCGAAAACCGCACCGATTGGTGTGACAATCGCTACGGATATCAATAACTATCTCGATTTCGTTATGGCGCTCTTTATGGCGTTTGGCGTGTCGTTTGAGGTTCCGGTAGCCATTATTTTGCTGTGCTGGAGTGGGGTGACTACGCCAGCAGAGTTAAAACAGAAACGCCCATATGTGATCGTGGGTGCCTTCGTTGTGGGCATGTTGCTCACGCCGCCTGACGTGTTCTCACAAACACTGCTGGCGATCCCAATGTGTATCCTGTTTGAAATCGGCGTATTCTTCGCTCGGTTCTACGTGGGTAAACGTCGTTCTCGTGATGAAGAGGATGAGGGAAGCGAAGAAGATACCGACGAGCAGCCAAAACAGGGCTGACACAATAAGTGCCAGAGGCCGCCGAAAGGGCGGCCTCTTTACATGGTTTTTGGAGTGCTTTCATGCTGGATATTGGTGTTAACTTAACAAGCAGTCAGTTTGCCAAAGATGTTCCTCAGGTGGTCGAGAGAGCACGTATGGCTGGGGTGAGTGCTATGTTGGTCACCGGTTCCGACGTCCACGAGAGCAAACGCGCTATCGCCATGGCGCAGGAGTATCCAGACTACTGCTGGGCAACGGCCGGTGTTCATCCACACAATGCCAGCTCATGGGATCAGCAATGCGCCGAGGAGATCGCCGCGTTGGCTGCTTTGCCAGAAGTCGTTGCCGTTGGCGAATGCGGCCTTGATTTTGACCGCAACTTTTCGACCCCAGACGAACAAGAGCGAGCTTTTACCGCCCAGTTGGCGTTGGCATCAGAGCTCAACAAACCGCTGTTTTTGCATTGCCGTTCGGCACATGAAAAATTTATCTCTCTATTGCGTCCGTGGTTAGCCAAAATACCCGGCGCGGTAGTACATTGTTTTACCGGTAGCCGTGAAGAGCTACATGAATGTTTGGATCTGGGGCTTTACATCGGCATCACTGGATGGGTTTGTGATGAGCGACGTGGCCTTGAGCTGCGTGCCATGCTGCCCGAGATCCCAACTGAGCGTCTATTGCTTGAAACGGACGCCCCCTATTTACTGCCGCGTGACTTAGAAAACAAACCTAAATCGCGACGTAATGAACCCTGTTTCTTACCGCACATCGTTTCACAGGTCGCTGGCTGGCGTCAGCAGGATGTGGAGTGGTTAAAGCAGGTTACTGAAAATAATGCCCGCCAACTTTTTCGGCTGGTATGAGTAAGGAGAATAACGTGAGCTATGCATTTCCAGGGGCCTTCCCAGGCCGTCGTCTGCGTCGTGTTCGTCGCCATGATTTCAGCCGTCGTTTAGTTGCTGAAAATGTCCTGACCGTAGACGACCTGATTTATCCCGTGTTTGTCATGGAAGGCAAGAATCATCAGGAAGAAGTTTCCTCAATGCCGGGTGTGCACCGTATGACAATCGATCTGCTGGTCAAAGAAGCAGAAGCGATTACCAAACTGGGCGTACCGGTATTGTCGTTGTTCCCTGTTATTGGCACAGACAAAAAATCACTGCACGCTGAAGAAGCTTATAATCCTGATGGATTAGTGCAGCGCGCCGTTCGTGCGCTGAAAGATGCGGTTCCTGAGTTGGGCTTACTGACCGATGTGGCGTTAGACCCTTATACCACTCATGGGCAGGATGGGATTATCGACGCTGATGGCTACGTCATTAACGATATCACCAAAGAGATTTTGGTGCGTCAGGCGCTCTCTCATGCCGAAGCCGGTGCTGAAATTATCGCTCCGAGCGATATGATGGATGGTCGTATCGGTGCCATTCGCGATCAGCTTGAAGCCCAGCAGATGGTCAATACCCAGATCATGGCGTATTCCGCGAAGTATGCTTCTTGCTACTACGGCCCATTCCGTGATGCATTGGGCTCTTCTGGCAATCTGAAAGGGGGCAACAAGAAAACCTATCAGATGGATCCAGCCAACAGCGATGAAGCCTTGCAGGAAGTTGCTCAGGACCTGCAAGAAGGCGCTGATATGGTGATGGTAAAACCGGGTATGCCGTATCTGGATATGGTACGTCGTGTGAAAGACACCTTTGGTGTGCCGACCTTTGCCTATCAGGTTTCCGGCGAGTATGCGATGCATATGGCCGCAATCCAAAATGGCTGGCTGCAAGAAAAACCAGCGATTATGGAGTCTCTGATTTGCTTCAAACGTGCGGGCGCTGACGGCGTGCTGACTTATTTCGCCAAACGTGTTGCCCAGTGGCTGCATGATGCAGAAATGAATCGTTAATCGCTGTTTGAAGAAAACAAGAACCGCCGTTGATATCTCACGGCGGTTTTTTTGTTTAACGCTTTTCGAAATCCGTATTCTCAACGCTTTGCTGAACGGGTTTATTGAGCAGGTTAAGCAATAGAATGGCGCGTTTTTCGCCATCGGCTTCGCTGTAAATGGCTTCAAAACCTTCAAATGCACCGCTGGTGATCACAACGGTATCGCCAGGCGCTGGTGTATCCGGATCAATGCGTTCAGTAAGGGGAGCCATCATCAATTGCTTGATGACCTTAAAAGGAATAGTGGCCGGAAGAGATCCAAATCGAACGAAATGGCTGACCCCGCGCGTAGACTGTACCGTGGTGGTGTGAATTCTTTCGGGATCAAGCTCGATAAACATGTAGTTAGGGAACATAGGTTCCTTCACCTGTGTACGTTTGCCGCGTACGATTTTTTCCAACGTAATCATTGGCGTAAAGCAAGGAATTTCCTGACGCGTCAGATGTTCTTTCGCACGCTCTAGTTGACCTCTTTTGCAATACAGCAGATACCACGATTCCATAACAACCTACTATTTAATGACTTACCCAGAGCATAGCAAAAGGTCGGATTGATAGACAGTTTCAGGTATTTATAGCGAGTATTGCCCATTGTTTACCCCGCGGTTTTACATTTTTTGCCACTTCAGGCAGAAGATCACAGCGTTGAACATAATTATTAGTTATAAATGTCGGCCTATATAACCACTCGGGTTAGGTGTGGTTTCGGCGTGATAAAACGCAATAAAATCATTCTCAATGTCAGGAGAAATTTCCATGGAGTTGTTTTTACTGAGTAACGGTAAGGTTTCCGGTGAATCTGAATTGCTGGGTTATGCAAAAGGGCCTATTCAGTCCATGCTGCTAAGCAAGAAGATACGTTCTGCCGTACTGGTACCCTATGCTGTGATCCGCGGTAACTACGACGCGCGTGCCGCAGAGTTAGAAAACTCTTTAGGCATTCAAGTGACAAGTCTGCATCATTTTGACGATCCGGTTAAAGCGATTGAAGAGGCGGAATGTATTCTGGTGAGCGGCGGTAATACCTGGTTGCTGAACCAAATGCTGCATGAGAATGGCTTGATTGTGCCGATTCAGCGTGCGGTACGTGAACGTGAGATCCCTTATATCGGCTGGAGTGCCGGTTGTAACGTGGCAACGCCAAGCATTCGTACCACCAACGATATGCCAGTGCGCAACAGCGTGGTATTGCCTGCGCTAGGTCTGTTCCCTGTTCAGATCAACCCACACTATATTGATGCCCACCTGAGTGGTCATATGGGCGAAACGCGCGACGAGCGTATTGCTGAGTTCTGTGCGGTGAATCCAAGTGAATATGTGATCGCGTTGCGTGAAGGCAGCTTGCTGCATGTCTCTGGCGATGAGTTGGAATACTACAGCGTGAAAGCTCAGGGCTATAAAGTGTTCCGTCACAACCAAGAAACCCATGAGTATTTTGATACGCAAGCATTGGCCGAGGTGGTGCCTTTCCGCTGTCGTTAATCGCTAGTGAGTGAAGAGATACCGTTTGTTGCTGGCAGCCTATCGAATGATAATGCTTATTAAAGCAATTAGTTACCTGCTTGTAACAAAAGTGCAGCAACCAAAGTGAAGAACGCTTATAATGGGTTCTTCACCAGCCCAATAAGAAAGCTATGAAATACCGTGACTTGCGCGAATTCCTCTCTTTGCTGGAACAGAGAGGTGAGCTAAAACGCATCAGCCAGCCAATCGATCCTTATCTGGAAATGACAGAAATAGCTGACCGCACTTTGCGTGCCGGTGGCCCAGCGTTGTTGTTTGAAAACCCAAAGGGGTATGACATTCCTGTTCTGTGTAACCTGTTTGGCACCGCGAAGCGTGTCGCCTTAGGTATGGGACAGGAAGATGTTAGCGCATTGCGTGAAGTCGGTAAGCTGTTGGCATTTTTAAAAGAACCGGAGCCGCCAAAGGGGTTTCGCGATCTGTTTGATAAACTGCCTCAGTTTAAACAGGTTCTGAATATGCCGACGAAACGGCTGAGCACCGCGCCGTGCCAAGAGTTGATTTGGCAGGGCGATGATGTGGATTTAGGCCGTATTCCGGTGATGCATTGCTGGCCGGAAGACGCTGCACCGCTGATTTCGTGGGGGCTGACGGTGACCCGAGGCCCACATAAAGAGCGGCAGAATCTTGGCATCTATCGCCAGCAGGTTTTGGGCAAGAATAAAGTGATTATGCGCTGGCTGTCTCATCGCGGCGGTGCGCTTGATTTCCAAGAGTGGTGCCAAGCACATCCCGGTGAACGCTTCCCGGTGTCTGTCGCGTTAGGTGCCGATCCGGCAACAATACTCGGTGCGGTGACACCGGTGCCGGATACGCTTTCTGAATATGCTTTTGCCGGACTATTGCGCGGCAATAAGAGCGAAGTCGTTAAATGTATTTCTAACGATCTGGAAGTGCCCGCCAGCGCTGAAATCGTGCTGGAAGGTTATATCGAGCCGGGTGAAATGGCGCCAGAAGGACCTTATGGCGACCACACGGGTTATTACAATGAAATCGATAATTTCCCCGTTTTTACCGTGACGCATATTACCCAGCGTCGTGATCCTATTTACCATTCGACCTATACGGGACGTCCACCGGATGAACCTGCGGTGATGGGGCTGGCATTAAACGAAGTTTTCGTGCCGATTCTGCAAAAGCAGTTCCCGGAAATCGTGGATTTTTATCTGCCGCCGGAAGGGTGTTCATATCGCATGGCGGTCGTCACCATGAAGAAACAGTACGCCGGTCATGCCAAACGCGTGATGATGGGCGTCTGGTCGTTCTTACGCCAATTCATGTACACCAAATTCGTCATTGTTTGTGATGATGATATCAATGCTCGAGATTGGAACGACGTTATTTGGGCAATCACTACTCGAATGGATCCCGCGCGTGATACGGTGATGATTGAAAATACACCGATAGATTATCTTGATTTCGCTTCACCTGTGTCGGGGCTGGGTTCCAAAATGGGACTGGATGCCACCAACAAATGGCCGGGCGAAACACAACGCGAATGGGGACGCCCCATTGTTATGGATGAAAAAGTCCGCACGCGGATTGATGCCATCTGGGATGAACTGGCAATTCTGGAAGATAACCATACTGACGCTAAGAATAGCCGCAAGCCTAATTAACGGTGGCTGTCTGGTTATGCAAAACCCATTATCCGATAGAGTAACTACATGACAACGTTGAGCTGTAAAGTCACTTCCGTTGAGGCTATCACCGATACGGTTTATCGCGTTCGCTTAGTGCCGGAAGCACCGGTTTCGTTTCGCGCGGGCCAGTATTTGATGGTTGAAATGGATGAGCGTGACAAGCGTCCGTTCTCTATGGCTTCAACGCCATTGGAAAAGGATTTTATCGAACTGCATATCGGCGCTTCAGAGATCAATCTCTATGCGATGGCGGTAATGGATCGCATCCTGAAAGATCGTGTGGTGAATGTTGATATTCCTCATGGCGACGCTTGGCTGCGCGAAGAGGGAGATCGTCCATTAGTGTTGATCGCCGGTGGTACCGGATTCTCCTACACTCGCTCTATTTTAATGATGGCGCTGGCAGAGCAGCCTAATCGTGAAATCGCGATTTATTGGGGTGGACGTGAATCCAAGTATTTGTACGATCTGGCCGAGTTAGAAGCGCTGCAAGAAAAGCATCCACAGCTGAAAGTTATCCCTGTGGTTGAACAGCCAGAAGAGGGCTGGAATGGCCGAACTGGCACCGTTTTGAGCGCTGTTCTACAAGATTACGGCTCGCTGGCGGCATACGACATCTATATCGCTGGGCGTTTTGAAATGGCGAAGATTGCGCGTGAGCGTTTCTGTGCCGAGCGTGAAGCCAAAGCAGAGCATATGTTTGGCGATGCGTTTGCGTTCATCTGATATAACGCATCTGCTAGTAGGGTGTATCGGCTGCTAGCAGATGATGTTCTGCCAGAAATAAAAAACCCGCCCCTGACAGGCGGGAAGTACGGCAACTAAACTTTTGTACCCGTTATGCTTCAAGCGGTAAGCAACAGAGTTGGTTAAACCCGCTCGAACACGGTCGCAATACCCTGACCTAATCCAATACACATGGTTGCCAGACCAAACTGTACGTCACGGCGTTCCATCAGATTCAGCAGCGTAGTTGAGATACGTGAGCCGGAACAGCCGAGTGGATGGCCTAAGGCGATTGCACCGCCGTTAAGATTCACCTTCTCATCCAACACATCCAGCAGACCTAGATCTTTTAGACATGGTAGGGTCTGAGCCGCAAACGCCTCGTTTAATTCAAACTGCCCAATATCTGAAATACTCAGTCCGGCGCGCTTTAAAGCGAGCTGTGTCGCGGGCACGGGACCATATCCCATAATGGAAGGATCGCAGCCGACCACGGCCATCGAACGGATACGTGCGCGTGGTTTCAAGCCCAATGACTTGGCGCGTGATTCGCTCATCAACAGCATGGCCGATGCACCATCGGAAAGTGCCGAGGAGGTGCCCGCCGTTACGGTGCCATTCACCGGATCGAAGGCGGGCCTTAACGCTGCCAAGCTGGCGACGGTGGTTTCAGGGCGAATAACTTCATCATTGAACAGCATTTTCAACACGCCATCGGCATCGTGGCCTGCGGTAGGGACGATCTCGTTTTTAAATGCGCCAGAAGTTGTGGCGGCATAGGCGCGCTGATGCGAGCGAGCGGCAAATTCATCCTGCATTTCACGGCTGATTTTGTGCATTTTCGCCAGCATTTCGGCGGTCAGCCCCATCATGCCAGCCGCTTTGGCAACGGTGCGGCTTAGGCCTGGGTGGAAATCAACGCCGTGGCTCATCGGTACGTGACCCATATGTTCAACGCCGCCAATCAGGCTAATCTGTGCGTCACCGATCATAATGGCGCGAGCAGCATCGTGAATCGCCTGCATCGATGAACCGCACAGGCGGTTAACCGTCGTTGCCGGTACGCTATGCGGCAGTTCAGCCAACAAAGCGGCGTTACGTGCAATATTAAAGCCTTGCTCCAACGTTTGTTGTACACAGCCCCAGTAAATATCATCGATCTCTTTTGCATCGACGTTTGGATTGCGACTGAGCAGTGAACGCATCAGATGCGCCGAGAGGTCTTCGGCTCGAACCTGACGATATGCGCCGCCTTTTGAGCGGCCCATTGGCGTGCGGACGGCATCAATAACTACCACGTTTTCAATTGAACGGTTTTCCATGATTCCTTCCTTAAGCCTGTTGAGTGGCGCTGGAGGCCATCGTTGCGTCTGTCTCAATCGGCGCCGCCGCCGGATAATAGGTCGCATTGGTTTCTGCTTTGGCGCGCAGGCCGGCCGGTACCTGATACAGCTCACCTAAATGCTGATAGCGCTGAGCCATTTCGACATATTGCGTGGTGCCGATGGTGTCTAGGTAGCGGAATGCACCGCCGTGGAACGGAGGGAAACCAATGCCATAGACCAGCGCCATGTCTGCTTCAGCGGGGCTTGCCACGATTTTTTCTTCGAAACAGCGCACGACTTCGTTGATCATCGGGATCATCATTCGAGCGATGATCTCTTCATCACTGAACTGTTCATTAGATGGTGCAACCTCTGCTAGAAGAGCCGCAGTTTGTTCGTCCTGTACTTTACGTGGTTTGCCTTTGCTGTCTTGCTCGTAGCGATAGAAGCCCACGCCGTTTTTCTGACCAAAGCGCTGTGCATCAAACATCACATCCACCGCATCGCGATAGTTTTTCCCCATACGCTGCGGGAAACCTTGAGCCATCACCGCTTGAGCATGATGTGCTGTGTCGATGCCGACGACGTCGAGCAGATAAGCAGGGCCCATAGGCCAGCCAAACTGCTTCTCCATCACTTTATCAACTTGGCGGAAATCAGCCCCGTCGCGCAACAGCAGGCTAAAACCGGCGAAGTAAGGGAACAGCACGCGGTTGACGAAGAAACCAGGGCAATCATTCACCACGATCGGTGTTTTGCCCATTTTGGTGGCATAAGCGACAACGGTACCAATCGTTTGATCGGAGGTTTTAGCACCGCGAATGATCTCTACCAATGGCATGCGATGTACTGGGTTAAAGAAGTGCATGCCGCAGAAGTTTTCTGGGCGTTGCAGCGAGGCTGCCAACTGATCGATAGGGATGGTGGAGGTATTCGAAGCCAGAACCGCGTCTGGTTTGATCAATGATTCTGCTTCCGCTAAGACGGCAGCTTTAATTTTTGGATTTTCAACAACGGCCTCAACCACGATTTGCGCATGTTCAACACCTGCGTAGTTCAGCGTTGGTTGGATTGTAGAGAGGATCTGCGCCATTTTCAGGCCATTGATCTTCCCACGTTCGAGCTGTTTGTTGAGGAGTTTGCCTGCTTCATTCATACCAAGCACCAGCGATTTTTCACTGATGTCTTTCATTAACACCGGCGTGCCTTTCAGCGCAGATTGATAGGCGATACCGCCGCCCATAATACCCGCACCGAGCACCACAGCCTGCGAAGGGACTTGTCCAGACTGGGCAAGTTTCTTTGCTTTGCCTTTTACGAACTGATCGTTAAGGAAAATGCCAACCAGAGCGCGAGCTTGGGTGGTGCGGGTTAATGGCACAAAGCTGGCGGTTTCAAGCTTAAGCGCTTCGGCACGTTTTAAACCAGCAGCGGCTTCAATGGTTTTCACCGCGGTGATTGGCGCAGGATAGTGTTTCCCTGCAGTTTGCATCACCATGCCTTTGGCCGTGGTGAAGCTCATCAGCGACTCAATTGGGCTGAGTTTTAACGGTTCCAGTTTTGGCTGGCGCTGTGCTTTCCAATCTAGTTGGCCATCGATGGCTTGGTGCAGCATTTTAAGTGCGCCGCTAACCAGTTTATCTTGCGATACCACCGCGTCGACTAAACCGACTTTGAGGGCTTGTTCAGCGCCAATATCTTTACCGGCGGCAATGATCTCCAGTGCGCTATCCGCACCGAGTAGGCGCGGCAAACGAACCGAGCCGCCGAAGCCAGGCATAATTCCTAGCTTAGTTTCAGGCAGACCAATGCGAACGTCCGGCGTAGCGATGCGGAAATCGGTGGCTAATACACATTCACAACCACCGCCCAACGCATAGCCATTTACGGCGGTAATGGTGGGTACAGGTAAATCTTCTAAGCGGTTAAATACGCTATTAGCGAAGTTAAGCCATTCCGTGAGTTTTTCTGCTGGGGCAGCAAAGAGAGATAAGAACTCGGTGATATCTGCGCCAACGATAAAAGCGGCTTTGGTCGAACGCACCAGTAGACCACGCAGCTGCGGCTGTTTTTCAAGCACGTCTAAGGCTGCGCCTAAGCTGGCAACAGTTTTGGTATCCAGCTTGTTAATGGCGGCTGGGGCGTCAAATACCAGCTCGGCAATGCCGTCTTCGAGCCAGTTTACATGTAGGTTTTCGCCTTGGTAGAGCATCGTGATCTCCTGAATCAGCGCAGTTGATCTGGTATGACCAGATGCTTTGAAGTGTGGGTTTAATGTTAAAAAAATGCAAACAAAACATTGCGCATTTGCAAACTTGATCACAGAGAGCTGAACGGGATTTTTGCCAACTTCCTGTTTTTAAGGAGGGCTGTGATAAGATGGAAAAATTCGTTGTGGGCAAAGGGTCATTTACATGGAAACATTAGCTTCGTTGTATTCTGAACACATGGAAACGCTGCAGCAGCGCACCCGTGAGGTTTTAGCGCGTAGTCAATTGGATGGATTACTTATTCATTCTGGTGAGTTGCTATCGTTGTTCTTAGACGATCGCGATTATCCGTTTAAGGTGAATCCTCAGTTCAAAGCCTGGGTGCCGGTGACTCAAGTGCCTAATTGCTGGCTGTGGGTAGACGGGGTGAATAAGCCGAAACTGTGGTTCTACTCTCCCGTTGATTACTGGTATAGCGTTGAACCACTGCCAGAAGCGTTTTGGACTTCTCATGTAGAAATGACCGCTTTGCGTAAAGCGGATGACATCGCACAGCTGTTGCCAAGTGCGCGCGATCGTATTGCCTATATCGGCTATGTGCCGCAGCGTGCGCAGTCTCTGGGCATTAAAGCCGAAAATATCAATCCGCAGGCCGTGCTGGATTATCTGCACTACCATCGCGCATATAAAACCGGCTATGAACAAACGTGTATGCGCGAAGCGCAAAAGACGGCGGTAGTTGGGCATCAAGCGGCGTTAGAAGCATTCCAGTCGGGTATGAGTGAGTTTGATATCAATCAGGCATATCTGACGGCAACAGGGCATCGTGATACGGATGTTCCTTACGACAATATCGTGGCGCTGAATGAGCATGCTGCGGTTCTCCACTACACCACGTTACAGCATAAGTTGCCTTCTGAAGTCCGTAGCTTCTTGCTTGATGCGGGCGCGGAGTATAACGGCTATGCGGCTGATTTAACGCGTACCTACGCGGCTAAAAGCGATAGTGATTTTGCAGCCTTGGTCAGCGATATGAACAAAGAGCAGCAGGCGCTGATCGCGACACTGAAATGTGGTGTTCGCTACACGGATTACCATCTGCAAATGCATCAGCGTTTGGCAAAATTGCTCAAGAAACACCATATCCTGAAAGACATCAGTGAAGAAGCTGCCGTGGAGCAAGGGCTGACATGTCCATTCCTACCGCATGGCTTGGGGCATCCGCTTGGGCTACAGGTTCATGATGTTGCAGGTTTTATGCAGGATGAAAATGGCACTCATCTGGCCGCGCCAGAAATGTATCCATTCCTACGCTGCACGCGCATCATGGAACCGGGTATGGTGATGACCATCGAACCTGGTCTGTACTTCATTGATTCACTGCTCGCGCCGTGGAAAGAAGGGAAGTTCAGTCAGCACTTTGATTGGGCTCGCATTGACGCTTTCCGCCCTTACGGCGGGATCCGTATTGAAGATAACGTTATTTTCCACGAGAAATCAGTGGAAAATATGACGCGCGATCTGCATTTGGATTAATGAGTCAGCCTTATCTTATTCCCGCTGAGGCGCTGAGCTTCAGCGAGGAAATCAAAAAAAGCCGCTTCATTACCTTGTTGGCACATACGACGGGTAGCGAAGCGGCAAAAGCTTTTGTCACTCAGGTGAAATCCGAGCATCCTGATGCGCGTCATCATTGCTGGGCGTTTGTTGCTGGTGCGCCGGATGATTCCCAACAGTTAGGTTTCTCAGATGATGGTGAACCGTCGGGAACGGCGGGAAAACCCATGCTTGCTCAACTGATGGGCAGTCATATTGGTGAAATTACGGCGGTCGTCGTGCGTTATTATGGCGGCATCCGATTGGGAACCGGTGGTTTGGTTAGGGCCTACGGGGGTGGTGTTCAGCAAGCATTAAAACTTTTGCCGGTAGCGCGTAAAGTGCCACAGGCTGAGTATACTTTGCAGTGTGACTATGGATTATTGACCCAAGTTGAAGCCGTCATAGCGCAGGCTGGGGGCGAGATCTTGCAGAGTGATTATGCTGTTGATGTGCTGCTGACGGTGAGTTTGCCAGTGCTGGTTGTCGAAGACGTCGCTGAAAAGTTACGCAACATGAGCCGTGGCTCATTGCAATTACATCAGACTTCGTAATAATCCCCCGCATTATCTTTTTTGTTGTACTTATTACTCTTTAATTGAGCAAGGAACGTGCCCGAATGCATTTTCGTGCCATTATCCGCATCGTCGGTTTACTCGTCATATTGTTCTCCGGAACTATGATTATCCCGGGGCTTGTTGCCCTGATTTATCGTGACGGTGCAGGCCGGGCGTTTACTCAAACTTTCTTTGTTGCGCTAACGATTGGTACTTTACTGTGGTGGCCACAGCGTAAACAAAAACATGAGTTAAAACCGCGCGAAGGTTTTTTGATTGTCGTGCTGTTCTGGACGGTGTTGGGCAGCGTTGGGGCATTGCCTTTCCTGTTTTCAGAACGTCCGAACCTCAGCGTGACAGATGCCTTCTTTGAATCTTTCTCAGGCTTAACGACCACAGGGGCAACGACACTTGTTGGTTTAGATAACCTCCCTAAAGCTATTTTATTCTATCGACAGATGCTGCAATGGCTTGGTGGTATGGGGATCATCGTCTTGGCCGTAGCCATTTTGCCTATTTTGGGCGTAGGTGGATTACAGCTCTATCGCGCTGAAATGCCGGGGCCGCTAAAAGATAATAAGATGCGCCCACGTATTGCTGAAACGGCCAAAACATTATGGTTCATCTATGTTCTGCTCACCGTTGCGTGTGCCGTGGCGCTATGGGGCGCGGGGATGGATGTTTTCGACGCGATTTCTCATAGCTTCTCAACTATCGCGATTGGCGGATTCTCAACGCACGATGCCAGCATAGGCTATTTCAACAGTCCTACTATCAATACCATCATTGCGGTATTCCTACTGATTTCCGGCTGTAACTTCAGTTTGCACTTTGCGCTCCTTAGCGGGCGAAGCCTGAAAGTGTATTGGCGCGATCCTGAATTCCGTATGTTCATTTTTGTTCAGTTGACGCTGGTGGCGGTATGTACCCTTGTTCTATGGTGGCATAACGTTTATCAAACGGGGCTACAAACGGTGAATCAGGCGTTTTTCCAAGTGGTATCGATGGCGACAACCGCTGGTTTTACCACTGATAGCATTGCGCACTGGCCGTTATTCCTGCCTGTGCTTCTATTATGCTCCGCATTCATCGGGGGCTGTGCGGGTTCAACAGGCGGGGGGCTGAAAGTCATCCGTATTCTGCTGCTGTTCTTGCAGGGGTCGCGTGAACTTAAGCGACTGGTGCATCCTAATGCGGTCTACACCATCAAGCTAGGTAGCCGAGCCTTGCCGGAGCGTATCCTTGAAGCGGTGTGGGGGTTCTTCTCTGCCTACGCATTAGTCTTCATCATTAGCATGCTTGCGATTATCGCGACAGGGGTTGATGATTTTTCTGCGTTTGCTGCAGTGGTCGCTACTTTGAACAACCTCGGCCCAGGGTTAGGGGTGGTTGCAGATAACTTCACCTCGATGAATGATGCGGCTAAATGGGTACTTGTCGTCACCATGCTGTTTGGTCGATTAGAAGTCTTCACCTTATTAGTGCTGTTTACGCCTACGTTTTGGCGTAACTAAAGTATTCACGATTAATTATGGATAATGCCAGAGGCCGTAAGCCATGAAGAAAACATTAGTGCTTTATTCAAGCCGAGATGGACAGACAAAAGCTATCGCCTCTTATATAGCCTCAACCTTATCTGAAACGATGATGTGTGATGTGCAAGATTTGGCAATCTCGATGGATATCGATCTTGCGAACTATCAGGCGGTCGTGATTGGTGCCTCGGTTCGCTACGGGCATTTTCAACGTGCGCTATATCAGTTCACCAAAATGAATGCTGTACAGTTAAATGCAATGCCGAGCGCATTCTTTGCTGTAAACCTCACTGCTCGTAAACTTGAGAAGAGAACACCACAGACTAATGCGTATACGCGTAAGTTCTTACTGGCTACTCCTTGGCAGCCAAAACAGTGTTCGGTGTTTGCAGGCGCGCTGCGTTACCCACGATATGGTTGGTTAGATAAGGTCATGATCAAACTTATTATGAAAATGACCGGTGGGGAAACAGATACGACTAAAGAAGTTGAATATACGGATTGGCAGGATGTAGGGCGCTTTGCACAGGAATTTGTCCGTTTAACCAGCAGTACGGTGCGATAATCATCACAAAACACAACTTTTGTTGATAAATTACGCGGTCAGTAATTATTTTCAAATAAACACTTGTCAGCCGTTCAGAAGTCCCTATAATGCGCCACCACTGACCGGGAACAACGACGCAAACGTCGCTCGGTGAGGAAGAGAAAAGCATCGCAGTAATGCGAATTTCTGAAAAGAAAAAAGCTTGACTCTTCAGGAGGAAAGCGTAATATGCACCTCCCGAGTTGCTGGAACGAATGTTCGCAATTCGCTGCTCTTTAACAATTTATCAGACAATCTGTGTGGGCACTCACAAGACAATATCTAACGTCCTCGGACGATAAAATATTAAAGTCTTGAAGAGTGACCAAGCAGTAATTCATTTAGTTGAATTATTACGAAAGTTAATTTTCGAGCATCGCTTAACTTGTTTAAGCAAATCAAGCTTTTAATTGAAGAGTTTGATCATGGCTCAGATTGAACGCTGGCGGCAGGCCTAACACATGCAAGTCGAGCGGTAGCACAAGAGAGCTTGCTCTCTGGGTGACGAGCGGCGGACGGGTGAGTAATGTCTGGGAAACTGCCTGATGGAGGGGGATAACTACTGGAAACGGTAGCTAATACCGCATGACGTCTTCGGACCAAAGTGGGGGACCTTCGGGCCTCACGCCATCAGATGTGCCCAGATGGGATTAGCTAGTAGGTGGGGTAATGGCTCACCTAGGCGACGATCTCTAGCTGGTCTGAGAGGATGACCAGCCACACTGGAACTGAGACACGGTCCAGACTCCTACGGGAGGCAGCAGTGGGGAATATTGCACAATGGGCGCAAGCCTGATGCAGCCATGCCGCGTGTATGAAGAAGGCCTTCGGGTTGTAAAGTACTTTCAGCGAGGAGGAAGGCATTGTGGTTAATAACCGCAGTGATTGACGTTACTCGCAGAAGAAGCACCGGCTAACTCCGTGCCAGCAGCCGCGGTAATACGGAGGGTGCAAGCGTTAATCGGAATTACTGGGCGTAAAGCGCACGCAGGCGGTTGATTAAGTCAGATGTGAAATCCCCGAGCTTAACTTGGGAACTGCATTTGAAACTGGTCAGCTAGAGTCTTGTAGAGGGGGGTAGAATTCCAGGTGTAGCGGTGAAATGCGTAGAGATCTGGAGGAATACCGGTGGCGAAGGCGGCCCCCTGGACAAAGACTGACGCTCAGGTGCGAAAGCGTGGGGAGCAAACAGGATTAGATACCCTGGTAGTCCACGCTGTAAACGATGTCGACTTGGAGGTTGTGCCCTTGAGGCGTGGCTTCCGGAGCTAACGCGTTAAGTCGACCGCCTGGGGAGTACGGCCGCAAGGTTAAAACTCAAATGAATTGACGGGGGCCCGCACAAGCGGTGGAGCATGTGGTTTAATTCGATGCAACGCGAAGAACCTTACCTACTCTTGACATCCAGAGAATTTAGCAGAGATGCTTTAGTGCCTTCGGGAACTCTGAGACAGGTGCTGCATGGCTGTCGTCAGCTCGTGTTGTGAAATGTTGGGTTAAGTCCCGCAACGAGCGCAACCCTTATCCTTTGTTGCCAGCACGTAATGGTGGGAACTCAAAGGAGACTGCCGGTGATAAACCGGAGGAAGGTGGGGATGACGTCAAGTCATCATGGCCCTTACGAGTAGGGCTACACACGTGCTACAATGGCATATACAAAGAGAAGCGAACTCGCGAGAGCAAGCGGACCTCATAAAGTATGTCGTAGTCCGGATTGGAGTCTGCAACTCGACTCCATGAAGTCGGAATCGCTAGTAATCGTAGATCAGAATGCTACGGTGAATACGTTCCCGGGCCTTGTACACACCGCCCGTCACACCATGGGAGTGGGTTGCAAAAGAAGTAGGTAGCTTAACCTTCGGGAGGGCGCTTACCACTTTGTGATTCATGACTGGGGTGAAGTCGTAACAAGGTAACCGTAGGGGAACCTGCGGTTGGATCACCTCCTTACCTAAAGATAGCGTTAAGTGCAGTGTCCACACAGATTGTCTGATGAAATTAATGAGCAAGAGCACCTGTTGATGTTGTGAGTTTTAAGACTCATGCTGATACGAAACGAGAAAGTGAAAGCTTTGTCGGTATTTTCGTGTCCCCATCGTCTAGAGGCCTAGGACACTGCCCTTTCACGGCTGTAACAGGGGTTCGAATCCCCTTGGGGACGCCATTCCGATAATGAGTGAAAGACATTATCACCCGTTCTGATGAACGAAAAATCTTAAAGATGATTCTAACGAGTCGTGTTTAAGATATTGCTCTTTAACAATCTGGAACAAGCTGAAATTTGAAAGCTTAAGCAACTGTGAGAATGACTTCGGTCAAACACTGACACAGTTAGCATTAAGCAGTCTCTCAATTTTTTGCAATCTTGAATGCTGTCTTGAACCGGTTCGTAACCGTGTTCATTAAGAGACACCTTCGGGTTGTGAGGTTAAGTGACTAAGCGTACACGGTGGATGCCTAGGCAGTCAGAGGCGATGAAGGACGTGCTAATCTGCGATAAGCGTCGGTAAGCTGATATGAAGCGTTATAGCCGACGATTTCCGAATGGGGAAACCCAGTGCAATTCGTTGCACTATCGTTAAGTGAATACATAGCTTAACGAAGTGAACCAGGGGAACTGAAACATCTAAGTACCCTGAGGAAAAGAAATCAACCGAGATTCCCCTAGTAGCGGCGAGCGAACGGGGAACAGCCCAGAACCTTAATCAGCGTATGTGTCAGAGGAACGGTCTGGAAAGTCCGGCGATACAGGGTGATAGCCCCGTACTTGAAAATGCATATGTTGTGAGTTCGATGAGTAGGGCGGGACACGTGACATCCTGTCTGAATATGGGGGGACCATCCTCCAAGGCTAAATACTCCTGACTGACCGATAGTGAACCAGTACCGTGAGGGAAAGGCGAAAAGAACCCCGGCGAGGGGAGTGAAATAGAACCTGAAACCGTGTACGTACAAGCAGTGGGAGCCTCTTTTATGGGGTGACTGCGTACCTTTTGTATAATGGGTCAGCGACTTATATTTTGTAGCAAGGTTAACCGAATAGGGGAGCCGTAGGGAAACCGAGTCTTAACTGGGCGTCAAGTTGCAAGGTATAGACCCGAAACCCGGTGATCTAGCCATGGGCAGGTTGAAGGTTGGGTAACACTAACTGGAGGACCGAACCGACTAATGTTGAAAAATTAGCGGATGACTTGTGGCTGGGGGTGAAAGGCCAATCAAACCGGGAGATAGCTGGTTCTCCCCGAAAGCTATTTAGGTAGCGCCTCGTGAACTCATCTTCGGGGGTAGAGCACTGTTTCGACTAGGGGGTCATCCTGACTTACCAACTCGATGCAAACTACGAATACCGAAGAATGTTATCACGGGAGACACACGGCGGGTGCTAACGTCCGTCGTGAAGAGGGAAACAACCCAGACCGCCAGCTAAGGTCCCAAAGTCATAGTTAAGTGGGAAACGATGTGGGAAGGCATAGACAGCCAGGATGTTGGCTTAGAAGCAGCCATCATTTAAAGAAAGCGTAATAGCTCACTGGTCGAGTCGGCCTGCGCGGAAGATGTAACGGGGCTAAACTATGCACCGAAGCTGCGGCAGCGACACTTAGGTGTTGTTGGGTAGGGGAGCGTTCTGTAAGCCGTTGAAGGTGGCCTGTGAGGGTTGCTGGAGGTATCAGAAGTGCGAATGCTGACATAAGTAACGATAAAGCGGGTGAAAAACCCGCTCGCCGGAAGACCAAGGGTTCCTGTCCAACGTTAATCGGGGCAGGGTGAGTCGACCCCTAAGGCGAGGCCGAAAGGCGTAGTCGATGGGAAACAGGTTAATATTCCTGTACTCGGTGTTACTGCGAAGGGGGGACGGAGAAGGCTAGGCTATCCGGGCGACGGTTGTCCCGGTTTAAGCGTGTAGGGGGAAAGCGTTGGTAAATCCGCGCTTTTATTAACCCTGAGGCGTGATGACGAGTCACTACGGTGATGAAGTAGTTGATGCCAAGCTTCCAGGAAAAGCCTCTAAGCTCTAGGTAACATTGAATCGTACCCCAAACCGACACAGGTGGTCAGGTAGAGAATACCAAGGCGCTTGAGAGAACTCGGGTGAAGGAACTAGGCAAAATGGTGCCGTAACTTCGGGAGAAGGCACGCTGGCGCGTAGGTGAAGTCCCTTGCGGATGGAGCTGAAGCCAGTCGAAGATACCAGCTGGCTGCAACTGTTTAATAAAAACACAGCACTGTGCAAACACGAAAGTGGACGTATACGGTGTGACGCCTGCCCGGTGCTGGAAGGTTAATTGATGGGGTCAGCCGCAAGGCGAAGCTCTTGATCGAAGCCCCAGTAAACGGCGGCCGTAACTATAACGGTCCTAAGGTAGCGAAATTCCTTGTCGGGTAAGTTCCGACCTGCACGAATGGCGTAATGATGGCCAGGCTGTCTCCACCCGAGACTCAGTGAAATTGAACTCGCTGTGAAGATGCAGTGTACCCGCGGCAAGACGGAAAGACCCCGTGAACCTTTACTATAGCTTGACACTGAACATTGAGCCTTGATGTGTAGGATAGGTGGGAGGCTTTGAAGTGTGGACGCCAGTCTGCATGGAGCCAACCTTGAAATACCACCCTTTAATGTTTGATGTTCTAACTCCGGTCCCTAATCGGGATTGAGGACAGTGTCTGGTGGGTAGTTTGACTGGGGCGGTCTCCTCCTAAAGAGTAACGGAGGAGCACGAAGGTTAGCTAATCACGGTCGGACATCGTGAGGTTAGTGCAATGGCATAAGCTAGCTTGACTGCGAGAGTGACGGCTCGAGCAGGTACGAAAGTAGGTCATAGTGATCCGGTGGTTCTGAATGGAAGGGCCATCGCTCAACGGATAAAAGGTACTCCGGGGATAACAGGCTGATACCGCCCAAGAGTTCATATCGACGGCGGTGTTTGGCACCTCGATGTCGGCTCATCACATCCTGGGGCTGAAGTAGGTCCCAAGGGTATGGCTGTTCGCCATTTAAAGTGGTACGCGAGCTGGGTTTAGAACGTCGTGAGACAGTTCGGTCCCTATCTGCCGTGGGCGTTGGAAGATTGAGAGGGGCTGCTCCTAGTACGAGAGGACCGGAGTGGACGCATCACTGGTGTTCGGGTTGTCATGCCAATGGCATTGCCCGGTAGCTAAATGCGGAAAAGATAAGCGCTGAAAGCATCTAAGCGCGAAACTTGCCTCGAGATGAGTCTTCCCTGAGACCTTGAGTCTCCTAAAGGAACGTTTAAGACTAAGACGTTGATAGGCTGGGTGTGTAAGCGTAGCGATACGTTGAGCTAACCAGTACTAATGATCCGTGAGGCTTAACCTTACAACACCCAAGGTGTTTTAAGACGCAGAGACGCGAAACTCAAAGAGTAGGCTTGTTGAACAGATTGGATTGACTGGTGAGCTGTAGAGATACGGAGCACGGGTTAATTAACAGAATATGCCTGGCGGCGATAGCGCGGTGGTCCCACCTGACCCCATGCCGAACTCAGAAGTGAAACGCCGTAGCGCCGATGGTAGTGTGGGGTCTCCCCATGCGAGAGTAGGGAACTGCCAGGCTTTAATTAAAACGAATAGGCCATCCGAAAGGATGGCCTTTTTGTTTTGTGTAAATTTTGTCGGTAAGCGTCTCGATAGAGTAGGACAACATCGTCGGGAACGATGTTGAACAACGCGTAGCGTTGGCCCGAAGGGCGCTGGGCAGGAAGCCCAGCGTAAACTGCCAGGCTTTAATTAAAGTAAAGAACCTCAGTCGAAAGGCTGGGGTTTTTTGTTATGGGGAATTTGAAAAGAATAAATGTCTAGTCATTATTGATATTAATTATCAATTGCATTGACATATTTCCTGCTCTATCTAGAATGCGAATCTCTTATTTCCGCTTGGATGCGCATTATGAAAAACATTTCTCTGGTTATTCTTTCCTCTATTTTGTCTTTTACTAGCTATTGTTCAGCAGCAAAAGAGCCTACAAAGGCCGTAATCGCTCATGTAACTGCATCGACAGCAGATACATTGAGCATTACACACGCTGCCGGCGTTACTCAGATCCATAAAAACCCACAACGAGTCATTCTGTTTGATTTTGGTACCTATGATTCACTGGAAAAACTAGGGCTCGCAAGCCACGTTGTTGGTCTGCCAAAATCAATACCTAGCTATATAAAAGGCAAGGTATCCCCTTCAATTGCTGACGTCGGGGGAATGAAAGATCCTGATTTAAATGCGATTACATTGCTGCAGCCTGATTTAATTATTATCACAGGCCGTCAGGGCAATGCATATGCTGCGCTTTCCGCCGTCGCACCAACGATCAGTTTAGCTACCGATCAGAATACATATTTCGCATCTGTGAAGAAAAATGCTGAATTATTAGGCCAGATCTTTAATAAAAAAGATGACGTTGCTCGTTATATCGAGGCTTTATCTCAACAAATCGCGTCCATAAAGTCTGATAAAGCGCCGGAGAATCTTACGGCTCTAACGTTGATACATAACAATGGCAATTTTGGTGTGACTCATCAGCCTATTGTTTTTGATGTATTAGGGATGAAACAGGCGAAGGTTGCTCTAGCAAAGTCAGAGGATAGCAATAAGAAGCGTGTACCTTTAACAACGCATGATATCGCTCAGGCAGAACCGGATATCATTTTCATTGTTGACCGCAGTGCGGCTATCGGAGCGACGCCTTTGGATAAAGCAAAATTTGAAGATGACAACCTGCGTTCGACCCCAGCCTTTAAAAATGGAAAGATCGTCTATCTGACGCCCGATCTTTGGTATTTATCGGGAGCAGGCTTAGAGAGCAGCGCTGCACAACTCACCGAGGTAGCAAACGCGCTTTAGCAATAAGTTGCTACGAACGGCGGTAGGAGATATTACCGCCATTTTTATTCTCTTCTGGTTACACATCTATTTATCCAAAAATTTGAAGAAAGGATCGGTTAGACTAAGCATAGTTTAGTCAGGATGAGATCCTTGTTTCATGTCTAATAGCCCTACATCGCTTACCAAATTCACTACATTTGGAATCAACGCCAAAGCCAAAGATATTATTGTTGCGACATCACCGGATTCTTTAGCGGAATTCTGGCGCCTAGCAGTTGATCGACATGATCCTGTATTGATCTTAGGCGAAGGTAGTAACGTATTATTTTTAGAAGACTTTTCTGGAACCATACTACTTAATCGTATTAAAGGTATCTCTATTACTGAAGATAGTGATAGCTGGCGACTGCATGTGGGGGCGGGAGAGAATTGGCATGAACTGGTGAAGTATTCACTTGAGCATGGCATGTCTGGGCTTGAAAACCTTGCGTTGATTCCTGGATGTGCGGGCTCTGCGCCTATTCAAAATATTGGTGCTTATGGGATCGAATTCCAAAGAGTTTGTGACTATGTCGATGTATTGAATTTACGCACCAATGAACTCTTCCGCTTAACTGCCGATGAATGCCATTTTGGCTACCGGGAAAGTATTTTCAAGCATAACTACCGTGATGGTTATGCGATTACCGCTGTTGGTTTACGTTTAGAGAAGCTATGGCAGCCGGTATTGAACTATGGTGACTTAACACAGCTGCCCCGTGAAACGGTAACACCGAAGCAGGTCTTTGATTCAGTTTGTCATATGCGTAAGACCAAACTGCCAGATCCCCATGAAACGGGCAACGCCGGTAGTTTCTTTAAAAACCCAGTAGTGACGGCAGCCGTTGCGGCGCAGATTAAAACGCTATTCCCTGATGCCCCTATGTACCCACAAGCATCGGGTGATATGAAGCTCGCTGCGGGTTGGCTTATCGACCGCTGTGACCTTAAGGGGTTTCAGGTTGGCGGAGCCGCAGTGCATCAGAAACAGGCATTGGTTTTAATTAATAAAGATCATGCTACGAGTGCTGACGTTGCTATGTTGGCGCAAGCTGTACGCAACAGGGTTGCAGAGAAATTTGGTGTGTGGCTAGAACCTGAGGTTCGTTTTATATCTGCTACTGGTGAAGTTAACGCGGTTGAGGTTTTGTCATGAAAGATATCAGCGTGCCCCTACGTTTAATCAACATTCTCTCCGATGGTGAGTTTCATTCAGGTGAATACTTGGGTGAGCTGATGGGAATGAGCCGAGCGGGCGTCAATAAGCATATCCAGACAATCCGTGATTGGGGCATCGATGTTTTTACGGTTCCAGGGAAAGGCTATAGCCTGCCATCACCGATGCAGCTGCTTGATGAGCAAGAGATTACAAAACAGCTACCCGAAGGTGGCGTAACGGTGCTCCCTGTAGTTGACTCCACTAACCAGTATCTACTCGATCGTATACACGAACTGCGCTCTGGTGATGCATGTGTAGCTGAATATCAGCAAGCGGGTCGTGGTCGTCGTGGCCGGCACTGGTTTTCACCTTTTGGTGCCAATCTATACCTCTCTATGTTCTGGCGTTTAGAGCAAGGGCCAGCGGCGGCGATGGGCCTAAGTTTGGTGATTGGGATTGTGATGGCCGAAGTGTTGCGCGAGCTTGGTGCTCCAGATGTGAAAGTGAAGTGGCCCAACGATCTTTACCTCAACGATAAGAAATTAGCGGGTATTCTCGTCGAATTGACGGGAAAAACCGGTGATGCTGCCAATATTGTTATTGGTGCTGGAATCAATTTATCTATGCGCTCTCCAGATACTTCGATCGTTAATCAACAGTGGATTAATCTTCAGGAAGCTGGCGTTAAAATCAATCGTAATGAGTTAGTTGCTCGGTTATTGAAGCGACTGCGAGATACGTTGATTGATTTTGAAACACGTGGTTTGGCTCCTTTTGTTGAACGCTGGCGTGAGCTTGATAATTTTATCGACCGTCCGGTTAATTTACTGATTGGTGAGCAAAAAATTTACGGGATCGCTCGCGGTATCGATGCTCAAGGGGCGCTGCTGCTAGACCGAGAAGGTGAAGTGACGCCGTTCATCGGCGGTGAAATTTCACTGCGCGGCGCATAACAAAAAGGGCATCAAAAATGATGCCCTATTCCAGCAAGTCTCAGCGGGTTATTTACGCAAACGCACGCTTTCAACGGCGTGGTTTCCATCCTTAGTCATGATCAGACTTGCGCGTTCACGCGTAGGAAGGATGTTTTGTGTTAAGTTCAACCCGTTGATCTCTTTCCATAAATTTGTCGCTATTTCAACAGCTTCTGATTCTGGTAGCTGAGAGTAGTGGTGGAAGTATGAGTCCGGGTTAGAAAATGCACCTTGGCGGAATTTCAAGAATCGATTGATATACCAGCCTTGGAGTAAATCCTCCGGCGCATCGACATAAATTGAGAAATCTACAAAGTCAGACACGAAAACACGATGTGGATCGTGTGGGTAATCCATGCCGCTTTGCAGAACATTCAATCCTTCCAGAATAAGAATATCTGGCTGCTCAATGACTTTGCAGCTGTCAGGAATAATGTCGTAGATCAGGTGAGAATATTGCGGAGCTGTCACTCGCGGAGCGCCGGATTTAATCTCAGAAACAAAGCGCACGAGATTTTGAATATCGTAAGATTGCGGAAATCCTTTTTTCTTCATCAAACCGCGTTCTTGTAGCACTTTATTTGGGTGCAGGAAGCCATCGGTTGTCAGTAGCTCAACTTTACGATGTTCTGGCCAGCGGCTCAATAGAGCCTGTAATACACGAGCCGTGGTGCTTTTCCCAACAGCTACGCTACCTGCAATTCCAATGATGTAAGGAATGCGAGGGCCGTTAGTGCCTAAAAACTGTTCGAGGACAGCTTGGCGACGAACGTTTGAGCTGAAATAGAAATTAAGTAGGCGAGAAAGCGGCAGATAGATTTGAGCAACTTCTTCTAACGAAAGATCTTCGTTAATACCCTTTAGATTAGCAATTTGTTCTTCCGTTAACGTTAATGGAACGGAGTTACGCAGTGCAGCCCATTGTTGGCGACTAAACTGTAGATACGGTGTCGCCAAAGATTGATCTTTCTTCATATGCCCAATTCTGCCTGTTAGCGCGGGTCGGGAACGGCGACAGACGCCAACTCCAGATGGATAACGAGCTGCACATTATAATCAGCTTCGTTATTGTCGTAGTGTTTTTTTTTAAAACTTTGACTCAATCTACGTAATGGTTGTAATGCAATCAAGAGATGAGGGGAATGTAAGAAAGGAAAAATGCGGTGGCTAAAAATAAATGTGCCACCGCTAGGAGAACTCAGCTGGCTTTTGCTGGTTGGGCAACGGCGAAGAGGCGTTTGTAGTAGATCGCGGTAGGGTGATATTGGCCGTCAGGCGTGCAGGCGTAGTCTGGGATTTCACCCATGCATCGATAACCTTCCGTTCGATAGAAAGCTTCTGCCGCCGATCCTGCCTGAGTATCCAAATAGAGTAAGCCTCGATGCGCCTGCATAGCTGATTTCTCAAGCGTGACTATCAGCTGGTGCGCAACCCCTAAGCGACGTGCGCTGCTGTGAACCATGAGTTTTTGAATTTCCGCCCGATTGCGGCCATTGGGCTTTTGGCAAAGAGAAAGCTGGACTGTCCCAATTACACGGTGCTCATCGCGGGCTATCCATAATAACAACTCTCCCTTGGCAATCAGGGGCCGCAGGCTATGGAAGTAGCATTCGGCATCGTAATGATCAATCTGTGTGTCATATCCCAAAGAGGCTCCGGTAGCGACAGCATCCGTCAAAAGCAGAGCAAGCTCGCTGCGGTATACTGGCAAGGTGGCATCGTTAAGCAGCACAATCTTCATCGGTGATTCCTCCAGTCGGGTCATGACTTGGTATAAGCAAAGAGCAGGCCAAGATGCAGAACTGCTTATTACGCAGGGGAGTCAACACTAATAAGTGTAGCTTTTGCTTTGTATTGGTGCAGAAGCCATAAAATGAGTGCATCAGAAAGTGTGATTGTGGTCATAAATATTTATTTTTGATTACGCCACAGTGGCTGTGAAACACGTGATTCTGACTGATGTGAGGCAACCTGTGAGGCGTACAAACTTGCTATTTTATGAGCAATTAAACGGTCTAAAAGACGTTTTTGACTGTTTTCTGACCGAAGGTGCGCAAAATTGAATTTTTTTGTTGCATAGAGCACGATCACTACCTAGAATGCGACCCACTTGATGCCGGCTTAGCTCAGTTGGTAGAGCAACTGACTTGTAATCAGTAGGTCACCAGTTCGATTCCGGTAGCCGGCACCATCAAGTAAAAGCAACACCAAAGTGGTGGGGTTCCCGAGCGGCCAAAGGGAGCAGACTGTAAATCTGCCGTCTCAGACTTCGAAGGTTCGAATCCTTCCCCCACCACCATTTATTCGCCTTAGAGATAGGGCCTGAGGTGTGGTTTAATCCTACATCTCAAAATGTACCAGTGAGGATCTCACTTCATTGATACAAAACTCTACAGAACAATCAGGTAGCCGAGTTCTAGGATGCGGGCATCGTATAATGGCTATTACCTCAGCCTTCCAAGCTGATGATGCGGGTTCGATTCCCGCTGCCCGCTCCAAGTATTGCTGATATGGCTCAGTTGGTAGAGCGCACCCTTGGTAAGGGTGAGGTCCCCAGTTCGACTCTGGGTATCAGCACCACTTCTTTTCTCCTCCTCTGATTTCATTCTGTAAAATATTCAGCTAGTGCATACAAATCATTTGCTTGGTTGATGTGGTGATATCACCGATTTATCCGTGTCTTAGAGGGACAATCGATGTCTAAAGAAAAGTTTGAACGTACAAAACCGCACGTTAACGTCGGTACTATCGGCCACGTTGACCATGGTAAAACAACGCTGACCGCTGCAATCACTACCGTTCTGGCTAAAACCTACGGTGGTTCTGCACGTGCATTCGACCAGATCGATAACGCGCCAGAAGAAAAAGCTCGTGGTATCACCATCAACACTTCTCACGTTGAATACGACACCCCGACTCGCCACTACGCACACGTAGACTGCCCAGGCCACGCCGACTATGTTAAAAACATGATCACCGGTGCTGCGCAGATGGACGGCGCGATCCTGGTTGTTGCTGCGACTGACGGCCCTATGCCTCAGACTCGTGAGCACATCCTGCTGGGTCGTCAGGTTGGCGTTCCTTACATCATCGTATTCCTGAACAAATGCGACATGGTTGATGATGAAGAGCTGCTGGAACTGGTAGAAATGGAAGTTCGTGAACTTCTGTCTCAGTACGACTTCCCAGGCGATGATACTCCAATCATCCGTGGTTCTGCTCTGAAAGCGCTGGAAGGTGCACCAGAGTGGGAAGCTAAGATCGTAGAACTGGCTGAAACTCTGGATTCTTACATTCCACAGCCAGAACGTGCTATCGACAAGCCATTCCTGCTGCCAATCGAAGACGTATTCTCAATCTCTGGCCGTGGTACTGTTGTTACCGGTCGTGTAGAGCGCGGTATCGTTAAAGTTGGTGAAGAAGTTGAGATCGTTGGTATCAAAGATACCGTTAAATCAACTTGTACCGGCGTTGAAATGTTCCGTAAACTGCTGGACGAAGGTCGTGCAGGCGAGAACGTTGGTGTTCTGCTGCGTGGTATCAAGCGTGAAGATATCGAACGTGGTCAGGTTCTGGCTAAGCCAGGCACCATCAAGCCACACACCAAGTTCGAATCAGAAGTTTATATTCTGAGCAAAGATGAAGGCGGCCGTCATACTCCGTTCTTCAAAGGCTACCGTCCACAGTTCTACTTCCGTACAACTGACGTGACCGGTACCATCGAACTGCCAGAAGGCGTGGAAATGGTAATGCCAGGTGATAACATTCAAATGACTGTTAACCTGATCCACCCAATCGCAATGGATGATGGTCTGCGTTTCGCAATCCGCGAAGGTGGCCGTACCGTTGGTGCAGGTGTTGTTGCTAAAGTCATCGAATAAGATTTGACGCGACACGCGATAAAAGGGCATCATTTGATGCCCTTTTTCTACGCTAGTGATACTAGAACCTATCTCATCAGTAGTTTTAGCGTCATAATTACAGGTGAGATGGGCTCTGATAGTACGGCGTATCGTGCCGAATAGCGGATCATTTATCTGATCTTGCTCTTTCTTTGAAGAGGTAACCGCGCTAATCGCGTTTGTTTCTTGTAAGATACCCATTCGGTTTGGTTTGCCTCGCGTTGCGGGGCGAAGTTGTTTTTCACAATCTAGTGACAGGTTGGTTTATGAGTGCGAATACCGATGCTCAAGGGAGCGGGCGCGGCCTACAAGCGCTGAAATGGCTGGTTGTCGCCGTGCTGCTGATCGTGGCCATCGTAGGTAACTTCCTTTACCGTGATGTGAGTCTGCCACTGCGCGCGATGGCTGTAGTCGTTATTATCGCAATTGCTGGTGCCGTAGCATTATTGACAACTCAAGGTAAGGCTACCGTGGCATTTGCCCGTGAAGCGCGTACCGAAATGCGCAAGGTCATCTGGCCAACGCGTCAGGAAACGTTGCACACAACATTGATCGTGGCTGCGGTCACCGCCGTCATGTCACTGATTCTGTGGGGGCTGGATGGTATTCTGGTCCGTTTAGTTTCGTTTATTACTGGCCTGAGGTTCTAAGATGTCTGAAGCCCCTAAAAAGCGTTGGTACGTCGTTCAGGCGTTTTCCGGTTTTGAAGGCCGTGTAGCTCAATCGCTGCGCGAGCACATTAAACTGCACAACATGGAAGAGTTGTTCGGTGAAGTCATGGTTCCGACAGAAGAAGTTGTCGAAATCCGTGGCGGGCAACGTCGCAAAAGCGAACGTAAATTTTTCCCTGGTTACGTGTTAGTTCAGATGGTGATGGAAGATGCCAGCTGGCACTTAGTGCGTAGCGTGCCGCGTGTGATGGGCTTCATCGGCGGAACTTCTGATCGTCCAGCTCCAATCAGTGACAAAGAAGTTGATGCTATCATGAACCGTCTGCAGCAGGTTGGTGATAAGCCTCGTCCGAAAACTCTGTTCGAGCCAGGCGAAATGGTCCGCGTCAGCGATGGTCCATTTGCCGACTTTAACGGCGTGGTTGAAGAAGTTGACTACGAAAAAAGCCGCCTGAAAGTTTCTGTTTCTATCTTTGGTCGTGCGACCCCAGTAGAGCTAGACTTTAGCCAGGTAGAAAAAGGCTGATAAAAAATTAAGCGATCGCTATGATTGCTGATTGCCAGAGGCGCGAAATTGAACTACAATTTCGCGCCTTTTGTTTTTATGCGCACCACATTTTTGGATGTATCGCGTGTAAACGTTTTGCAAATAACGGGGAGCCTTTTTGAGGCGTTATCACCCAATCGAGGATATTTACCATGGCCAAGAAAGTACAAGCCTACGTTAAGCTGCAAGTTGCAGCCGGTATGGCAAACCCAAGTCCGCCAGTTGGTCCAGCTCTGGGTCAGCAAGGCGTTAACATCATGGAATTCTGTAAGGCGTTCAATGCTAAGACTGACAGCATTGAAAAAGGTCTGCCGATCCCTGTTGTTATTACCGTTTATTCTGACCGTTCTTTCACCTTCGTTACCAAAACTCCTCCAGCAGCAGTACTGCTGAAGAAAGCAGCTGGTATCAAGTCTGGTTCTGGCAAGCCGAACAAAGACAAAGTAGGTAAAGTAACGAGTGCTCAGGTTCGTGAAATCGCAGAAACCAAAGCTGCGGACATGACTGGTTCTGACGTTGAAGCGATGATTCGCTCCATCGAAGGTACTGCTCGTTCCATGGGCCTGGTAGTGGAGGACTAAGAAATGGCTAAGCTGACCAAGCGCATGCGCGTGATCCGTGACAAAGTTGATGTTACTAAACAATATGACATCACCGAAGCCGTTGCTCTGTTAAAAGAGCTGGCCACTGCTAAATTCGTTGAAAGCGTTGACGTTGCTGTCAACCTTGGCATCGATGCTCGTAAATCTGACCAAAACGTACGTGGTGCTACCGTTCTGCCACACGGCACCGGTCGTTCAGTACGCGTTGCTGTATTTGCTCAGGGTGCGAACGCTGAAGCTGCTAAAGCTGCAGGCGCAGAACTGGTAGGTATGGAAGATCTGGCTGACCAGATCAAAAAAGGCGAAATGAACTTCGACGTTGTTATCGCATCTCCAGATGCAATGCGCGTTGTTGGCCAGTTAGGCCAGGTTCTGGGTCCACGTGGCCTGATGCCAAACCCTAAAGTTGGTACTGTAACTCCTAACGTTGCTGAAGCAGTTAAGAATGCTAAAGCAGGTCAGGTTCGTTATCGTAACGACAAAAACGGCATCATTCACAGCACCATCGGCAAAGTTGATTTCGACTCTAACCAGTTGAAAGAAAACTTGGAAGCTCTGCTGGTTGCTCTGAAGAAAGCTAAGCCTGCGACTGCTAAAGGCGTTTTCATCAAGAAAATCAGCCTGTCCACCACCATGGGTGCTGGCGTAGCAATCGAACAGGGTAGCCTGACCGCAGTAGCTAACTAATTCTCTCAGAGAATAGCTAATTGCGTTTTCGCTTTACGCGGGCGCGAGATTTGTATAAAATCTGACGCCCGCGCATTCTTTAATGAATATAAAGCGAACGAATTTTCGGTTGGAGTCTGGCCTTATCCAGACCTCCGTCCAAGACCGCAGGTGCATCGAAAGATGCTTAATCGTCCTGCGTAGACGGTGACAGAACCTAAAAAATCTTTTGATTACTGGATTCTGCTCACCGTATTTAACGCCTAGACCGTTTTCGGTTTTAGGTGATGTGAGTTCCGGGGAATCCTCCCCGGCCAAAATCCAGGAGCTAAAGCTAATGGCATTAAATCTTCAAGACAAACAAGCGATTGTTGCTGAAGTCATCGAAGTAGCCAAAGGCGCGCACTCTGCTGTTATTGCTGACTCTCGTGGCGTAACAGTAGATAAGATGACTGAACTGCGTAAAGCAGGTCGTGAAGCTGGCGTTTACATGCGTGTTGTTCGCAACACCTTGATGCGTCGCATCGTTGAAGGCACTCCTTTCGAATGCCTGAAAGACACGTTTGTTGGTCCAACCTTAGTTGCATTTTCTATGGAACACCCGGGCGCAGCTGCTCGTCTGTTCAAAGATTTCGCGAAAGCGAATGCAAAATTTGAGGTTAAAGCTGCAGCCTTTGAAGGTGAGTTGATTCCAGCGGCTCAGATCGACCGCCTGGCAACTCTGCCAACTTACGAAGAAGCAATCGCACGCCTGATGGCAGCCATGAAAGAAGCCTCTGCAGGCAAATTGGTTCGCACTCTCGCTGCTCTGCGCGATCAGAAAGAAGCTGCTTAATCAGCCTTTCTTTTCTAACGCGTTTGCTTACGTATAATCTATTTCTGAATTTTAGGAACAATTTTTATGTCTATCTCTAAAGACGATATCTTGAATGCAGTTTCCGAAATGTCTGTAATGGACGTTGTTGAACTGATCTCCATGATGGAAGAGAAGTTCGGTGTTTCTGCTGCTGCAGCTGTAGCTGTTGCTGCGGGTCCAGCTGAAGCTGCTGAAGAAAAAACTGAATTTGACGTTATTCTGAAAGCTGTTGGCGCTAACAAAGTTGCAGTAATCAAAGCTGTACGTGGCGCAACTGGTCTGGGCTTGAAAGAAGCTAAAGACCTGGTTGAATCTGCACCAGCTGCACTGAAAGAAGGCGTTAGCAAAGACGACGCTGAAGCTCTGAAAAAATCTCTGGAAGAAGCTGGCGCTGAAGTTGAAGTTAAATAAGCCAATTCTTTTGGTAGCAGCCTAAGCAATTAGGCTGATGGCTGGTGACTTTTTGGTCACCAGCCTTTTTGCGCTGTAAAGGATACTCGTGGTATTTCACACTGTTTGGCCACTAGTATTCCCTCAATACTTGTTTCTATCTTCGACTTAATATATTGCGACTTTCCACTTTGGGAGTTCCGAAGTAAAGCGTAACGAAATGGTTTAAGAGTGATAGAAACAAGTATTGCGAAAGGTGTTTCTGCCTTTCGGTCACAAAATGGTGTTGCATGAACTGTCCTACTAGGACGGACAGAGTGGGTCACTGATCAGCGAGCTGAGGAACCCTATGGTTTACTCCTATACCGAGAAAAAACGTATTCGTAAGGATTTTGGTAAGCGTCCACAAGTTTTGGACATACCTTATCTCCTTTCTATCCAGCTTGACTCGTTCCAGAAATTTATCGAGCAAGATCCGGAAGGGCAACACGGCCTGGAAGCAGCATTCCGTTCCGTATTCCCAATCCAGAGTTACAGTGGTAATTCCGAGCTGCAGTATGTCAGCTATCGTCTCGGTGAGCCGGTATTCGATGTTAAAGAATGCCAGATCCGTGGCGTAACTTACTCCGCTCCGCTGCGCGTTAAACTGCGTCTGGTAATTTACGAGCGTGAGGCGCCGGAAGGCACCGTTAAAGACATCAAAGAACAAGAAGTCTACATGGGTGAAATTCCACTCATGACTGATAACGGTACTTTCGTTATCAACGGTACTGAGCGCGTAATCGTATCTCAGTTACACCGTAGCCCAGGCGTGTTCTTTGACAGCGATAAGGGTAAAACCCATTCATCGGGTAAAGTGCTGTATAACGCACGTATCATCCCTTACCGTGGTTCATGGTTAGATTTCGAATTCGATCCGAAAGACAACCTCTTTGTGCGTATTGACCGTCGCCGTAAATTGCCTGCGACCATTATTCTGCGTGCATTGAACTTTACGACTGAACAGATCCTTGACCTGTTCTTCGACAAAGTTGTCTTCGAGATTCGTGACAATAAACTGCAGATGGAGCTGGTTCCAGAACGTCTGCGTGGCGAAACTGCGTCCTTCGATATCGAAGCTGACGGCAAGGTCTATGTTGAAAAAGGCCGCCGTATTACCGCACGCCACATTCGCCAATTGGAAAAAGACGGCATTACGCTGATCGAAGTTCCAGTTGAGTACATTGCTGGTAAAGTCGTCGCTAAAGATTTCATCGACGAAAATACCGGTGAGCTGATCTGTGCAGCCAACATGGAGCTGTCACTGGATCTGCTGGCTAAGCTGAGCCAAGCGGGTTACAAGCGTATCGAAACGCTGTTCACCAACGACTTGGATCACGGTGCTTATATTTCTGAGACCATTCGCGTCGATCCAACTAGCGACCGCTTAAGCGCGCTGGTTGAAATCTATCGCATGATGCGTCCTGGTGAGCCACCAACACGCGAAGCAGCTGAAAATCTGTTCGAGAACCTGTTCTTCTCCGAAGACCGCTATGATCTATCTGCGGTTGGTCGTATGAAGTTCAACCGTTCTCTGCTGCGTGAAGAGATTGAAGGCTCCGGTATCCTGAGCAAAGACGACATCATTGAAGTGATGCGTAAACTCATCGATATCCGTAACGGTAAAGGCGAAGTGGACGATATCGACCACTTGGGTAACCGCCGTATCCGTTCCGTGGGCGAAATGGCTGAGAACCAGTTCCGTGTAGGTCTGGTACGTGTTGAGCGTGCAGTTAAAGAGCGTCTGTCTTTGGGCGACCTCGATATGCTGATGCCTCGGGACATGATCAACGCCAAGCCAATTTCTGCGGCCGTTAAAGAGTTCTTTGGTTCCAGCCAGCTGTCTCAGTTCATGGACCAAAACAACCCGCTGTCAGAAATTACGCATAAGCGTCGTATCTCCGCGTTGGGCCCAGGTGGTTTGACTCGTGAGCGCGCAGGCTTTGAAGTTCGAGACGTTCATCCGACTCACTACGGTCGTGTATGTCCAATCGAAACGCCTGAAGGTCCAAACATCGGTCTGATCAACTCCCTGTCTGTTTATGCACAGACTAACGAATACGGCTTCTTGGAAACTCCATACCGCCGCGTTCGTGATGGAATTGTAACTGATGAGATTCATTACCTGTCTGCTATCGAAGAAGGCAACTACGTCATCGCTCAGGCGAACTCCAACTTGGACGACGAAGGCCGCTTTGTAGAAGATCTGGTTACTTGCCGTAGCAAAGGCGAATCAAGCTTGTTCAGTCGCGATCAGGTTGACTACATGGACGTTTCCACCCAGCAGGTGGTTTCTGTCGGTGCTTCCCTGATCCCGTTCTTGGAACACGATGACGCCAACCGTGCATTGATGGGTGCGAACATGCAACGTCAGGCCGTTCCAACTCTGCGTGCTGATAAGCCGCTGGTTGGTACCGGTATGGAACGTGCTGTAGCCGTTGACTCCGGTGTTACCGCTGTTGCTAAACGTGGTGGTGTGATCCAGTACGTGGATGCTTCTCGTATCGTTATCAAAGTTAACGAAGATGAGATGTACCCAGGCGAAGCAGGCATTGATATTTACAACCTGACCAAATACACCCGTTCTAACCAGAACACCTGCATCAGCCAGATGCCGTGTGTCAATCTGGGCGAACCAATTGAACGTGGCGACGTGCTGGCTGACGGCCCGTCTACCGATCTGGGTGAATTGGCTCTGGGCCAGAACATGCGCGTGGCATTCATGCCATGGAACGGTTACAACTTCGAAGACTCCATCTTGGTGTCTGAGCGTGTTGTACAGGAAGACCGCTTCACTTCTATCCACATCCAGGAACTGGCTTGTGTGTCTCGTGACACCAAACTGGGGCCTGAAGAGATCACCGCTGACATCCCTAACGTGGGTGAAGCTGCGCTCTCTAAACTGGATGAATCCGGTATCGTTTATATTGGTGCAGAAGTGAAAGGTGGTGACATTCTGGTTGGTAAAGTAACGCCTAAAGGCGAAACTCAGCTGACTCCAGAAGAGAAACTACTGCGCGCTATCTTCGGTGAGAAAGCATCTGATGTTAAAGATTCTTCTCTGCGCGTTCCAAACAGCGTTTCTGGTACCGTTATCGACGTACAGGTCTTTACTCGCGACGGCGTAGAAAAAGACAAACGTGCGCTTGAAATCGAAGAGATGCAGCTGAAGCAGGCTAAGAAAGACCTGACTGAAGAACTGCAGATCTTGGAAGCTGGCTTGTTTGCCCGTATCCATGATGTGCTGGTATCTGGTGGTGTTGAAGCTGAGAAATTGGCTAAGCTGCCACGCGACCGCTGGTTAGAACTGGGTCTGGCTGATGAAGCTAAACAGAACCAGCTCGAGCAGTTGGCTGAGCAGTACGACGAACTGAAATCTGATTTCGAGAAGAAACTGGATGCTAAGCGTCGTAAGATCACTCAGGGCGACGATCTGGCTCCAGGCGTACTGAAAATTGTTAAGGTTTATCTGGCTGTTAAACGTCAGATCCAGCCTGGTGACAAGATGGCAGGCCGCCACGGTAACAAAGGTGTTATCTCTAAGATCAACCCGATCGAAGATATGCCTTACGATGAAAACGGTACTCCTGTAGACATCGTACTGAACCCGCTGGGCGTACCATCACGTATGAACATCGGTCAGATCCTGGAAACCCACTTGGGTATGGCTGCAAAAGGTATTGGTGAGAAAATTAACGCCATGCTGAAGCAGCAGCAGGAAGTGGCCAAGCTGCGTGAGTTCATTCAGAAAGCCTACGATCTGGGCGATAACACGCGTCAGACCGTTGATCTGAACACCTTCACCGATGACGAAGTTATGCGTCTGGCTGAGAACCTGAAAAAAGGTCTGCCAATCGCAACACCAGTCTTCGATGGTGCGAAAGAGAAAGAAATCAAAGAGCTTCTGACATTAGGTGGCATTCCTACCTCTGGTCAGATCACGCTGTTTGATGGCCGTACCGGCGAGCAGTTCGAGCGTCAGGTTACTGTCGGCTACATGTATATGCTGAAACTGAACCACTTGGTTGATGACAAAATGCATGCGCGTTCTACCGGTTCTTACAGCTTGGTTACTCAGCAGCCGCTGGGTGGTAAAGCTCAGTTCGGTGGTCAGCGCTTCGGTGAGATGGAAGTATGGGCACTGGAAGCGTATGGCGCTGCCTACACGCTGCAGGAAATGCTGACCGTCAAGTCCGACGATGTAAACGGCCGTACCAAGATGTACAAAAACATCGTGGATGGCGACCACCGTATGGAACCAGGCATGCCGGAATCCTTCAACGTATTGTTGAAAGAAATCCGCTCGCTCGGTATTAACATTGAGCTGGAAGACGAGTAATTCGTTCATTCGAATTGCAAGTAACACCAGCCGCTAAGCGCCCTGTGAAAGCGGGGCGCTTAGTCAGTGGTTGCACTGGTCACAGGGGCATTTGGGTGGTATCCGAATGCCCAACAGGTCTAACTCCGACAGGAGCCAATCCGTGAAAGACTTACTGAAGTTTCTGAAAGCTCAAACTAAGACCGAAGAGTTTGACGCGATCAAAATTGCTCTGGCCTCGCCAGACATGATCCGTTCTTGGTCTTTCGGCGAAGTTAAGAAGCCGGAAACCATTAACTACCGTACGTTCAAACCAGAACGTGACGGCCTTTTCTGCGCCCGTATCTTTGGGCCGGTAAAAGATTACGAATGCCTGTGCGGCAAGTACAAGCGTTTGAAACACCGCGGTGTTATCTGCGAAAAATGTGGTGTTGAAGTTACTCAGACTAAAGTACGTCGTGAGCGTATGGGCCATATCGAACTGGCTTCTCCGACTGCACATATCTGGTTCCTAAAATCACTGCCATCCCGTATCGGCTTGCTGTTAGACATGCCGCTGCGTGATATCGAACGCGTTCTGTATTTTGAGTCTTATGTCGTTGTTGAAGGCGGCATGACCAATCTGGAACGTCGTCAGATCCTGACTGAAGAGCAGTATCTGGACGCTCTGGAAGAGTTCGGTGACGAATTCGACGCGAAGATGGGTGCTGAAGCTATCCAAGGTCTGTTGAAAAACATGGATCTGGAAGCGGAATGCGAACAGCTGCGCGAAGAGTTGAACGAAACCAACTCCGAAACCAAACGTAAAAAGCTGACCAAGCGTATCAAGCTGCTGGAAGCGTTCGTTCAGTCTGGTAACAAACCAGAGTGGATGATCCTGACCGTTCTGCCGGTTCTGCCGCCAGATCTGCGCCCATTGGTACCGCTGGACGGCGGTCGTTTTGCGACTTCTGACCTGAACGATCTGTATCGTCGCGTCATTAACCGTAACAACCGTCTGAAACGTCTGCTGGATCTGGCTGCGCCGGACATTATCGTACGCAACGAAAAACGTATGCTTCAGGAAGCGGTTGACGCCCTGTTGGATAACGGTCGTCGCGGCCGTGCGATCACCGGTTCAAACAAACGTCCTCTGAAATCTTTGGCCGATATGATCAAAGGTAAGCAGGGTCGTTTCCGTCAGAACCTGTTGGGTAAACGTGTTGACTACTCCGGTCGTTCTGTAATCACCGTAGGTCCATACCTGCGTCTGCATCAGTGCGGTCTGCCTAAAAAAATGGCGTTAGAGCTGTTCAAGCCGTTCATCTACGGCAAGCTGGAATTGCGTGGTCTTGCTACCACCATTAAAGCTGCGAAGAAAATGGTTGAGCGTGAAGAAGCTGTCGTTTGGGATATCCTGGACGAAGTTATCCGCGAACACCCAGTGATGCTGAACCGTGCACCAACACTGCACCGTTTGGGTATCCAGGCATTTGAACCGTTACTGATCGAAGGTAAAGCTATTCAGCTTCACCCGCTGGTTTGTGCGGCATATAACGCCGACTTCGATGGTGACCAGATGGCTGTTCACGTACCGTTGACGCTGGAAGCCCAGCTGGAAGCGCGTGCGTTGATGATGTCTACCAACAACATCCTGTCACCTGCGAACGGCGAGCCAATCATCGTTCCTTCTCAGGACGTTGTATTGGGTCTGTATTACATGACTCGTGACTGTGTTAACGCTAAAGGCGAAGGCATGGTTCTGAGTGGCCCTAAAGAAGCAGAGCGTATTTATCGCGCTGGTCTGGCTTCTCTGCACGCTCGCGTTAAAGTGCGTATTACGCAAACCGAGAAAAATGCAGAAGGCGAGTGGGTAACAAGTACCGGTTTGATCGACACCACCGTTGGTCGTGCGATTCTGTGGATGATTGTGCCTCAGGGCCTGCCATACAGCATTGTTAACCAGCCGCTGGGTAAAAAAGCGATCTCCAAGATGCTGAACACCTGTTACCGCATCCTGGGCTTGAAACCGACCGTTATCTTTGCTGACCAAATCATGCACACCGGTTTTGCCTACGCTGCGCGTTCAGGTGCTTCCGTTGGTATCGATGATATGGTTATTCCAGAGAAAAAAGTGGAAATCATTTCTGAAGCCGAAGCAGAAGTTGCTGAGATTCAGGAACAGTTCCAGTCTGGTCTGGTTACAGCGGGCGAACGTTACAACAAAGTCATCGATATTTGGGCTGCGGCCAACGAACGTGTTGCTAAAGCGATGATGGAAAACCTGTCTACCGAGCTGGTTATTAACAGTAAGGGTGAAGAAGAGCGTCAGGTTTCCTTCAACAGTATCTTTATGATGGCCGACTCCGGTGCTCGTGGTTCTGCTGCGCAGATTCGTCAGCTGGCCGGTATGCGTGGTCTGATGGCTAAGCCAGATGGCTCCATCATCGAAACGCCAATCACCGCGAACTTCCGTGAAGGTCTGAACGTACTCCAGTACTTCATCTCTACTCACGGTGCTCGTAAAGGCTTGGCGGATACCGCACTGAAAACTGCGAACTCCGGTTACCTGACTCGTCGTCTGGTAGACGTAGCGCAAGACTTGGTCGTTATCGAAGATGACTGTGGTACCCACAACGGCATCGTGATGACTTCGGTTATCGAAGGTGGTGACGTTAAAGAGCCACTGCGCGATCGCGTATTGGGTCGTGTAACGGCTGAAGAAGTTCTGAAGCCAGGCACCGCAGATATTCTGGTTCCACGTAACACCCTGCTGAATGAAAAATGGTGTGATCTGTTAGAAGAACACTCCGTTGACATCATCAAGGTTCGTTCCGTTGTTAGCTGTGAAACCGACTTCGGTGTGTGTGCACACTGCTACGGTCGTGACTTGGCTCGTGGCCACATCATCAACAAGGGTGAGGCAATCGGGGTTATCGCGGCACAGTCCATCGGTGAACCTGGTACACAGCTGACGATGCGTACGTTCCACATCGGTGGTGCGGCATCTCGTGCGGCAGCAGAGTCCAGCATTCAGGTGAAAAACAAAGGTCATCTGAAACTGAACAACGCTAAGTTCGTTCTGAATAGCGATAAGAAGCTGGTTATTACCTCTCGTAATACCGAGCTGAAACTGATCGACGAATTCGGTCGTACTAAAGAAAGCTATAAAGTGCCTTACGGCTCTGTTATGGCTAAAGGCGATGGCGCTGAAGTCAACGGCGGCGAAACTGTAGCTAACTGGGACCCGCATACCATGCCGGTTGTTTCAGAAGTTAGCGGTTTCATCCGTTTCACTGACATCATCGATACTCAGACCATTACCCGCCAGACCGACGAACTGACCGGTTTGTCTTCTCTGGTTGTTCTGGATTCTGCAGAGCGTACCGGTAGCGGTAAAGATCTGCGTCCAGCACTGAAAATCGTTGACGCTAAAGGCGACGATGTATTGATCCCAGGCACCGATATGGCTGCTCAATACTTCCTGCCAGGTAAAGCGATCGTTCAGTTGGAAGATGGTACTCAGATCCATGCGGGTGACACCTTGGCACGTATTCCTCAGGAATCCGGCGGTACCAAGGATATTACCGGTGGTCTGCCACGCGTTGCTGACCTGTTCGAAGCACGTCGTCCGAAAGAACCTGCGATCTTGGCAGAAATTACGGGTGTCATTTCCTTCGGTAAAGAAACCAAAGGTAAACGTCGTCTGGTAATTACTCCGCTGGATGGTAGCGAACCGTACGAAGAGATGATTCCGAAATGGCGTCGGCTGAACGTGTTCGAAGGCGAACGTGTAGAACGTGGTGACGTGGTTTCCGATGGTCCAGAATCTCCGCATGACATTCTGCGTCTGCGTGGCGTTCATGCTGTGACTCGTTACATCACCAACGAAGTGCAGGACGTTTACCGTCTGCAAGGCGTTAAGATTAACGATAAACACATCGAAGTCATCGTGCGTCAGATGCTGCGTAAAGCAACCATCGATAGCGCTGGTAGCTCTGAGTTCCTGGAAGGCGAACAGGTTGAGTTCTCTCGCGTTAAAATCGCGAACCGTGAGTTGGAAGCGAACGGCAAGATTGCGGCAACATACAGCCGTGACCTGCTGGGTATCACCAAAGCTTCTCTGGCGACTGAGTCCTTCATCTCTGCGGCTTCGTTCCAGGAAACAACTCGCGTTCTGACTGAAGCTGCCGTTGCTGGTAAGCGTGATGAACTGCGCGGCCTGAAAGAAAACGTAATCGTGGGTCGTCTGATCCCAGCCGGTACTGGTTACGCTTATCATCAGGATCGTGCTCGCCGTAAAGCTCAGGGCGAAGCTCCTGTTGCTCCACAGGTGAGTGCGGAAGAAGCAACTGCTAACTTGGCAGAGCTGCTGAACGCAAGCATGCGTGGCGACGACGAGTAATCGTTGATTCGTGCCTAATAAAAACCGCTCTTCGGAGCGGTTTTTTTATGCCTGAAATTTAGAAAATATCTTTAGAAGAGGCAGGCAAACCGAGCTTCGGAGACTCGGCTTGCCTGTTTTGGTCAGCAGAGCTTAGAGGGATGAATGAGCTCTGACTAATGCTTAGGTTGCATCAGTAGATGCACTTTATGCCGTCTATTTTCTATTGCTACCCGATGTTTTTTAAACTGGAATACACGCTATTGATAAACGCCTTTTGTTACAGTCTTGCCTTTAAACCTGCGGCGTTCTTCCCAAATATCCGTCCCAATCTTTCCATACCGGCTGTAGCCCTGATGAAACGAGTGATGCTGCTACCTGCGCGGGCGTTCGTCCATCGTGTGGGGTGAACTGCTCAAGTTCTGGATGATTATCGGCATAGCCCCCGGGTTGGGTTTTTGAGAATGCGCTGACGTTGTTGATGGCCAATGGCACGACGTTATCCCTGAATTCAGGTGATTCGCGCGTGGAGAGGGAGAGCTCAATCTCGGGGGCAAAAATACGAAATGCACAAATGGTTTGCACCAGCTGTGCTTCATCCATAATTGATGCCGGTTCGATACCACCGGTGCAGGGGCGTAAGCGTGGGAACGAAATGGAGTATCGGCTCTGCCAATAAGTTTGCTGAAGCCACGTTAAATGCTCTGCAACCATAAAACAGTCGGTTCGCCAATTGTCTGATAACCCAATCAGTGCGCCTATGCCGATCTTGTCGATCCCCGCTTTGCCTAAACGATCGGGAGTTTCAAGTCGCCAAAAGAAATCCTGCTTATTTCCTTTTAAGTGATGTTGGGCATAGACCGAGGGATGATAGGTTTCTTGATAAACCATCACTCCGTCTAACCCTAGCGTTTTGAGCTCCGCGTATTCTTCCTGTGCTAACGGCTGAACTTCCATCATTAACGAACTGAAATGACGCCGGATTTTAGGTAAATGTTGGCGGAAATAATCCATCCCGACTTTTGCCTGATGCTCACCGGTGACTAACAAAAGACTGTCAAACCCCATTGCACGAATGGCTTCACATTCACGTTCTATCTCAATCTCATCCAGCGTTTTGCGCTTAAGGCGGTTGCTCATGGAGAAACCACAATAGGTGCAATCGTTAGCGCATAGATTTGAAAGATAAAGTGGAACGTAAAAGCCTACCGTGTTGCCGAAGCGCTGGCGCGTAAGCTGCTGTGCTTTGTGCGCCATGGGTTCGAGATAGCCAGCCGCCGCCGGTGAAAGCAGAGCCAACATATCTTCACGATCGGGGCGTGCAGCTATTAATGCACGTTCAACATCGGCACTAGTTTTGCCGTTGATTCTTAGCCCAATATCATCCCAATTCAGCTGCTGCCAGCGTTGTGTGAAGGTTTCCACAATCTAAACCTCCTGTTTCGAAGAGTGCAAAAATCCCGTCAGTGGGCTGGTGGCATTGGCTTGCTGGCTTGGAGAACCTAAACCGCTTTGATAGGCAATCCTGCCAGCCTCAACGGCGAGCCTAAAAGCTTTTGCCATCGCCACGGGGTCACGAGCAACAGCGATAGCAGTGTTAACCAAAACAGCGTCCGCGCCCAGTTCCATCGCCGCGCTGGCATGGCTAGGGGCGCCGATCCCAGCATCGACCACCACTGGCACCTTCGCTTGCTCAATAATGATTTGTAAAAACTCTCGGGTAATAATTCCCTGATTAGAGCCAATTGGTGCGCCAAGCGGCATGACGGCGGAACAGCCTACTTCTTCTAAACGTTTGCATAAAACAGGATCGGCGCCGCAATACGGTAGAACGACAAAACCTGCTTTCACTAATATTTCTGCCGCTTTGAGGGTTTCTATCGGATCTGGCAGCAGGTAGCGAACGTCGGGATGAATTTCAAGCTTCACCCAGTGAGTTCCCAGTGCCTCGCGAGCCAGTTTAGCTGCAAATACGGCCTCTTCGGCAGTTTTTGCTCCAGAAGTATTGGGTAGCAGGTTGGCATTAAGCTGACGCAGTGGAGCAAGAATGGCATCGTTGCCACTTTTAAGATCAACGCGTTTCATTGCCATGGTAATGAGCTGAGAGCCAGACTCATTCAGGGCCGCGAGCATTTTTGCCGCCGAAGAAAACTTTCCGGTTCCGGTGAAAAGGCGTGAAGAAAACGTTTTATCTGCAATCTGTAACATCTCAACCTCCAGCAATAGCTTGGAACACCACAACGTCATCTCCGTCGGCAAGCTGTTGTGTTGCCCAGAGCTCGCGAGGGAGAATCGTTTGATTAAGCGCCAGCGCGGTGCCTTGCTGGTGTCGGCCTAGTTGTGTCAGTAAATCCTCGACGCTGGTAGGAGTATCGAGCGTTATTTTTTCATCGTTGACGGTGATCTTCATACGCTATGTGCTCCGCATACTGGGCAGGCAGGAGCGCGTTTCAGGCTAAAAGTACGCCAGCTTTGCTGGCGTCCATCGAATAGCCGCAGTTTTCCGGCCAAAGCAGAAGGCATACCGGCGAGCATCTTGATAGCCTCTAGCGCTTGTAGCGTGCCGATCACACCAACCACCGGACCAAGTACGCCAGCATTACGGCAATTACGCTGAGGCTCTAGGTCATCTGGCCATAGGCATCGATAACAGCCCTGTGCAAACGGCGGTTCAATGACCATCAGTTGCCCGCCAAATCCCACGGCACTGCCGCTGATCAACGGTTTGTTTTGGGACACACAGGCGGAATTTATCGCCTGACGTGTGGGCATGTTGTCGCTACAGTCGAGAATTAAATCGACCTGTGCCACCGCTTCTCTAAGAGCATTACCGGCTAAGCGTTCAGATAGGGTGATGAACTCCACCTGAGGATTCAGATCCTGTAGGCGTTGCTTCGCCGTTTCTGCTTTGGATTGATCAAGATCGCGGGTGGTATATAGGATCTGACGCTGGAGATTGCTGATATGCAGACGATCGTCGTCGGCAAGTAGGATCTTACCAACGCCCGCGGCCGCCAAATACATCGCTGCTGGAGCGCCTAATCCACCCAATCCAACAATTAAAACGCTAGCAGCGCTGAGATTTTCCTGCCCCTGAGAGCCAATTTCTTCGAGCAGCAGCTGGCGGCTATAGCGCATAAAATCGTGATCGCTAAGCATCGTTGGCTCTCCGATTCTCTATGAGCTGTAGCAAAGTGTCGGTAGCGGCCAGCCAGTCCGGTGCCTGCGTAATGGCGCTTACTACGGCAATGCTGCCGACGCCACATTCCAGCACGGCGGGAACGCGATCGATACTGATCCCGCCGATGGCGACGGTGGAGTAATCGGGAATACGAGCAACCTGCCGCTTGAGATCGATAAGTCCCTGTGGCGCAGACGGCATCACCTTGGTTTGGGTGGGGAATATATGGCCTAATGCGATATATGAGGGGCGATAAGACAGAGCACGATCCATTTCCGCATCGTCATGTGTGGAAAGTCCTAGACGAAGCTGCGCGTTGCTGATCGCTTGAAGATCGGCGATATCCAGATCTTCTTGGCCTAGGTGGACGCCGTAAGCACGATGTTTAATGGCGAGCTGCCAATAATCATTAATAAATAAACGTGCCTGGTAGTGTCGGCCTAAGGCAATGGCGTGAGCGACATCAGATTCTACCACCTGTTCAGGTTGATCTTTGATTCGCAGTTGAATCGTCCTAACGCCTGCTTTGAGCAGGCGCTCAATCCATTTAACGCTATCGACGACGGGATAAAGCCCAAGGCGCTGTTCGGTCGCTGGGAAGGTTAATTGAGCCATTAGCTTTTCTCCGTTTGTAGGTTGCTGGTGGTGTGATAGATCTCGCCACCTTTTGCTCGAAAAGCTTCAGACATCTGTGCCATACCCACTTCAACCGGTTGAGCTAACTCTTCCTGTTTTGCGGCATAGTCACGCACTTCCTGAGAGATCTTCATTGAGCAGAATTTTGGCCCACACATGGAGCAAAAATGTGCCACTTTGCCCGATTCTTGCGGCAGCGTTTCGTCGTGATAGGTTCTTGCCGTATGGGGATCGAGCGCCAGATTGAACTGATCTTCCCAACGGAATTCAAAGCGGGCTTTTGACATGGCGTTATCGCGGATCTGAGCGCCCGGATGCCCTTTAGCAAGATCGGCGGCATGGGCTGCGATCTTGTAAGTGATAAGGCCTTGTTTGACGTCTTCTTTGTTGGGTAATCCCAAGTGCTCTTTGGGAGTGACATAGCAGAGCATGGCACAACCGAACCAGCCAATCATGGCGGCGCCGATCCCAGAAGTGAAATGGTCATAACCCGGAGCAATATCCGTTGTCAGTGGCCCCAATGTATAAAACGGTGCTTCGTGGCAGTGCTCTAGCTCTTCGGTCATGTTGCGGTGGATCATCTGCATTGGCACATGTCCTGGGCCTTCGATCATGACCTGAACATCATATTCCCACGCAATTTTGGTGAGTTCGCCGAGCGTATGGAGTTCTGCAAACTGAGCTTCATCGTTAGCATCTTGGATCGAGCCCGGACGCAGCCCATCACCCAATGAGAGCGCGACATCATAGGCCGCACAGATTTGGCAAATGTCACGGAAGCGCTCAAAAAGGAAGTTTTCTTTATGATGTGAAAGGCACCATTTGGCCATAATCGAACCGCCACGGGAGACGATCCCGGTGAGGCGTTTGGCCGTCATTGGAACGTAGCGTAACAGCACACCGGCGTGAATAGTAAAATAGTCAACGCCTTGCTCTGCCTGCTCTAGCAGCGTATCGCGGAAGATTTCCCAGTTGAGGTTTTCTGCAATTCCGTTCACTTTTTCCAATGCTTGATAGATCGGAACGGTGCCGATTGGCACTGGGCTGTTGCGTAAAATCCACTCTCGCGTTTCGTGAATATAGCGGCCAGTGGACAAATCCATAACGGTATCAGCGCCCCAACGAGTCGACCAAACCAGCTTTTCCACTTCTTCTTCAATCGAAGAGGTCACGGCGGAGTTACCGATATTCGCATTAACCTTCACCAAGAAATTACGCCCAATAATCATCGGCTCTGATTCGGGGTGATTGATATTGGAAGGGATAATGGCGCGTCCAGCGGCCACTTCACTGCGGACAAATTCGGCCGTGATATCTTTTGGCAGCAGCGCGCCAAAATTCTGCCCAGGATGTTGCTGACGCAGTACATCGCCGCGAATACGCTCGCGGCCCATGTTTTCACGGATAGCGATGAATTCCATTTCTGGCGTGATGATCCCCTGACGTGCGTAATGAAGCTGCGTTACACACTTGCCGGTTTTGGCGCGACGTGGCTGTGGCAGGTTGTCGAAGCGTAAATGATCGAGCCCGTCATCGGCTAAGCGCTGTTGGGTATAGGCGGAGCTCAGTTGATCCAGCAACTCGGTATCACCTCGCTCGGCAATCCATGGATGGCGCAGCGGCTTCAGGCCATTGCGCACGTCTAAATCGGCATCGGGATCGCCATAGGGGCCTGCGGTATCGTAAACCGGAATTGGCTCGTTGGGTTCATACTGTGGGTTATCTTTGCTGCCGCCAAGCAGCGTTGGACTAAGCTGGATCTCGCGCATCGGCACGCGAATGTCCTCACGCGAACTGGTGAGGTAGATGCGCTGAGAGTTAGGATAGGCTTCACCGCGTAGATGATCGATAAAGGCCTGAGCCTGTGCGCGTTGTTCACGACGAGAAAGTGGGGCTTGGGTGGTCTCTTTTTATTCATAGACATAGCAAATTCCTACCAGTGTTCTGGTTTAACAATGATTAAAAATCAAGTTGGAGAATTGCTTGTCTGGAGCTCGGAGGGAGTAATAGATAGCAGGCACCCCATCAGCGATAGATAAATGCTGGTGGGTGCAAAGGATTACTCTTGTTCCCTTCGCGGGTATTAACCCGATCAGGTTCCGCGGATCCCGAATTAACGGTCTCAGCCTGAAGTGGGAAAGGATCCCGCTCACTAGGCACTCCGACAAGAGTGCCCAGTGTAGGAGCGGGAGCACAAAACTGCAAGCTGTTAACTAAGCTGTAATGTCTATGCTACTTTCAGATGTTATGCAGGGCGCGCCAATGAATCATCATTATCCGCAGCGGGCGCATTGGCCTGCCAGATGTCATAGGCGATTTGAATCAGGTTGTCTTCTAAGGCAAAGCGGGCAGCTAGCGTTTCCCCAATGTGCGAAAGTGCGTCATGGAGAGCTAAACACTCTTCTTCGCTCAGTTCGTCATCGGTAAAGCGATCGTGGAACGCCATAATTAGCTTGGTATTATCGTGTAACGCAGGATAGATTTTTTTGTTACTGCCATGTGTGGACTGTCATCGCCGCCAACCAGCTCTACGATACGATCGTAAACATGGAAATGACCGGCGGAGAGATAATCAACCAGATTGTGGCAGAAGTTCTCCAGCGCTTTTTCATTGAGCGGGGTATGCTTTTCTTTATTTGGTTTAATACCAACCAGTGCACAATAGGCCACGAGTAGTTGCTTGCGGGCTTGCAACCATTGGTCGATTAATTCATTACTACCACCTACGCGTTGAGTCAGATGTTCGAGACGGTTGAGCATATATTCAACTCCATGAGGTAAATGTTACAAATTAGCAACAATCGAATGCCAGATTAGCAGAGGTTTAATGTCAAAGATATGGAACAACAGTTAAAAGATGATGACACCGGCTGGTGGGTGATTAGCCATGAAGGTAAGGTCTGGCTACCCCGTGGCGATCTGCCTTTTGGTTCTGCCCTGCAATGGCAACTCAGCACTAAATCGGCGCACCAAATTGGCGAGTGGGAAGGGCATCCCATGTGGTTGATAGAGGAAGCACGTCGGCAAGATATGGTGTCTGTTCGCCAACTGATTGACGTTGATCGCGGCCTTTTCCAGCTCGTTGGCCGTGGTGTACAACTGGCCGAGTTTTTCCGTTCGCATACGTTTTGCGGTTATTGCGGACATGAGATGTACTCCAGCCGTTCAGAGTGGGCAAGTATGTGCCCGAACTGCCGCCAGCGTTATTATCCGCAAATTGCGCCGTGCATTATCGTGGCTATCCGTCGTGGCGATGAAATCCTTTTGGCGCAGCATAAACGTCATCGGAACGGTATACATACCGTATTGGCAGGATTCGTTGAGGTGGGCGAAACGCTTGAGCAGGCCGCTGCGCGTGAAATTATGGAAGAGAGCCGCGTTCAAATTAAAAACCTGCGCTACGTTGCCTCCCAGCCATGGCCGTTCCCGCACTCACTGATGGTAGCCTTCATGGCTGATTATGCAGGCGGCGAACTTCAGCACGATCCAAAAGAGTTATTGAATGCGGGCTGGTATCGCTATGACAATCTACCTCAGCTGCCGCCAGCAGGCACTGTAGCGCGGCGTTTAATCGAAGATACCGTGGCACTTTGTCGAGAAGACACAGAAGGCGAATAACGCATGCTACAATGCGATGAGATTATTTAGGGAGCCAAAGGATGACTGAACTGAAGAACGACCGCTACCTGCGCGCACTATTGCGCCAGCCTGTAGACATAACACCGGTATGGATGATGCGTCAGGCCGGACGTTATTTGCCAGAATATAAAGCCACCCGTGCTCAGGCCGGTGATTTTATGTCTTTGTGCAAAAATGCTGAGTTAGCCTGTGAAGTCACACTTCAACCGCTGCGCCGTTATGCGCTAGATGCGGCAATTCTGTTTTCAGACATTTTGACTATTCCTGATGCGATGGGGCTTGGGCTCTATTTTGAAACGGGTGAAGGCCCTCGTTTCTCATCACCAATTACCTGTAAAGCCGATGTGGAAAAGCTGCCCGTTCCCGACCCTGAAGATGAACTGGGGTATGTGATGAATGCGGTACGCACCATCCGTAAAAATCTGGATGGACAGGTTCCTCTGATTGGCTTCTCTGGAAGTCCGTGGACGCTCGCGACCTATATGGTGGAAGGCGGTAGTAGCAAAGCTTTCACCAAAATTAAAAAGATGATGTATGCCGAGCCAGCCACGCTGCATCTGCTGCTGGATAAACTGGCCGATAGCGTGATTTTGTACCTCAATGCACAGATCCGCGCTGGCGCTCAGTCAGTCATGATTTTTGATACATGGGGTGGCGTGCTGACAGGCCGTGACTATCGCCTGTTCTCGCTGAACTACATGCATAAAATCGTTGATGGGCTGATCCGTGAAAATGACGGTCGTCGTGTTCCTGTGACGTTATTCACCAAAGGTGGTGGCCAGTGGCTGGAAGCTATGGCTGAAACCGGCTGTGATGCGCTAGGCTTGGATTGGAGCACGGACATCGCCGATGCTCGTCGCCGTGTAGGTGACAAAGTTGCGTTGCAAGGCAATATGGATCCTTCCATGCTGTATGCGCCTGCGGCTCGAATTGAGCAGGAAGTCTCGACTATCCTCGAAGGTTTCGGAGAGGGCACTGGGCACGTATTCAATCTTGGTCACGGTATCCATCAGGATGTACCACCAGAGAATGCAGGAACCTTTGTTGAGGCTGTCCATCGGCTTTCAGCTAAGTATCATCGATAGGACTTAAAGCATGGATATGCAGGCACTGCGCGAAGAGCAGATGGAAAAGGCGAGCCAGATTGTTCGTGTCGACGATCTCGGGTTTGAACAACCGACGCTTATCGCCGGTGCTGATGTGGGTTTTGAACAAGGGGGAGACGTCACGCGTGCGGCTATCGCGGTTTTACGTTATCCCTCTCTTGAGCTGGTGGAATACCAGATAGCACGTATCGAAACCCAAATGCCGTATATTCCTGGTTTTCTTTCGTTTCGTGAATATCCTGCGCTGCTCAAAGCGTGGGGTATGCTGCAACACCGGCCACAGCTGGTGGTGGTCGATGGGCAGGGAATTGCGCATCCGCGTCGCTTAGGCGTTGCCAGCCATTTTGGCTTGCTCGCAGATGTTCCCACTATCGGCGTTGCTAAAAGCCGCCTGTGCGGCCAGTTTGCCCCTTTAGATGACGCCGCAGGTGCCTTGCAGCCGCTGAATGACAAACAAGAGCAAATTGGTTGGGTTTGGCGTAGCAAAGCACGCTGTAACCCGCTGTTTATATCAACGGGGCATCGCGTCAGTTTGCCTACGGCTTTATCTTTTATTCAAAGCTGTATGCTGGGCTACCGCTTACCTGAACCAACGCGCTGGGCGGACGCTATCGCCTCTAATCGACCAGCTTTTCAACGCTGGTTACTCCAAGATTCTGATAATCGCGTGTAGATATAGGGATCTCTTGATTTTTCAGTTACACTGCGCCGGAATTATTTTTCAGAGACTTACTTTTCTCTAAGAGACTTAGCATGCTGCGTAACCCGATTCACAAACGGCTAGAAAAGCTGGAAAGCTGGCAACACCTTACGTTCATCGCCAGTTTGTGTGAACGTATGTACCCAAACTATCAGGCATTTTGCCTGCAAACCGGATTTGGCGATCCTATGGTTTACCGCCGAATTCTGGATCTGATTTGGGAAACATTGACGGTAAAAGACGCTAAAGTGAATTTCGACAACCAGTTAGAAAAACTGGAAGAGGCAATTCCGTCAGCTGACGACTATGATATTTACGGTGTTTACCCTGCGATTGACGCTTGTATTGCGTTGGGTGAAGCTGTGCACTCCCGTTTAAGCGGTGAGATGCTAGAACATGCGATTACGGTCAGTGAAACATCACTGCGTACCGTCGGCATGCTGGAAATGACTCAGGCCGGTCGTGAAATGACCGATGAAGAGTTGAAAGAATTACCGGCAATGCAAGATGAGTTAGACATCCAATGGGAGATTTTCCGCCTGCTCGTGGAATGCGAGGAGCGCGATTTAGAGCTCATCAAAGGATTAAGATCTGACCTGCGTGAGGCAGGTGTCAGTAATATCGGTGTAAATTTAGCGCAATAAGACGGCAAAACGTGATTTAACACCTGATTTGTCGTCCCTTAAGGCTTCACATTCGTACCCCGGTTGTTCTACATTTGGGGGGCGTAAAAAAAGTGGCTATCGGTGCGTGTATGCAGGAGAGTGCTGTCAATCGGCATATCCGTCGCACTCGATGCTTTGCAAACGATAAACACACTGTAAGGATAACTTATGAACAAGACTCAACTGATTGATGTAATCGCGGAAAAAGCTGACCTGTCTAAAACTCAGGCTAAGGCAGCTCTGGAATCTACTCTGGCAGCGATTACCGAGTCTCTGAAAGACGGTGATGCAGTACAATTGGTTGGTTTCGGTACTTTTAAGGTGAATCATCGTAACGAGCGCACTGGCCGCAACCCGCAGACTGGTATGGAAATCAAAATTGCAGCAGCAAACGTACCAGCGTTCGTTTCTGGTAAAGCTCTGAAAGACGCAGTTAAATAAGACCGCGTGATTCACAGCCTGTTTGTGAAAGAAGTAAACAGGGGGGCGTTGACGCCCCTTTTGTTCATCTGTAAGCCTGTGGCGGCATTACTGATCGCGGCAGGGCTTTCTGCGACGCTTTCTGGTTGCAGTACGCAAAACACGTCCCCTCGCTTTACGGCAACTGGCTATATTGCCGATCAAGGCATGATGCGCATTTGGCGTAAAGACGATCCTCAGCATCAGCCTCAGACCATTATGAGTGTCTATAGCCCTCTCGCAGGGAAAGGCACGGTAATCAGCTACTACGCCTATCAAGATGGCAAATTGAACCTAGTACGGCAAACCGTGCAGGGCAATGAGCAAAATGTTCTTGAGCTTCGTTTAGATGAGAAGGGCGAAATCAGCTTTATGCAGCGCCAGATTGGCAATCAGCGGCAGCTACTCACGTCTGACGACATAGCTCGCAGCCAATACCAGTCTCGCCATATGGTTGAAATATCAGAAGCACTGAGGGTCGGTAAAGTTCACCTTATCCAAGGCCGTTGGCAGAATGGTCAGTTCACGAGCTGCGCAGGGGAAACTCAATCTCTGAAGCTAGAAGCGCGGCAGCTGAATTGGATCGAAAGCCGAGCCGCACATTCGTCTCAGCCTCTCGGGATCGCATGGCTTGATGCGCCAGAAGGCCGCCAGTTATTGCTGGCCGCCAATGAAGATTTTTGCAGTTGGGAACCGACGGTAGATACGCTGTAAAGAAAACTGAGAACCACCGCAATGATCCTCGGTCTGGGGATTATTAACGACCGCGCCCGATAGCCCGATAGCCAATATCCTGACGATAGAAACTCTCTTTCCAGCCGACCTGTTTTGCGAGCTGATATGCATTTTTCTGTGCTTGCTCGATTCCATGTCCTAAAGCAGTGACGCACAATACGCGCCCGCCATGAGTTACCACATCGTTGCCCTGCATTTGGGTGCCAGCATGGAAAACTTTCTCGCCCTCTGCTGAAACCGACGGCAGGCCATGAATGACATCACCGGTACGATAATCTCCAGGATATCCGCCCGCAGCGATCACGACGCCTAGCGCGTCACGTTCATCCCACAGTGACTCTTTCTCGTTTAATTTACCTTCAGCACCGGCTAGGCAAAGCTCTACCAAGTCTGATTTCATGCGTAGCATGATAGGCTGAGTTTCAGGGTCGCCAAATCGACAGTTAAATTCGATAACTTTTGGCTCGCCTTGGGCTGAAATCATCAGGCCTGCGTAAAGAAAACCAGAGTACGGGTTACCCTCTTTCGCCATGCCGTGCACCGTTGGCCAGATCACCTCATCCATAACGCGCTGGTGGATTTCATCGGTGACCACCGGTGCCGGTGAATATGCACCCATGCCGCCGGTATTTGGCCCTGTGTCGCCATCGCCGACTCGTTTATGATCTTGGCTGGTTGCCATTGGTAGCACGTTCTTTCCGTCAACCATGACGATAAAGCTCGCTTCTTCGCCGTCGAGAAACTCTTCAACGACGATGCGATGGCCTGCGTCACCGAATGCGTTGCCAGCCAACATATCGTGAACTGCGGCTTCGGCTTCTTCGAGCGTCATCGCAACAATCACGCCTTTACCCGCGGCCAGACCGTCTGCCTTGATAACGATAGGAGCGCCTTGGCTACGGATATAGCTAATAGCGGGTTCGACGTCGGTAAAGTTACGGTACTGGGCTGTGGGAATACGATGACGAGCTAAGAAATCTTTGGTAAAGGCTTTTGAGCCTTCTAACTGAGCCGCTGCCTGTGATGGGCCGAAAATTTTCAGCCCTGCTGCTTGGAACGCATCCACGACGCCAATCACCAGCGGTGCTTCAGGGCCAACAATCGTTAGACCAATATCATGGCTTTGGGCAAATGCCAAAAGCGCGTTGATATCGGTTGCTGAGATATCGACGTTTTCTAGGGCTGGTTCCAGCGCAGTTCCCGCATTACCTGGGGCTACGTAGACTTTATCTGCTAACGGCGATTGAGCCGCTTTCCATGCTAGTGCGTGCTCACGGCCGCCGTTACCGATAATCAGGATATTCATGCGCTCACCTCAAAAGGTGCGCCCGCAGGCGCACGAAAAACAGAAGAGATTAATAAAGATAAAAAAGATTAATGACGGAAATGACGCATATCCGTGAAGATCATGGCGATCCCGTGCTCATTCGCAGCGGCGATGACTTCATCATCACGAATGGAACCCCCTGGCTGAATAACGCAGGTGATGCCGACGGATGCAGCAGCATCAATACCGTCGCGGAATGGGAAGAACGCATCTGATGCCATCACGGAACCCGCTACTTCTAATCCTTCATCAGCGGCTTTGATTCCGGCGATTTTAGCAGAGTACACACGGCTCATTTGGCCAGCACCAATGCCGATGGTCATTTTGTCTTGGGCATAAACGATAGCGTTGGATTTCACAAACTTGGCCACTTTCCAGCAGAACAGGGCATCACGCATTTCCTGTTCGGTTGGTTGGCGAGTGGTGACGACGCGCAGGTCAGATTCTTTGACCATGCCTAAATCGCGGTCCTGAACCAGTAAGCCGCCGTTAACACGTTTGAAATCCAATCCATTTTGGCGAGCATTCCATTCGCCACAGGCTAAGACACGCACGTTTTGTTTGGCTGCCAGCAGCTCAAGCGCAGGTTCGCTGATGTGTGGGGCAATGATGACTTCGACAAACTGACGACTAATAATCGCCTGAGCGGTTTCGGCGTCGAGCTCACGGTTAAAGGCAATGATGCCGCCAAAAGCAGAGGTTGGGTCAGTTTTATAAGCGCGCTCGTAGGCATCTAAAATAGAACCACCAACGGCAACGCCACACGGGTTAGCGTGCTTCACGATTACACAAGCAGGTTCACTAAACTCTTTCACACACTCCAACGCTGCATCGGTATCAGCAATGTTGTTGTAAGAAAGCGCTTTGCCCTGAAGCTGATTGGCGGTAGCAACAGAGGCTTCACTCACATTCTCTTCTATATAGAAGGCAGCATCCTGATGGCTGTTTTCTCCGTAACGCATATCTTGTTTCTTTATATAGCTAAGATTCAGCGTGCGAGGGAAGCGGCCAGAAGGTTCTTCGGTATTGCCATAATAAGGAGGAACCATCGTTCCAAAGTAATTCGCGATCATGCCATCGTAGGCAGCTGTGTGCTCGAATGCCTTAATGGCTAAATCGAAACGCGTCGCGTGGGTTAAAGAACCCTCATTGCTATCCATCTCATTAATGATGGCATCGAAGTCACTATTGTTCACCACAATCGCAACGTCTTTATGATTCTTGGCTGCCGAGCGCACCATGGTTGGTCCACCGATATCGATATTCTCAACGGCGTCGGCTAAAGAGCAATCTGGGCGAGCTACGGTTTGAGCGAAGGGATAAAGATTCACAACAACCATATCGATAGGCTTAATATCGTGGTGAGACATAATGTCATCGTCTTGGCCGCGACGACCAAGAATTCCGCCATGCACCTTAGGATGCAAAGTCTTCACTCGCCCATCCATCATTTCGGGGAATCCGGTGTAATCAGAAACCTCGGTCACGGGTAAACCTGCTTCCGCTAACAGGCGGGCAGTGCCGCCGGTTGAAAGCAGCTCAACGCCACGCGAACTGAGCGCCTGAGCAAACTCAACAATACCGGCTTTATCAGATACGCTGAGTAGCGCACGGCGAATCGGACGGTAAGCGGAAGCTGAGCTCGTGTTTTGTGAACTGGAATGCATGGTAGTTATATCCCTCGGCTATGGAATCGCAATATAAAGAGCGTTATGTGAATACGGTATGCCCGTTTTATTCAAATAACGCCCCTTCGTTGGAAGAGGTCGAAAGATTTTAGCGCATCCAGATTGTAACGAAAACGTTTGCGTGATGCTCGTCAAATTTATCATCAATATCGTTCTGTGGATAAGTTTGTGCACAAAAGGGTATAAGGCGGGGTTTTGCTGTGGAATGCAGCAAACGATCAATTTAATGGAAATTAAGGGTTGTCAGCCCGCGAGAACTCCCTATAATGCGCCTCCATCGACACGGAACATGTGAATCACTTCACACCGTATCGGCGGTTTCGATAAGAAATCGCAAGAGAAAAAATCCTGAAATTTAGGGTTGACTCTGAAAGAGGAAAGCGTATTATACGCCACCTCGAGTTAGCAAGCTTAGTCTCCTAACTCACTGCTCTTTAACAATTTATCAGACAATCTGTGTGGGCACTCACAAGACAATATCTAACGTCCTCGGACGATAAAATATTAAAGTCTTGAAGAGTGACCAAGCAGTAATTCATTTAGTTGAATTATTACGAAAGTTAATTTTCGAGCATCGCTTAACTTGTTTAAGCAAATCAAGCTTTTAATTGAAGAGTTTGATCATGGCTCAGATTGAACGCTGGCGGCAGGCCTAACACATGCAAGTCGAGCGGTAGCACAAGAGAGCTTGCTCTCTGGGTGACGAGCGGCGGACGGGTGAGTAATGTCTGGGAAACTGCCTGATGGAGGGGGATAACTACTGGAAACGGTAGCTAATACCGCATGACGTCTTCGGACCAAAGTGGGGGACCTTCGGGCCTCACGCCATCAGATGTGCCCAGATGGGATTAGCTAGTAGGTGGGGTAATGGCTCACCTAGGCGACGATCTCTAGCTGGTCTGAGAGGATGACCAGCCACACTGGAACTGAGACACGGTCCAGACTCCTACGGGAGGCAGCAGTGGGGAATATTGCACAATGGGCGCAAGCCTGATGCAGCCATGCCGCGTGTATGAAGAAGGCCTTCGGGTTGTAAAGTACTTTCAGCGAGGAGGAAGGCATTGTGGTTAATAACCGCAGTGATTGACGTTACTCGCAGAAGAAGCACCGGCTAACTCCGTGCCAGCAGCCGCGGTAATACGGAGGGTGCAAGCGTTAATCGGAATTACTGGGCGTAAAGCGCACGCAGGCGGTTGATTAAGTCAGATGTGAAATCCCCGAGCTTAACTTGGGAACTGCATTTGAAACTGGTCAGCTAGAGTCTTGTAGAGGGGGGTAGAATTCCAGGTGTAGCGGTGAAATGCGTAGAGATCTGGAGGAATACCGGTGGCGAAGGCGGCCCCCTGGACAAAGACTGACGCTCAGGTGCGAAAGCGTGGGGAGCAAACAGGATTAGATACCCTGGTAGTCCACGCTGTAAACGATGTCGACTTGGAGGTTGTGCCCTTGAGGCGTGGCTTCCGGAGCTAACGCGTTAAGTCGACCGCCTGGGGAGTACGGCCGCAAGGTTAAAACTCAAATGAATTGACGGGGGCCCGCACAAGCGGTGGAGCATGTGGTTTAATTCGATGCAACGCGAAGAACCTTACCTACTCTTGACATCCAGAGAATTTAGCAGAGATGCTTTAGTGCCTTCGGGAACTCTGAGACAGGTGCTGCATGGCTGTCGTCAGCTCGTGTTGTGAAATGTTGGGTTAAGTCCCGCAACGAGCGCAACCCTTATCCTTTGTTGCCAGCACGTAATGGTGGGAACTCAAAGGAGACTGCCGGTGATAAACCGGAGGAAGGTGGGGATGACGTCAAGTCATCATGGCCCTTACGAGTAGGGCTACACACGTGCTACAATGGCATATACAAAGAGAAGCGAACTCGCGAGAGCAAGCGGACCTCATAAAGTATGTCGTAGTCCGGATTGGAGTCTGCAACTCGACTCCATGAAGTCGGAATCGCTAGTAATCGTAGATCAGAATGCTACGGTGAATACGTTCCCGGGCCTTGTACACACCGCCCGTCACACCATGGGAGTGGGTTGCAAAAGAAGTAGGTAGCTTAACCTTCGGGAGGGCGCTTACCACTTTGTGATTCATGACTGGGGTGAAGTCGTAACAAGGTAACCGTAGGGGAACCTGCGGTTGGATCACCTCCTTACCTAAAGATAGCGTTAAGTGCAGTGTCCACACAGATTGTCTGATGAAATTAATGAGCAAGAGCACCTGTTGATGTTGTGAGTTTTAAGACTCATGCTGATACGAAACGAGAAAGTGAAAGCTTTGTCGGTATTTTCGTGTCCCCATCGTCTAGAGGCCTAGGACACTGCCCTTTCACGGCTGTAACAGGGGTTCGAATCCCCTTGGGGACGCCATTCCGATAATGAGTGAAAGACATTATCACCCGTTCTGATGAACGAAAAATCTTAAAGATGATTCTAACGAGTCGTGTTTAAGATATTGCTCTTTAACAATCTGGAACAAGCTGAAATTTGAAAGCTTAAGCAACTGTGAGAATGACTTCGGTCAAACACTGACACAGTTAGCATTAAGCAGTCTCTCAATTTTTTGCAATCTTGAATGCTGTCTTGAACCGGTTCGTAACCGTGTTCATTAAGAGACACCTTCGGGTTGTGAGGTTAAGTGACTAAGCGTACACGGTGGATGCCTAGGCAGTCAGAGGCGATGAAGGACGTGCTAATCTGCGATAAGCGTCGGTAAGCTGATATGAAGCGTTATAGCCGACGATTTCCGAATGGGGAAACCCAGTGCAATTCGTTGCACTATCGTTAAGTGAATACATAGCTTAACGAAGTGAACCAGGGGAACTGAAACATCTAAGTACCCTGAGGAAAAGAAATCAACCGAGATTCCCCTAGTAGCGGCGAGCGAACGGGGAACAGCCCAGAACCTTAATCAGCGTATGTGTCAGAGGAACGGTCTGGAAAGTCCGGCGATACAGGGTGATAGCCCCGTACTTGAAAATGCATATGTTGTGAGTTCGATGAGTAGGGCGGGACACGTGACATCCTGTCTGAATATGGGGGGACCATCCTCCAAGGCTAAATACTCCTGACTGACCGATAGTGAACCAGTACCGTGAGGGAAAGGCGAAAAGAACCCCGGCGAGGGGAGTGAAATAGAACCTGAAACCGTGTACGTACAAGCAGTGGGAGCCTCTTTTATGGGGTGACTGCGTACCTTTTGTATAATGGGTCAGCGACTTATATTTTGTAGCAAGGTTAACCGAATAGGGGAGCCGTAGGGAAACCGAGTCTTAACTGGGCGTCAAGTTGCAAGGTATAGACCCGAAACCCGGTGATCTAGCCATGGGCAGGTTGAAGGTTGGGTAACACTAACTGGAGGACCGAACCGACTAATGTTGAAAAATTAGCGGATGACTTGTGGCTGGGGGTGAAAGGCCAATCAAACCGGGAGATAGCTGGTTCTCCCCGAAAGCTATTTAGGTAGCGCCTCGTGAACTCATCTTCGGGGGTAGAGCACTGTTTCGACTAGGGGGTCATCCTGACTTACCAACTCGATGCAAACTACGAATACCGAAGAATGTTATCACGGGAGACACACGGCGGGTGCTAACGTCCGTCGTGAAGAGGGAAACAACCCAGACCGCCAGCTAAGGTCCCAAAGTCATAGTTAAGTGGGAAACGATGTGGGAAGGCATAGACAGCCAGGATGTTGGCTTAGAAGCAGCCATCATTTAAAGAAAGCGTAATAGCTCACTGGTCGAGTCGGCCTGCGCGGAAGATGTAACGGGGCTAAACTATGCACCGAAGCTGCGGCAGCGACACTTAGGTGTTGTTGGGTAGGGGAGCGTTCTGTAAGCCGTTGAAGGTGGCCTGTGAGGGTTGCTGGAGGTATCAGAAGTGCGAATGCTGACATAAGTAACGATAAAGCGGGTGAAAAACCCGCTCGCCGGAAGACCAAGGGTTCCTGTCCAACGTTAATCGGGGCAGGGTGAGTCGACCCCTAAGGCGAGGCCGAAAGGCGTAGTCGATGGGAAACAGGTTAATATTCCTGTACTCGGTGTTACTGCGAAGGGGGGACGGAGAAGGCTAGGCTATCCGGGCGACGGTTGTCCCGGTTTAAGCGTGTAGGGGGAAAGCGTTGGTAAATCCGCGCTTTTATTAACCCTGAGGCGTGATGACGAGTCACTACGGTGATGAAGTAGTTGATGCCAAGCTTCCAGGAAAAGCCTCTAAGCTCTAGGTAACATTGAATCGTACCCCAAACCGACACAGGTGGTCAGGTAGAGAATACCAAGGCGCTTGAGAGAACTCGGGTGAAGGAACTAGGCAAAATGGTGCCGTAACTTCGGGAGAAGGCACGCTGGCGCGTAGGTGAAGTCCCTTGCGGATGGAGCTGAAGCCAGTCGAAGATACCAGCTGGCTGCAACTGTTTAATAAAAACACAGCACTGTGCAAACACGAAAGTGGACGTATACGGTGTGACGCCTGCCCGGTGCTGGAAGGTTAATTGATGGGGTCAGCCGCAAGGCGAAGCTCTTGATCGAAGCCCCAGTAAACGGCGGCCGTAACTATAACGGTCCTAAGGTAGCGAAATTCCTTGTCGGGTAAGTTCCGACCTGCACGAATGGCGTAATGATGGCCAGGCTGTCTCCACCCGAGACTCAGTGAAATTGAACTCGCTGTGAAGATGCAGTGTACCCGCGGCAAGACGGAAAGACCCCGTGAACCTTTACTATAGCTTGACACTGAACATTGAGCCTTGATGTGTAGGATAGGTGGGAGGCTTTGAAGTGTGGACGCCAGTCTGCATGGAGCCAACCTTGAAATACCACCCTTTAATGTTTGATGTTCTAACTCCGGTCCCTAATCGGGATTGAGGACAGTGTCTGGTGGGTAGTTTGACTGGGGCGGTCTCCTCCTAAAGAGTAACGGAGGAGCACGAAGGTTAGCTAATCACGGTCGGACATCGTGAGGTTAGTGCAATGGCATAAGCTAGCTTGACTGCGAGAGTGACGGCTCGAGCAGGTACGAAAGTAGGTCATAGTGATCCGGTGGTTCTGAATGGAAGGGCCATCGCTCAACGGATAAAAGGTACTCCGGGGATAACAGGCTGATACCGCCCAAGAGTTCATATCGACGGCGGTGTTTGGCACCTCGATGTCGGCTCATCACATCCTGGGGCTGAAGTAGGTCCCAAGGGTATGGCTGTTCGCCATTTAAAGTGGTACGCGAGCTGGGTTTAGAACGTCGTGAGACAGTTCGGTCCCTATCTGCCGTGGGCGTTGGAAGATTGAGAGGGGCTGCTCCTAGTACGAGAGGACCGGAGTGGACGCATCACTGGTGTTCGGGTTGTCATGCCAATGGCATTGCCCGGTAGCTAAATGCGGAAAAGATAAGCGCTGAAAGCATCTAAGCGCGAAACTTGCCTCGAGATGAGTCTTCCCTGAGACCTTGAGTCTCCTAAAGGAACGTTTAAGACTAAGACGTTGATAGGCTGGGTGTGTAAGCGTAGCGATACGTTGAGCTAACCAGTACTAATGATCCGTGAGGCTTAACCTTACAACACCCAAGGTGTTTTAAGACGCAGAGACGCGAAACTCAAAGAGTAGGCTTGTTGAACAGATTGGATTGACTGGTGAGCTGTAGAGATACGGAGCACGGGTTAATTAACAGAATATGCCTGGCGGCGATAGCGCGGTGGTCCCACCTGACCCCATGCCGAACTCAGAAGTGAAACGCCGTAGCGCCGATGGTAGTGTGGGGTCTCCCCATGCGAGAGTAGGGAACTGCCAGGCTCCAAATTAGTTGTGCTGATATGGCTCAGTTGGTAGAGCGCACCCTTGGTAAGGGTGAGGTCCCCAGTTCGACTCTGGGTATCAGCACCACTCTAATTAGTGGTTAATGTTCGGCTTAAAAAGAATTTGTCTGGCGGCAACAGCGCGGTGGTCCCACCTGACCCCATGCCGAACTCAGAAGTGAAACGCCGTAGCGCCGATGGTAGTGTGGGGTCTCCCCATGCGAGAGTAGGGAACTGCCAGACTTTAAATAAAGTAAAGAACCTCAGTCGAAAGACTGGGGTTTTTTGCTATGGGGAATCTGCTATTCAAAGTTTGTATGAAGACATTAAAAAAGCCATCCCAAAGGATGGCTTTTTGTGTTTCTAGGCTTAGAAACTAGTGTGAAGTTCCCTGTGAGATCCCAACTCCCGTTTGTGAGCGCACAAACTGTGAGTAGAAACGTCCACGTTCTTGCACTGCGGCTTCTGAATTATCCGTGATAGAAAATAGCCATGTGCCAATAAAAGCAGCGGCCATGGAGAAGAGCGCCGGATATTCATAGGGATAGATTGGCGCAGCATGGCCGAGGACTTTGACCCAAATCGTTGGGCCTAAAATCATCAGTATCACCGCGGTCAACAGACCTAACCAGCCACCGACCATCGCTCCTCTTGTTGTTAACTTTGACCAGTACATAGAGAGAATCAGTATTGGGAAGTTACAGCTGGCGGCAATAGAGAATGCTAAGCCGACCATGAAGGCGATGTTTTGATTCTCGAACAAAATACCTAAACCAATAGCGACAAGCCCAAGAACCAGTACGGTGATTTTCGATACCTTTAGCTCATCACGCTCTGTTGCTTTGCCTTGTTTAAATACGTTGGCATACAGATCGTGAGATACCGCAGATGCCCCAGCTAACGTTAGTCCTGCAACCACAGCAAGAATAGTGGCGAAGGCGACGGCAGAAATGAAGCCAAGGAAGAAACTTCCTCCTACTGCATCGGCTAAGTGAACCGCTGCCATGTTGGTGCCGCCGATCAGTGCGCCAGCGGCGTCTTTAAAGGCAGGGTTTGAACCAACGAGTACGATAGCGCCAAAACCGATGATGAAGGTTAGGAAATAGAAGTACCCCATAAAACCGGTGGCATAGAACACGCTCTTACGTGCTTCTTTTGCATCGCTAACGGTAAAGAAGCGCATCAGAATATGAGGCAAACCTGCGGTACCAAACATCAGGGCTAAGCCGAGAGATAATGCGCTGATAGGGTCTGAAACCAACCCACCAGGACGCATAATCGCAGGGCCTTTTGGATTAACTTCCATCGCTTGATTGAACAGGGTGTTGAAGCTGAAACCGACAGATTTCATCACCATGATAGCCATGAACGATGCGCCAGCCAGCAGCAGCACGGCTTTAATGATTTGCACCCATGTGGTTGCCAGCATGCCGCCAAAGAGGACATACATCACCATAAGTACACCGACTAAAACGACGGCAACATGATAGTTCAGGCCAAACAGCAGCTCGATAAGCTTTCCTGCGCCCACCATCTGGGCAATCAAATACAAGGCAACGACCACTAACGATCCGCAGGCTGAGAGCGTTCGAATTGGTTTTTGTTTAAGACGATACGAAGCCACATCGGCAAAGGTATAACGGCCTAAATTACGCAGGCGCTCTGCAACCAGAAACAGCATGATTGGCCAGCCAACCAAAAAGCCTAAAGAGTAAATCAGTCCGTCATAGCCAGAGGTATAAACCAGTGCAGAAATACCTAAGAACGATGCGGCTGACATGAAGTCTCCCGCCATGGCTAGACCATTTTGCAGACCAGTAATATTGCCACCTGCGGTGTAATAATCCTTACGCGAACGAGTACGTTTGGAGGCCCAATAGGTGATGTAGAGCGTCGCGCCAACGAATATCACAAACATGATGATGGCTTGAATGTTTAGCGGCTGTCTTTCCACGGCGCCTGTAATAGCATCAGCAGCATGACTGGAAAAAGGCAGTACAGCTAGGGATAACAGGGTTAAAAGGCGAGATTTCATTGCTCAATCTCCTGCAAGACTTGATGGTTGAGACGATCAAACTCGCCGTTTGCCCGAATAACATAGACACCGGTTAGTAGGAATGAAACCACAATCAAGCCTATGCCGATGGGGATCCCGCGCGTTACGCTAGAACCTTCGGATATCGGTGTCCCTAGCCAACCGGGCGCAAAAGCGATGAGGAGAATAAAGCCGAAATACAGGATCATCATTATCCATGAAAGCGTCCAAGCGAATCTTTCACGTTTTTGCACCAGTTCCTTGAAGCGCGGGTTATTTTCAATCCTTTGATAAATGGCATCATTCATCAGAGCGACTCCTAGTAAGGCATTGATTGAATAAAAGCTGCCCCGTGGGCATAACCTTTTGAGGGGGTATGCCCATGAAGTCAACTCATTGCCGCGCTCAGGCGGCGACAGGTCATATGACTAATTAAGATGAAACTTCCATTGATTGTTTTTCTTCTAACAACTTCTCGACAACGCCCGGATCGGCCAGCGTTGAGGTATCCCCCAAGTTGCTGGTATCACCGGCTGCAATCTTGCGTAGAATGCGGCGCATAATTTTCCCTGAACGGGTTTTAGGTAGTGCATCGGTCCAGTGCAAAATATCCGGTGTGGCTATCGGGCCAATCTCTTTACGCACCCAGTTGCGTACTTCGGTATAGAGCTCTGGCGTTGGCTCTTCCCCGTGATTGAGCGTGATGTAAGCGTAGATCGCCTGTCCTTTAATGTTATGCGGAACGCCGACCACCGCGGCTTCTGCGATCTTTGGATGCGAGACAAGCGCAGACTCAATTTCAGCCGTTCCCAAGCGGTGCCCTGAAACGTTAAGAACGTCATCGACACGTCCGGTGATCCAGTAATACCCGTCTTCATCTCGACGTGCGCCGTCACCGCTGAAATACATGCCTTTAAAGGTAGAGAAGTAGGTTTGCTCATAGCGGTCGTGATCGCCGAATAGTGTGCGAGCCTGACCCGGCCATGAGTCAACCATCACCAGATTGCCTTCGCAGGCACCCTCTTGCGGCACGCCGCTGTTATCCACCAACGCGGGTTGTACACCAAAGAAAGGCAGCGTTGCTGAGCCTGCTTTAAGCTCGGTAGCTCCCGGCAATGGTGTGATCATGAAACCACCGGTTTCGGTCTGCCACCAAGTGTCCATAATTGGGCACTTACCGTTACCGATTTTGTTGAAATACCATTCCCATGCTTCTGGATTGATAGGTTCGCCCACTGACCCCATGATGCGCAAAGAGGTGCGCTGCGTGCCTTCGGTCGCTTTGTCACCTTCTGCCATCAATGCACGAATGGCCGTCGGTGCGGTGTATAGAATGTTTACCTGATGCTTATCTACAACCTGCGATAAGCGGTTTACGCCAGGATAGTTAGGCACACCTTCAAACATCAGCGTAATTGCGCCGTTCGCCAGCGGACCGTACAGCAGATAGCTATGGCCTGTAACCCAACCCACGTCGGCGGTGCACCAATAGATATCGCCAGGATGATAGTCAAAGACATATTTGAACGTGGTTGCGGCATAAACCAAATAGCCACCGGTGGTATGCAGCACGCCCTTAGGCTTACCGGTTGAACCTGAGGTATATAGAATGAATAGCGGATCTTCGGCATTCATTTCTTCGGCTGGACAGTTAGCATCGACCTGCTCAATCAGATCATGCCACCAGAGATCGCGCTCTGGATTCCATTCGCCCTGTTTGCCAGTGCGTTTGAAGACCACTACGTGTTCAACGCTTTTAACATTTGGGTTTTTCAGTGCGTCGTCGACGTTTTTCTTGAGTGGAATCGGGCGCCCAGCGCGCAGTCCTTCATCAGCGGTAATCACCACTTTTGAGTTGGAATCGATAATGCGTCCTGCGACGGCTTCGGGAGAGAAACCACCAAAAATGACGGAATGAATGGCGCCGATACGTGCGCAGGCCAGCATCGCCACCGCCGCTTCAACCACCATTGGCATATAGATGGCGACCACATCGCCTTTTTTCACGCCGAGCTTTTTCAGCACGTTGCCGAAACGACAAACATCGTGATGCAGTTCGCGATAGGTAACGGTTTTGCTTTCCTGTGGGTTATCACCTTCCCAGATGATCGCCGTTTGGTTTCCACGTTCTTCTAGGTGGCGATCGAGGCAGTTCGCTGCCAAGTTCAAGGTGCCGTCTTCAAACCAGCGAATGCTGACATGACCAGGATCGAATGAAGTATTTTTTACTTTGCTATAGGGCTTCATCCAATCAACAATTTTTCCGTACTCGGCCCAAAAACCGTCGGGGTCGGTAACCGAGCGTTGATAGAGTTCACGGTACATCTGTGGGTTAATCAGGGTATGTTCTGCAATGTTTGCAGGAATCGAATGTTTATGGATCTGGCTCATCGTTATCCTCCTTGCGGATGTTAATATTATGTCAATATAAGGTTAAATCTGTTTTGCGCGCTCTATTTGTGTCTTTTTTGCGCGATTGATCACGCAATAAAAATATTGATATCTAGCAAGGCGATAACGAGAAGAGTGGGCTTAGTATTTGCTCATCTAAGATGAGTAAATTGAGTGGGGGTAAATTATAAGAAAATGAATGAAATTACGTGGAGTAACAATATATCGGCTAATAATCGATACAGAAGAAAATAAAGAGAAAAATCTATTATTAGAATAATCAGAGAATAGAAAATGGAGGGTAATGAGATTATTTTTTCTCCATCATAAAGATAATGAGGTAGGAATATATCTATACATGCACCATGATGGTGCATAATATCTCGCTATCTATCGACTAATTATTCGTTTCAGCTCAAAATTATACCAAAACGCATGCATAATTAATCGCACGGATATGCACGCGTGTTTTGTGTTTTATTAAGTAAATATTTTCTTTTATAACAAATGGTTATTTGTAATTCTATTTTGGCGTGAGCCACTCTCAGCGCGGTTTCAGCGTACATTCCGATCTAATATTGGCTTGCGGAAAGCCCGTGCAAAATGGTACAGAATATAGGTCACGGTTGGACAGGTCGTGATAGGAATGAGGTAAATCCTTTAGACTATAAAACTACATCTGCAGATAAATATAAGAAGCTGAGTAGGCTCTATTATAATTGAGGAACATTTTCGGGAATGAAAAAATTTAAGTTTACGCTCGCTTGGCAAATCGTCGCTGCATTAATTTTGGGTATTATTGTTGGCGCTGTTTTGCACAATCAGGAAGAATCTCGCGTTTGGCTAGTGAATAATATTCTGAGTCCTGCTGGTGATATCTTTATTCGTTTGATCAAGATGATTGTTATCCCGATAGTGATTTCGACACTTATCGTGGGTATCGCTGGCGTTGGTGACGCCAAAAAGCTGGGCCGTATCGGTCTTAAAACCATTATTTACTTTGAAGTGATCACCACGGTGGCGATTATCGTGGGGATTACGCTGGCAAACGTCTTCCAACCGGGGCACGGCATTGATATGTCAACGCTGGCCACCGTCGACATTTCGCAATACGAAAAGACCACTGAACAGGTGCAAAGCGGCTCACACAGTTTGGTGTCGACCATTCTGGCGCTGATCCCTTCTAACCTGTTTGCGTCGATGGCCAAAGGCGATATTTTGCCTATCATCTTCTTTTCCGTACTGTTTGGTCTGGGTTTGTCTTCATTGCCAAAAGAGACCAAAGAGCCACTGCTGAAGGTGTTTAAAGCCGTTTCGGAAAGCATGTTTAAAGTGACCCATATGATTATGCGCTACGCGCCTATCGGGGTATTTGGCCTGATTTCCGTAACCGTAGCGAACTTTGGCTTTGCGTCTTTAGTCCCGCTCGCCAAGCTGGTTGTGCTGGTTTACTTTGCGATTATCTTCTTCGCATTAGTCGTTTTGGGCTCGGTCGCCAAGCTGTGTAAGCTCAGCATCTGGACCTTAATTAAGATCCTCAAAGATGAGCTGATTTTGGCTTATTCCACCGCCAGTTCTGAAACGGTATTGCCGCGAATTATTGAGAAGATGGAAGCCTACGGCGCACCAAAATCTATTACTAGTTTTGTGGTACCGACCGGTTATTCATTTAATCTGGATGGCTCTACGCTTTATCAAAGTATTGCGGCTATTTTCATTGCTCAGCTATACGGCATTGATTTGTCTATCGGCCAAGAGATCGTATTAGTACTGACGCTGATGGTCACCTCTAAAGGTATTGCTGGTGTGCCTGGCGTGTCGTTCGTAGTGCTATTGGCTACGCTCGGCAGCGTGGGTATCCCGCTAGAAGGTTTGGCGTTCATTGCCGGTGTTGACCGTATTTTGGATATGGCCCGTACTGCGTTAAACGTGGTGGGTAATGCCTTAGCGGTTCTGGTCATTGCCAAATGGGAACATCAGTTCGATCGTAAGAAAGCCAAGGATTATGAAGCAAATATGCTGGTGAAAGCTGAACAAGCCTAAACACTATACTCGCTCTGCTTCTCTCCTTACCGAGTGCAGAGCAAACAGTTCACAGGTTTAAGAATGTGCTCGATCTGCCCCTCCCCCTGCAAAGGGGGAGGCTGGGTGGGGGTCTTAACCTGACCACATCACTCATTCTTAAACTGTTCCATCTCCAACTGATACTGTTTCAGTTTGCGCCATAACGTAGTGCGTCCAATCCCCAGCATTCTCGCCATATCATGTGGTTTACCCTGTGCGGCGTGCGCTGCTCGGATAATTGCCTGACGCTCGGCATCTTGCAGTGACATCACCGGCATCAGCAACTGACTTTCGGGTTCAACCGCTAACTTTTCCGTCATCAAATGCTCAGGTAAATCCGCCATGCGGATATGGTTGTGCTGACAAATCATCGCGGCGCGCTCAACCACACCCTTTAATTCCTGATCGTTCCCTGGCCAAGGGTAATCACGCAACTGTAAAAGAACGGCTTCATCAACGTGATAGCGACAATGAAAGTGCTGGCCTAACGTATTCAAATGGTGAGTCACCAGCAGAGGAATATCGGATTGTCGCTGGCGAAGCGGTGGGATCTGAAGTTCGAAAGATTGCAGCGTGTAAAACAGCTGACGACGAAAACGCCCCTGTTTTACCAACAGCGGTAAATTAGCACCGGTTGCAGCAATGATTCGAACGTCGACCGGAATCACGCGGCTGGAGTTCTGTCGCATGAGAACGCCGGTTTTGATGATTTGTAGCAGCGCTGACTGCATTTCGGGTGGCAAATATTCAATTTGCTCCAGATACAGTGTGCCGCCGTTTGCCAGCTCAAATTTGCTGGGTAAACCCGAATCGGTTTCGGTGGCATCGCTGCCGAGCAGTTCTTTGGCAAATTGGCCTTCAACCAGCGTTTGGCAGTTTATCGCGATGTATGAGCCGTTTGCCCGTTCGCTGGCATTATGAATCGCCTGCGCTAACAACTCTTTACCGACGCCTTCCTCACCCTGCAGCAAAATAGGGTGCTGGCCCCGTGCAGCTTGGCGTCCATATCGCAGTAACCGCCGCATATCTAGCGATGCCGCAGGCATTTGCTCAAAGGTTTGACTGACTTTGCCGAGCTGATGATTCACCAAGCGCCGTAGCTGATCCAGCGGATGCAGCAATGCAATGAATCCGCAGTGTTCGCCATCGGGTACGGGTTTCAAGGTTATCAGCGTTGCGATGAACTGTTTACGGCTTTCAAACGTCATCTCGACATGGTTGAGCGGTAGGCGTTGCTCAATGGCGTGTTGCAGCAGAGAAGGCAGCGTTATCAATGAAGGAAGTGGGCGGCCGAGGCTATTTTGCTCATCCAAGAGCAAGATGCCAGCGGCACGATGGTTAAGGTATTGCAGGCAGCCGTTGTGATCCCACGCTAAAACGCCGTCTTCCACGCCGTCGAGCAAAGCATACAATTCGTTAAGGTGGCGATTAGTTTCTGAGAGCAGTGCATCGGTGTGCAGTGAGTTGCCGATCTCGCGGGCAATCGCCAATGTTAAAGGCAAATCGCTGGCGGCATAGTCATGATTCAGGCATGCGATGACAATCACCGCTCTTTGCCGACCACTGTTGTCGTAGACCGGCGTTGCGCAGCAGTGCCAAGCACGTAAGGCTTGCTTAAAATGTTCGTCACCGTGAACCTGCACTGGGTTTCCGTCGCGCATTGCTAAGGCGGGGGCGTTGGTGCCGATGTGCCCTTCTGCCCAATAACTGCCGATATCAAACCCAAGCTCAGCGAGAGCCATGCGCGTTTTTATATGACCACATTGCCAAAGCAAACAGCTGCTTTCGTCTAGGATCTGCAAAACGCAGGGACGAGACTCCATATATTCGTAGGCGTCTTCTAGCGCAGCCTGTCCTAAAACCAGTAGGTCGTTTTTACGTTGGCAAATAGAGCGTAACGTTGCGCCTGCGGCACGATGTGGCATCTTCCACGGCATCGGCTGCATCAGTTTTTGGCAGCGGATCCATGATTGATAAATGGGCTGTGCAGGACGCATTGTCTCTGGCAGATTGCCGTGAGAGAAGAAATAGATCCAACGGTCGAGAGAAGTATCTAGCTGCACTAATAAAATCCATCAATTAAAGATATGCAGCTATTAAAGCGAGAAAGGGGAATTAATTCCGTGAGCTAGATGCTCGCAGGGGCTTATGGCACAAAAAAACAGAAGGGCGGAAATCCGCCCTTCTGATTAACAACATCAAACGTCTAACATTAGTTGCGGAAAGGGTTTTTGCCTTTGCTGCTGCTAGATGTTGTGGTTGATGCTGAAGCCGGTTGAGCCACTGGGGCTGAAGCGGTTGTGTTGTAATCGCTGTTAACCTGCGCTGCTTGAGTTTTACCCTGCGGAGCAATGATGTCCGGCGTGGTAGAGACAGGCTTGGTCAGACCGCCGTTTAAGGCCATCAGATCGTTCTGGTTCAGCGTACCCAATGCATATTTAATATTGAGCTGGCTGATCAGATAATCATAACGTGCGTTAGACAGGCTTTCTTTGGCGCTGTACAGCGTAGTGGTCGCGTTCAGCACGTCAACGATGGTACGAGTCCCCACCTGATAACCCGCCTCGGTTGCTTCCAAAGAGCTTTGCGCAGAAATCACAGCCTGACGATAAGCTTCAACACCGCTGATAGACGCAGAGATGTTGTTAAAGGAAGAACGAACGTTTTGAACTACGCTACGGTGTGCGCTTTCCAGAGATTCACTGGCGCCAACAAAGTTGTATTGCGCTTGTTGAACCTGAGAGTTAGTCGCTCCGCCAGAGTACAACGGCAGATTAAACTGCAAACCAATGGTGTTCTGGCCCTGATAGCTGCTAGCGCCGTTTGAGTTCTGGGCTTTTTGGCTATTGGACAAGCTGTTGTAATCTGTGTTGCTCACGCCAGAAGATGCGGTCAGATCCAGCGTTGGCATATAACCTGTCTGTGCGTATTTAATCTGTTCACGCGCCAAGTCTTGGCTCAAACGAGCACTCAATAATGACAGGTTACGTTTTTCAGCTTCTTGCAGCAGGCTGTTGACGTTATCTGGCTTGGTGGTGGTGAAGCGATCGACGTTCAGAGAATCCAACTGACCGTAGTACTGACCAGTAATCTGACGCAGTGCTTCCAGAGAGTTATCCAGATCGTTGCGCGCGGTGACTTCGTTAGCTAAAACGAGATCGTATTGAGCGCGGGCGTTCTGCACGTCGGTGATAGCAACCAGACCTACGTTAAAACGCTGGGTGGTTTGGTCTAACTGACGATAAATCGCTTCTTTGTTTGCTTCAATGTAAGACAGCGCGTCAATCGCACGCAATACGTTGAAGTAAGCAGTCGCAGAGTTCAGCATCAAAGTCTGTTCTGAAGACTGATAAGAGACGTCTTGAATACCCGCCTGTTTTTCAGTCAAAGAGAGCTGACGCCATTTAGACATATCAAAAATAGTTTGGGTCAGCTGTAGCGACGCGCCGTAATTATTGGAGTTCAAGCTGTCGTTATCACGCATCCCATTGGTATAGGTATAGTCTGCGCCCAAGCCGAGCTGAGGTAACAGCGGGCTGCGGGATTCATTAATCTTCTCAAAAGCCACATCACGATCTGCCGCAGCTTTACGCAGATCTGGGTTGCTTTCCTTGGCTTGCTGATATACCTGCAGCAGGTTTTCTGCATGGCTTAACGTGGTAAAGCCACCAAGGCTCAGGCCAATAAGAAGGGGGAGCAGTTTCTTCATTTGCATTCCTTGTTGTGCAGCAAAGTTGCTATTGTAACGCTGACTAAAGTCATATAGCCGCCGATTCTAACAGAGACCGTATCTTAAGGAGCGTGGCTTTACGTGCCATCCCCCTTAATTTACCTAAATAAAGGGTAAAGTGATTGAGTATTTTCAGTTTGACCTTAAATCAATAATATCCATGCTAATAATCACACTACATTTAGGAATTTAGCCGTATGAGCGAAAATAAATCATCACCCGTCACGTTTGGTCAAAATGATGTTGAAATTATTGCACGGGAATCACTCTACCGCGGCTTTTTTTCGCTAGAACGCTATCGTTTTCGGCATCGTCTGTTTGATGGCAGCATGAGCGGTGAGGTTGTGCGTGAAGTTTTTGAACGCGGCCATGCTGCGGTGCTGCTCCCTTACGATCCAAAACGCGATGAAGTGGTGCTGGTGGAGCAAATCCGTATTCCGGCATATGACTCCAGTGAAACGCCGTGGCTGCTTGAAATGGTGGCCGGAATGATTGAACCCGGTGAGTCGGTGGAAGATGTCGCACGCCGCGAGGCGCAGGAAGAAGCGGGGATCCACGTTCAACGCTGTAAGCCTGTGCTGAGCTATTTGGCGAGCCCAGGCGGTACCAGCGAGCGCTTGTCGATTATGGTCGGCGAGATTGATGCAGCAAAGGCATCGGGTATTCACGGTCTGCCTGAAGAGCATGAAGATATTCGCGTGCATGTGGTCAGCCGTGAGCAAGCGTATCGCTGGGTAGAAGAGGGCGTGATCGACAATGCCGCATCGGTTATTGCATTACAGTGGCTGGCGTTGCACCATGAGTCGCTTCGCCGCGAGTGGAATTCTTAAATATGATGAAGCGTTATTCCCCAGACTTTCCTCTAATGATGAGACTGTGCGAGACTAATTATGCGCAATTGCGTCGTTTACTGCCGCGCAAGGATGAAGTGGGTGAATCGCAGGGATATCAGGTCAACGGCGCGTGTTACCTGATAAAAATTATCGAATCGACGCGCTATACATCAATGGCGGAAATTACCCAGACGGAGCCAGCACCGGGCCCTTGGGGCTTACCTTCGATGAGTGTGCGTCTGTATCATGACGCCATGGTTGCGGAAGTGTGTGCAAGCCAACAGATCTCTCGGTTCAAAGCACGCTATGATTATCCGAATAAAAAGTTGCATCAGCGCGACGAAAAGCATCAAATTAACCAGTTTCTTGCGGATTGGTTGCACCATTGTTTGACGCACGGTGTTATGGCAATTCCCGTATATTAGAGCCTGTTTTACTGCACTGAGCCCTAACAACCAGCGCAATGATTATTTTTTACAGATTCTTGGCAGACTAAAGTCACAAAGGACACCATTTGGAAAGCCTGTTTCAACTAACCGTAGCACGTGGGGCTCCGGTTAGGATTTTACAAATCACAGACACGCATTTGTTTGCGGGTGAGCATGAGACGTTATTGGGCGTCAATACTTACCGCAGCTACCACGCAGTGCTAGAGGCGATCCATGCCCAATCCCGTCCGTATGACATCGTTGTCGCAACGGGAGATTTGGCGCAGGATCACTCTGTGGCGGCATACCAGCATTTTGCAAAAGGTATCGCAACGCTGAATAAAACCTGTCTGTGGCTGCCGGGCAATCATGATTTCCAGCCGGCGATGGTCGATACGTTAGCGAATGCGGGCGTGAATCCGGCCAAGCATATGCTGTTAGGCGATCACTGGCAGATTATCCTGCTGGATAGCCAAGTTTTTGGTGTTCCCCACGGTGAACTTAGCGAGTATCAACTCGAATGGTTGGATCGCACTTTGTCGTTGTATCCGGCGCGTCATTCGTTGATTTTACTCCACCACCATCCGCTGCCTTCGGGCTGCACCTGGCTCGATCAGCACAGTTTGCGTAATGCGCATATGCTGGGGGAAATTCTGCAACATCACCCTCTGGCGAAAACCTTGCTGTGTGGACATATTCATCAGGATTTGGATCTTGAATGGCAGGGGCGTCGTTTGTTAGCTACGCCGTCGACCTGTATTCAGTTCAAACCTCTATGTACCAACTTCACGATTGATACTCTATCGCCCGGCTGGCGTTATCTGGATTTGCATCCAGATGGGACGCTCACGACTGAACTGCACCGCTTAGAAGGTACAGAATTCAGACCGGATCTCGACTCTGACGGCTATTAATGATGCCCACGCTTTTATATCTCCACGGTTTTAACAGTTCTCCTCGCTCCGCCAAGGCCACCGCATTTAAGCAGTGGCTTGCCGTCCACCACCCTGAAATCACCATGTTAATCCCTCAACTTCCACCTTATCCTTCCGATGCGGCAGAGATGTTGGAGGAGATTGTGATGTCGCGTGCAGGGCGTCCGCTGGGCGTAGTGGGCTCTTCTTTAGGGGGCTATTACGCGACGTGGCTTTCACAATGCTTTACCTTACCGGCGGTCGTTGTGAACCCTGCGGTGAAGCCGTATGAACTGCTCATCGACTTTTTAGGGCAAAACGAGAATCCCTACACCGGCCAACAATATGTGTTAGAGTCTCGCCACGTTTACGATCTGAAAGTCATGCAGGTTGACCCATTGGAATCGCCTGATCTCCTCTGGTTATTACAGCAAACCGGTGACGAAGTTCTGGACTATCGACAAGCTGTGGCTTACTACGCGTTATGCCGTCAGACCATTGAGCCTGAAGGTTCACACAGCTTCGTTGGTTTCGAGCGATTCTTCCCACAGATCGTCGATTTTTTAGGGCTTACCACCGAGTAACTCTGCGTGGTACGTCTATCACCACTGAACGACACACCAACGTGTGCCGTTTGGTCGACCCTAACTAACGACTTATACGATTCATACCATGACTCAATCCAGCTATAACGCTGACTCTATTGAAGTTCTCAGCGGCCTAGAACCCGTGCGCCGTCGTCCGGGTATGTACACCGATACCACGCGCCCAAACCATTTGGGTCAGGAAGTCATAGATAACAGTGTCGATGAGGCGCTGGCTGGCCACGCATCTCGCGTTGAGGTCATTTTATATCCCGATCAATCACTTGAAGTGATTGACGATGGGCGCGGTATGCCGGTGGATATTCACCCAGAAGAGGGTGTTCCCGCCATTGAACTGATCCTGTGTCGTTTGCATGCAGGCGGTAAATTCTCGAATAAAAACTATCAGTTCTCCGGCGGCCTGCACGGCGTAGGTATCTCGGTAGTTAACGCCCTTTCTAAGCGCGTTGAGGTCACCGTTCGTCGCGATGGACAGGTGTACCAGATGGCGTTCGAGAACGGCGACAAAGTTGAAGACCTGCACGTTACCGGCACCTGCGGTAAACGCAACACAGGCACCAGTGTACATTTCTGGCCTGATGAAAAGTTCTTCGACAGCCCAAGATTCTCTGTTTCTCGCCTTAACCATCTGCTGAAAGCGAAAGCGGTATTGTGCCCAGGCGTAGAAATCGTCTTTAAAGACAAACTGAATAACACCGAGCAGCGCTGGTGCTATCAGGACGGTCTGACGGACTACCTGATGGAAGCCGTTAACGGTTTGATTACGCTGCCAGAACAGGCATTCACCGGTTCTTTTTCCGGTGATACCGAAGCCGTTGACTGGGCGCTGTTATGGCTGCCTGAAGGCGGCGAGCTGTTAACCGAAAGCTACGTTAACCTGATCCCAACCATGCAAGGCGGTACGCATGTGAACGGGCTGCGTCAGGGGTTGCTGGATGCGATGCGTGAATTCTGCGAATTCCGCAATCTGCTGCCACGCGGCGTGAAGCTGTCGGCCGATGACATCTGGGAGCGCTGTGCGTATGTGCTCTCGGTGAAAATGCAGGATCCGCAGTTTGCAGGGCAAACCAAAGAACGTCTGTCTTCGCGTCAGTGCGCGGCTTTTGTTTCTGCCATTGTTAAAGATGCTTTCAGCGTATGGCTTAACCAAAACGTACAGGTGGCGGAACAGCTGGCTGAGCTGGCAATTTCTAGCGCTCAACGCCGTATGCGTGCCGCGAAGAAGGTTGTGCGTAAAAAGCTGACCAGCGGACCTGCGCTGCCGGGTAAATTAGCTGATTGTACTGCACAGGATCTTTCCCGCACCGAGCTCTTCTTGGTGGAAGGGGATTCCGCAGGCGGTTCTGCCAAGCAGGCGCGTGACCGTGAATATCAGGCAATCATGCCGCTGAAAGGTAAAATCCTGAATACGTGGGAAGTCTCTTCTGACGAAGTGCTGGCCTCTCAGGAAGTGCATGATATTTCCGTTGCCATTGGTATCGATCCTGATAGTGACGATCTTAGCCAACTACGCTACGGCAAAATCTGTATTTTAGCGGATGCTGACTCCGACGGCTTACACATCGCTACGCTGCTGTGTGCGCTGTTTGTTCGCCACTTCCAAGCCTTGGTGCGCGGCGGGCACGTGTATGTTGCGATGCCACCGTTGTTCCGTATCGATTTGGGCAAAGAAGTTTACTACGCGCTGGACGAAGAAGAGAAAGCGGGCGTACTGGAACAGCTTAAGCGCAAGAAAGGTAAGCCGAACGTACAGCGATTCAAAGGACTGGGTGAAATGAACCCGCTCCAACTGCGTGAGACTACGCTGGATCCGAATACGCGCCGTTTGGTGCAGCTCACCATCGATGATACCGACATTGCGCAGACGATGGCGGTGATGGATATGTTGCTGGCGAAAAAACGTTCCGAAGACCGTCGTAACTGGTTGCAGGAAAAAGGTGATATGGCCGATCTGGACGTTTAGTCCTGACGTCTATCATCCTGATAACGGGTCGCCTTGGCGGCCCGTTTTTTTATGCTTTGCGAATGTGATAGCCATCCCATTTATTTGTGGATTGGATAAGATGTATTCGGTCTACGCGTATTATGAGTGAGTGCAACCCGAGTGTTTACTCAATACCCGCCTATCGGTATAGCCATTCAATCTTTTTCATTGTGATTACCCACACTTTAAAACACTGCTATCGGTGATGAAGATCGGTTTTGTGAGGTATCGCATTGCATGGTGGATAGCGGGGCGATCCTATATCCCTGTGACAGCCCTATAAAAGATGAGTTACTATCGCGGGCAATTATGCCCGTCATACTTCAAGTTGCATGTGCGTTGGCTACGTGAATTATTTAGAGTATGTACAGACCAAGACAGTCGTGAAGTCCCGCTGCGGACTGTTTTATATATTCAGTTAGGGCGGCGGCCAGAGGATTATTAATGAGCGATCTGATCCATGACGGCAGCGAGCGCCAAGCGCTGCACACATTTACAGAGAACGCCTATCTCAACTACTCCATGTACGTCATCATGGACAGGGCGTTACCTTTTATCGGTGATGGATTAAAACCGGTACAGCGTCGTATCGTGTATGCGATGTCAGAGCTGGGCTTAAGCAACAGCGCCAAATTTAAAAAATCAGCGCGTACCGTCGGTGACGTGCTGGGTAAATACCATCCGCACGGCGATAGCGCCTGTTATGAAGCCATGGTTTTGATGGCTCAGCCGTTCTCCTATCGTTATCCGCTGGTTGACGGTCAGGGAAACTGGGGGGCACCGGACGATCCGAAGTCGTTTGCCGCCATGCGTTACACCGAATCTCGCCTGTCTAAATACGCCGAAGTGCTGCTGGGTGAGCTGGGGCAGGGAACGGTTGATTACACGCCAAACTTTGATGGCACGCTCCAAGAGCCTAAAACACTGCCTGCGCGTCTGCCAAACATTCTGCTGAATGGCACCACGGGTATTGCCGTGGGTATGGCAACGGATATTCCTCCGCATAACGTGCGTGAGCTAGCCGCTGCGCTGGTCGATTTGATCGAAAAACCAAATCTGACGTTGGACGATATCCTTGAGCATGTTCAAGGCCCAGACTATCCAACGGAAGCTGAAATTATTACGCCACGCGAGGAGATCCGTAAGATCTACCGCACCGGCCGTGGTTCAGTACGCATGCGTGCGATTTGGAAAAAAGAAGACGGCGAAGTGGTGATCAGTGCACTGCCGCACCAGACTTCGGGCGCTAAGGTGCTGGAGCAAATCGCCAGCCAGATGCGTGCGAAGAAATTACCGATGGTTGAGGACTTACGTGACGAATCCGATCACGAAAACCCAACTCGCTTGGTGATTGTGCCGCGTTCCAACCGTGTGGATATGGATCAGGTGATGACACATCTGTTCGCCACCACCGATCTGGAAAAAAGCTACCGTATCAACATGAACATGATCGGCTTGGACAATCGTCCAGCGGTCAAAAACCTGCTTGAAATTCTGACCGAATGGTTAGCGTATCGCCGTGATACCGTGCGTCGTCGCTTGAACTATCGTTTGGAAAAAGTGCTGAAACGCCTGCACATTCTGGAAGGTTTGCTGGTGGCATTCCTCAATATCGATGAAGTGATCCACATCATTCGTACTGAGGATGAACCTAAGCCGAAGCTGATTGAACGCTTCGCGATTTCAGAAACGCAGGCCGAAGCGATTCTGGAATTAAAACTGCGCCACCTTGCCAAATTGGAAGAGGTGAAAATTCGCGGTGAGCAGGATGAATTAGCCAAAGAGCGCGATCATCTACAGGCGCTGCTGGCTTCTGAACGTAAGCTGAATACGCTGATTAAGAAAGAAATTCAGGCCGATGCACAGGCGTATGGCGACGATCGCCGTTCTCCGCTGCAAGAGCGTGAAGAAGCGAAAGCCATGAGCGAGCACGACTTTATTCCATCTGAGCCGGTGACGATTGTTCTGTCGGAAGGCGGTTGGGTGCGTAGTGCCAAAGGCCATGATATCGATCCTACTGGATTAAGCTACAAAGCGGGTGATAGCTTCCGCGCCGCCGCGCGCGGCAAGAGCAATCAGCCGGTGGTGTTTATTGACTCCACGGGGCGCAGCTATGCGCTTGATCCAACCACGTTGCCATCTGCACGCGGACAGGGTGAACCGTTAACCGGTAAATTAACGCCGCCGCCGGGCGCCACCATTGAGCAAGTGTTGATGGCTGCTGATGACCAAAAACTGTTGATGGCGTCGGATGCTGGTTACGGCTTCGTATGTACCTTCAATGATTTGGTTGCGCGTAATCGAGCAGGTAAGGCTATGATTACGTTGCCTGAAAATGCTAAAGCGCTGCCTCCGTTGGAAATCAACGGGCCAGATGACATGCTGCTGGCGATCACTCAGGCCGGTCGTATGTTGATGTTCCCTGTCAACGATCTGCCGCAGCTATCGAAAGGTAAGGGTAACAAGATTGTGTCCATTCCTTCCGCGCAGGCCGCATCGGGTGAAGATAAACTGGCATGGCTATTTGTATTGCCACCACAAACGTCAATCACCGTGCATGTTGGCAAGCGTAAACTGGTGATGAAACCACAGGAATTGCAGAAATTCCGCGCTGAACGTGGACGTAAAGGCACGCTGTTACCACGCGGCTTACAACGTATCGAACGCGTTGATGTGGAAATGCCAGAGCAGCTCAAAGTGGGACCCGGCGATAGCGAAGAGTAAAGGGTTGTAAGACCCCCTCCCAGCCTCCCCCTTCACTGGGGGAGGAGAAAACGGGCGCACAATGTTTTATTTCCTCTTTAACAAGAGGGCGCTGATGGGGGAAAATTATCATTGAAAATAATGGTTTTGACGCTGCCGCCCAGTAATCTCCGGTGTGTTTTGCAGCTAAGTCGGTATACTAACCCCGGCTAAATGTTTACGAGGTTGTTATGTTATCCATCATTCGCATTGTGCTGGTCACGCTGTACTGTATTTTGGCCTGCATCTTTGGTTGTATTTATTGCTTATTTAGCCCGCGGAATCCACGCCACGTGGCGACGTTTGGCCACATGTTTGGCCGTTTGTCACCGCTGTTTGGTTTGAAAGTGGAAACGCGTATTCCTGCAGAAGCAAAGAACTACGGCAATTCCATTTATATTGCTAACCATCAAAATAACTACGATATGGTCACCATATCGAATGCCGTGCAGACCAACACGGTTACCGTTGGCAAGAAAAGCCTGATTTGGGTTCCGTTCTTTGGACTACTCTATTGGTTGACGGGCAATTTGCTGATTGACCGTGCGAACCGTGCCAAAGCGCATAATACGATTGCACAGGTGGTGAATCAGTTCCGCACTAAAACCATCTCTTTCTGGATGTTCCCAGAAGGTACTCGTAGCCGTGGCCGTGGTTTGATGCCGTTCAAAACCGGCGCGTTCCACGCCGCTATTGCCGCTGGCGTGCCGATTATTCCGGTCTGTGCGTCGAATACCCACGATAAAGTTAAACTTAACCGTTGGAATAACGGTTTGGTGATTGTTGAAATGTTGCCGCCAATCGACGTGACTCAATACGGCAAAGATCAGGTGCGCGAACTTTCGGCTCACTGCCACGCATTGATGGAAGCTAAAATCAATGAGCTAAACGCTGAAGTTGCTGCGCGTGAAGCTCAAATGCGTGAAGCGAAGTCCTGATCCTAAAATACGATGATTAGACCTGCCAGCGTTTGGCAGGTTTCTTATTTAAACGGTTGAATTCAATCGTTGATGCTGAATTCCCCCTTTGGAATTTCAGTTTGCATAGCAAATTCATGGAGAAGTTATGTCACTCAGTCGACGTCGGTTTATTCAGACTTCGGGTCTGGCACTGTGTGCAGGTGCATTGCCTCTGAGGGCGCATGCGAGTGGATCGCAAGTTTCGCTGCCCATTCCTCCTCTACTGGAATCCAAACGCGGTCAGCCGCTCTTCCTGACGCTACAGCGCTCACATTGGGCCTTTATGAGCGGCCGTAAGGCTAGCGCATGGGGCATTAATGGGCTCTATCTTGGTCCAACCGTGCGTGTTTATAGCGGTGATGACGTTAAGCTGATCTACAGCAACCGCCTACCCGATCCTGTTTCGATGGAAATCAGCGGATTACAGGTTCCGGGCGCGTTAAGCGGTGGCGCGGCGCGTTTAATGTCACCTAACGTCGATTGGTCGCCGGTGCTGCCTATTCGCCAGTCTGCCGCGACGCTGTGGTATCACGCCAATACGCCAGAGCACATGGCTGAGCATGTTTATAACGGCTTAGCTGGGATGTGGCTGGTTGAAGATGAAAACAGCAAAAATCTTCCGCTGCCGAATCATTATGGCGTCGATGATTTCCCCGTCATTATCCAAGACAAACGCTTAGATAATTTTGGTACGCCAGAGTATGAAGCGCCTTCATCGGGTGGTTTCTATGGCGACACGCTGTTGGTTAACGGTGTGCAAGAGCCGTTTGTTGAAGTTTCTCGTGGTTGGGTACGCCTGCGTTTGCTGAACGCGTCAAATGCGCGTCGTTATACGTTAACGATGAGCGATAACCGTCCGTTCAGCGTGATTGCCAGCGATCAGGGCTATATGCCTGCGCCGGTTATTGCCAGCAGTCTGACGCTTGCTCCGGGTGAACGCCGAGAAGTGCTGGTGGACATGTCGAAAGGCGAAGAGGTTTCCATCACCGCAGGCGTTGCCGCAGGGATAATGGATCGTCTGCGCGGTTTGTTCGAACCTTCGTCTATCTTAGTGTCGACGACGGTACTGACGCTGCGCCCTACAGGCCTGTTGCCGTTGGTCACTGACAATTTACCAACGCGCTTGTTGGCCGATGACATGATGGAAGGCAGCGTCGTTAATACACGCAGCATTAGCCTAGGTAGCGCCTCGCAGCCTGGCATCAACGGCGCTACGTGGGATCTGCATCGCACCGATATTCAGGCGCAGCAGGGAACGTGGGAACGCTGGACGGTTCGCGCCGATACGCCACAGGCCTTCTATATCCAAGGTGCCAAATTCTTGGTGAAAAGCGTCAATAATGCACCGCCGATGGTCGAAGATCGCGGCTGGAAAGATACCGTTTGGGTTGATGGCGAAGTCTCTCTGATGGTCTATTTCCCTCAGGCTTCATCGGAGCATTTCCCGTTCATCTACTACAGCCAAACGCTAGAGCTTGCGACCCGCGGCAGCGTTGGACAATTGGTGGTTAACGCCGCTCAGTAATGCAATGCCTCTCTCTTGCGAGAGAGGGGCAAATTTTTGCAAATCAATCTCGCCTCACACTTCTGCTTTTCTTGCTGCAAAAAACATCTACTCTTTGATAAATCCCAATCCGCCTGTGCATTTTATTTGATAGCTATAACCGATTGAGCAATCGAACGGACAAGGATTATCAAAATGAATAATAAAGAAAAACCGCATCACGAAGGGATATCAATTACGCGCCGAACCTTGGTTAAAGGGAGTGCCTTAGGCGGATTTGCACTGGCAACGGGGGCATTAAATTTGCCGTTTAGCCGAGCGGTTCATGCCGAAGCAGTGCAGAACACTGCCGCTGATAAAGTAACGTGGGGAATGTGCTCGGTAAACTGCGGTAGCCGCTGTGCGCTGCGCTTACATACGCGTGATGATGAAGTCTATTGGGTTGAAACAGATAATACCGGCTTAGATAAATATGGCGATCATCAGGTTCGCGCCTGTCTGCGTGGGCGTTCTATTCGTCGCCGTATGAACCATCCTGAGCGTTTGAAATATCCGATGAAACGCGTTGGTAAACGTGGCGAAGGGAAATTCAAGCGTATCACTTGGGATGAGGCCTATGATGAAATCGCCCAAAGCCTGAAATACACCGTTGAAAAATATGGCAATGAGGCGGTTTACCAGAACTACGCCACCGGCGTTATCGGCGGTAACGTGACGCGCTCGTCGCCCTATGCCTCTATCATCGGACGTTTGATGAACTGCTACGGCGGATATCTCAGCCACTATGGCAGCTACAGCACCGCACAAATTTCAGCTGCAATGCCATACACCTACGGCAGCAACGACGGCAACAGCACCTCGGATATCGTGAACTCCAAATTGGTAGTGATGTTTGGCAATAATCCGGCAGAGACGCGGATGAGCGGAGGTGGGATCACCTATCATCTCGAACAGGCACGAGAAATATCTAATGCCAAAATGATCGTTATCGATCCGCGCTATACCGATACCGCCGCAGGTCGCGAAGATCAGTGGATCCCGATCCGTCCGGGCACCGACGCCGCGTTGGTAGGCGGCATTGCGCATGTCTTGATCAGCGAAAACCTAATCGATCAGCCTTTTTTAGATCGCTACTGCGTCGGCTATGACGAGCATACCCTGCCCGCGAGCGCTCCGAAAAACGGGCACTACAAGGCCTATATTCTTGGTCAAGGGCCTGATGGTGTAGAGAAAACGCCTGAATGGGCATCGCGTATTACCGGTATTCCGGCCGATCGCATCATCAAGCTGGCGCGTGAGATTGGTACTGCTAAGCCTGCTTATATCTGTCAGGGGTGGGGGCCACAGCGTCAGGCCAACGGCGAAGAAACTGCGCGAGCCATCGCGATGTTGCCGATCTTAACCGGTAACGTGGGAATTAACGGCGGCAACAGTGGGGCGCGCGAATCGACCTATCTCATCACCATTGAGCTGATGCCGGTGCTGACAAATCCGGTGAAAACCTCGATCTCCGTATTTACGTGGACTGATGCTATTCGCCGTGGGCCTGAGATGACGGCGCTGCGCGACGGCGTGCGGGGGAAAGATAAGCTGGATGTTCCGATCAAGTTCATCTGGAACTATGCCGGTAATACGCTCGTTAATCAGCATTCTGATATCAATCAAACCCATGAGATCTTGCAGGACGATTCGCTGTGCGAAAAGATCGTGGTGATTGAAAACTTCATGACCTCCTCGGCTAAGTATGCCGATATTTTATTGCCTGATCTTATGACCACCGAGCAAGAAGATATTGTGCCAAACGATTATGCGGGCAACATGGGGTATCTGATTTTTAGCCAGCCAGCAACTCGCGCTAAATTCGAGCGCAAAGGCATTTATGAAATGATGTCAGAGATTGCCAAACGGCTTGGGCCAGACGTTGAACAGGCGTTTACCGAAGGGCGTACACAGTCTGATTGGCTACACTATCTGTATGCCAAAATGCAGGCACGCGATCCGCTATTACCTGATTATGAAACGCTGCGCCAGCAGGGGATCTATAAACGAAAAGATCCTAATGGTCATTTCGTGGCGTATAAAAAATTCCGTGAAGATCCCGCTGCCAACCCGCTAAAAACGCCGTCGGGAAAAATTGAAATCTATTCCGAACGATTAGCTGAGATCGCCGCCACATGGCATTTGGATAAAGACGAAACCATCAGCGCCTTACCCGTTTATGCCTCAACCTTTGAAGGCTGGGACGATGCTTTGCGCCAAACCTATCCGCTGCAAATGTTTGGTTTCCATTACAAGGCTCGTACTCACTCAACTTACGGCAACATTGACGTTTTGCAGGCCGCATGCAGACAAGAAGTGTGGATTAACCCGATTGACGCCCAGAAAAGGGGTATTCAAAACGGCGATAAAGTTCGCGTGTTTAACAAGCGTGGCACGGTGGTGATTAATGCGAAAGTGACGCCACGAATTATGCCGGGCGTTAGCGCCATGGGACAGGGAGCTTGGCATCAGGCGGATATGGCGGGTGATAAAGTCGATCACGGCGGCTGTATCAATACTCTCACCACGATGCGCCCGTCGCCGTTGGCGAAAGGGAATCCTCAGCACACCAATTTAGTGGAAATTGAAAAGGTATAATCTGTCGATTGGGCTCCCAAAAGGGAGCCCATAGGGATTACGAATGCCTGCCGCCGTAAGCCAGCGTGACTTCTTTTGCTGCTTTGATCACTAAGGCACCAATTTCGATCACTCGATCGTCGGTGATACGAGAAGCGGGGCCGGAAATAGAAATGGCAGCGAAGGCTTCCTGATGTTCATCATAGATGCAGGCGGCAATACAGCGCAGGCCGAGAGCATGTTCCTCATCATCAAAAGAAAATCCCTGCTTACGAATATGGGCCAGCTCTTCTTTCAGACTATTTGGGTTGCTGCGGGTGTGTGGTGTGTAGCTGTGTAAACCCTTTTTATGTAGAAGCTCAACCAGATGGGCATCACTGACCGTTGACAAAAACGCCTTCCCTGCGCCAGAAGCATGCATCGGCAGTTTGCCGCCAATCGGCGCAGACATGCGCATCAACTGGGTGCACTGTACCTGATCGATAATCACCGCCTGAAAATCGCTTACATCGAGCACGGCCAGATTCACGGTTTCGCCAGAGTCTTCCATTAAGCGGCGCAGAATCGGATGGACAATGGCCAGCAAGTTGCGGCTCTGCAAAAAACTACTTCCCACGAAGAAAGCATGTGAGGCAATGGTCCACAGGCCAAGATCGCCGACTTGCTGGACGAAACCTTGCTGCTGCATGGTGCTCAAAAGGCGGTGTGTCGTTGAGTTAGGTAAACCTGCCTGCTGGGCTAAATCGGTAAGCGCCACGCTGCCGTGTGCTTCGGCAATTAATTCCAACAATCTCAATCCTCGCTGTAAGGATTGAACCTGTCCGGTGGCTGCGGGAGTAGTGGCTGGCGTTGCGGTACGTGGTTTCTTGCCACGTTTTACGGGCACGGTAGTCGCCATTGTAGTGCTCTCCTGAGACAGTCATAAATAATTATTTTTATTGAACAAATTCGTATTAAAAAAATGTTATAAAAATGGAATCTATTTTCGTTTTCGACATTATGGATGCGATCGTGGTTTTTAACTGCTCCGACGTGTTCAAAGTCAGAGGCCGCACGCAAAAGTCACCTGAAAAAGTCTCAAGATCGCCTCCGCCAACAGAACTGAAACCTATGTTAGGATGAGGAAACGTCACTTTTTTGAATAAAAAACCTGCACGAAAAGACGGGTGATATCAGGGTAAATGAAAGACTAGGAGCAACAGTGAGCACAATCGTTGAGAGATTACGCCATCAGCTTTCCCAAAGGATTTTGGTGCTGGATGGCGGTATGGGAACCATGATTCAGGGCTATCGGTTAACCGAAGAGGATTTCCGAGGCGAACGCTTTGCCGATTGGCAAAGCGATCTAAAAGGCAATAACGACCTATTGGTTCTTACCCAGCCGGACATCATCAGCGCGATACACTATGAGTATCTCGAAGCTGGCGCTGATATTTTGGAAACCAACACTTTCAACTCAACGCGCATTGCGATGGCGGATTACCACATGGAATCCCTGTCGGCGGAAATAAACTATGAAGCTGCGCGTCTGGCGCGGGCATGTGCCGATGAGTGGACCGCACGTACGCCAGACAAACCGCGCTATGTTGCAGGAGTACTTGGCCCGACCAACCGCACCGCCTCCATTTCTCCTGATGTTAACGATCCCGCATTCCGTAATATTTCGTTTGATCAGTTAGTTGAAGCCTATCGGGAATCAACGCATGCGTTGGTTGAAGGTGGGGTCGATCTGATCATGATCGAAACCATCTTTGATACGCTGAATGCTAAAGCCGCGATCTATGCGGTGGAAACCGAATTTGAAGCCATGGGGATCGAGCTGCCGGTGATGATTTCCGGCACCATTACCGATGCTTCAGGGCGTACTCTGTCAGGCCAAACCACCGAAGCGTTTTATAACTCGTTGCGCCACGTCAAACCGCTGACTTTCGGCCTCAACTGCGCCTTAGGTCCAGATGAACTTCGCCAATATGTGGCCGAGCTCTCGCGTATCGCAGAATGCTATGTCACCGCGCATCCGAATGCCGGTTTACCAAACGCCTTTGGTGAATACGATCTAGGCCCGCAAGAGATGGCCGAGCACATTTCAGAGTGGGCACAGGCCGGATTCCTAAATATTGTGGGCGGCTGCTGCGGCACCACACCGGCGCACATTGCGGCAATCAGTCAGGCCGTCGAAGGCGTGAAACCACGCGTGTTGCCTGATATTCCCGTTGCCTGTCGTTTAGCTGGATTAGAACCGCTGACCATTGATGCCAATACGCTGTTTGTTAACGTGGGTGAGCGTACTAACGTTACGGGATCGGCAAAATTTAAACGGCTGATTAAAGAAGATAAATACGCCGAGGCGCTGGAAGTTGCGCTACAACAGGTTGAAAGCGGCGCGCAGATCATCGACATCAATATGGATGAAGGAATGCTCGATGCTGAAGCGGCGATGGTGCGTTTCCTTAGCCTGATCGCCGGTGAGCCGGATATCGCCCGTGTACCAATCATGATCGACTCCTCTAAATGGGAGGTGATCGAGAAAGGGCTTAAATGCATTCAGGGCAAAGGCATTGTTAACTCGATCTCAATGAAAGAGGGCGAGGAAAAATTCATCGAACATGCACGCAAAGTTCGCCGCTACGGTGCGGCGATGGTGGTGATGGCGTTTGATGAAGTTGGGCAGGCGGATACGCGCGAACGTAAGATTGAGATTTGCCGTCGTGCTTATAAATTGCTGACTGAAACCGTCGGCTTCCCGCCAGAAGATATCATTTTTGACCCTAATATTTTCGCGGTCGCAACCGGGATTGAAGAGCATAACAACTATGCCGTGGACTTTATTGAAGCCTGCGCGGATATCAAAGCTGAGCTACCGCACGCGCTGATTTCCGGCGGTGTCTCCAACGTTTCATTCTCTTTCCGCGGTAACGATCCGGTTCGTGAAGCTATTCACGCGGTGTTCTTGTATTACGCGATCCGCAACGGCATGGACATGGGGATCGTGAACGCTGGGCAGTTGGCGATCTACGACGATCTTCCGGCGGATCTACGCGATGCGGTGGAAGATGTGATCCTCAACCGTCGTGAAGATGGCACCGAGCGTTTGCTGGATCTGGCTGAAAAATATCGGGGCAGTAAAAGCGACGACGATAGCACTAAACCGCAGGCCGAATGGCGCGGCTGGCCGGTGAAAAAACGTCTGGAATATTCGCTGGTTAAAGGCATTACCGAATTTATTGAATCAGATACCGAAGAGGCTCGTCTTGAGGCCGATCGCCCTATTGAGGTGATCGAAGGCCCACTGATGGACGGGATGAACGTGGTCGGCGATCTGTTTGGTGACGGCAAAATGTTCTTGCCGCAGGTGGTTAAATCCGCACGCGTCATGAAGCAGGCCGTGGCCTACCTCGAACCGTTCATTGAGGCGAGTAAAGAGAAAGGCACATCGGCCGGAAAAGTGCTGTTGGCGACCGTTAAAGGCGACGTGCATGACATTGGTAAGAATATTGTTGGCGTCGTTTTGCAGTGTAACAACTACGAGATCATCGATCTTGGCGTGATGGTGCCTTGCGATAAAATTCTAAAAACGGCGCGTGAGCAAAACGTTGATATCATCGGGCTATCTGGTCTTATCACCCCTTCGCTGGATGAAATGGTGTACGTTGCCAAAGAGATGGAGCGCCAAGGTTTCGATCTGCCACTGCTGATTGGCGGTGCAACTACGTCGAAGGCACATACGGCGGTTAAAATAGAGCAGAACTATAGCGGTCCAACGACCTATGTTTCGAACGCGTCACGTACCGTAGGCGTGGTGGCGGCGCTGCTGTCGCCAACGCAAAAGCCTGATTTTATTGCTCGTACCCGTAAAGAGTATGAAACCGTGCGTATTCAGCATGCACGCAAGAAACCACGTACTCCACCGGTGACGCTGGAAACCGCGCGCGAGAACGCGATGTCACTGGACTGGGCCGATTATACGCCGCCTGTTCCACATCGTTTGGGTGTACATCAGGTGACGGCCAGCATTGATGTGCTGCGCAATTATATTGATTGGACGCCGTTCTTTATGACGTGGTCGCTGGCAGGAAAATATCCGCGCATCTTGGAAGATGAGGTGGTGGGTGAAGAAGCTAAGCGTGTGTTTGCCGACGCCAATGCCATGCTGGATGATTTGGCTCGCAGCGGTAAGTTAAATCCGCGTGGGGTTTATGGCCTATTCCCTGCTAATCGCGTGGGTGACGACGTTGAAATCTATAGCAATGAGTTCCGCAACGAACTTTTGGTTACGGGACACCATCTGCGTCAGCAAACGGAAAAAACGGATTTCGCCAACTACTGTCTGGCTGATTTCGTGGCACCTAAATCCAGCGGCAAAGCGGATTACATCGGCGCTTTCGCGGTAACCGGTGGGCTCGAAGAAGATACGCTAGCCGATATGTATGAGGCGCAGCACGATGATTACAACAAAATCATGGTGAAAGCGCTTTCGGATCGTTTGGCTGAGGCCTTTGCTGAATATCTGCATGAAAAAGTACGTAAGGTGCATTGGGGCTATGCGGCCAATGAAAATCTCAGTAACGAAGAGCTGATCCGTGAAAACTATCAAGGGATCCGTCCTGCCCCCGGTTATCCTGCCTGCCCTGAACATACTGAAAAAGCAGCGATCTGGACGCTACTCGACGCAGAAAATAGCGTTGGCATGAAGCTCACGGAATCTTATGCGATGTGGCCAGGCGCGTCGGTTTCGGGCTGGTACTTCAGTCATCCTGAGAGCAAATATTTTGCCGTTGCGCAGATCCAACGTGATCAGGTAGAAGACTATGCTCAGCGTAAGGGAATGCCGGTTAGCGAGGTTGAACGCTGGTTAGCGCCTAATCTTGGGTATGATGCGGATTAATGGCGAAGTGTCTTCGCTTATGTAGAGTAGGGAGTGTGGTTTCGGGAGCCGATATACTCCGAATTTGTATGTGACTTTTGCCGAAGGCTCCCGACGAAAGGTTGCTAGCGCGCAACCTCTCGACTCTCGCGCTTTTGTCCAAGATGCCATTTCCGCTCCGGTTTGGTATCGGCCATCCATGGCCGCCCCAAACTCCACGCCAACATCGTGTTGGCGTGGCTCTTCCTTCCAAAACTTGACCTCAAAAAAATAGGTAAGACTCTGGCCTTAGATTTGTGTATGAAATGCATTATAGAACCGCCATCAGGGATGATGGCGGTAGGTTGAGGGCACACAGGGATGTGTGCTCCGAGACCGGTCGGCCAAGCGACTCAGTAAAAAGAGCGCGGGTTAAGGGTATGCGCTCAGGCATACCCTTATCGGACGCCTTTACCATTAGCTTCATGAAAACATTGATACTAATGGGCGTTCGAAACCTTACTCAAATTTGCCATAAACTAAAGATGAAAAGTTTTAACTCTCCCGCGATGCCTCTTTTTTACTCTCCTTTTCATCTCCCGTTGGACGTCCCTGCCAGTATCCGGCCAATAGGGAGCCAGACAGGTTGTGCCAAACCGAGAACAAAGCGCCGGGTAAGGCAGCCAGCGGAGAGAAGTAGATTTTCCCTAATGTGGCGGCTAAGCCAGAGTTTTGCATGCCGACTTCAATCGCCAGCGTGCGGCAGGTGGATTCGTCGAAGCCGAACAGACGTCCGCCCCAATAGCCACTCAGTAAGCCGATACCGTTATGCAAAATAACCGCAACAATCACCATCAGCCCGACAGATGCGATGTGGCTTTGACTACCCGCAACTACGGCGCTGATGATAGCTAAAATGCAAAGCATCGAAAGAGCCGGTAGATAAGGCTCGACGCGAGCGACCAACTTGCTAAACATATGGTGAATGGCTAAGCCTGCGGCAATTGGAATAACCACAATTTGTAAGATGCTAATGAGCATCCCCATGATGTCTACGCTGATGGTGGCATCGACATATAAGCGTGTAAGCAAGGGAGTCGCGAAAACACCAACGAGCGTTGAGAACGATGAAATGGTCACGGAAAGCGCAACATCTCCGCGAGCCAGATAGATCATGACGTTGGAAGCCGTGCCGCTGGCCACGCTGCCGACGAGCACCATTCCCGCTGAGAGATCTGGTGACATATGGAAAGCTTTGGCAAGCAAGAACGCGGCGAGTGGCATCACCAGATAATGCAGAAAAATCCCCGCGGCAACAGGCGCAGGTCGAGATAGAACGCGTTTGAAATCATCAATTTTTAGCGTTACGCCCATCGTAAACATGATGAGCATCAACAAGGGGCTTACGTAGGGGCCAATACCGGTAAAGGTGGTTGGCGTGAAATAAGCGGTGATGGACAGCAGAACAGCCCACAGAGGAAAGAGACGAGTGAACGTTGCCAGCATAATTAGGCCTTTTTTATGATGTTGTGATGTGTGTTATTCGTTATTTTTTAGCGTGTGGAACAGGTATCTAATGTCCCCGCCGCAGAGCGCGGCGGGAAGGCCGGAGCGGCGGAGAGGGGTTACTCGAAGAGGTTGCTGTGGAGTGCGCGCACGACATTCTCGGCATTTTCGCCGGGAACGAGGAAGCAAAGGTTATGGCTGCTGGCACCGTAGCAAATCATGCGAATATTGAACGGTTCCATGACGCCAAACACCTCTTTGCCAACCCCACAGGCTGAGGAGAGTTTGTTACCAATCAATGCCACCAGCGCCAGATTCTCTTCCACTTCTACGCGGCATAGAGAAGACAGCTCGGTTAACAGCGATGTGGTTAATAAGCTTGCCCCGCTGGTGCAAGAACCGGTGGTATCCAGCGTTAGCGCAATGCTGACTTCAGAGGTGGTGATTAAATCCACGGAAATATTGTGGCGCGCCAGAATGCCGAACACCTCAGCCAAGAAGCCTCGGGCATGGAGCATGTTCAGGCTGTGCAGCGTCATCAACGTTTGCTTGCGGCGCAATGCAAGAGCGCGGAACAGCGGTGGCTGTTCTGTTTTGTTGCACACTAAGGTTCCGCCAGCAGAAGGATCTTTGCTGGAGCCGACGAAGACAGGGATATCGCTACGTACCGCGGGTAATAGCGTTGCCGGATGCAAAACCTTCGCGCCGAAAGTGGCCATCTCAGCAGCTTCAGAAAAGCCGATTTCGCTGATGCGGCGAGCTGCGGGCACGATGCGTGGATCGGTAGTGTAGATGCCCGGAACATCTGTCCAAATATCAACGCGTGCGGCATTCAGCGCTTCACCAAGCAGCGCTGCGGTATAGTCACTGCCACCGCGGCCAAGCGTAGTGGTGCGGCCTTTAGCCTCGCTGCCGATGAAACCTTGGGTAATGACGATCGCTTCCCGTGTCCGTGGCACCAACTGCTGTTGTGCTAATTCGTACAATGCGTGTGTGTCTGGTTCTGCGCGACCAAAGCGATCGTTAGTACGCATGATTTTACGCACGTCGAACCATTCAGCATTCACATCACGCTGGCGAAGTAGCTCGACGAACAGCAGGGTGGACATCAGCTCACCATGGCTCACTAATTCGTCGGTCAAGGCTGGCGAGGTGGCCAGCGCAGCGGCTTCTGACAGCATGGTGATATTCTCTAGCATGCGGTCAATCTCATCGCGCAGCACGTTTGGCTGATGCAACGTATCGAGAATGTTGTACTGAATACGACGAATTTCGTCGATGACGTAATGACGCTTCTCCTGATCGCAGCCGTCAGCCAGTTCTACCAGTAAATTGGTGACGCCCGCAGAGGCAGATAACACCACCACGCGCACGTTCGGATTAGAAAGAACAATATTGGCACTGTTTTGCATAGCGTCAGCGTTAGCTACGCTGGTGCCGCCAAATTTTGCGACGATGGTATTTTTCATGTAAGCCTCGTGTCAGGGAAGCCCGCGTTAATTCACTTAATCGGGCTAGAAATTCCATTACCTTGGCACAAGGAGAGAGCGGTATACGGGAGCAGACGTAGGGATTAAAGCTACGATACACCCAGAAGCGCCTCACCTTGCCGATCCCCCGGAATACAGAGAATCGAGGTGACAGCCCAAGGGATTCAGCCCTTGTAGCCGACGTAGCAGTTTCTCCGGTGGGCTGCTGCGCCTCGGCGTCACACCCCCTCGCGTATCGTCAATGGAAACCGGCTCCTCTGATACGCTACCTGAGCAACGCGCCTCTTCTGGCTTGTACACGTGATGTACAAGTAGGTTTTTAGAAATAGCGACTTATTGAAGTTATGTCAATGTCATTAACATGAGCGATTTTCAATTTGAACGGGAATAAGTTACAACGGCGAAAGTTAAGTTATATCTTCTTGAATAATATAATTTAATAGCGAATGACTCTGTTATTAGCCGTGCGCATGGCCTACCGGTAAGCTGATAAGCCATGCTAATAAAATGTTAGTTTGGCGTGATGACTGAATCGCCCTGAACCAAGGCAACCAGCGTACATGGCATCGCTGGAACGCTATTTTCATTCACCGGTTGTAAAGAGCCATCTTCTTTTTGAGCGAACAGAGGGATCACTCCCTGATGTTTTTCCAGATATTCGACCCAGCCAAAGTTTTCATTGAGTTTGGTCGCTTTAATCACGGCACCTTTGCCTAGTAACGTGCTTAGGCGTGAATAGGTCGCTTCGCGATTAAACAAAATCTCATGGCGACGAAAACGGCTGCTTTCACCGTTGCTGCGACCTTTGAGCTGTGCGCTGGAACGAATGGAAAACACTTTGCGTTCGCCAAAAATATGCCCGAAGTGATAAACCGCGAGGGCGTTTTGATGCCGGTTTGGTGATAGGGCAAGGACCTGAGCGGTATCGCTGAGATCGAGGTAGTTTTCTGCGTGTTCGGAGTAAGCGTGCCCGTAATAGGCGGGAATGCCGTCCATACGTGCCTGACGATAGTATTCCCAACTGCTGTCCGTCACCATCACCGGAATTTTCAGCTTAATCAGTGCCTGTGCAACCGCGCGCGCAACGCTGTTAGCGCCGATAATCAGCACGCCTCGCGGTTTTTGTTGTTGTACACCTAACCAACGCGCCAGACGTGAGCTGGTGAGGCTTTGCAGCACCACCGTGCCAATAATCACCGCAAATACCACCGTGACGAGTTTGTCAGCCTCGGGGTAATTCATTCGTTGTAACGTTAGCGCAAACAAAGAACTTACGGCGGCGGCGACAATCCCGCGCGGGGCAATCCAAGACAATAGCGCTTTTTCCCGCCACTTCAACGATGAACCTGCGGTTGAAACGGCGATACACAGCGGGCGGGCAATAAACTGCACAATCAGTAACACTATCACCAGTGGCCAGCCCATATTCCAAAGCGCATCGATATCAAGTCGCGCTGCCAAAATGATAAACAGTGCTGAAATTAAAATGGCCGAAAGCTCTTCTTTAAACGCCAGAATGTCGCTGATATCGACGTCACGCATGTTGGCAAGCCAAATCCCCATGACGGTAACGGCCAATAAACCGGATTCTTCAGCGACCGCGTTTGAGAACCCAAAAGCACTGAGCATCACTGCTAATACGGCCAGATTTTGCAGATAGCGAGGGATCCACACTTTGCGTAAAGCTACGCCGAGTACATAGCCAAATAGGGCACCAATCAGTAGGCCGAGCACCACGGTTTTGCCAAAGGTGACAAACAGGTGAGTCCATGCCTCGGAATTCTGGCGCAGAACGATAAACTCAAATACCAGTACGGTGAAAATAGCGCCGACAGGATCAATGACGATCCCTTCCCACCTCAATACGCGGTTGATACTTGCCTTGGGGCGAACCACGCGCATTAGCGGTGCAATGACGGTTGGGCCCGTCACAACAGTCACCGCGCCCACTAGCGCAGAGAGCTCAGCGGAAAAGCCGAGCAGCCACCAGCATGAAACGGAAATAATGGCGAAGGTCACGAGCATTCCAATGCTGACTAAATTTCGGACAACGCCGCCAAGCCCGCGAATTTCTTCAAAGCGTAACGTTAGCGAACCTTCAAATAAGATGATGGCGACTGAAAGAGAGACGAGTGGAAAAAGCAGTTCGCCGAAAAGGGCATCTGGGCTGACTACGTGCGTGAGTGGGCCAAGTGCGATACCCATGATAAGCAACGGTAAAATCGCAGGAATTCGTAGTCGCCAAGCTAGCCACTGAGTCGCGAGTGAGCTGATTCCGATAATCACCAGCATTAAGGGGGTTGATAGCTCCATAATATAAACCTTAGAAACGATTAACAAAAACAGTTGGTTATCATGACAGTTTAGCAACAATATGGCGGGGCGTTGGTGTTTGGCTGAAAGGAGTCAGTATCAGGTGGCAAAAGGGGTTAACAGTTTTCAACTATCGCAACAAAAGTGATCGCAACCCGAGGGGAAAAGGATACAATTTGGTAAATCGTTGGGAAAAGATGACTCAGTACCTGCTCGTCGTCATTCCAGTTTTCATGGAAACGCCGGGTTTGGTTGCTTGTTAGTCTCAATGTTCAGAAGAACATGTGTCTGAAGAACAAACTTTCTTTTATTCTCAAGCATAAAGGCGTCGCTATGAAAAATATCAATCCTAGTCAAACCGCTGCTTGGCATGCGCTGCAGCAGCATTTCGAGCAAATGAAATCTGTGCAGATGCGCGATCTGTTCGCTCAAGATGCCGACCGCTTCTCTAAGTTCTCTGCTACCTTTGATGACCAGATGCTGGTCGATTTCTCTAAAAACCGCATCACCACAGAGACCCTCGAAAAGCTGCAGGCATTAGCCAAAGAAACGGATTTGCAGGGGGCGATTGCCTCCATGTTTGCAGGCGAAAAGATTAACCGTACCGAAGACCGTGCCGTTCTGCATGTTGCTTTGCGTAACCGCAGCAACACGCCAATCATCGTAGATGGCAAAGATGTTATGCCTGAAGTGAATGCGGTGCTGGCTAAGATGAAAAAGTTCTGCGAACGCGTTATCGGCGGTGAGTGGAAAGGCTATACCGGTAAAACCATCACTGACGTGGTGAATATTGGTATTGGTGGTTCAGATTTAGGCCCATACATGGTGACCGAAGCGCTGAAACCATACAAAAATCATCTGAGCATGCATTTTGTTTCTAACGTCGATGGTACCCATATTGCCGAAACGTTGAAAACCTTAAACCCAGAAACCACGCTTTTCCTCGTTGCTTCTAAAACATTCACCACACAAGAAACCATGACTAACGCCCACAGCGCACGTGATTGGTTCCTGAAATCGGCCGGTGATGAAGCACACGTGGCTAAGCACTTTGCCGCGCTTTCTACCAATGGCAAAGCGGTGGGTGAATTTGGTATTGATACTGCCAACATGTTTGAGTTCTGGGACTGGGTCGGCGGTCGTTACTCACTGTGGTCTGCCATCGGCCTGTCTATTGCGTTGAGCATTGGTTTCGATAATTTCGAACAGCTGTTAAGCGGCGCCCATGCGATGGACCAACATTTTGCTAATACGCCAATTGAGCAAAACCTGCCAGTACAGCTCGCCTTGATTGGCATCTGGTATAACAATTTCTTCGGTGCAGAAACCGAAGCGATTCTGCCATACGACCAATACATGCACCGTTTCCCAGCCTATTTCCAGCAAGGGAATATGGAATCTAACGGTAAATATGTGGATCGTAACGGTAACCCAGTTTCTTATCAGACTGGCCCAATCATTTGGGGTGAACCTGGCACTAACGGCCAGCATGCGTTCTATCAGCTGATTCATCAGGGGACTAAACTGGTTCCTTGCGACTTTATCGCTCCAGCGATTAGCCACAATGCGTTAGGCGATCACCACAGCAAACTGCTGTCTAACTTCTTTGCTCAAACTGAAGCGCTTGCCTTCGGTAAATCTCGTGAAGAAGTGGAAGAAGAGTTTGCGAAAGCAGGTAAAACAGCGGCAGAAGTGGCGCACATCGTACCGTTCAAAGTGTTTGAAGGTAACCGTCCAACAAACTCCATTCTGTTGCGTGAAATTACACCATACAGCTTGGGCTTGTTAATCGCTCTGTACGAACACAAAATCTTCACTCAGGGCGCAATTCTGAATATCTTCACCTTTGATCAATGGGGCGTAGAGCTGGGTAAACAGCTCGCGAACCGTATCCTGCCAGAGTTGAGCGGTAGCGAAGAGGTAAATAGCCACGATAGTTCAACCAATGCGTTGATTAACCGCTTTAAAAATTGGCGTGCATAAGTAGGCTAAGCCTTTAAGTTAAAACATAAAAAACGCCACCGTGAAAGGTGGCGTTTTTGTTGGGTGAAGCAGACCATTTTCGTGGCGCCACGAAAATGGTCGAGTTCTTTGAAGCCAGATAAACGGCTGGCTTCAACAGATCTGATGATGGCGGTTTGGAAGTTTTCCCAACGGGCATAGCCAAGATGAGGCTGGAGATCGCGCGCGAACCAAAACTCAATACCATCAGAATCGGTGCGTTGTGCGAGTGAATCGAAATGCTGCTGTAACATCTGAAGTTTTTTATCTAATGCCATGGAAAATCCCTCTAAAAAAATAACGTCCAAAGAGGGGCGTTATCCCTTGTTCAGAGGGGGACTTCCACGGTGTTTCGCTAGCTTTGCGAAGCGTATCGCAGGGTATTTAACCTTGCATACAGGCTTTGCGCTTCAACCAATCTTTCCCTTCCACAAATCGCGTCACCATCATGGCGCAAACGGTATTCCCTGTGGAATTCAACAGCGTTGCAGGAACATCGATGATGGTGCTGATAATCATGATGGTGCCGACCAGTTCTGGTGAGAAACCAAACACCGAGCAGATCATCAATTCACCGGTCATCCCGCCGCTTGGGATAGCGCCCATGACGGCACCAACGAGGAATGCGACGCTGATGATGGCGGCGATGTTCATTGGATCGCTCATGTCTTTATGGAATAGCGTAAACAAGAAAACGATTTTGATGATACCGCCAATTACCGAGCCATCTTTATGCGTGTTGGCACCCAAAGGAATCACGGTTTCAGCAATATCATGGGGAACGCCCATTTTTTTAGTCGCAATCAGGTTTGCTGGAATACAGGCCGCACTGGATGAGGTAGCGACAGCGGTAATCGCTGGCGTCAGCACGTTAGACCAAAAGACTTTAACGCCCAGTTTTCCACCTGCAACAAACGCATACAGCGTGTTTGCACCGAAGAAGTAGATCACGGTCAGGATGAGGTAGAGCAGGAACGCATTCAGATAGCCATTGATAATCTGTGGCCCTAAATGACCAACGGTAGCGGCAAAGTAGCAGCCTAAGCCAACCGGTGCGGCGTACATGATGATTTTCACCATGCGAAGAATAACGACGGTACCTGAGGTCAGAAAGTTGGCGATTGGCTGAACTTTTTCGCCTGACATCGAGGTAGCTAACCCTAACAACACGGAGAACACGATGAGTGGCAGCAGGCTAGATTTGGTAAACAGCTGCAGGAAATCAGGAACGGTAAAAGTATTTACGATGATTTCGCCGAGGCTTTTGCCGTGTGAATCAGGTGCGGGTGGCAAATGTGCAATCAGCGTACTGACGTCAACGTTTTGGAATGGGTTGTAAATCTGGGTGCCGATGAAGGCGATAACGGCGGCAATGAGCGCAGTGCTTAGAAATACGGCAAACACCGTTCCCATAATCTTGCCCAGACGCGCCATCTGTTTCATTTCAGCAATAGAAGACGAAATGCTGAGAAACACCAGCGGCACAATGACGACAAACATCAGATTAAGGAAAAGATCCCCGATCGGCTGCACAATTGCGGCCTTTTCTCCGAAAACGATGCCGGATAGCCCGCCGAGGATAATCCCTAGCAGTAAGCAAATAGTAAAACCATAATGACGTAGTATTTTCATATTATTTTATTTCTCAATCGTTGGAACACCCTGGCATAAGCTGCGGTAATCATTCGCGATAAGGCGAAAGTTGGCCGGACGACATAGTAAAACGATTAGCAAAAAAATGTCGCGAAATGTGAGGGCCGTTAAGTTTCTATCTGAGGATAGGCAGATTTATTTTGGTTTAGGGATAGACGACAAAATAGCCATTTTGTTAACTTGATCACATAAAATGATTAACGGCACAGAGGAACATCGATGCCAGGAACCAAACAAGCGAGCGCTATCGCGAAGATTTTGCAGTGGATTTTGAATGCTGGCCTGTTAATGCTGGCCGTGATTTTAGTGGTGTTTCTGGCGAAAGAAACCTTCACGCTGGGAACGGTGCTGTTTAACGCCAGCGAAACCGCATCCTCTTATCTGCTCATTGAAGGGATCGTTATCTACTTCCTTTACTTCGAGTTCATTGCGCTTATCGTGAAGTATTTCCAGTCGGGATATCACTTTCCCTTACGTTACTTTATCTACATCGGTATTACCGCAATCATTCGTTTGATTATTGTCGACCACAAAAATCCAGCCGATACGCTGATTTATTCGGCGGCCATTTTGGTTCTTGTGGTGGCGCTGTTTTTAGCGAACACAGAAAAGCTCAAGCGAGAATAAAGCGAAAAGAAAAGGCGGCCAATAGGCCGCCAAAGTCGTTACAACGAATGCTATAACGGGATCGAATAACTGCAATGGCACAACAAAGACACAGGTTTTAACGCATTACCCTTTCACACCGCCGGACGTCAGTCCGCCCACCAGCCAGCGCTGCGCCAGCAAGAATACGGCAGTAATTGGAATCGCAGACAGCACCGCCGCAGCGGCAAAATCACCCCACAGATAGTTTTGCGGATTAAGGTATTGCTGCATGCCGACGGCCAACGTATAGCTATTCACATCGCGCAAGAGCAGAGACGCCACCGGCACTTCGGTAATCGCGGCAATAAATGACAAGATGAAGACCACCGCCAAAATAGGCACCGACAACGGTAAAAGCACCAAGCGGAAAGCCTGCCAAGGCGTAGCGCCATCAAGCGCCGCGGCTTCTTCTAACGAATTATCGATAGTTTCGAAATAGCCCTTAATCGTCCAAACATGCAATGCAATCCCGCCCATGTAAGCGAAAATTACGCCGCCGTGGGTATTAAGACCCAGGAATGGCACATACTGGCCGATGCGATCAAAGAGCGCATACAACGCCACTAGCGACAGCACGGCTGGGAACATTTGAAATATCAGCATGCCTTTCAGCAATGAGCTTTTGCCTTTGAACTTCATGCGAGCAAAAGCATAAGCGCAGGTGGTGGAGAGTGTCACAATGCCTATCGCCGTAACCACGGCGATTTTAATCGAGTTCCACAGCCATAAAAGAACCGGGAACGGTGGCGGAGTGACGCTGCCATCTGCGTTAGTGACGGTCATACCCAACGCCAACTGCCAGTGTTCCCAAGAGATATTTTCGGGAATGAGGCTGCCAGTCGCAAAGTTGCCAGAGCGCAGCGAGATAGCAATCACCATCAGCAGTGGAAACATGATGGTGCAGATAAAGGCCAGCAGCATCAGATGTGTAAACAGCAGGCGTAAACGCTGGGATTTCGGTTGAACCATTGCCATGTTGTGGTCCCTCTCCTTAGTCGAAATTCATTTTGCTGGCTTTCAGATTCAGTATCGCCAGCGCGCCAACCAACAGGAAAATCAGCGTGGCAATTGCTGCCGCTAAACCAAAGTCTTGTCCACCGCCGCCTTCAAACGCGATGCGGTAGGTATAGCTCACCAGCAAATCGGTATAGCCCGCCGGTGTAGAGGTTCCGAGCATATCTGGACCGCCGTTGGTTAATAACTGAATCAAAACAAAGTTATTAAAATTGAAGGCAAAACTGGCAATCATCAGCGGCGTTAACGGCTTGATCAGCAATGGCAGCGTGATGCGGAAGAAATTCTGCATTGGGCCAGCGCCGTCCATTGCCGAGGCTTCGTATAAATCGTCTGGAATGGCTTTGAGTAAGCCCATGCACAAAATCATCATGTACGGATAGCCGAGCCAGGTATTGACGATCAGAATCATACTCTTGGCGGTGAGCGGGTCGCTAAACCAAGCAGGTTTGATACCGAACAGATGGCTGAGCATCATGTTGATTTCACCGAAGCTTTGGTTGAACAAACCCTTAAAGATCAGTATCGAAATAAACGACGGTACGGCATAAGGCAGAATGAGCATTACGCGATACAGCGCCTTACCTTTTAACGCTTCCCACTGAACCACACATGCCAGCACCATGCCGACGGCAACGGTGAACACGACCGTTAAAACTGAAAAGATAATGGTCCAGATAAAGATGCTGACGAACGGCTGGCGGATACCTTCGTCCTGCACCACGCGTAAAAAGTTTTTCCAGCCAATAGAAACGGTGAATCCAGGGCTGAGCTGTTCATTTTCCCATTGCCCTTGTGCATTCACCGCTTGATAGAATCCTATGTCGGTATTCGGGCGATAGACGGTGCCGGTTTGATTATTTTTGAGCGTTTCACCGTCTTGCTCAAGAGTATATAGCGGGCTGGTGCCAGCAAACTGGCGCAGCGAACTCATGCGCAATTCGCCGCTTTCAGGTAAAACTGCCACGATGTTATTTAAGGCCTGACGGTTTTGAGTAATCACCCGCAGCGTAGCGCGAACGCCCGTCTGTTCGGTGTTTTCAGGCTTCATGGTTAAGCGCTGTTCTTGAGCGCTGAAGCTAAAGGGCTCTGAGATATAAAGCCGATCGTTTTCGGGATTGGTCAGCTGTAAGCGCCACTGTTCGCCTACGGGGTAAAGGCCAAAGCCGTAGGTTTTACCCGTGGTGAATTGACGCTGCATTAACACTGATTGCGCACGCTCAAAGGTGAGCTGGTTAGTGCTGCTGTAGTTGGTGAATGCGATGGCGATGGTGCAGATAAGGGGAAAGAGTACGAACAACCCCATTCCCGCAAGCCCTGGGTAGACATAGCGCCACGCGTAGGCCTTGCGATTGGCAAAAATGTACAGCCCTGACCCCAGCAAAACCAGCGTCAACATGGCAAACAGGTACTCGCCTTGTGCGTACATCACAATGGTGAGATAGCCCGTAAACAGGCACATGGCGGCGATAACTATCCATTTTAGTATGTCACTCTGCCACCATTTATCCGGCTTCGCGATTGGATATTCTGTATGGGATAACGACATAAAACTCTCCCTCATTTCTCTTACGCCGGAGGCGGTTACGGACAACTTAAAATTCGGTGTTCAGCCCCTCTCCAGCCCATTCCGAGATCTCTGAGCAATTCCCTCCCCGGTGAAGGGGAGGGTTAGAGTGGGGTCATTTACTGATGAACTTACTTGGCGATGCGTTGCTCTGCGCCGGTTAATGCTTCTTTCACGCTCTGACGTCCATTTACCGCGTTGATAATGGCGCTACGCTCGGCGTACCAGAAGGCGCTCATCTGCGGGATGTTTGGCATGATTTCGCCTTTTTGGGCGTTTTGCATGGTGGCGGCGATCTTCGGATCTTTTTCCAACGTTTCTTGGTAAGACTTCAGGGCAACCGCGCCGAGTGGCTTATCTTTGTTAACCTGTTCCAGACCGGCATTGGTCATCAGGTAGTTTTCCAAGAACTCGGTGGCCAGCTCTTTATTCGGGCTAGCGGCGTTGATGCCTGCGCTGAGCACGCCAACAAACGGTTTGGATGGGTGGCCTTTAAAGGTTGGCAGCAGGGCAACGCCATAGTTGATGTTGCTCTTATCGATGTTAGACCACGCCCAAGGACCGTTGATGGTCATCGCGGTTTGTCCCTTATTGAACGCGGCTTCAGCGATGGAGTAATCGGTATCAGCATTGATATGCTTATTTTTCACCAAATCAACGATGAACTGGAGGCCAGCCTGAGAGCCCGCATTGTTCACGCCCACATCTTTGATGTTGTAGGTGCCGTTATCATATTTGAAGGCATAGCCGCCGTCGGCTGCGATGATTGGCCAAGTGAAGTACGGTTCTTGTAGATTCCACATGATGGCGCTTTTGCCTTTAGCACGCAGTTCTTTGTCTAACGCTGGGATTTCTTCCCACGTTTCTGGCGGCTCAGGCAGAAGGTCTTTGTTATAAATCAGCGACAGCGCTTCAACAGCGACGGGATAAGCAATCAGTTTGCCGTTAAAACGAACGGCGTCCCACGTGAACGGATAAAGCTTCTCTTGGAAAGCTTTAGAAGGATGGATTTCAGCCAACAGGCCAGACTGTGCATAACCCCCGAAACGGTCATGAGCCCAGAAAATGATATCAGGACCATCGCCGGTAGCCGCGACCTGCGGGAATTTTTCTTCCAGCTTGTCTGGATGCTCAATCAGCACTTTGATACCGGTTTCTTTCTCAAACTTTTTACCGACTTCGGCCAGGCCGTTATAGCCTTTATCGCCGTTAATCCAGATAACCAGTTTGCCTTCTTCAATTTTAGCGAACGCGGAAGAGGAGAGAACCAGCGTAGCCAGAGCCGAAAGGGCGAGCGTTCTGATGCCTGATTTCTTAGTCATTATCCAATCCTTCTTGTTCTGTTTCTGTCGAGGTATGAGTTGATGTCTGTACCACCGAGCATGGAGGCCGAAGCGGTTCAGATAAGCCGTAGAGTACGAATCGTTGTTAGCCCCCTGCTTGTAGGGGATTTCTGATGCAGTGCCATACTCCTTTACACGAGATTGCTTCTCATCCTCCCCCCTTCTACGCCCCAAGGGGGTTTCTTGTGATCTACTTAACACTACCGCCTATTCTGTGGATGTAGACACAAAATCACAGGGTTATTTTTGCAAGCAGGATCACGAATTCACTGAAAGGTATGAACTTTTCACCGCACGCTATTTTCTCTCATCCTCCTATCTCCTCCCCCATGAAAAACTTTGTTACGGATGATTACGCTTCTTTGCTTAACGCGCACTATCGGCAGCAATCGATAAGGCGCATCTGCTGAACGGCAAGGCTAAGGATTAGGCCCGCTGAGATGTCGCGTTAGTGGACCTCATTAGTGACAGACAGGAGTAACGCATGGCGAGCGTAGCACTGCGAAACGTATATAAGGCTTACGGAGACGTCGTCATTTCTAAAGACGTTAACCTTGAAATCCAAGACGGCGAGTTTGTGGTTTTTGTTGGGCCGTCTGGCTGTGGTAAGTCGACACTGCTGCGCATGATTGCAGGTTTGGAAGATATCACTTCTGGTGAACTACTCATTGCAGGCAAGCGCATGAATGAAGTGCCGCCCGCTGAGCGCGGCATCGGCATGGTTTTTCAGTCTTACGCTCTGTATCCACATCTGTCTGTTGCCGACAATATGTCGTTTGGCCTCAAGCTGGCGGGCACCAAAAAGTCAGAGATTACCCAGCGGGTGAATCAGGTTTCTGAAGTGCTGCAACTGGCGCATTTGCTCGATCGTCGCCCTAAAGCGTTATCCGGTGGTCAGCGTCAGCGCGTCGCAATTGGCCGAACGCTGGTGGCTGAACCCGACGTATTCCTGCTGGATGAACCGTTATCAAACCTAGATGCCGCTTTGCGTGTGCAAATGCGTATCGAGATTTCCCGTCTACATAAGCGCCTAGAGCGCACCATGATTTATGTCACCCACGATCAGGTCGAAGCCATGACGTTGGCCGACAAAATTGTGGTGTTGGATGGCGGCAGCGTTGCGCAGATCGGTAAGCCACTGGAGCTTTACCACTATCCGGCGAACCGTTTCGTTGCGGGCTTTATCGGCTCGCCAAAAATGAATTTCCTACCGGTCAAAGTGACCGCTGCAGAACCGCAGCGCGTTCAGATTGAATTACCTAACCGCCAATTAGTATGGCTGCCGGTTGAAGGCACGGATGTGCAGGTGGGCGGCAACCTCTCACTGGGGATCCGCCCTGAGCATTTACTGCCGAGTCATGATGCTGAAGTCACCTTGGAAGGGGATGTTCAGGTTGTTGAGCAGTTAGGCAACGAAACCCAAATTCATATTCAGATCCCCGCGATTCGTCAAAACCTTGTTTACCGCCAGAACGACGTGGTGCTGGTAAACGAAGGTGCAAAATTTGCCATTGGCCTGCCACCTGAACGCTGTCATCTGTTCCGAGAAGATGGTGTCGCTTGCCGACGGCTGCATAAGGAGCTAGGTGTCTAGCTCTGGGTTAGAGAGATGTTAGTTAACAATACGTTAGACCATACGTTGAACAAAGAACACTTATAACTTTATGCCGTCAGGCAACCCCTTCAGGAGAATGATGATGACTTTGCGCAAGGTACCTTTAGCACTGGCTGTTGCGAGTGCGATGCTGTCAACACAGGCACTGGCTGTAGATTTCCATGGTTACGCGCGTTCCGGTATCGGCTGGACTGGAAGCGGTGGCGAACAACAGTGTTTCAAAGCGACGGGAGCTCAAAGCAAATACCGTTTGGGTAACGAATGTGAAACCTATGCGGAGTTGAAGCTGGGTCAAGAGCTATGGAAAGACGGCGATAAGAGCTTCTACTTTGATACCAACGTAGCGTACTCCGTGCAGCAGACCAATGACTGGGAAGCGACAGATCCTGCCTTCCGTGAAGCCAACATTCAGGCCAAAAACGTCATCGAGTGGGCGCCGGGCTCCACGCTGTGGGCGGGTAAGCGCTTCTACCAACGTCATGACGTTCATATGATCGACTTCTACTACTGGGATATTTCAGGTCCGGGTGCAGGTTTAGAGAACATCGATCTGGGCTTCGGCAAACTGTCCATCGCCGCAACGCGTAACACTGAAACCGGCGGTTCAACCAGCTTCAGCTCCCAGCAGCAGCGTGATTTAGTTAAAGACACCGCCAACGACGTTTACGACGTGCGTTTAGCCGGTTTGGAAACCAACCCGGGCGGTACGCTGGAATTAGGTTTTGACTACGGTCGTTCTAACCCAACCGATGGTTACCATCGTGCCAAAGATGCCTCGAAAGACGGCGTCATGGTGACCGCAGAACATACCCAGTCAATCTACAGCGGCTTTAACAAATTTGTCGTGCAGTATGCGACTGACTCCATGACCTCAAATAACTCAGGTCACTCCGAAGGCTCCAGCATCAACAACAACGGTCATATGATCCGCGTTCTGGATCACGGTGGTATCGACTTCAATGATAAGTGGGCATTGATGTACGTGGGCATGTATCAGGATATCGATCGCGACGATAAAAACGGTACCACATGGTACACCGCAGGTATTCGCCCAATGTACAAATGGACGCCAATCATGAGCACCTTGATGGAGTTCGGCTATGACAACGTGAAATCACAGCGCACTGGCGATAACAACAACCAGTACAAAGTGACGTTGGCACAGCAGTGGCAGGCTGGCGATAGCATCTGGTCACGTCCGGCAATCCGCCTGTTCGCAACCTACGCGAAATGGGATGAGAAATGGGGTTATGCAACGAATACCGACACCGGTTACAGCGACGGCGTTGCATACAACGATAACAACACCCACAAATTCAGCCGCGGAAATGACGATGAAGTCACCTTCGGCGCGCAGATGGAAGTTTGGTGGTAACAGTTGTTTGACGGCGGCGGGACGATCCCGCCGCGTTTGATTGAGCTGGGCTGCTTTCTTGCCATAGCAGCCGAGTTGTCTCTAAGGTGGTTCATAATGAAAAGCAAAATGAATAATAAAATCAAAGCTGTCATGAAAAAGAATACCATCGCGTTGAGCGTAGCCTTGGCGATGTTCAGCGCTATGCCGCTTAGCGTTCAGGCAGATAGCGCCATCCAACCTGCGAATGTTGCTACAGCACCGGCTATCCCTGCCAATACGTTACACCAGCTACCATGGGAGCCGTTGGTTCCTCCAGTAACGAAAACGGCAACCTTAACCAGCAGCAGCGCGCAGTTGCACGTCGGTGATATCCAAGGGGCGGTGGGGGCTTTTGCATTACCGGCCGATCGGGGCTCACTTGAAATTACCATCAGCAGCTTAGTGGAAGGCAAAAGAGTCTATGCCCCAAGCGTAATGGTTTTAGATGAAAATATGCGGCCTGCGGCATTTTATCCAAGCAGCTATTTCAGTTATCAACAACCAGGTGTGATGAGCGGCGATCGTCTGGAAGGCACGCTGAAATTAACGCCTGCGTTAGGGCAAAAACAGATCTATATGGTGATCTACACCACCTCGCAGGATTTAGCCAAAACAACCCAAATGGTTGATCCTGCCAAAGCCTATGCGGCTGGGGTAGGAAATGCGGTGCCAAATATTCCTGATCCGATCGCGATCCATCAGTCTACGGGCACGATCAAGATCAAAGTGAAGGCAGAACAGAACACCGGTAACGTGATGATCGGCGGGATCTTGCCGATGGCGGCCAAAGAGCAGCCCGTAGTGGTAGGCGCTGCCGCGGCTCCGGTTGCTGCCGCGCCAGCAAAACCGGCTCAGCCAATGCTCAAAGATACTGACGAATATTTCAATAAAGGTATCCGTGATGCGGTGAAAGGCGGAGATATTGATAAAGCATTGAAATTGATGAATGAAGCCGAACAACTTGGTTCAACCACTGCCCGTGAAACCTTTATTCACAGCGTGAAAGGCAAGGGTTAAACCCGCGCTGTGAAAGCTGGCTCTTTGACTGGGTGCCCTTCGGGGCACCTTTTTTTGTTTTAGATTTTCCTTCTTTGTTACCAAATTGATCATCTATTGCTACTGCTCTGCCTACGTCGGGTAATCTGAGTTACAATGAACCTCCCATTTTCAGCGTGGGCGAGGGTCGGCGCTAAATTCTGCTTTGGAGTCACCGGAATGACTGACTGTCATCCGTCGTTGGACGTTACTCATTGGCACCCCATTCATGAAGTCGATTTGACTGCGCAGCAGCACAGTTGGTTGGGCGAGTGTCAATCCATGACCGCGCGCTTCGAGCGCTACTGCGACAAAGTCACTATCGTTCCACGGCGTGAAGGTTTTATCACGGTTCAATCTTTAGGCGAAGAAGCCATGCAGCTTCCGAACTGTGAGCGCTTTTGGCTACGCGAAGTTTTATTGTGTGGTGATAATGTGCCGTGGCTGTTTGGCCGCACGCTGATCCCTGAAACGTCTCTTACCGGGGAAGAGGTTTCCTTATTGACGTTGGGCACGGTTCCACTTGGGCGCTATTTGTTCAACGCGGCGGAGCTTACGCGTGATTTTATTCAGGTGGGTTCCCAAGGAGAACTGTGGGCGCGGCGCAGCCGTTTACGTTTGTCGGGTAAACCTTTGTTGTTAACCGAACTTTTTTTGTCTGAGTCTCCGTTGTATGGTGTTAATAATGAATTGTGATGTCGTCATCATTGGAATGAATGACTGGAGGGATTCGTGACTCAAACCAAATGGCAGGCCTATTGTCGCCTGATGAGAATTGATAAGCCGATTGGTTCGCTATTATTGCTCTGGCCAACCTATTGGGCTTTGTGGCTTGCGGGCGGTCAAATTCCGAGCCTAAAGCTGCTGGTGGTATTTACGCTGGGTGTCTTTTTCATGCGTGCCGCCGGATGTGTGGTTAATGACTTTGCCGATCGTCGTGTAGACGGTCACGTTAAGCGCACGGCGCATCGTCCATTGCCAAGTGGCGCAGTGACGGAGAAAGAGAGCAAGATTCTGTTTGTGGCGCTGGTGCTGGTTTCTTTTGGGCTGGTGTTAACGCTGAACGCCATGACGATTTGGCTATCGGTTGCGGCTCTTGCGCTGGCTTGGGTCTATCCCTTTATGAAACGCTTTACCCATTTACCACAGGTTGTGCTGGGTATGGCGTTTGGATGGTCAATCCCGATGGCGTATGCCGCCGTAAGCGAAAGTTTGCCGCTAAGTTGCTGGCTGCTGTTTCTGGCGAATATTTGCTGGACGGTAGCCTATGACACCCAGTATGCGATGGTGGATAGAGACGACGATCTCCGCATTGGCATCAAGTCTACGGCGATTCTATTTGGCCGCTTTGATAAGCTCATCATTGGCTTGTTACAGCTGGCGACGCTGTTGTTAATGGTGTGGATTGGTTATTTAAACCAGCTGAGCGGCGCTTATTACTGGGGCATTTTACTGGCTGGGGCGCTGTTTATTCATCAGCAGAAGCTGATTGCACTGCGTGAGCGCATGCCTTGCTTCCAAGCTTTCTTGAATAACAACTATGCGGGACTGGTGTTGTTTATCGGTATTGCGCTTTCAATTTGGATCTGACATTAGGGTCTGAAAAAACACAGGTTCTAAGCTATAGAAAAGGCGCCAATCGGCGCCTTTTCTTATTTAACCAAGAGGGATTAACGAGACGTTATTCGCTCTTGTCGCTATCGTCTTCGGCCGGAGGTAAGGTTTCCATCTCAGGCGCGCTCACGCTTTCGATGGTCAGTTTGATCTCTGGCGTAATCATAGCAACCAGCAGGTTATAGATTTCCATGGTGTGTTCAGGGATCGCATCACCAACGTCGTTGATGTAGCCTTCGGAACGCAAGGTTCCCACCAAGGTAGCAAACACCGCTTTATCGAAGAATTCAGGTGCGTTGATGCCGTGCAGAACCGACAAACGCTGCGCCATAATACGGCTCTCTTTTTCCAGCGCACCACGGCTGATGCTTGGGTTCGCGCTAAGCAGAGAGAAGGTAATCGCATAACGTTGCAGTGTTTCACGCACACCAGCAGCCAAAAGCTGTAGCGTGCGGATACGGCCCGGATTCATCACCAACTCGTCGCCCTTCGCGCAAATCAATTGCTGGCGGCATAGCTCGGTAATAATCGGTTCAAGCACCTGCGGTAAGTCGCTGCGCTCATAATGCAAGAACAGCTCTTCCTTCAGCATTGGGTAGAGTAAATCCACCTGACGCAGCAGCTCCGTGCGCGAAATGCTGTTATGGTTCATCACCATGTTGGCAATCAGCGACGGCAGTACCAGCATGTGCTGAATATTGTTGCGGTAATACGTCATCAATACTGCCTGTTCGCGTGGCAGGATGATGAGCTCGCCGATGTTGTCTTTTTCTACTTCAAACTTATCCATCTGAAGAGCATGTTGCAGCAGCTCCTCAGCGGTTTGGTTTGGCGTAGTGGCATCTTCGGCATAAGGCGCATTACGTAACAGCTGTAAGTAGCAGTCTAGCTGCTCTAACAGCTGCTCACGCGTCAGGGCACGTTGGCGAGAAGCCAACAGCGCGGTTGAACAGAGGTTCATCGCGTTAGCTGCCGCTGACTTGTTGATATTCACCATCACGGTATTGGCGATAGCGTTAACCGTTGGCGTTAACCAGCTAGGACGCTGCGCTTCGATTGGATCGATAGATTCGCGCCATTCAGGAACGTGCTGATTCAGCCAGTTGTTGATCGGAATTGGCTCACCAAAGTTCACGTAACCCTGTCCCAGATTGCGCAGTTTACGCAGCCCGCGAACCATCTGAATCAGGCTCTCTTTCTCTTTGGTAGCACCGCGTAGCTCTTTGGCGTAGGTAGCCACTTCCATCACGTGTTCGTAGCCGATATACACCGGAACCAGCGTGATTGGGCGCTTACCACCGCGCAGCATGGCCTGAATGGTCATGGCCAGTGTACCTGTTTTAGGCTCAAGCAAACGGCCCGTGCGTGAACGGCCGCCCTCCATAAAGTATTCAACCGAATAACCACGGCTAAACAGCTCGCCCAAGTATTCACGGAATACGGTGGAATAAAGCTTATTCCCTTTGAAGGTACGGCGAATAAAGAACGCACCCAAACGGCGGAAAATCGGACCGGCTGGCCAGAAGTTCAGGTTGATACCGGCCGCAATGTGCGGCGGCACTAAGCCTTGGTGATAAAGCACGTAGGACAACAGCAGATAGTCCATGTGGCTGCGATGGCAGGGCACATAAACAATCTCATGGCCGTCCTGCGCCAATTTACGCACGCGTTCAGCGTTATGGACGTTGATACCTTGGTACAAACGGTTCCATGTCCAGCTCAGCACGCGGTCGGATAAACGCACCGCTTCGTAGGTGAAGTTAGCCGCAACTTCTTCCATCAAAGCAACCGCATTTTGCTGTGCTTTTTCACGGGAGATTTTTTTGCTACGTGCTTCGTCCTCAACCGCTTTCTCTATCGCTTTGGATGAGAGCAGTTTATTGAACAACGCTTGGCGATCGGGCAGGCTTGGACCCACCGCGGCTAAGCGCTGACGGGAGAAGTGCATACGCGCCACGCGTGCGAGTTTCTGGGCGATAGTTTGGTCTGTACCGTGCTCGTCTGCCATATAGCGCAGTGAAACGACGTTAGAGAAACGCACGAAGCTGTCACGACCTAACCAGATAACGGCAAAGAATTTTTGGATACCGTTAAGCAAACGCAGCTGCGGGGCTCCGCTGTGGCCTTCACGACCCGGAGAGCGCCCAAACATAACCGACACCGGGATCATTTGGATATCCAGTGAAGGGTTGTTGCGGTGCAGATCCAGATAGTCATGGAACAGTTTGACGGATTCTTGCTTCGGCGCGTAATAACGGAATACGCGCGGGCCATCGTCAATGAAGACGTAGCGTGGCAATATAGTGCCGTCAATTTCGTTATCGTCGAGCGGATCAGGCAGGTCCTGAGCCAAACAGCGATCTCGGAAGGTCAATAAATCCGCTTTTGAGTTATAAGGTAAGACATACAGCACCGGGCGGGTGGTGTCTAAACGTAGCTCAGCCACCGGTTCAGAAGGGATTACCTTGCTTTTAACCAGTAGCTTCAGCGGTAGATTCAATAACTTATAGTAAAATTTACGCCAACCTGACATAAAACAGAAAGCCTCTTGTTAGCCATTCGCCGCAAGGATACCAGAAACACGGTTTGAGATCTGTGGTGATGAGTGAATGAGAAGTCGCTAAAATCACATAAGACTTCTAAATTTTGATGGAATTAAAATGAATAGCACTACCGGATTGACTCGAATTGTTAAAGCCGCTGGTTACTCGGTGAAGGGATTGAAAGCGGCGTGGAAACACGAGGCTGCATTCCGCCAAGAATTGATGCTGATGATTGTGGCAGTGGTGATTGCTGCATGGCTGGATGTCTCTGTTGTTGAACGTATCTTGCTGATAGGCTGCGTTACGCTGGTGGTGATCTTAGAAATCGTTAACAGCGCGATTGAGGCCGTTGTTGACCGTATCGGGTCTGAGTTCCACGAGCTCTCTGGACGCGCAAAAGATATGGGCTCTGCCGCAGTGTTTGTTGCCCTGTGGTTGTCCGCCTTTATTTGGGTCAGCATCCTGTGGGGACACTACATGTAATGTGAGTATGTGCTTACATTCATAGTGCATTAAGGCCACCCTTGGGTGGCCTTAATATTATCTAGCAGGTCAAGCAGAGCGGTTTAGCTCCACAGTGCCAGAATCGGCCAACCCACCAGCAGCAGCAGGGAGATGTAAATCACACCGAAGATGGCACCCAAGCGCCAGTAGTCTTTGGATTTCACATATCCGCAGCCGTAGATGATAACCCCAGGGCCAGTGGCGTATGGAGTTAAGCAGCCCATGATACCGATAGACAGCACCAGCAGAATACACAGGTGTTCCATAGGCACGCCTGGGATACCTTTACCCACGGCCAAAATCACAGGCAGCATGGTAGCAGTATGCGCAGACAGGCTGGCAAACAGGTAGTGAGCGAAGTAGAACACCAATACCAGCACAATTACGGTCGCATTTGGCGAGAAGCCTTCCAGATGCGTGCTCATGGTGTTAGCAAACCAGTCGATAAAGCCTGAACGCGTCAAACCGTTTGCCATAACCACTAACGTGGCGAGGTTTACCAACGCATTCCATGCGCTGTTGTATTTTGTGATGTCTTTCCAAGGCACAACGTGCAGGGCCAACATCAGAGATACCGCCAACAGGCCAACCGCAGTGGCGTCGATGAAATCACCGCCGAAGACCCACAAGCCCAAGCTCAGCAGCACTAAACCAATCAGGGTGATCTCTTTACTGGTTAAGCTGCCCATCTCTTTTAATGCGCCACCGGCCCATTCAGAGACTTCTGCGCTGTGCGTAACTTCTGGTTTATACAGCACATAAGATAACCATGGCGCCACGATCAGCAGGATAAGACCCACTGGTAGGAAGCTCAGGAACCATTGCAGCCAGCTAATTTGAATACCCGCGATTTTACTCACGAATTCCAAGCCCAGAACGTTTGGCGCAGCGCCGGTCACGAACATGGAAGAACTCAGGCTGGTACTGATCACCATCATCCACATCAAATAACCGCCGATGCGACGTGATGACGGATCGTTAGGGAATGATTTGAACAGCGGTGGCAGGTTCTTGATGACTGGGAATACGGTACCACCGGTACGCGCGGTGTTAGACGGCGTAAACGGTGCCAACATGATATCAATGATAACAATGGCATAGCCGAGAGTAAGTGTTCGCTTACCCATGAACTTAACCATGAACAGCGCGATACGACGGCCTAGCCCAGTAACTTCATAACCCAGTGCAAAAATGAATGCGCCAAACACCAACCACACGGTGGTGCTGGAGAATCCAGCCAGACCCCATTTCAGAGCCTGTTTTCCTGCATTAAAAGCCGGATCGGCCAGCTCTTTTGCATCAAACAGCAAATAGTTGCTGCCGATAACGCAGATAGTGACGGCGATAAAGCTGATTGCCGTAGCAGGGATAGGCTCCAAAATCATCCCGACGATCATAGCCACAAACACGGCAAAATAGTGCCACGCCTGCGGAGGCATACCATCAGGAACAGGAATAAGTAACATCACTGCCATAACCAGCAGAGGTGCGACTAATTTCCATATCTTATCTTTTGAAACAGACATAACTGATTCTCCAAGAAGGAATTTTTAAAGTTTAATGTGAATAATTGAAGTGCGAAATTTGAGCCAAAAACCAGGTAATAATCAGCAGGTCGGCGCAGCCGCCGGCGCTGAGGTTGCGTTGAATGCATTCCTGGTCGAAATCATGAAGGAGCTTGAGATCGGAGGGCTGGCGAATGCCACCCTGACGCAGCAATGCCTTAGCGCGCTGTTGCAGCCAACTGAGGCCGCTTTGGCCTCCGCGTGAGGCTACGTTGGTGTCGCCGTTATGTGCCATCAGCACTAACAGCGTATCGAGCAAGGCAAGTTCAGGATCGGTGCCCTGCGCGAGGCGAGCTTGGTAATGTGGCAGAGCAAGCTGAATAACTAATGGATAGCCCGCCTCAGCTTCGCCGCGAGCGCCGGTGAGGCCGAGTTGTCGATAAAGCCGCTGTCCTGCAGTTTTTTGTTGATTGTTATGGTTATTTTGCAGTTCACGTTCGGTCAGCCCACGGCAAAAAGCGGCGGCGGTGCTACAAATCAGTTCAGGTGTGATAGCGCTTTTTCTTTGATGCAAACGCCCAATAGCCGCGCACAGTAACCCCAAAGAAAAAATGCTGCCTTTATGCGTATTTACGCCAAAAGTTGCGCGGAACATGTCAGTTTCGCAGGCGATGCCAATCGGACGTAGCCCGGTGAGCACGTCTGATTCAGCAAGGTTGGCGCTACAGGCACCAAATTCGATAAAACGCGGTAACCATTGGCGGATCGCCAATGCGCTACGGTGAAAATCTTCCAGCGCCATGTCTTTATGCGCGCCGCAGTTATTTCTATCGACCAAACCCGGCTTTGGCGTGAGATTGACCTCAGCCAACATGGCACGGTAAGCAAGCTCGCTACAATGGGCGACGAAATGCTCATCGGTAGCGGTGGAATCAGACGGCTGCTGCGTTATCGGCATCATGCAGTAATGCCTCCATGCGGGTGATCAGATCGGGAATTGCGTGTGCTCTTTCGCGTGCGCATACGGCCGCTTCGCGTTGGCACAGCAAACAGGTTCGGCTAGAGAGTAAAAAGTCACGACGAGAGAGAATTTTTCCTAGCGGATTCAGTACGTCGATATCCCATAAACGCCCAAGCACATGTTCTTGCTCGAGTGCGATCATGGCTTTTTTAACTACGCGAGCCGGTGCGTCGATGGCGAGCAGCCCTTCAGGGCCGGTCGCCAACGCAAAAGAAGCCTGCTCCTTCAATTCCCAACCTGATTGTTCAACACGCTGGCACAGCGCTTTCAGACCGTGATTAAAGATTTTGCGTGTCATCACGCTATCTTTAATCGGTCCAGGCGCGACCACGGTAAACGAGATCAGCGTTGAGGTATGGCGCGCCAGCCACTCCGTCTGCCGAGACTGCCTGCATTCACGGCTGAATAGCAGTTCCGGCAATGTAACGGTGTGGCTGGTCGCCAAAGTTGGGAGCAGGTAAAACATGGTTTATTCCTTAACCTGACGAACGACGTCGATCACGGAACCATCGCGATAGCGCACAACGGCGATAACACGGTCAGTGAATTCGATCGCACGAGGTTGTCCGGTAAGGATTTGCGCACGTTCACGCAGCCATTCGATGGACACCACTTTCAAGCCAGCGGCTTTCAGGCGGTCGGCCAGCTCTGGGCGTGCAGGGTTAACGGCAATACCGTGGTCAGTAACCAGAATATCGACGCTTGAACCTGGAGTGACGCAGGTGGTGACTTCATCCACCAGCGTTGGAATGCGGCCACGTACCAATGGGGCAACGATGATAGACAGCGCAGCAGCGACCGCAGTGTCACAGTGGCCACCGGAAGCGCCGCGTAAAACGCCGTCAGAACCGGTCAGCACGTTCACATTGAAGTGAGTGTCCACTTCCAGCGCACTCAGCACCACGACGTCTAAGCGATCAACGGAAGCACCTTTTGAGCCCCAGTTTGCATACTGGTTAGCGCTGATTTCGATGTGGTTCGGGTTGCGTGCTAAAGACTCTGCGGCTGCACGGTCGAAGCTTTGTACGTCCAGCAGCTTCTTGATGAAGCCTTTTTCGTGCAGATCAACGATGGTGGACGTAATGCCGCCTAACGCAAAGCCAGCATGAATATCGCGGCTACGCATTTTGTCTTCGAGGAAGCGGGTGACAGCCAGCGATGCACCACCGGTACCGGTTTGCAGCGAGAAGCCCTCTTTGAAGTAGCCGGAGTTAACCACCACGTCAGCCGCGCTGCGAGCGATCAACAGTTCGCGCGGATTAGAGGTCATACGGGTTGCATCTGCACCGATCTTATCGGCATCACCGACCTGTTCGATTTGCACGATCAAATCAACCTGATCCTGCATGATGCTGGCTGGGTTGTGCGGGTATGGCAGCAGCTCTTCGGTTAGAAGAACCACTTGTTTCGCATTTTCAGCATCAACTTTGGCATAGCCAAGAGAACCACAGCAGGCTTTGCCGGTGTAGCCGTTCGCATTACCAAACGGGTCGCAGGCAGGAACCCCGAGGAAAGCCACGTCGATATTTAGCTCGCCGCTTTCAACCAAATGTACGCGGCCACCGTGAGAGTGGATCTGTACCGGTTCTTCCAGCAGACCACGGGAGATTTCTTCCGCCAATGGGCCACGCAGCCCAGAGGTATAGATACGGCTGACAACGCCGTTACGGATATGGTCGACCAACGGGGCATGGCAATCGCTCAGTGAGCTGGACGCCAGCGTAAGATTTTTGAAGCCCATCTGCGCAATAGTGGCCATCACTAAGTTGATGGTCAGATCGCCACCGCGGAATGCGTGGTGGAAAGAGATGGTCATGCCATCATGCAGACCTGAGCGGCGAATTGCCTCTTCCAGCGTGCTGCATAATTTTTTATCGCGAGGCTTTTGCGCCTGCAGATTCAATTTTGAAACGTTTTTATAGCTTGGCAGTGCGCTTTCAGTTTGGCGGGTATAGGCCGAAACGCGTTCCTGTCGTTGAAGAAGTTCTTTTTTCTGAGTCATTTTTTTTCGCCTTATTCTTCACGGATGCCAGACAGTTCTGCACGAGACAGAACCAAACGGGCGCGTTCAATCACTGGGCTATCAACCATTTTGCCGTTCAGTGAAACAACGCCACGGCCTTCACGTGCAGAAGCTTCTGCTGCTTCAACCACGAGTTTCGCGTGATTGACTTCTTTTTGCGTTGGGGCGTAAAGGTTGTGCAATAACTCAATTTGGCGTGGGTTGATCAGTGATTTACCGTCAAAGCCCAGCTGTTTGATATGTGCAGCTTCGCGCAGGAAGCCTTCTTCATTGTTGGCATCGGAATAGACGGTATCGAAAGCCTGAATGCCCGCGGAGCGAGCGGCTTGCAGAATTGAACAGCGAGCGAACAGCAGTTCAACGCCTTCAGGGGAACGTTCGGTGCGCAGGTTACGCACGTAGTCTTCTGCACCCAGAGCGATACCGATTAAGCGTGGAGATGCGTGAGCAATCGCCACCGCCTGAGTAATCCCCTGAGCGGATTCAATCGCTGCCAGAAGACCGGTGCTGCCGACTTCGCGGCCACATTCGGCTTCAATACGAGCAATTTCGTTTTCGATATCAATCACGTCTTGGGCGGTATCAGTTTTTGGCAGACGCACGATGTCTGCGCCACCGCGAACCACGGCTTCCAAATCGGCAACGCCATATTCAGAATCTAGCGCGTTGACGCGCACGATGGTTTCGATGTCTTGGTACAGCGGGTGCTGCAACGCGTGATAAACCAAGCGACGAGCGGCATCTTTTTCACGCAGAACCACGGAGTCTTCTAGGTCAAACATCAATGCATCGGCATGATAGATAAAGGAATTACTGACCATTGCGGCGTTTGCGCCCGGCACAAACAGCATACTGCGACGAGTGCGAGATTTACGCTCTTGAGCGATACGAGAAGTCATGCGCGTTCCTCCCAAGGCAGGTTTTTCACATCGCTGGCGCGAACCAGCAGCGTTTCCAAACGGGCGCGTAGGATGCAATCCAAAGCACCTTTGTCATCAACGATGAGCTGAACGCCGCTAATATCATGGCGTTTGAGAATCTCCATAACGGTAGTGCGGATCGCGTCGCCGAACTGTTTCTCAACGCTGCTGCTGATTTGCAGATCAATCTCGGGTGTGTCGATAGGCGCTATTCGCACCATCACATCGCTAGACTCCAAAGTGCCAGCGACGGCTGCTTGGGTTATTTTCATTTTTCACCTGTTACTAATGCGGATTCCTGCGGCCGGTCAGTCACGTTTTCTGAGCGAGGAACGAGCAGGCGTTGTAAATAAGCGCGGGTCGCTTCAGGCACCAAAGGCGCGATGGCCGGAAGATCTTTTTGCACCAGCAGTTTGCGTACCCACGAGGCGGAGATCGCGGTGTCGTGGTATTGCAAACGCTCAATTTCCACCAGTTCAATTGGTGGAGCGGGCAGAGACGGCGTCTCCAACCAGTGGCGCATGTCACGATTGTATTTGGCTGTCACCTGACAGTACGGTTCGGTACCGACGAAACGGTGGGTAATCCCCAAGGCTGGAGCCAAATACTGACGAAAAATTTTAAGGTCGATCTCGGTGTAACAATCGTCCACGACGCCTTGCTCTTTGATGAAGTAGCAAGGGAACGTCGCACGGGAAATGATGTATTCCGAACCACGGTGTACGGTTAAGTTCTTGATATCAGCGGTACCGGCACGCACCAGTTCTAGGCGATCCTCATAAGGGAAACGCGAAGTATCCTCTTTGACCAAAAACAAGTGCAGCCAGTCGCATTGCGCCGCCGCCTGCTGAACCAGATAACGATGCCCGTTGGTAAACGGGTTGGCATTCATAACGATGCTGCCAATTTTATTACCGTCGTGGCGCAGCGTAGTGAGATAGCTGGCGTAGCGCTGAATACGCGTGGCGCTGTTTTCCATCAGCACCATGACGTTCGGTACGCTGGTGACGGTATAAAAGCCGCACTGCTTGAATAACGCTTCGTTCTGGGTTTTTGTGTATATAAATAAATGAGTGCAGTGCTTTTCATACGCCAGATTAATTAATTCTGTCGCGAGGGTGAGCGCAAGTCCTTCACCGCGAACAGATTCACTGATAGCAACACATTTAATAATATTCCCCGCTATTCCACCGCAGGCGATTAGCTGGTCATCACGGGTGACGGTAATAAACACTTCCACCGTGGAATCAATGCTCAGGCCATTTTCCCGAAGAAAATGAGCGATGACAGCGATCTTCTTATTTTCCGAACGCTTAACCTGAGAAAATACGGTATTACCAAACATAGAGTTTCCTGTTGCTTGCCGCATGCGTGCAGTAGGATCACAATTGTTGTGATTTGTTGCATATCAATAACGTTTTATTTTCAATTGCTCGGCGCAACGCTTTAATCTTATTCGTTTATATTTTTGCGTTGACGGAATGATCGTAAGGAGTATTAAGGCGGGAAATCTTGACCTATTTCACAAAGAGTTATCAGAATTAAATAGACTTAATGGTTTTTATTTTCTTAATTATTTTTATTTGGATAAGTAACGTGGTTTTTATTTGTTTAATTGATTTAATCCGTAGAATCTGCAACGATCTAATCCGTAGTGGGCAGAAAATGAGGAAACATATTCATTACATTTCCCTGATACTAGCCCATCATTTCGCCGCAAAAAAGAGGAAATATCGATGTTTGGCAAACCAAATGTTAAAGAGTTTAGGTTTTTTAGCCGCATCGCATTTCCTTTACGAATATTTCTTTTATTACTCCTCGTCTCAACATTATTGGTTGCCGCGCTAGGGAAATATTTATCTGCTTCATTTGAAGATTATCTTAGTAATCATGTGCGTGATATGGCAATGAATCAGGCCAAAATCATTGCTTCAATTGATAGTGTTGTCACGGCAGTCAAAAATAGAGATACCAAACGTCTTGCCATTATCGCCAATAAATTAGGTACCGGTTCGGATTTTGACTATGTTGTTATCGGGGATAAAAACTCTATCCGCTTATATCATCCTAATCCGGCCAAAATTGGTCTTCCGATGCAATGGAGTAAGCCCGGAGCGTTGGAGCGTGGCGAGAGTTATTTTATTACCGGTAAAGGTTCTATCGGTATGGCAATGCGTGCAAAAACGCCGATTTTTGATGAGCAGGGCAAAATTATTGGCGTGGTTTCGCTGGGCTATTTGGTCAGCAAGATAGACAGCTGGCGACTAGATTTTTTACTGCCTTTGGCGGGCGTGTTTGTCCTGATTCTTATTATCTTGATGTTGCTGTCGTGGATGTTTGCTTCACACATTCGTCGGCAAATGTTAGGAATGGAACCGCGCCAAATTGCGCGCGTGGTGCGCCAGCAAGACGCGTTGTTTGGCTCGGTATATGAGGGACTTATTGCGGTCGACCCCGATGGGCTGATTACTGCGATCAACCGAAATGCGCGCAAAATGCTAGGGTTAAGTTCGCCGGGAAGACAATGGCTGGGGAAACCGATTGAAGAGGTTGTTGATCCTGCGGGCTTTTTCACGGAACAAATAGAAGAAAAACGGCAGGATGTGATTTGCACTTTTAATGGGTTGAGCGTTATTGCCAACCGTGCTGCCATACATTTCGGCGATGAGCTATTGGGCGCAATTATCAGTTTCCGTAGTAAAGATGAAATTAGCACGCTCAACGCCCAGCTCACGCAGATAAAACAGTATGTTGAAAGCCTGCGCACGTTACGTCATGAGCATCTTAACTGGATGTCGACGATCAACGGGCTGTTACAAATGAAAGAATATGATCGTGCGCTGGCAATGGTAAAAGGGGAATCGCAGGCGCAGCAGCAGCTTATTGATAGTCTGAGAGGTTCTTTCGACGACCGTCAGGTCGCGGGGCTACTTTTTGGTAAAGCGCAGCGCGCTCGGGAACTGGGGCTGACGTTTAATTTGGTCGAAGGCAGTCAGCTACGTCAGTTACCTGAAGGGCTTGATAGCACGGAGTTCGCGGCCATCGTGGGTAATCTACTCGACAATGCCTTTGATGCTAGCCTGAAGAATTCGCAGGGCAATAAAACCGTCGAGCTGTATCTTAGCGACGAGGGCGAGGATGTGATCGTGGAAGTAGCCGATCAAGGATGTGGCGTTCCAGAGTCTTTACGTGAGGCTATTTTTGAGCAAGGGGTCAGCACCAAAACAGAAGACGCCGGTGAGCATGGCATCGGGCTATACCTGATTGCCAGCTATGTAGGCCGCTGTGGCGGTGTGATTACGTTGGAAGACAACGAACCTTGTGGAACTTTATTTTCCGTATTTATTCCGAAAGTGAAAAAGACTTATGACACAACCAATAACGATTCTAATAGTTGAAGACGAAACGCCACTTGCAGAAATGCATGCGGAGTTTATTCGCCATTTCCAGGGCTGTGGTCAGGTATGGTTGGCGGGAAATCTTGCTCAGGCCAGAATGATGATTGAGCGATTCAAACCCGACCTCATCTTGCTGGATAACTATTTACCCGATGGCAAAGGCATCACGCTATTGCATGAATTAACTCAGGCTCGTTTCCCTGGCGGTGTGGTTTTCACCACCGCGGCAAGTGATATGGATACGGTGTCAGACGCGGTGCGCTGTGGTGTATTCGACTATTTAGTGAAGCCGATTGCTTACGAACGCTTGGGGCAAACGCTTGAACGCTACCATGTACGCAAGCGGATGCTCGCTAACAGCGATAGCGCCAGCCAGCGCCAAATTGATGATATGTTCAATGCCTATGCGCGTGGCGAGCAGAAAGAAGAATTGCCGGTTGGCATCGATGCGCTGACCTTAGATAAGGTGCAGAAGCTATTTGCCGATCCTGATGCGCGTCATACCGCAGAAACCGTTGCGCAGGAGCTTAAACTCAGCCGAACAACGGCACGGCGCTACTTAGAGTTTTGCGCGGGCCGCCATCTGATTATGGCTGAAATCGTGTATGGAAAAGTGGGCCGCCCACAACGAACCTATAGAGCGCCAGAAACGGTCAAAAATGGCTGATGAATGGGCCGATTATTGACGGGTAGCTGACTGAAAATACAAAAAACGCACGCTTAATGCAGATCAGATGCGTCACGGCTCAATCTTTATGTATTTGACGGTTTCAAAATGGTCGCTACCTGTATATACTCACAGCAAAACTGTATAAACAAACAGGTGGTGGAATGAAAGCACTTACAGCCAGACAGCAGGAAGTCTACGATCTGATTCGTGACCATATTGAACAAACTGGCATGCCGCCAACCCGCGCTGAAATTGCTCAGCGCTTGGGATTCCGCTCTCCTAATGCGGCAGAAGAACATTTAAAAGCACTGCAACGTAAAGGCGTTATCGAGATCGTTTCCGGTGCTTCGCGTGGTATTCGTCTTTTGATGGAAGATGAAACCGGCCTGCCGTTAATTGGCCGCGTGGCAGCGGGTGAACCTCTGCTAGCGCAAGAACATATTGAAGGCCATTATCAGGTCGATCCTGCTCTGTTTAAGCCTAATGCCGATTTCTTACTGCGCGTTAACGGAATGTCGATGCGCGATATCGGTATTTTAGACGGCGATTTGCTGGCTGTGCATAAAACACAGGATGTGCGTAATGGGCAGGTTGTGGTTGCGCGTATCGAAGATGAAGTGACGGTTAAGCGACTGAAAAAGCAAGGCAATATTGTTCAGCTGTTGCCAGAAAACAGCGATTTCGAGCCTATTGTTGTTGACCTGCGCGAGCAAAACTTCACGATTGAAGGTTTAGCGGTAGGTGTTATTCGTAACGGCGACTGGATCTAAAACTTCACCTGTTGCGTTTGGTATCACACCGATAGACTAAGCCCCTTAATTGGGGCTTTTTTATGGCGTATTCGTTCATGCTGTAAACCTCTTTGTGTTGAGATAACGGGTCGGTTATCTGGAATGAATTCAAAAAAATGAAAATGCTTACACCAACCGATAAGGCGCTGTGGATCCTCGCACTGCCGATGATCCTATCGAATATCTCCGTTCCGTTGTTAGGGCTAGTCGATACCGCCGTAATTGGGCATTTGGATAGCCCTGTTTATCTTGGTGGTGTAGCCGTTGGCGCGATGGCTACGTCATTCTTATTTATGCTGCTGCTATTTTTACGCATGAGCACCACGGGGCTAACTGCGCAAGCGTTCGGCGCGGGGGATAAAACGGCGTTGGCTCGTGCGCTTGTGCAGCCAATGCTCATAGCGTTGCTGGCAGGGATCGTTATCATCGCGCTGCGACAGCCTTTGATTAACGGCGTGCTGCGGATTGTGGGCGGTCATGAAGATGTACTCGAGCAGGCTCGTTTGTTTATGCAGATTCGCTGGCTTGGTGCACCTGCGACGCTGGCGAACCTTGTTATTCTTGGCTGGCTGTTAGGCGTTCAATATGCCCGTGCGCCGGTCATATTGCTGGTTGTGGGTAACGTTATTAACATCACGCTCGATCTGTGGTTTGTTGTTGGACTGGGCTGGAAGGTGCCCGGTGCAGCAAGTGCGACGGTGATTGCCGACTACGCGACCTTTTTACTGGGGCTCGGTCTGGTTTGGCACGTGATGAAGCTACGTGGCCTACATCTGGAATATTTCCGCAACGCGTGGCGTGGAAACCTTCGCCGCCTGTTGGCGTTAAACCGCGACATCATGCTGCGTTCTTTGCTGCTGCAACTATGCTTTTCATCGCTGACGATTCTGGGTGCCAGAATGGGAAGCGAAGTGGTGGCGGTGAATGCGGTTCTGATGAACCTGCTGACGTTTACCGCCTATGCGCTAGATGGTTTTGCCTATGCAGTGGAAGCTCATTCTGGGCAGGCCTATGGTGCACGCGACGGTCGTAAACTACAGAAAATCTGGCATTCTGCCTGTCGGCAGGCGGGTATCGTGGCGGTGTTCTTTGCCATGCTGTATGCCGTATTTGGTCAACAAATCATTCAGATCTTAACCTCGTTGCCAGAAGTACAATCGTTGGCGTCGCACTACCTGCCGTGGCAGATTGTTTTACCGCTGCTGGGCGTGTGGTGTTATCTATTAGATGGCATGTTTATCGGCGCGACGCGCGGTGCCGAAATGCGTAATAGTATGGCCGTTGCCGCGGCGGGTTATGGTTTAACGCTGTGCACGCTCCCTTGGCTAGGCAACCATGGTTTATGGTTGGCTTTGGCGGTATTTTTATCGCTGCGCGGACTTTCCTTGTGGGTTGTCTGGCGTCGTCATTGGCGGGATAAAACATGGTTCCCCACCGGTAATATTGAGTTAAATTAGGGTGTTATAGCGTTAAATAATCAGGGCAATGTGATAATTCTGATAGTTTTTGCATTGCCCTAAAATGACGCGTTATTAATATTTGCTTACATTCTAGGTGAAAAAAATTATTCTCCGCTTATTCCCTGTTTTCTCTCTGCTTTTGTGCTTTTCTGCGAAAGTTTTTTATTAAATATTATCGATTATCTAGCTGAAAATATTTTTATGCTCTGTATCCGCTAGTCTTAATGGTGAACGTTAACTGATGCCTCACATCGCAATTGTGATTAATTCAATCGAGTAAAGATGTGTGGGGAATATATTCCATTACATAAGTGATACGGAGTTATTATGAATAAAGATCAAGCGAGCGGTAACTGGAAGCAGTTCAAGGGAACAGTGAAAGAGAAATGGGGTAAGTTAACCGACGATGATCTTACTGTAATCGAAGGGAAGCGCGATCAGCTGGTAGGTAAAATTCAGGAACGCTACGGCTATCAGAAAGAAGCCGCTGAGAAAGAAGTTAAAGCGTGGGAAGATCATAATAAATATCGTTGGTGATATTTAAGTTTACTTGCCTAAATAATCACTCTGCAAATACGCATTATAAATAAAGAATGGATTCGAATATTAAAATGGACAATACGCCATTGCTGATATTCCTTTATTAATAATGTGCCACTGCTGATATTGATTGCAGATGATTAAAAAAAGAGCCGCAGATGCGGCTCTTTTTTATGCGTAATTTAAACGCTATTTTTTCTTTTTCGGCTCGGAATGATCGTGATGACACGTATCGCGGCTATCGCAGGATTCAATTTTCCCGCAGTCTCGACATAAACCATGCGCTTCTACCACGCTATGCTGTAATGAAAATCCCGTCAGCGCAGCAAGCTTTTCTAAATGCTCCTGTACATCCTGGGTTGTTTGCTCAGTTACCTGCCCGCAGCGATGACAAATAAATAATGCCGATGTATGGCTAGGCTCTTCGATGTGATGACACATCACATAGCTATTAGTGGACTCCACTTTGTGGATGAAGCCTTGTTCTAGCAAAAAGTCGAGCGCACGATAGATGGTTGGCGGTTTAGCCTGTGGTTCGGAGACGCGCAGAAGATCCAGTAAATCATAAGCACTGATCGTGCCTTTCTGGCAGGCCATCAGACGCAACACTTCCATTCTTTGCGGAGTCAGTCGAACATTGCGTTGCAGACAAATTTCTTCTGCCTGTGCGAGCAGTCGCTCTAAAGAAGTTGTGGTCATGATGTTTTGCTTCCGGCCAAGCCAATAGGGTGCCGTTATTTTAACATAATTATACCCGTCATACTTCAAGCTACATTTTTGTTGGCAGCATTTGCTCACCCAAAATAAAACGGGCTGACAGGGGATTCCCGTCAGCCCGCTTTTACTTAAGGCAGCAGTGGCAAATATTCAATCTGTTATTTGATTTCAGACTGATGCGCATAGGCGTCGCCGTTATTCAGATTATTGATAACAGTTGCGCGTTGATCCTGTGCACTTAGCTGTGAAAACGTTGCGCTACCGTGGACGGTAGAACTCGCGATACCGGCTTCATGCAGTTTTTGTTTAGCCATCATCTGATGAGCGTAAGCAGAGCCGTTGCGGTTTGAATATGCCAAGGTACTTTGTTCTGCTGGGCTTAGGTCAGAAAATGATTGAGCGAAAGCCGAACCAGTGAGAGTAAGAGCAACGATAGCAGACAGTAAAATTGAAGTTTTCATGATTTTCTCTTCTTTAAATTTTTTGAAGTAGGTCAGGGCACTCGGTGGCGACTCACTGACCTACTTTGCAGGTTTTAATAACAAATTCAGTTCTGTATGGCACTGGGCAATGCCGATTATTTATTGATAGTGATCTGATGAGCTTGAGCACTACCGTTGTTCAGATGATTGACGACGGTTGCGCGTTGTTCGCTAGCGGTCATATCTGAAAAGCTTTGTGCAAAAGCAGAACCCGCAAGGGCTAGAGTCATTAGTACGGTCAAAGTAATAGTTTTCATGCTGTCATCTCGCTAAATGTGTGATCTAGATACTGATTTAATAGACCAGTCGTCTAGTTAAAGGGTAAAAAATAATGCCAAACGTTTTCACGCAGGCATTCTTTGTGCTGCGATTATCTCTTTAAATGGTGCCGGGCTTCAGCAAGCGTTCCGTACGCTGCATGGCTGAAACAAACGGTGCATCAGATCTGTTGACCTTAGCCCGTAACGCTGCGCCTAACCATAAAGAGTATAGTGAATCTGCGAGTAGTTCGGGGGATTCTTCAATCACCAGCGACCCCTCTTCAACGCCAGATTCGATACTCGACTGCAACTGGGCGATGACACGCGTGATACCAGAATCTAATGCTTCACGCATGACCTCTGATAAATCACTGACTTCACCTGCCAGTTTTACGACTAAGCACTTGCTGTGGCATACCGTTTCACAGCTTTGCGTCATCCAATGTGAGAAATAATCTAACAAATGCTGACGCTGTGTCTTTTGCCCATCCGAAAATTTCTCTTTCAGCATGATCACGTAATCGCTGAAATAACGGGTAAGCATAGCTTCACCAAACTTCTCTTTCGATTTGAAGTAATGGTAGAACGAACCTTTTGGTACCCCTGCGGTAGCCAGAAGCTCATTTAAACCCATCGCCGTAAAGCCAAGGTTTAAAATCAATTCTTCACCCACATCTAAGATGTGTTCGCAGGTGCTGTTGGTCGTGCTCGTCGTTTTGTTCATGTGAGTTGCTATAGTAGACCGGTTGGTCTAAGTCAATAATCAAGTAAATCTGTGAACCAGATCACATGTGTATGGATTAGTTTACACACAGGGTAACGCTAGCCACAGTCGCTAATGGCTGTAAGAGTATCTCAGTTCTGCCGAAAAATCAGGTATCTCACGTTTTCTCAAGCAGAGTGCTTGAGCCTCTGGCTGCAAGGCATGAGCGCGGAAGTCTGTGGGTTCAGCTCAAATTCACGGTATACTTGTTCAATATTCACGGTGATGCTGTTTTTTCTAGGCGCCGTATCTGATTCAAACTGACTGAAATCCTGAGAATAATGACCCAAAACGCCAATAATCCTTCTTCTGCTATGCCATTCAGCCAGAGTCGCTTTTCCGTTGCGCCGATGCTGGATTGGACCGATCGCCACTGCCGCTATTTTCATCGCAAGCTGACTAAACAGGCGCTTTTATATACCGAGATGGTGACAACAGGTGCCATTATTCATGGTAAAGGCGACTACTTAGCTTACAGCGAAGAAGAGCATCCGTTGGCGTTGCAGCTGGGAGGGAGCGATCCTGAAGCTCTGGCGCATTGTGCGCGTTTAGCTGAGCAGCGTGGCTATGATGAGATTAACCTCAACGTAGGATGCCCTTCGGATCGCGTTCAAAATGGCCGTTTTGGTGCTTGCTTGATGGGCGAAGCCCAGCTGGTTGCCGACGGCATTAAAGCGATGCGTGATGTAGTTTCTATTCCTGTGACCGTGAAAACGCGTATTGGTATTGACGATCAGGATAGCTACGAGTTTTTGTGCGATTTTATCGGCATAGTTTCAGGCAAAGGCGAATGCAATAGCTTTACAGTTCATGCGCGCAAAGCATGGCTCTCTGGCTTAAGTCCGAAAGAAAACCGCGAGATCCCGCCGCTTGATTATGAGCGTGTTTATCAGTTGAAACGTGACTTCCCACATCTGAACATCGCTATCAACGGTGGTGTTAAAACGCTGGAAGAAGCCAAAATTCATCTACAGCATCTGGACGGCGTGATGATGGGGCGCGAAGCCTATCAAAGCCCAAGCATTTTGGCGCATGTCGATCGCGAGTTATTTGATCCCTCTGTCGAAGTGCCGAACAGCATTGATGTGGTACGTTCTTTGTATCCGTATATTGAACGTGAATTGGCTAATGGAACCTATCTGGGCCATATCACACGCCATATACTCGGTATATTCCAGAGCATTCCGGGCGCTCGCCAATGGCGTCGTCATCTGAGTGAAAATGCGCACAAGGCGGGAGCTGGCGTTGAAGTGGTTGAAGCCGCTTTGCAATTTGTTAGTCAGTCACGTGGTGAATAAAACTAAAAGTTAGTAAAACTCATCAGGCGCTGTAGCCTACGTTGCAGCGCTTTCTCGTAAATTCAGATAGTTACGTAATTTATATTCTTGGCATGATTCTTGTAAATCACTGAGTAGTCGACGGTATCACCGTTGTATTTCACTCAGGAGATCACCATGTTGGAAGTCCTCTTTATTCTTGGCTTTTTTGTCATGCTGATGGTGACCGGAATTTCAATTCTTGGCATTATCGCCGCCGTGGCCGTTGCCACACTGTTCATGCTGTTTGGTGGCCTGTTTGTGATGGTCTTTAAACTGCTGCCGTGGATTGCTTTGGCTATTGTGGTGGTGTGGATCTATCGCTCTATGCAGAAGCCACAGACGAGGCGATATTATTAATCGTTGAGTTGTAACCCCCTCCCAGCCTCCCCCTTCGCAGGGGGAGGGGCCGATTGCCCTTCTTTATCAATTAAGGAGGGCTATTACTCCGGTATCAACAAACTCGATCCCTGTGTTCCGCGACTTTGCAGGGTTTCGTGTGCTTTTTTGGCATCCGCTAAAGCAAATTTTTGCGTATCGGGCACCTCCACGTTAATCGCGCCGCTGGCGATCAGCGAAAAGAGTTCGTGGCTGGCGCTGAGTAAATCCTGATGATTATTGATGTAGCCGTTGAGAGAAGGGCGCGTGACATACAGCGATCCTTTCTGGTTTAAAATTCCCAAATCGACGCCGGTAACGGGGCCTGAAGCGTTGCCGAAGCTCACCATCAGGCCGCGTTTTTTCAGGCTATCAAGCGAGGCCAACCAAGTGCTTTTCCCTACCGAGTCGTACACGACGCTGACTTTTTCACCCTGAGTCAGTTCAGACACGCGTTGGGCAATGTCTTCGGTTTGATAATTAATGGTTGCCCATGCCCCCGCCTGTTTGGCCCGTTCTGCTTTGGCATCGGAGCCCACGGTGCCAATCAGTTTGGCGCCGAGCGCTTTTGCCCACTGGCAGGCGATTTGGCCGACGCCACCGGCTGCGGCATGGAATAAGAAAATTTCACCCGCTTTAATTTCATAGGTTTGACGCAGTAGATAATGCACGGTCAGGCCTTTTAAGAAAGCGGCGGCACCTTGTTCAAAGCTAATGGCTTCGGGAAGCAGCGCAACTTTCTCGGCTGGTACGTTATGAACGGTGCTGTAGGCGCCGAGCGAGCTTTGCGCATAAACCACGCGGTCACCCACTTCTATGCTGGTTACGCCTGCGCCCACTTTTGTCACTACGCCAGCCGCTTCGGTTCCTAGCCCTGAAGGAAACTGGGGAACTGGGTACAGTCCGCCACGAATATAGGTGTCAATGTAGTTGATTCCGATTGCTTTATTGCTGATTTGCACTTCGCCAGCCGCGGGATCTTTTGGAGTAAACTCTACATATTCAAGAACTTCTGGCCCGCCGTGGGCGTTAAACTGGATACGTTTTGCCATCGTCTTTCCTCAGATGCATAGTGTCATTGTTATAATCGAAAATCGGGTACATTCAGGTATACTGACGCGTCTTTCATTAACAGGTAAAGCATTCCCACTATGGCAGGAAATAAACCCACCAACAAATCAAACGAGACCCCGCGCGACAGGCAGATGGAGGGGCTCAAGCTACCACCACATTCGCTGGAAGCGGAACAGTCCGTGTTGGGCGGGTTGATGCTGGACAACGAGCGCTGGGATAACGTGGCAGAACGCGTCGTCGCCAACGATTTCTACAGCCGTCCACACCGCCTCATCTTTACTGAAATGCAGCGCTTGCTAGAAATGAGCAAGCCTATCGACCTGATCACGCTGTCTGAATCATTAGAACAGCGCGGCGAATTAGAATCGGTAGGTGGCTTTGCATATCTAGCCGAGCTGTCGAAAAACACCCCAAGTGCGGCAAACATCGGTGCTTATGCTGATATCGTGCGTGAACGTGCGGTAGTTCGCGATATGATCTCCGTAGCTAACGAGATCGCCGATGCTGGCTACGATCCGCAAGGCCGCAGCAGCGAAGATCTGCTGGATCTGGCTGAGTCTCGCGTTTTCCAAATCGCTGAGAATCGTGCCAATAAAGATGAAGGGCCAAAAAGCGTCGATCGTATTCTTGAACAGACGGTTGCGCGAATTGAGCAGCTCTACCAGACGCCACACGATGGTGTCACTGGCGTTGATACTGGCTATCAGGATCTGAACAAGAAAACCGCAGGTTTGCAGCGCTCTGATTTAATTATCGTGGCAGCACGTCCATCGATGGGGAAAACCACCTTTGCGATGAACCTGTGTGAAAACGCCGCGATGACGCAGGATAAACCGGTACTGATTTTTAGTCTGGAAATGCCCGGTGAACAGATCATGATGCGTATGCTGGCTTCCTTGGCTCGCGTCGACCAAACCAAAATTCGTACCGGTCAGCTAGATGATGAAGATTGGGCGCGAATTTCCAGCACCATGGGGATTCTGCTGGAAAAACGGAACATGTATATCGATGATTCCTCCGGCCTAACCCCAACGGAAGTACGTTCACGCGCACGCCGTATTTTCCGCGAGCATGATGGTCTTAGCCTAATCATGATCGACTACCTACAGTTGATGCGTGTTCCTTCTTTATCAGATAACCGTACCTTGGAAATCGCGGAAATTTCGCGCTCACTCAAAGCATTAGCGAAAGAGTTGCAGGTACCGGTGGTGGCGCTGTCTCAGCTTAACCGTTCCTTGGAGCAGCGTGCCGATAAACGCCCGGTTAACTCCGACCTGCGTGAATCGGGCTCAATCGAGCAGGATGCCGACTTGATCATGTTTATCTATCGTGACGAGGTTTATCACGAGAATAGTGATTTAAAAGGCATTGCGGAGATTATTCTGGGTAAACAGCGTAACGGCCCAATCGGTACGGTTCGCTTAACCTTTAACGGCCAGTTCTCACGTTTCGACAACTACGCAGGCCCGCAGTACGACGACGAATAATTGAATGGGCAGCAACATTGTGCCCGTTTAGCGGTAGGTGTATTTATTAACTCATTTGAGAAATCGGGAAGGAATAGAAATGAAAGCGGCAACCGCAGTCATTGATCGCCGCGCTCTGCGACACAACTTTCAGCAAATTCGTCAATTTGCGCCGCACAGCCGACTGATAGCCGTTGTAAAAGCCAATGCTTACGGGCACGGTCTTTTAGAAACTGCCAAAACGTTAAAAGATGCAGACTGCTATGGCGTGGCGCGTATCGGAGAAGCGCTGAAACTGCGTTCAGGCGGCATCGTGAAACCTATCCTGATGTTGGAAGGTTTTTTCTCTGCCGATGACCTGCCGGTTTTAGTCGCCAACAATATTGAGACGGCCATCCATAGCGAAGAGCAGTTGCAGGCTTTAGAAGAGGCTGATTTAGAGCGCCCGATTAAGGTTTGGATGAAGCTCGACACGGGTATGCACCGTTTGGGTGTGCGCCCAGAGCAGGCGGAAGCTTTCTATCAGCGTCTTTCCAACTGCCGCAACGTTGAGCAGCCCGTCAATATCATGAGCCACTTTAGCCGTGCGGATGAGCCAGAAACGGGAATGACTGAAGCTCAACTGGCCTGCTTTGATGCATTCGCGACGGGTAAACCGGGCTTGCAGTCAATTGCGGCTTCCGGCGGTATTCTGCTTTGGCCTCAGTCGCACCGCGATATGGTACGCCCTGGGATTATCCTGTATGGCGTATCGCCGCTGGCAGAACCTTATGCCGATCACTACGGTTTACAGCCGGTGATGACGCTAAAATCTAGCCTGATTGCCGTGCGTGAGCACAAGGCCGGTGAGCCCGTTGGCTATAACGGAACTTGGGTCAGCCAGCGTGATACTCGTTTAGGCGTGGTCGCGATTGGATACGGTGATGGCTATCCGCGCAGTGCACCTTCAGGAACACCTGTGCTGCTGAATGGCCGTGAAGTGCCGATCGTTGGCCGCGTATCTATGGATATGATTTCAGTCGATTTAGGCCCTGAAGCCACAGATAAAGTGGGCGATGAAGTGGTGCTATGGAGCGCTGAACTACCGGTTGAGAAGATCGCAAGCTATACGGGGATCAGTGCTTATGAGCTCATTACCAAGTTAACTCCGCGTGTGACGATGGAGTATGTTGGCGAGTAACGCTGAGGCTTGACCCCCTCCCAACCTCCCCCTTGTCAGGGGGAGGAGCAGAGCGAGCGCTTGAATAATATCGAGAACTGGTCTGCTCCCTCCCCTGCGAAGGGGAGGGTTGGGGTGGGGTCAGTTTTTCAGATATTCTTACAGCGACGCTTCGTAAATCTTACGGCTATCTTCCAGCGTGATATCACTGTTTTCGCCCAGCGCAGTCATGCCGTGCTCTTCCAGTTTTGCCAGCAGGCCTGGGATGGAGCTGGCATCAACACCGTAATCTTTCAGATACGTTTTAATGCCCATTTCTTCGAAGAATTTACGTGTAGCAGCAATCGCTGCATCAATGCGCTGTTCTTCATTGCCTTCACGAATATTCCATACGCGCTCTGCATATTGCAGCAGCTTAGCGTGTTTCTGTTGGCGTTTTGCTTGCAGCAGAGAGGGCAGTACCACGGCTAAGGTCTGTGCGTGATCCATGCCGTGCATCGCAGTCAGTTCATGACCCAGCATATGCGTTGCCCAGTCCTGTGGCACACCAGCACCAATCAGGCCGTTCAGCGCCATAGTGGCACTCCACATAATGTTGGCGCGAACGTCATAGTTTTCAGGCTCAGCCAGCGCACGTGGGCCTTCTTCGATCAGGGTCAACAGCAGACCTTCTGCGAAACGGTCCTGAACTTTAGCGTCAACAGGGTAAGTCAGATATTGTTCAACGGTATGCACAAACGCATCCACTACGCCGTTTGCTACCTGATGAGCTGGCAGCGTGTAGGTTACAACTGGATCTAGGATAGCGAACTGAGGCATCACAAATGGAGACTGGAATGCACGTTTGTCTCCTGTCGCACGGCGAGTGATAACCGCGCCCTTGTTCATTTCGGAACCGGTCGCTGGCAAGGTTAATACCGCTGCCAATGGGATTGCGCTGGTGATTTTGCTGCCGTAGGTTTCAAGAATGTCCCAAGGCTCCCCGACGTAGTTTGCCGCTGCGGCAATGAACTTGGTGCCATCAATAACGGAACCGCCGCCGACAGCCAGCAGGAAATCGATTTTTTCGTTGTGAACCACTTCAACGCATTTCATCAGCGTTTCGTAAGATGGGTTTGGCTCGATGCCGCCGAATTCAAATACGTGTAAACCTTTCAGCGCCGCGTGAACCTGATCCAAAACGCCGGTGCGTTTTACGCTGCCGCCGCCGTAGGTGATCAGGATGCGGGCATTTTCGGGTACTTCGTTGCGCAGATTAGCGATTTGGCCTTCGCCGAACAGAACTTTAGTTGGGGTGTGGAGTGTAAAATTTTGCATTGAAATTAGCCTCAGTATTTATTTTGATTCGTTATGCTTTGGCCGTCGACGCCATTGCATTTTCTGAATGCTATTCTGGGCGCAATGAGCGTGTGGCTCAATGCTCATTTCTGTTGATGACTTGCCTATTTCTACAATCAACTGTAGAAATAGAGATGTATTTGGCATCATTCATTGCACTTTATTTGGTTCGGCGGGGATTGGTCAATGTTAATCGATGAGCGGTGGACACAGCTTGCACAGCAGCTAAGCCGTCAGGTGGCTCAGCCTGGAGTGAGTGCGTCACCGATTGAGAATGTAAAAATAATCTATGCAAATCAGCATCAGCCGCGTACACCGGTGATGTATGAGCCTTGTATTATCATTGTGCTGCAAGGGCATAAAGTGGGCTATCTCGGCGAGCAAGTTTTTCGCTACGATCCCACTAACTATCTGCTCATGACGCTTCCATTACCCTGTGAATGTGAGACGTTTGCCACTCCAGATGAGCCGTTGATCGGTTTATCGGTGCGGGTAAATACCAGCATGTTGCAGGACCTCTTGATGGATATCGGTGACGGTTTGGCAACTAAGCAGCGCTGTCAGTCGAGCGGTGTGAAATCGGTGTCATTGGATGAATCGATGTTTTGTGCGACAGAACGCTTGGTTGACGCAATGGCTAATCCATTACAGGCTCGTGTATTAGGGCCGCAAATTGTGCGCGAAATGCTGTTCCACGCGCTGTGTGGCGACGGTGGCGAAGCGCTACAGGCATTAGCTAATCGTCACAGCCACTTCAGTCAGATCGCTAAGGCGCTACGCCTGATTGAACAACAATACTCAGATAGCCTAAACGTTGATTTGCTGGCGCAGGAAGTCAATATGAGCGTTTCTGCGTTCCACCATAACTTCAAAGCCGTTACGGCAACCTCTCCGTTGCAGTACATCAAATCGTTCCGTTTGCATAAGGCGCGGATGATGATGTTGCACGACGGGCTCAAAGCCAGCACCGCAGCCATTCGCGTTGGCTATGAGAGCGCCTCGCAATTTAGCCGTGAATATAAACGCTTCTTCGGTAATACGCCGAGTGAGCAAATGACGCGCTACCGCGAAGGCGGCTTGAGCATTGTTGAGCGATAAAAATGAATTTTGCCGCAGAGTGGTCTGCCATGATTGAAAAGGAATATCTGTTAGCCGGTATGTGGGTGCGAGAGCATCGTGTATCGGTACCGCTGAACTGGTTTGATGAAACTGATCCGCGCCGTATTACGGTTTTTGCGCGTGAGTTATCAGAGGGCGGCAAAGCGGCAGAAGATTTGCCATGTTTGCTGTTCTTACAAGGCGGCCCAGGTGGGAAATCACCGCGACCGACCAGCAAAGGCGGGTGGTTAGGCGAGGCGCTGAAAAGCTTCCGCGTGATCTTGCTTGATCAACGCGGCACGGGGCAGAGCAGCAGGATCGAATCGAGTGTGATCCGCAATATGGACGCGGATCAAACCGCTGATTATCTCAGCTATTTCCGTGCTGATTCTATTGTGGCTGACGCCGAACATCTCAGAAAAACGCAGTTTGGTGGTCGCAAATGGAGCAGCTTAGGGCAGAGCTTTGGCGGTTTTATCACCCTGACTTACTTATCTCAGGCTCCAGAAGGGCTTGAAGCCTGCTATATCACCGGTGGCCTACCCTCAATTAAACCTGATGCCGAACTGCTGTATCAGCGCACCTATCAGAAGCTGAAAGAAAAGAATCAGATTTTCTTCTCCCGCTATCCTCATATGCAGCAGCAAATCAACCGCATCGCGGACGTGCTAAACGAGCATGATGTATATCTGCCCGATGGCGATATTCTCACCGTACAGCGTTTGCAAACGCTGGGTATTCAGTTAGGCATGAGTGAAGGCTATGAGAATTTGCTATGGCTGTTTGACGAAGCCTTTAATCATGAAGGTGAGCTGAGCGATACGTTCTTGTCGCAGGTGATGCATCTCACCGGTTTCACCGAGCACCCTCTGTACGCGGTACTGCACGAAAGTATCTATGCGGATAACCACAGTGGGGCGACCAACTGGGCAGCGCAGCGCGTGCATGACACGCTGCCTGAGTTTCAAGCCGACTGCCGTCCATTGTTGTTAACGGGCGAGATGATCTATCCGTGGATGTTTGATGAAATGCAGTGTTTACGACCGTTCCGCGACGCGGTTCATCAGTTGGCGCAGCGTTCAGAATGGCAACCGCTGTACGACGCAGAGCGCTTGGCTGCCAATACGGTGCCAGTGGTTGCGGCGGTTTATTACAATGACATGTATGTGGATGTTGGTTTATCGCTGGAAACGGCTAAGCATATTGGCAACGTGGAAACGTGGATCACCAGTGAATTTGAACACAATGGTCTGCGGGTGGGGAACGTGTTTGCTCACCTACGCCAGATGATGGCGCTACGCGGCGTGAACTAAAGCCCCTTTGTTTTTAGACGTAAATTGTTTTTAGACGTAAAATTCAAACGTAAAAAAACCCGCCAATGGCGGGTTTTTTATGACTCATACTTACCAGACATTCTCTAAGCATAAAGCTTAGAAGAAAAGGTCTTAGAAGTAGTAGTTAACACCAGCGGTGAAATCGTGGGTAGCCACTTTAACTTTGGACGCTTGTGCAGTTGCATCGCCAGCGTCCAGGTATTTGTAGCCCAGATCCAGATCCATGTGGTTGTTGATAGCGTAAGAAACGCCAGTACCAACGCTCCATGCGAAGTTATCACCGTTACCAGTGTGGCTTGCACCATCCTGAGTGTTTTTCAGGTTTACGTTAGCGTAACCGATACCAGCACTGATGTATGGAGTGAAAGCAGTGTCGGTATTGATGTCGTAGTAACCGTTCAGCATAGCGGTCTGCAGACGTACACGGTTGTGAGTACGAGTGTTGTCAGCTTTGATGAAGTGATCGGTATCAGTAGTATCACGGAATGAATAATCTAATTCTGCACGAACTGGCAGGTTGAATTCATTCTGGAAGTTATAACCGAATACCAGGCCAGCGGTGCCAGCTTGTTTGGTGTCACGTGGTACGCTGTTACCAGTTGCAGATTTCTGGCCGTGGATTTGCTCCAGGCTGGTACCCATTTTAGCACCAGCATAATAGCCAGTGTTTTCAGAGTTAGCAGCAAAAGCAGAAACAGAAGTTGCTAAGCCGATAATTACGGCCAGGCTAGTTAATTTTTTCATGATAGATTCCAACTTAATAAGTATTTTACTTGTGAAACTATATCATCATGTGACAGTTGTCACAAAAATGAAGACGCTAGATAATAATAGCGATCCCTGTACGAAAATTGAATTATTTTTTTATTAATAAAATCAATGAGTAGTGTTTTTTGTATAAGTTTGTTTAGTTTTCGTTTAGCGAAAACCCACTTCTGATAGGAATAGTCTTATTTATAACGTTTACAAGCGATTGATATTTAAGCATCGTAATTTCGCTACGGACTTAAAATAAACATCGCTTATTCTTTCATGTAATGAGTAAATTTATGTATAGAAAGCATGGTCGGAAATTTACTTATTTTTATTATTTTTGAATATGACGATAAATAACATTATTTCTCGTTTAAAGAATAAATATTCGTTAAATAGGATTTAGTTTAAATATATCTACGGCTAAGAAGTTTCTTGAAAGGAAAATAAATCTGCACGAATATTTATATAATTCATGCAGATACAAAATGTGATCGGGGTCACTTTTATCGACACGTCGCTGACGGGTTATGCATCCATATCGCTGGCACAAACTTGGTTACGTCCTGCCGTTTTCGCGAGATACAGGCGTTTATCGGCCTGCGATTGTAAGCTCTCTATACTGCAACCTGTTGTCCCTGAACAGGCAGAAACCCCCATTGATGCGGTGACTTCCACGGTTCTACCGTCAGAAAGTATCAGATTTTGGCGATTAAGCTGTGCGTGAATGCGTTCCGCAATCGCCACCGCCTCAGAAAGTACGGCGTTTGGCAGCATGATGCAGAACTCCTCGCCGCCAATGCGGCCAATGATGTCCTGCTTGCGTAGCATTGATGTCATCGTATCTGCGGCATGTTTAAGCGCCAAATCGCCAACGTGGTGGCCATAAACATCATTGATATTCTTGAACTTATCTAAATCGACCTGAATGATAGCCATGGAACGCCCATAGCACTGGCCTTTGCGTGTTATCTCTTCGGCTTTATCAAAGAAACCACGTCGGTTGAGCAGTTCGGTTAACGGATCATGCTCTGCGCGCCAGCTCAGCCGATTTTGTAAGGTTTCCATATTGCGCACTAGCCGCGATATGACGTAATGAGTGCCAATCAGCGTGATAACAAAGAGACACCACAGCGCGACCAGCGTCAGGCTGATACGGCCATACTGATCCTGCAAGCCTTGACGTAAGGATTGTAGACTAATCAAGGTGATATTCGGATTTTCCATTCGGGTAAAGGTCACAAAACTGGTGCCGATACGGATTGTCCCTTCGCTTTGCTTTAATACGGCTTTCTGTAGTAAGAGACGTTGTGCCTCAGAAAAGTATTTACCGCGATACCAGTTGCTGTCGGAAGAAGTGATCGGTTCAAAGTGACTGTCATACAGCATAAAAACGCTGTGCGGATGGGAAGGCAGCGCCGCTTGCAGATAGTAATTGAGTCTTTTAATCGAGAAATCCATCCCCAGAATTCCCCACCAACGATCGCCATAATCGACGGGCGCAGTTGCACTGATCAGCATCCCGTCTTGCTGATTGTCAAACATGCGGCTCCAAAACGCTTTTCGATGTGGATTTGCTTCTGGTGTCGCCATCGGGAAGTAAGGCCGCGCCAACATATGCGTATACAGTCCTGAAATCAGCGACTTATCCCGTGGTGGCGCTGAAGACAAGTAGAAGCCTGAGCGCGAGATATAGTAAATACGCGGCTGTAACGCCTGATTAAGATTGGTGAGTGGCAGTAACGCTTTTAGACGCATCGCGGCATTGAGCTCTGTTAGCCACAGGTCGTTATTCGGACGGTCGCTTGAGGGAAGTAAACCCATTTGATTATCGCCGATCCCATTGAGCGGCGGCGATGCTGAATGGCTATGACCGGTTTGCCAGATATCCTGCACGCGCAGCGTGGCCATTTCAGCTTCAAGCAGCCGTTTTTGCTCCGGCATGATGGGCTGAGAAAGCATATAGCGCATGTAATTGCGTAAGAAAAGCAGGTTATCTAAACGAAACTGCATGCGGCTTCCAAGCTGCGCGCTCACGTTTTCCAGCCGGTTTAATTGACTTGCCTGATAGCCGTTGTTCAGCACTTGCCCCTGACGCCAGAAAAGTAACGATGTAAAAACGAAAACAGCAAAGAAGCAGATATTAATAATCCTTTGCGGGGTAAATCGTCGGCTGCATTGGGGCGTTGCGGGGGTATCGGACAAACCTTTCTCCTGATTGATATTGAAGCGGCCTTCAATGGCCAATAATTTCATCTGTGGATGATTTTTACGTAAGAAATAATGCTTTTGCCTTGCTCTGAATGGAGCATAGCCTATATGGCGCAGATTTCAGAAATGAATAGATCTAAGATTAATTCAAAGAGAAGGACATGATTCACCCATCCCGCCTCGCGATTAGGCCGGATGGGGACGCTGACAACTATCTAAATACGGTCACTGCATCGACGAGCCACATGGCCTGCTGTTTTACTTTAGCTGAGGCTTCTGCACCTTCTTGTACCAAAACGGCATTTTGATGGGTGATGCGATCAAGCTCATCAATGGCTCGACTGACCTCATTGAGTCCGGCCCCCTGTTCTGAGGTGGCGGCGCTAATCTGTGCAATAAGATCGGTGACATTTCTCACCTGCTCAACGATATCCCGCATGGTACTTCCGGCCGTATGAACCTGATTTGTGCCGCTTTGGACTTTTTCCGCGCTGGCCTCGATCAGGCTTTTAATTTCGCTCGCGGCGCTTGCGCTGCGTTGGGCTAAGTTACGCACTTCACCTGCGACCACGGCAAAACCTTTTCCATCTTCCCCTGCTCGTGCGGCCTCGACGGCTGCGTTGAGCGCCAAGATATTGGTTTGAAAAGCAATGCTATCGATAAGGCTGGTGATAGAGGCGATTTTTTTAGTGCTGCTGGCGATCTCATCCATGGTCGCAATCACGGTTTCCATCACCTGACCGCCGTTAGTTGCCGCGCTGCTCGCTGAAATGGATAACTGATCGGCTTTGGCTGCCGTTTCCGTATTGTTTTGCACCGTAATCGTCATTTGCGTCATGGTTGACGCCGTTTGCTGCACGTTTGCCGCGGTTTGCTTCGTGCGGGCGCTGAGGTCAATATTGCCCTGTGCCAGTTCGTCGCTGGCGCTGCGCACGTTGATCACCTGCCCACTCACGTCATTAACGAGCCAACGGAACATCAGCCCTAATTGACCAATGGCGCGTAGCGTCACACCAATTTCATCAACGCGATTCATATGCTCCACGTTATGACTCGCGCCGGTGGCGACCCGCAATGCCTGTTGGCAAACCCGTTCTAGCGGGCGAGATATTTGTGATTCTAACCATGCCGAGATCAGGATAAGAAACAGCGCCATGGCCGCAGAGAAAATGCCTAGCGCCAGATGCTCGACATTCAAGGCACTCACCGTTGCAATGGAAAGCGGGAGGAGGGCAAACAGCGCGGTGCGAATTCTCCAACGTAAGGGCATGGTTTTCATGATTGATGTCCAGCGCCAAAAACCTGAGCGTAATAACAATCCTTTATGCACTCGTCGGCTACCGAGTTTATTCTGATTCATCTGCTCATAAAGCTGGCTGGCTTTTGCTATTTCTTCGTTAGAGGCTTTAGTGCGGACTGACATAAATCCGACGGTTTTCCCGCCTCTCACAACCGGTACGGCGTTGGCGCGCACCCAATAAAACCCCCCGTTTTTCCGACGGTTTTTAACCAATCCTGTCCAAGGTTCGCCCTGTTTTAGCGTTGCCCACATATCTGCAAAAACCTGCGGTGGCATATCCGGATGGCGAACGACGTTGTGGGGTTGCTTAATGATCTCTTCGGCGGTGAAACCACTCGCTTCGATAAAACTGGCATTCGCATAGGTGATGTAGCTATTGGGATCGGTTGTCGACATCAGCGTTGCGTCGTCTGCTAGCGTATATTCTTGCTGGGTAATCGGTTGGTTATTGCGCATCCGGACAATCCTTAACGTGTGCTTGAAGCGTAGCGAAAAGAGAGAGTGAGCTAAGAATGATTGTCGGCCTGGAGTGGTTAAACTTTATACTTAAATAAACAAATATTTCACAATTAAAATCATTAAATTTAAATTGTGTGGGTGTTTTATGTCTTTGTAGCGTGATTTTAATTTCAAATGAATATATTGCTAGAGCCATTAAAACCAGCAACGAGATGAAGGCGGAGGCGATAAAAGGGGGCTGGGAGCAGCTAGAAGAAGGATAGAACTTGCCTAGAATGACTAAAGTAAAGCACAAGTACGTGAATTGATTGGCTTAGTAGCCACCATTTTAGCCACTTTTTTGACCGTTTGATTGTAGAGAGAAGATCTAAAGTAGCCGTTGTAGTCAGACGTCTATCAAAAGGTTATTTCGTGGCAAAACAATTATTACGCAGCGGCAGCTTGGATGATTTTCTCGCGTTGGGCGAAAACGGCCAGCCTGTTTACGCTTCAGCGCTACAGCTAAGAGAAACGCTACGCCTGCGTCATCAGCAAAGTATCGCCGATATGTTGGCGATCCCACAGCCTAATGAAGGCGGCGATCGTATTGATTGGTACGCGCCCATCTCAGGAAAAATAACTTCGTGGATTGCCGCGAGCGATGAAGAGCGCGCTTCTGCGCTGAGCCAGCTAGAACATTGCCAACAGACAGTGAATGAACTCAGCCAGAAGGCTCAACTGTCAGAGAAATCGGCTTTGCGCCTGTTCGGCATTTTGTTAGCGAAAGCCATGCAGTTCCCCGGTGCTAATCATGTTTTCTTGGTGGATGGCAAACCGGTGCTCACTTTTTGGGGCTTTGTGAATCTGGATAAAAAATCCAGAGCCGATGCTTTTGATTGTTTGAGAGCCGCACTGAGTGATGCTGCGCCAAGCGAAATTAGAATCACTGAAACCCCGAAACCGCCCGCTATCCCTGCACTCAAGCTAACCGAACAAGCACCGCAGAATGCTGATACAGCAGCAACGGAACCCAGCAAAGTGGTACGCCGCCGAGAGTGGCGTCAGCTGTGGTGGTTACCGCTGGCGCTGGCGGTGTTGGGGATACTTTTCTACCAAATTCGGGCCAAAAGCGACGCGCCTAAACCGGTGGTGAAATCCTCGGAGACGGTGAAGAAAACCGCCCCTGAGAGTGAAAAACGGGCTCTGCCATCCCGTGCCGCTGCACCAAAAACGCATTTACCCGTTGCGCAGATAGCCGCACCAACGCCGGTGGTTGAAGTGGTAAAAACGCCGGAGGTGAAGCCTGTCGAAGTTCAAAAAACAGCGGTATCCGCCGACGCGTTGGTGATGCCTGCTGAGGCGGTGAAATTGGGGTCAACGCGTTTTATGAATGGCAAATGGCGCGCCAGTCTGGACATTAAAACCCCGCGCATTGGTAAGCCGCCGAGCTTGGTTTATCAGATTAAAAATAGCAAAGGCAGCGTGAAAATCATCCATGGCGATGGCATCAGCTGTAACGCCAGTGTCACCGTGGGGCTTATGAGCTCGGGAAGCTTGGTCGTCGACAGCCGCACCAAAGCCAAATGCAGCGATGGCTCGCGTTACAAAATCCCACAGTTGATTTGTAAGTCGGGTGAAAACGGCGTGGCCGACTGCAATGGGCGTTATGACGCCGACACTATCTTGCCAATCAATATGACGCGCATCAGCAAGTCATCTCAGTAAAAATGGATGAATAAAACCATGTTAGCCACCATCACCGATTACAAGCATCAGGTTGCGCTCATTCAGAACAGCGGCATTCAGTTTTTGGATTTTGCTCTCAAGCCCAATTTCACGGCGGAGCTCCCCGGCAAATTTGTACGCCAAACGGCGAATGGGCCTCTGCTGCGTTTACTGCACAATGCTGAAAGCGATACTTACTGGCTGCCCGCACCAGCTGGTACGCCACCGGAACGGGTGAAGCCGGAATCGAGTATTTCGTTGGAGCAGTCGCTGCAATTGCTGGATGGGATCTGGCTGCCTTTGCCTTTTTTCCGTTTTAATCCGCCGCGCACGTTTTTAGGTGGGCCTGACAACTGGGCGCGAATGCAGGTTTTAGCGCTAGATAAGCCCGATCGTGATGGGAATACCTATCGCGTATGCATGGCATTTGATACGGCCATTTCTGCCGATGGGCAGAGCAATGAATCCCTGCAACCCAGCGAAAACGACGTCAAAAGCGGTGCGGGGTTCGCTCTGGCCTATCGCAGTGAAGAACTGGCTGAGTTTCTCGATCTCACTTGGGTGGATGGCTGGCTGCGCGAGGTCTTCACTCAGCAAGCGATACAGCAGGAAGATCGGCATTCTGTCGGCATCCAAACCGCGCTACGCGAGTTTGAGTATCAGGCGCACTACTTAAATATCCTGTATCTGCTCGGCAAACAGCTTAATGTGCCCACTATTAAGCTCAATACCAGCACGCTGCAAGAACCCACCGTTCATGTCGATTTGATTATGGATGTTGGGAACTCCCATACCTGCGGAATTTTGGTTGAAGATCATCTCGATGAACTTAATGGCCTGAAACAAACCTACGAGCTGAATCTGCGCGATCTTAGCCAGCCGCACTATGTGTATAACGAACTGTTTGATAGCCGCGTTGAGTTTTCTCAGGCCGAGTTTGGTAAGCGTAATTTTTCCGTAGAAAGCGGGCGCGAACAGGCGTTTGTCTGGCCGTCGATTGTGCGTGTTGGCCGAGAAGCCAGCCGTATGGCATCGCAGCGAGTGGGCACCGAAGGCTCAACGGGACTTTCTAGCCCGCGCCGCTATCTATGGGACGAAGAAGAGTACCTGCACGGCTGGCGTTTTAACGCACTGCACCAAGCCCAGCAAGAGCCGTCTGCGACCGCGCTTCCGCTCACGTTTTTATTAAACGATCAGGGTCAGCCACTTTACGACCAGCCATTAGACGAGCGTTTACCGGTATTTTCTGCGCACTACAGCCGCAGTTCACTGATGACGTTTATGTTATCTGAATTATTGGCTCAGGCACTGATGCAGATAAACAGCGTCGCCCAGCGTCTAAAAATGACGCATTCCTCAGCGCCTCGTCAGCTGCGCAGCATTATTTTGACCCTGCCGTCTGCCATGCCAAAACCGGAGCGCGAAATCTTCCGCCGCCGTATGTATCAGGCCATTGGCTTGGTATGGAAAAGCATGGGCTGGCATCCGGCCGATCATGATTTCTCCAGCGAAGCCGATCGAGCAGAAAGTACGGTGCCGGTGCCTGACGTGCAGATGGAATGGGACGAAGCGACCTGTGGGCAAATGGTGTATCTGTATAACGAAACTCAGGTCAATTTTGGCGGCTGTAGCGAAGAGTTTTTTGCCAGTCAGGCGCGAACCGACCGCGAGCTGGCGGAAGGTGAGGTTGCCGGAAAAACGCTGCGTATTGCGTCGATTGATATCGGCGGTGGCACTACCGATTTAGCGATTACCCAATACCGTTTAGACGATGGTGCTGGCAGCAACGTCAAAATTATTCCTCGATTGCTCTTCCGTGAGGGCTTCAAGCTAGCAGGCGACGATATTTTGTTAGATGTCATTCGCTTATATGTGTTGCCTGCCTTGCAGAACGCATGCCGGAAGGCGGGCGTTGCCGACAGCGATGAACTGATGAATAAGCTATTTGGCGACGGCGGCATTTCTGCGCTGCGTCAGCAGGCGACGTTGCAGATCTTTAGCCCGATTGGGCGCGCTATTCTTGAGTCTTATGAACGTTACGACCCATTGGATACCGCCGCTGAAATCGATGCGACCTTTGGCGAACTATTGAATCAACAGCCAACGATTAAAGTGCAGGAATATATTAATAATGACGTACAGCGTGCTCAGCCTGCCGATGCGGTGCCTTTTGATATTTTGCAGGTTCCGCTGATCCTCAAGCTAAGCAAACTCCACGCGGAGTTCCTATCGCCACGGATGCGTATCACGCAGCATCTGCGTTCACTGTGTGAAGTTGTGGCGCTGTATTCCTGTGATGTACTGCTTCTGACAGGCCGCCCTTCGCGTTTCCCTGGCATTCAGGCGCTGTTCCGCCATTTACAGCCTTTGCCGATTAACCGCATTTTGCCGCTTGAGGGCTATCACACCAGCGAATGGTATCCGTTTAACAAACGCGGGCGCATTGATAACCCGAAATCCACCGCCGCGGTGGGGGCGATGCTTTGCTTGCTGGCGGTGAATTTGCGCTTGGCAACGTTCAACTGCAAAGCCGGAGATTTCCAGCCCTACTCGACGGTGTGCTATCTCGGCACGCTGGATGGTAATCAGTCATTAATGGCGAGCGACGTTTGTTATAGCGATATCGATCTCGATAATCCTGATTTTGAGCTACCAAGCGAAGGTTCTTTCCAAATGCGCGGCCCCGTGTGTTTGGGGTTCCGCCAGCTCGACAACGATCGTTGGCCTGCATCGCCGCTATATCGCTTATCTATCGCTGACCAACAGCTGGCGCGCAAAGTGGCGGGCGAGAGCGTGCTTAACGTGAGATTAGCAACCGAAGCGGAGAATCCAGAACAAGGCCCTGAACGCTTCAAGCTGGCTGAGGTGACGCTGGATGACGGCACGCCTGTTCCTTTGCATCACTTAAAACTAAAACTAAACACATTATCGGATAGCACCCATTATTGGATCGACAGTGGGAGCGTATTTAGCCAATGAAACCATTGAATTCAAAACAAATTAATAACCAGCTTCAGGTTATCACGCAGCATGTCGATCTGGCGCTTGATTGGCTGGAAAACACGCGTCAGCACTCACCGAGACTAGATATTGAGGCTGATAGCCTGCGTGTAAAACTGCATCGCTGCCGGTATCAGGCTACGTCGATGCAAGAACTGCCGCAGCATTTGCCAAGCATCGGTTTTTTCGGCCTGTCACAGGCGGGTAAATCCCATTTGATCGGCGCGCTCGCGGCGGATGAGTCGGGCCAATTAGCCTTGAATCTGGCTGGTCGCACGCTGGATTTTGGTAGCCATATTAACCCAGGGAATCAGGCCTGCGGTGTGGTCACAAGGTTCACGCATCGAGCGGGAATCAATAACCATGATTATCCCATCGAGATCGCCATACTGGCCGAATATGAGCTGGCGAAAGTTATGGTTGATGCTTTTATTCATGATTTTTCATCGGAAGAGGCTGATCAAGAACGCGACGAAGAGTTTATTGCCGATCATCTCTCTGCCTTGTCGGCGTTATGTTTGCCTGAGCCTGTTAGCGGATTTAGCGAAGATGATGCTGTTGCGCTCTGGGATGCGGTGAATCGCCGTATTGGCGCTCGAGGGAAAATACTGGATCGCTACTTTTGGCCTTTGGCGGTGCGGCTCGCGCCGTATTTGAGCGTGGATAATCGCGCTCGCCTGTTCTCGCTATTATGGTCTGAGCAGGAAGAGCTGACCGCAGCTTATGTTGGTTTGGGGCATATCCTGCAGCGCTTATCCAGCGTTGAGCGCGTTGCCGCTCCGCTCAGCGTTCTGGTTGATGATATGCAGCTGCCGACGGAAGGCGTGCTCAGCGTTGATGTGCTAAGCAACGCTAATTCACCGCTCGATTTCAGCGTACAGGTTTGCCCTGTGGTTAAAGGGAAAGCGATGAAGCCGGTTGAGCTGTCCATTTCTGAGCTATCGATGTTAGCGCGAGAAATAACGCTGCCGCTGGCAGGTACGCCGCGTGAGGCTCAGTTTCAGCAAATGGACGTGCTGGATATTCCCGGTTTGGGGCAGTCGCTTGAAAGTGAATTTGAACCCTCGCACTCGCTGCTTCATGTTTTACAGCAAGCTAAGGTTTATGGGCTACTTGAGCGCTATTCCGATAATCGGCAAATTGCAGCATTAATGGTATGTACGGCGGCAACGGCGCGATCTCAAACCCATCGTGCGGGCAAAGTTTTGGCTCATTGGGCGAAAGGTATGCGCGGCGACACCGAACAGCGCAAGCCGACGTTGATTTGGGCGTTAACCGCCTTCGACCAGCGGGTTACACAGGGTAAAAACTACGATGAGGCCGTGCAGCGTCATGTTGGTTTACCCGGTGATAGCTGGGGATCTATGTTGGTCACCGACAAAAGCGGCGTGCGCCGCATGGTGGACTACTTAGCCACCGAGGCAAACAGTGATGCAACGCTAAGGCAGTTAACGACGAAGCTAGAGATGTTGCGCCGAGAGCTGGCTGAGAATCTGTTAGGAAATTGGCTGTTATTAAGCGAACAACAAGAAGAGCAAGAAAAACAGCGAATTGCACAAACTCTGCTGAAAACCCTGCAAACGCGCACCGGTGTGCATGGTGAACTGTTGGAACGGTTGCTACCAACGCGTGATGAGCTTCGACGCCTGTATTTACAACAACGGCTACAGCAGCGGTTTGTCACTGAGTCGGCGGCGAACAGCGGTGAAAACGCATTGCCCATTATGAATGGCGATCCATTTGGTATCGAAATGAATATTGATCTGGTGGCGGATGCGGTGAGCGAACCGAGCACGATAGAGCAGCAAACGTTGCCTGAGGGTAATTTTGCCACGCAGGCCTATCAATACTGGGTGAATCATCTACGTAATCTATCTGAAAACGGCGCGTTATTAACGTTGCTTGGCGTTGCAAAACCAGAGCTAGAGCTTCTCTTGCAAGAGTTGATCACGGGCAGCGTGCGCATGGAGATCCCGCGATCGTTATCGCAAACGTTATTTAACACTGAGCTGGCCGGCGTTGATAATCAGATGCTAGCTGATCGACAGGTGTCACGCGTGCTTGGCGTGTTAGGTGATTTTGTGGCGTGGCTAGGTTTTCATAACGTTTCTGATGCGCAAAAACCGGACAGCCGAGTGAATCGTGGGCAAAAGATTTTTGCCAAGCCGCCAGCCATGAATGCGGCGGGCTGGGGCAAATCCCAACGTTTAACTAAGCTTTCGGCTGCACCATCGAACAATACAGGTTTTTATATTTACGATTGGCTGGTGGGATTAAGCGAGATGGTTATCCAGAACCAAGGATATTCTGCGGCTCACGAACTTAGCCAGCAGCAGGAAATGCAGCTGAGAAAAATTGTAGAGGCGCTTGCGGCATAACCTGAACGGGGGGTCATGGATGAGCCCTAAGCTTTCCTTTCAACTAGGTGAAATATTAATCACAACAGAATGTTTCGATATTTTCATCTGCAGTAAGGGATTGTTTCATGATCTTCCCTCTATATTGGCACTATACGCGGGTAAACCTCTTTTCGTTTATATTCTGTTGAATTTTCATAGCTCAAACTTGTAACCAAATCCATCTCGGTTTTTCCCTTCTATTTGGTTTATACCGCTGAGATCTCTAACTATCACTAATTTGTTGGGGCCAATATGAGCTTTTTCAAAAAATGGCGGCGCCAAAGTAGGCTGTGGCGTTCACTAAACACGGGCTATGATTCCGTTAAGCTTGGTTGCCGCATTGCCGCAATGCCAACGTTTGAGTACATCCAATATAAAAAGATGTGTAATGAATATTACAGTGCTCAATTGTTGAACCCAGTGGCGAATACTATTTCGCATCCTTTCATCAAAAGGCCCGTCAACAAGTACCTCAATCGCAACTGGTCTGGAAAACAGAAACTACGTACTGCGATGAAAACGCTGGATGTTATTGAACATACTTTCTCACGTAACGCGTTAGAAGCGCTGTATTCAGTAGATAATGACGGTATTGTTCTGGCGGATATTGAGCTTAAGAGCGGCGATATTGCTCAGTTAAAACTCATGCGATCTAGATTTACTCGCGAGGGAGATCTTGGCCTATATCTGTTTAATGAAAACCAAGAAGATGTTTATGGACTGACGTTCTCTTTTGGGCCAAAAGGCGAGCTTTATCTCTCTGGATTACAAGGGCCTGGAACTGAAAACGGCGCTGAGATCGTGAAGAGCATGACCAAGCTGATGCATGGTATGCGCCCTAAAAACCTGCTTATTTCAGCGCTGTATGCGTTGGCTCAGCATTTTCATGTTTCAACCATCGCAGGCGTGGCGAATAAAGCACATATCAAAAGCCAGCATTTGAAATCGAGCTACGATAATTTTTGGCTTGAGTGTGGTGGTGAACTGAATAAGCAAGGGTGGTACTGCTTGCCTAAAAGCGAGCCAGAGCGCGATATTGAAACGGTTAAAAGCCAGCATCGTTCTGCATTCCGTAAGCGCGAAGCGCTGCGTGAAGGTGTTACGGATGCGGTTTCCCGCAACTTACAGCGCTATGCCGCTGGCGGTAAATCGGTAGCTGCGAATGAAGATGATGCGGTGCTGAGTCAGCAATCATTGTGAGAAATAACGCGATTTAGTTTAGATAAAAAACCCGCCATTGGCGGGTTTTTTTATAATACATCTTAGTTATATAAATAGAGAGAGTTAGCCGAAGATTTTTTGCATCAAGGGTGTTGATTTAAATTTATTCTCACTCTTGATTAGGGTTATATTTTCTTCTAATTCAGTATTGTTAGGCAGTTTGTTTGAGCGAACTAAGTCTCTCAAAAGAATATAATCTTTCTCTCTATTTTTCATATAATCTATTTTTTCTGGGCCTGTGGGGCTTTGGGTACAGAAGCCTGCCAGCATAATGAGGGCTGACTTAACATCCTCGCTAAAGTTTTTCGTCAGCTGTGACTTACGTGTGCTGTCAGGTAGTGTTTTAAGATGAGCTGCGGCTAGATTCAATTGCGATAACGCCATATGCCAATTTGCTGAAGGTCTTGTTGTCGAAGGTGTTTCTGGCGATAGCAGCGTTCTAACCTGAGTATATACCTCATCCTGCTGCTGAATCTTGGCCAGTTCCTGTTTTGCAGCGGTGATATTGGTCAGTATGGGTTTTTTATCATCTTCGGCTAGTGGCAGTGCGTTTGCTCGCTCTTCAATTTTAGCCAGCCGGTTCTCGAGTGCATCTGAATAAACAGCGAGATTTTTATTCACACTTGCAATGCCATTTCTAACGCTGACTAAGTCTGCGCTAATTTCATCAAATTTAATATTTTTTGCTATCAATGCCGAGATGCGTAGGCCAATATCATTTCGCCGTGGACATATCATTAGACTTTCTTTTTCTTCAGTAAGAATTATTAACTCTTCATTAGTCGCCTTTTTATTTTGGCTTTCATAACTATTTATTTTGTTTTCAATGGTCTTTATTGTTTCATGCTGGATAATTAATTTTTCTATTTTATCGAGTAACAAATTTTTATGTTCTTGAGTTAGATTTTGTTGAGAGATCTCGTTTTTAAACGATGCTAGCTGTAACGTTATCGTTGGTTCAGATTGGTTAGGAACAGCATTGGAGGTTGATGCCCCAGGATTCTGTCCAGTCATTGATTTTGAGTTTATTTGTTTTTCCCAGCTATCTATCTTTTGAGCTAACACTTGAAGATTATTTAGTTGTTCTTCTGTTTTATTAATATGTTCAGCCGCCATTTTCTCTTGGGCCATTAATGCCTCTTTCAGTGGACCCGTTTCGATGTCCAAAAGTATATTTTTTAATGCGCGGTGGTATTCCTGCGGGTTTTCTGTCGAGGAACTCAATGATGAGCCTAGATCGGCTATTTGATAAACTACTCTTAACTGTTTTGGTAATTGGTCGAGGCGGGTACGATCTGATTCTGTAAACAGCTCTAACGATCGTGAGTCGATTATCGTCATACTGTTTATATCTTCACTGATTTCTGTTTTTAACAGCGGCTGACTTTGTTCTAATTTACTAATCCATTTTTGCACCAGTAATTCAACAAAATCGTGATTGAGTGCTTGATATGAAGTTTGCTGCACCTCTCGGCGTTGTTCTAGTTTAGTAATGGTTTCCTCTATCAAAGTGTTATGCCATGTGGCTGGCTCGTCCCCGTCAATTTTTAGTTTATTGAGCGCAGATACCAACTGTTGATTACGCTCTATTTGCTCAAATTCATCAGTAAAACGGGTTTCAGAGTTGATATTTTCATAGAGGTGTTCTGCTAAAAATGAATGGCATTTATCAATTTTTTTGGCGACGTTAAAATCGTAGTTATTGGCCGTTCTTGCTGCGGAATTAAACGAAAAGGTGTTGTCTTCAGTAGTGATAAGGATATCAGGGTTAAGTTCATATACCTTACAAAAACTGTCGTCGCTATTACTTATTTTTGCAGTCATGTAATTTTCTATAATGCTGTTTAACATATTATTATTGAGAGGTGTATTAGCACACAAAATATCGGCTAATGAATGCCCATCAATGGTGATGTTTACTCGTATTTCAGGCAGCGGGTAGTCGCATTGTGCGCTATGGGGATCATCGGAGCGCTGAATTCCGAAGGTCATCGCCTGAACTTTATCCCTTTCCATCATATGGATAAGTTTATCTAACGCATTCCAGACGGGCTCAATTGGTTTTGTATTTTCATCGAATACTGAAGGGCTTTCTGTACCATAAATCTGATCATAAATTTCGCGCAGCACTACTTCTTTATCTTCTAAGCTTATACCTGGTAGATGATTAAGTAATTTAATGAAAAAATTCTTAAACGCATCCCAGCCATCTAGCTTGGTTGCTCCTTTTACATCTCCGGTTAACATTGCATGCAGCTGCATTTCGGTAATGCTTGGTTTGTTATTAATAATGGTCATACTCATGGTGTTCTCCAGCTTCACGTTAATGAGAATGACATGCTATGAGAATGAGAAGCAGGCAACTATCAGGTAAAAAAAGGATAAACTCCCCTTTGGTGCTAGGCTGAAGGTGCGAAATATTTAATCTGTCAGGCCAAGACGACGCGAGCAATTAAGCAGCTCCGTCACTTTATGCACATTTAATTTCCTCATGATATTTAGCCGATGTGTTTCAACGGTTTTCACGCTAATACATAGGCGTTCGCCGATTAAGCGGTTGGTATAGCCATCGGCAATAAGCCGCAGAATTTGGCGCTCACGCGGCGTGAGAATTTCTCCATTTTCATGGTTAACGCTCAGGGCAATATTGATAGCCTCACGGTTGAGAGCCGGGTCGATATAGCGTTTATTTACGACAACGGTTTGTAGCGCAGCTAGCAGTACTTGGCGACTGCTATTTTTCAGCACATATCCCATAGCTCCAGCGGCAAGAGTACGAATGGCCATAAATTCCTCCATATGAGCGGTATACGCCAAAATAGCCATTTGCGGCCAGCGGCATACCAGCTGTGGAATTAAATCGATGCCATTAATGCCGGGCAGCCCTAAATCGAGCACCACGATATCAGGCTGATGAATCCGACAGGCGTTGTAAACCTCTAGGCCATCATCAATATGCGCAGTAATACAGAAACGTGGATAAGGGGAGAGCAGGCTAATAATGCCATTAATAATGAGCTCATGGTCGTCGACAAGCAGGATTTTATAATCGTGCATTTTTGTTACCTCTTGATAAAAATAGCGTTGGCCGAAACTGATTTAAGCATCCAACGCCAAATCTAAGGCATGGCGTAGCTCTGCAATTTCTTCTTTGGATAATGGCAATCCATGCTGTACCCGATTTTCCATATCAATAACGATACAAACCAAAGGATTTAATCCTGCCTGCCCTAGACATCCTTTCAAGGTATGCAGCAACGTGGACATTCTCTCTTGGCAATTTAAATGTTGTTCAAGGTCACACAGCAGTACCTGAAGATAGCGCTGTATTTTTTGCCGTATACCCGCGTCATTAAGTGACAACAGCGGATGATCGTTGGTCGTGTCTTGTTCTTGCAATGGAATATCACGCTGCAACTGGTATTCCGCAGCAATACTGATCTTATCTGCCAGCTGTGCCAGCGTGACGGGTTTAGTGAGGTAATGTTGCATGCCTGCCTGTTTACACCGTGCAATTTCTTCTGGTGCGGTATTTGCCGATAACGCCATGATCATGCAGTTAGGATCGAGATTATTGGCATCTTTTCGCCACCTCTGAGCACATTCCATTCCATCGATCATCGGCATGCGGATATCCATGAGCACCAGATCAAAGCATTGTTGCTGCCCCTGAATTAATGCCTCATTCGCATTGGCCGCAATGCTGACATCCTGACCCAACGAGGCCAGCATCATGCCGATAATGTCTCGGTTGATGGCTGAGTCATCCACGAGCAGAATACGTAAACGCCAAGGTTGAATCGGTAAAGGCTCGGCTTCACCGTTTATTTCCCCTGACAAAACGTGAATCACGCTGTCGCGCAGCTTTCCCGGTAAGAAATTCAACTCATCTGAGCTAAACATATTATCGTGTTGCGCTATCTCGCAGCGCAGACCCCAAGCCGAAAGCTGTCGATGTAAAGCCAATGGCGCCGCAATTTCACCGACCAAAGGTACAGGCTCACGATAGGAGGCCAGAGGCAATAGAAACGAGATGCAGGTTCCTAGTCCATGGGAGCTTCGTAGCTCAAGCCACCCTCCCATCAAGTTGGCCAGATTAGACGCAATTGTCAGCCCAAGACCCGTACCTTGAATATGCCCTTGGCTTTGAAAAAACGGCTCAAAGACGGTTTTTTGATCGGCTGGAGAAATGCCTTGTCCACTGTCGCTGACGGCAAAAATGAGCCGTTCATCACAGCGCTTAACGGTGAGACAAATGCCGCCGTTTTCCGTAAATTTCAGCGCATTCCCCAGCAGATTGACCAAAATTTGCCGTAGACGAGTACCGTCGACCTCAACGTGCAGCGGCACTTGGCTGCCGACAAATGTTTTCAGCGTTAAACCCTTGGTATGGCTCGGCCCTTGAATGGTATGCATCGCCTGATCGAGCAGGGGAAGCAGTGCGGTTTCTTCGACGTGTAGTGAAAGTTGCCCTGATTCAATACGCGAGAAGTCCAATAGGTTATTGATAATTCCGAGTAAAGAGTGAGTGCATTGGCTGGTTGTATTGACGAGCTGCGACTGTTTGTCGCTCATGGGCGTCATTTGCAACAGTTCTAAGGCCCCCAAGGCGCCGCTGAGGGGAGTGCGCAACTCATGACTGATGGTGGTGAGATGGCTACTTTTGCGTTTATTAGCCTGTTCCGCCTGTTGTTTAGCAATGGTCAACTCTCGAGTTCGTTCTGCAACGGTGTTTTCCAAATTGTCGTATTGAGCGTGCAGGGTATCGAGCAGCAAATTATAAGCGTGTGCAATGCTGCCTAGTTCGTCGCGTCGATTTTCAGGTAATCGTACCGCAAGCGAGTTTGGTCCTGTTTTTTCGATAATATCGACAAAATCCCACAACGGGCGTGCCAAGTAGCGATGAAGCAGCCAGAACAACATGCCTGCTAACAGCAGCAGAGTGGTAAGAGCGAAGGGGAGTTGACTGGCCACAATGCTCAGTGCGCGCTTCATTACGCCGCTAGTGGGATACAAAATAACCTGTTGCCAACCTGGGCCTTTCAACTGTCTCCGCAGTACCAGATAGCCCGGAATCTGCTGCCAGCCATCGTGCAGGTTGGTATCTAGCAATAAGGTCTGAAGCTGCTTAGATTCGCTCTCCGGTAGGTGAGAAAAGGGCAGGATCAGATTGTGTTGATCCAGCCATAGGCTGAGGTCGCTGCGAGATATTGGGTGCCCATACGACAGTAGATCGTTAAGTTTTACCGTTAAGCCTGCCAGAATACCCTGCGGGTCTGCCGCGGCAATGGGAACGCTCCAGCCTGCTCCCGCGATATATTCGGGTTTACCCCAAAACAGATTGTCATGGGTTGCGCGGCGGGGAAACTGTGCCAGTTCAGTTTGCCTGCGGGCAAAATAGTTAGGCGAGTGTACGGGCGGCGGCAGCAAAGAGATGCCATAACGCCGATCGAGAATAAAGCTATCAAGATAATAAGTTTGACCGGCAGTACCATAAACTTGAATGAAACTCAGATCGTGCTCTTGTCTGTTTTGCGGCGTACAAGTGCTGGTATCAATAGGGATAAAGCGGCTTTCATTTTTGAGTGTCGCAGGTGCGTCGATAGAAGCGTAATGGTAGCGGCCATAGTTGCGTGCCAGCATCTGTGCATCATGTTCTGCGCCCTCGAACCGGTGATTACTCAATCCAACTCTGAGGTCGGAAATATGAGATAGATTTTCAATTAAGCGCTGACGGCTTTGGTTTAACGAAAAATAGGTCGCAGAGATCATACTAATTAGCCATATAGCAAGCAGGCTAACGGATATAAGCAGCGTTATTTTCCCCACCAACGAATGTTTTTTTTCATTATTGTTTTCCTTAGGCAACTGCCTTAAACGAAATGCCTTAGGTTTTTCGGAGAACGAATGAATTTCGTAACACCACTCTTCTTATTGTTTAGCACACAAAATCACTATCAATATAAAAAACCTAATAAATACTGAGAGGTTCCTTGTATTAATTTGTAAGTGAATATGATGACAATGTTGGCGTAAATAGGAATCAGGTCTTTTACTGATGTACGTCTAAGGGTTTTACACTGAGTATGACTTCGCTATTTAGGAGGTCATATCATGCTGAGTAAATTAAAAAAGATCTCTTTGCTCGATAATATCCGTATTGCTACGGGGGATAGTTCTCTATTAATGGAAATAGAGGAACGGTGTGCTCGTGGATATTTGTGTACGCTGTCCATAGTTTTGGCTATTTTTCTTGACACTATTGAGAATTTCCCTTTGGAAACTGTGAGGTACATCACTACTTTGCTAGCTGGGTGCCAAGGTACTCATGATTATGCGTTGCAGTTAACTCCTGAAGGCGGCTGGCTTTGTTGTTATTACGACAAAAATATGGCTGTTGAGATAATGGCCGTGGAGATTGAAAAACATTTGGCTTTAACGCGATATTTAGCGAGTGTCATCTCTTGCCACGTAAAGATCGAACAGGATAAATAGCATGAAAATAAATGGCGTGACTATTTTACCTATATTGATTTTCTGTGCTCTAGCTCAGGGGAAAACACTGGCATGGAAAGGGGAAGATTTTTCATTGCGGGCAAGGAAAATACCACTATCGGCAGTATTGCAAAATCTTGCTGAGAACTATGATACACAGGTTGTTATAGATCCTTCTATTACAGATATATTTAATGGTGTGATTTCTGAGTCACCACCAATTGATATATTGAATAATTTGTCGGCACAATACCATTTATCCACTTATCTTGATGGCAATATACTTTTTATTTACCCCTCTTCAATAATCACACATCGTGTTGTAACCCTGAATACGTTACCCGCCAGTGTATTTGTTCGTTATTTGCACGATCGTGATGTACCAGCTCAAAACAGCTGTGAGGTACACCGAGTTCCGAAGGTGAATGCGCTTGACGTTAGCGGTGTGCCTGCTTGTTTATCACGTATTACGCAGCTGGCCCAGATGTTGGATGGCGAAATGACGAAGCGCCAAGATGACGCCGTGAGCTTAATTGTTTATCCATTGAAATATGCCACTGCAATGGATGACCGCTATCAGTACCGCGATCAAACGGTTGTTGTTCCGGGGATCGTCAGCGTCCTGCGTGATATGAGCCAAAGCAGTACGCCGTCTACAACATCCTCTTCACCAGCAACTCAAGGGTTGCCGATGTTTTCTGCCGATCCGCGTCAAAATGCGGTCATCGTGCGAGATCGTTCGGTAAATATAGCGGGTTACCGCAAGCTTATTAGCGAGCTCGATCAGCGCCCGCAGATGATAGAAATTTCTGTCACCATCATTGATGTTGATGCGGGGGATATCAGCGAGCTTGGTATTGATTGGAGTGCGGCGGTGTCACTGGGCGGTGGTTCGCTCTCTTTCAATGGTCCCGATAGTAATGCCGGCGGCGGCTTTTCAACGGTTATCAGCAATACGCCAAGCTTTATGGCGCGTTTGGTTGCGCTAGAGAAGAATTCCCATGCCTATATTTTGTCGCAGCCGTCAGTGGTGACGCTCAATAATATTCAGGCGGTGTTGGATAAAAACGTCACGTTTTATACCAAGTTGGAGAGCGAAAAAGTGGCTAAATTGGAGTCGATTACCACGGGCTCATTACTCAGAGTGACGCCGCGGCTGCTGACCGAAAATGGAAAGCAAAACATTATGCTCAGTCTCAATATTCAAGATGGGCAGCAAAACGCACCGCTGAGCCAAAGTGAACCATTACCACAGGTACAAAACTCAGAGATTGCGTCGCAGGCAACGTTGCAGGCCGGGCAAAGTTTGCTGCTCGGCGGTTTTAAGCAGGATAAACAGGTGCAGGTACAAAACAAAATTCCGTTGCTGGGAGATATCCCGATAATCGGGCATCTGTTCCGCAGTGATAGCAATCAAACTAACAGCGTTATCCGGCTGTTTCTGATTAAGGCGACCGTGGCTAACAGCGACAACAGCCATGGGTAGTGAGCGAAAAATTCGTTTGATTGGCGGCACTCTGCATGGCCGCGAAATATGGCTAGAAGGCGGGCAACTTACCCTCGGTGAGCATGGCTGCGATCTTTGTATACCGCTCAACGGCGATGGCCAAGTGGTATTGTCGATCAAGGATGGGCAGATGTTTGTGGATGCGGGTGGTGCAACCGTTAGGGTCAATGGCCGGAGGCATAAACCGAGCTTACCGCTGCCCGCCGAGGGCGTATTACAAACGATGGGATTGGCAATGGCATTTGGTAGCCATGAAGCCAATTTATCGCACTATCGGCTACATACCGGCTTCTCCGCGATTTACTGGGGAATAGTGTTAACGTTTTTCATTCTGGTGGGGGGCATTGCCGTCATTTGGAGCAGCCCCAGCGCTAAGCCGCCTCCGAGCATAACCGCTCAGGTCGATACGCTGCTGCGACAAAAAGGGCTAACACAAACCGTGGCCCGTTGGGATCAGGATGGAACGCTTCAGCTGTCGGGCTATTGCCAAAACAGCGCCGTGCTGCAAAATGCACGCTTGAAATTGGAATCGTGGGGCGTGCTTTATCGCGACAGCGTGGTGTGTACCGATCAGCTGATTCGTAATGTGAGCGATATTTTAACGCAGGCGGGATATGCCAATGCGCAGGTGACGAGCTCGGTGCCGGGTGAAGTTCACATCACCGCCGATATTACGATGGGCAAACGCTGGTCTATTGTTCAACCGCAGCTGGCTGAAGTTCCGGGGTTAAAACATTGGAAAATCGACAACCCTTACGAAGCTGAAGACAAAGCCATTATTGATAAGGTGCTGCAAAATGGGTTAGCGGGAAACCTCAGCGTGACTCCAGTGGGGCAGTCGTTCTTTATCAGCGGTGTGCTGGACATTGAGCAACAGCAAGTTTTAAACCGAGTCCTAGCCCAACTGCGTGAACAGTTCCCTGGTATCGCGCTGAGTTACCAGAATGTTTCCGCCTCAAATGAGGGGAGTCAGCACTTCCCATCACCCGTTGCCGCGATCGTCCATAGTCGGCAGGGGATCTACCTAATTCTCGAAGATGGTGAGCGATTGCGAGTTGAGAGCCTACTTCCTGACGGCAGTGAAGTGGTCGAGCTAAACGATCGTGCTGTCACGCTCAAATACCAAGGGGCATTAATTAACTTCCCGCTCAATTTTTAAAAGGTAAATGCCATCCCTACGCTGACGAATTTAGAAGATCGCCTGCGCGATTCTGATGAGCACACTCGAGAACGCTTAGTCACATTAGCGGCGGTGAAATCACGCCTATTGAAAGCAATGCAAGGCCCAATGCCACGAGAACAATATCAGCAATTCACCTTATTGCTGGAAGCGGTCATTCAGGCCGAAGATATTATTAATGTGATTTACTTTCGATACCACAATCACCGAATAAAAATCACTGAGTTGAGTAAAGATGAATGAATAACTAAACGTAATCACTCAGCAATAAGCCTGCAAATGGAAGCATAAAGATAATGCGAATTAAAAATTATTTTTAAATAAATGAGGTATCGCTATGCAATTAAATATTGAAGTAGAAAAGAAACGGATAGAAAGAGAGTGCTTACGGCTAGATAAATGTTTTTCAGATTTCACTCGCTTAAAAAATGCGATAGATGAATTAATTTCTAATGCTGAAACTGACGCGTTGGCGAGTAAAAAGCTAGCACAGCTTGGCGAACTGCTCCCAGAGGGCATCCAGGGAATGGAGCGGAATGCTAGACAGGATATGAAAAAGTTAAGTGCTGCGCTAAAAAAAGTGCAGTCACAATTAAAACATTCTATTTCGAACTCAGATAAATAGCTGAGGAGTCATATTATGAGAGGAATACTTGGCACTGCTCCATCTACATTTAATAACCTTAATGTTGATATTAATAATCCAGTGAAACGATCGGTGGCGGGTAGTGGAAATACTTATGTTGGAAAGAACGACGATCAGGACAATCCCTTTGCTTTTGGTTATTCAGTTTTAACCGACCTTTCATTGGTATTACAGCAAATTGCAAACGCGCTCTACGGAAATATAAAGCAGAGCACTGAACGTGCACGTAATACGCAGGACATGTCTAACCGCATGGATGAGGTTATTGCCGAAGCCGCGAAGGGGGATGATAAAACCCGCGAACAAGTACCGGACGAAGTCGTTAAATATATGCGTGATAACGGCATCCTCGTTGATGGTATGACGATTGATGATTACATCAAAACCCATGGTGGTGCGGAAGGGTTGGATAAAGGGTCTTTACAAGCCGTCAAAGCAGCACTCGATAACAGCGCAAATCGTGATACCGACCTGATGACGCAAGGGCAGTTAAGCATTCAGAAAATGACGCAAGAGATCAATGCGGTGATCACTCAAATGACTGGGCTGCTCAGCAAATGGGGCGATTTACTCAGCATGATTGCGCAGAAGATGTTTGGATGACGGCGCCTATGGATAGCCAAGAGACGCAGGCAATATTGCAATTTTTTCAGCAGGGCGGCGCGTTGCGCATGCTGCTGGGCAAAGATGTCGGCCCTGAACTGGACGTGTTGTTTCGCTACGCGAAGCAGCTCTCGAGTGTTGGTGAATATGGCGCAGCAGCACGGTTGTTTAAGGCACTGACGATTTATGACGAATGGTCGTTTGAGTATTGGTTTGAACTGGGCGTGTGTTGTCAGGCTGATAAGGCTTGGGTGGATGCGATTTATGCCTACGGACGCTCGGCTCAAATTCGGGTTTCAGCGGCGATAGCGCCTTGCGCCGCGGGTGAATGCTATCTCGCCTGCGGTAATCGTCCGCTGGCGGCCAAAGCCTTTCGCGCCGCGTTGCTGGTGTGTGGAACTGAGCGTGATGGCGAAGAGTATGGGGGCATGGGACAGGCGGAAATTCGCCAACGTGCGCGGGCTGGCTTAGTGAAAACGGAAGGTGAGCATGAGAAGTTCAATACAGATTGACGGTGTTCCAGATGTCAAAACAGAGTTTGATGCAACTCTGCACCACATTGCCGTACAAACCGCGAGTACTTCCTGCGGTGCGCTGGGCCACCGTCTTAGCGCAACACACGGCTTTAATGAAGAGCGCTATAGCTTGAAAGAAAACCAGTACGTCAGTCAACAGCAGGCTGAAGCTGCTCTACAGCAACTGATTGGCACCGGAGCCGCGGGGGCACGGAACCCCACGATCCGTGATGTATTGGAGATGGACCCGATGGTGTTGTCGATGATGATGACTCAGTTGGTGCTTAACAATTCCGGTAATACGGCTAGCTCGATTTGCAAGCAGCTAGAGCGCGCAACCGAGCTTCAGGCCGAGCTACGCAACAAACAGGTGGCGGAATATCAGGAGCAAATCAACAAAGCTGTTGAGCAGGCCGACCAAGCACGTAAGGCGGGGCTCATCAGCGCGGTGTTTGATTGGATCATTGGTGGCGTTGAGGCAGTGATCGGGGTGCTGAAAATAGTCGAAGGATTTGTCACCGCAGATCCGCTCACAATGGCGGATGGCGCCGCCTACCTCGCTGCCGGCGTTGCCGGTATGGTCAAAGCCGGTGCAGAAACGGCGATAGCGCTTGGTGCAGATAAAGATACCTGCAATGAAATCATCAAAGTGGCAGGCATCGTACAAAATGCGTGTGAGGGCGTGGCATTAGCCCTGGATATTATGCAGATTGGCCGCGGCATTGGGGCTGCTCGTGCGGTGACAAAAGCCGCTGGGGACGTTCTTGAAAAAGAAGTAGGTACACAGCTGATAGAGGCGGTTGCCAAAGGTGCTGAAGACGAACTGAAGGTGCTCGCAGATAAGATCGGGCAGGAAGTCGGACGCATGCTTGGTGAAGATTTTGGCATGGCGGTTGAGCGCGAGATGGTTGAGGTTGGTGATATGGCCATTGAAGCGGCGGCGCATAGCGCTGAGGCCGAAGCGAACATGGTTACGCGCATGGGTAAAAGCTTTACGCGTGCAGGGGTTGAAACGCTGGTGAAAACCGCCGTTGAGAAAGCGGGTAAAGAACTACTCAATAAAGGCGAAGAGATCGTTGCCGAAAAGCTCCGTGACACGATTTTGAAGGAGCTACGCCAGAGCATTATTTCAACCATCATTCGCGACTGTAGCAGTAAAGCCTTGATCATCACGCGTAGCTGCGTAGGTGGCGCGAATAAAATTTCTCTCTCGGTCGTCGGCATTAGAACGGCTGAGCTGCAAAGAACCATTGAAAAGCTGATTGTCCAGCAAGGCTTTATTGATTTCATGCAGAGCTGGACTGAAGACCGCAAGAAAACGCAGCAAAAACGGCTAAACGAAGCCTACCAAGATGGTGCAAACGCGATGAGAAGCGCCTCAGACATGATTGATAACTGCGGCACTGTGCTGGCGAATATCGCCGGTGCGCGCGCCTGAGGAGGGGGTATGAGTCATATCGGAATGATGCCGGTTTCGGGGCAGAGCCAGCCTATCGGTTCGCAACCGGAAGCGGGAGAGTTGAGTGAAAAATGGCTGATAGCCGATCGCACACAGCTCCAGAACCAATGGCCTATCGGGCATGTATATACCAACAATTTATCGGGCGCTCAGGTTTCCTCAACGCAGCTGGTGGACAAACAAACTCCCATCAGTGGCAACAGCGCAGCTAGCGGGAGTAAAAGCAAAGAGCCGATGGATCTGAACGCGTTTTTTAGCCTGTTTGATGAAATCTGGAGCAAATTGCTCATGCTGGCCAAACAGCTACGTGACTCTATGCAATTTTACAATCAGAAGAAGCAAGAACTCGGTTGGGGGCTTGAAGTTAACACGCTAAAACAAAGTATGACCGCAATTGACGAAAGCTATGAGGCCGCGAAGTCCAGCGCTATTGGTGGCATTTTTTCCGGTGTGTTGATGTTGGGCTGCGCACCGTTTGGGGAGGCTGGTATGGCGGTGGGTAATGCCATGGGGCAAATGGCGGGAGGGATAGGCAACTGGGTTGCGGGCGGTAAAACCCGTGACGCCGATGCAGAGAAAGCCATTGCCGATCTGCAAAACAAAGGGGCGCAGTCTTATGCAAAAACGCTGGATGATACGCTAGTGAAATCCCGTGAAATTATGCAGCAAATGATGGATATGGGACGCAGCTTGGTTGAGGTATTCAGCCAGATATTACGCTTTATCTCGCGCTAGTACTCAGGAGGCAAGATGGATGAAATCACGAGTCTACTGCGTCATGAAGGGCTGTATCCACAGCCTGCTTTTTTAGCCGATAGTGGATTGCTGATAGGGCAACAGGTAGAGATTTACCCCTATCAGCTTATTTATCGAATTGATGGTAGCCATCTGATTTTATGCAGTTTTCGTCGAGTGCCTAATAGCGTCCCCCAGCCAGCGTCGTTGGCACGGTTATGGGGGATCTTTAGGCGGATTTTTAGCAGTTCGCCGTGGCTCAAAGACGTAAGAATGCTGGTCATCACGGAGGTATTTGATCGCCGATTGGCGGTACAGCGTCGCCGATTAGAAAGCTTAATGTACAAGCTTGGTGCGGTAGCGGTAATCCGCGACGGCGATAAGTGGTTAGAGATTCCGGCAGTTAAGCTGCTTTATCAACGAGAACGCCGTAGGTAACACAGTCTAACGAGGTCGTTCGCCAGTGTTTTTGATCTATTTTATGGAGGCATGCTATGCATTCAACATCACACGAAAGTCATCAGGATATCTGGCAAGACCCCATCATCAAACAGGCTTTGGCCCTCGATCCCGAGGAAGTTTATGCCCAAGGATATGCGGCTTGGCAAGAGGGGCAATACGATCAGGCGTTGGTTAATTTTAGTTGGTTAGTGATATCTCAACCGTGGAGTTGGCGCGCGCATGTGGCATTAGCTGGGGCATTGATGATGCATAAAGAATACGCCATGGCGATGAACTACTACGGCTATGCGTTGATGTTGGATGCCTGCCATCCTGAACCCGTTTACCAGATAGGCGTGTGTCTGCAAGCGATGGGGGAACGCTCAGCGGCAAGGGAGGCAATGCAAACTGCGTTGACCATGAGCTATGACGATCCTTCATACAGCGGCGTGCGAGCTCATGCGGAGCTGATGCTAACTCAACTTCTCACCTAGCACATGTGTTTGTGGGGCTTTAACCAATATCGAGATGGGCTTGGAGGTTGATAATGGAGCATGTTAGCCGTTTAGTTTTGCCAATTGTTAATACAGACAGTACCAGCCAAGCTTCTGATATGGGGATTGGGAATAATTTTATTCCTACGCTCATGCTGCCAGGCATTAAACAAGCCGCGCCTGAATCCATCCTTAGCGAAGTGAGTCAGCTAAAACGCCGCGCTGATACCATCAACTTTATCCAGCATGTGATCCGTTTCGCTATGTCCGCGGCCTCTTTTGGGCTGGCTGTTGCAGCCACGGTGCTTTCTGGTGGCGCGGGTATCCCCATTGCGGCGGTTATGGGAGCGGCAATGCTTATTGCAGCAGGAGATGCCTGCTGTGCATTTTACAATATGATTCAAGTACGTAACGATCGTGAGCCGTTACAAACAGGCAATGATTGTATTTTGCTCACCGTCAAAAAACTGATGCAGAACTGTTGCTCGGATGACTCTGTTGAACTTGCTGGTTGCGTGGCTTCTTTTACGATAAGAGCGGCTGTTTCTCTTTCTTCCGTGCTTCTCCCCCAATTTTTACCTGCTGCTCATTTATCTGGCAGCCAGGCTGAATATTTAGGGGGGGCCTCGGTTGGGCTCACCAGTGTTCTGACCGTAATTGGTGGCTTACTCGATGCCCACAGTGCTTACATAGAACGTAGACAGAGAAACATGGTGGAAGCAACTAATAGCAATGGCCAAAACGCACAGACTCAAACGGATGATAGCGTGGTGAGTGACGAAATGATCCAAGACATGGTGAGTCAAGTGGTTGCTTGTTATGAGCATTATCGTCTGGAACATCATGAATTTCAGGCTAGCACTGCATGATAGACCGTATATGCACTAGTCAAGGCTCTGTGGTGGACGAAGAAACGCGGCAAATGCTACAGGGCCTGATTGATCAACTAGCCGTCCCCGTTTTGCCGAAGCCACAATGCGTTGAGCCTGTTCCGACCACGATTTCTCCCTGTGAGGCAGGGCAACAGAGCATGCTCTCGAGCCTTGCCAAACGGGTTATCAATACTTTTCCTTCAGCGCTATTCAGCTGGCAGGCCGTCATTCTTGGTGGGCAAGTTTTATGTTGTAGCGCGGGCATTGTGCTCACGGTGCTCAGTGGCGGAGCGGCCCCGTTACTGGTGTTGGCAGGGCTGGGATTAGCCATTGCTATTGCCGATATTGCTTGCCTTATTTATCACCGAAAACACAGCTTGCCGATGGCGCACGACAGTATAGCCAATGCGGTCTATTTCATCGCAATGCATTTCTGTAATGAGCAGAGAAGCCAAGATGTGGGCTCAATGGTGTCGCTAGGATCGCGTGCGTTGCTAACGGCTACCGTGATTGGTCAGCCCTTAATGTTTTCCTCTTTGGGACTAAGCCTGCCGATATTGCGCCCGCTGAGCAATGCAGCCTACGGTGCGCTGGCGTTTATGCGCTACGGTGCGGCGGGATGTCCTGTCACCGGGCAGCAGGTCAGTGTGCCTTTCTTCCGTCTGCTGGCGCAGCTCTTCCCTCGAGATGAGTCTTAGCTCACTGAAGGATTAAGATTCAGGCAAACACCCGATAGGTAACGCAACGCCAGCGGCCATAATGCCTATAGCGGGCGGTCTATGATGATGAACTTAGCCCACGTCACGGGAGAGCATTATGGATATTCAGCAACTTATCAATACGCTATCGCGTTTGGCACAGCAGGCTGGGCAGGCGATTGAAGACAAAATGAACGGTAAGGATTTAACCAATCCTGAGGCTATGCTCCAAGCCCAATTTGCCGTGCAGCAGTACTCCACCTTTATCAACTACGAAAGCGCGATGATTAAAACCATCAAAGATATGCTCAGCGGGATAATTTCCAAAATATGACATTAACTGACAACGAGCGGCGGTTGTTGGTTGAAACCGCATTTGCTGGAATTAACCACGGACTGCACCGACAGGTACGCGCCATGCTGCCCGCATTGCCGTATTTAGTACCTGATAAAGAGATGCAGGCCGTCTGCTTTGCCGTGTTGCTCGCGGGTCTTAATGAGCCTGAACAAGCGCGACAAGCCTTAGTGGACATCAATTTGCCTGAGGCTGAATCATTGCGCACCCATTTTATCTGATCAATACGGGAGTCTGCCCATGAGTATGATTAATAACGTGGCAGCGGTCGATTTCGCAGCCACCTCTAGTACCCTCAATGCCCCCAAATTAAGCGAAGGAAGCAGCGAAAAGATCTCGGCTTTTAACCAACTGTTGTATGCGGGCACCCCGCAGGGCGACGTGGGAACATTATCACCGCCACAGATGTTAATGCAGCAGGCGACGGTACTTGGCACGACGGTTGGAGTGGATCTGGGCGCAAAGATTGCCGGATCGGTGTCTCAGTCGGTTAACAAACTGGCCAATATGACATGAAACGGCTGCGTTACATGTTGCTCTGCGCGCTGGTTTTAGTGCTGACAGGATGCCGCGTTGAGCTCTACAGCGCATTGCCTGAAGAGGATGCTAACCAGATGTTGGCGATTCTGATGCAGCACAATATTGATGCTGATAAACAGGCAGCAGAAGGCGGTGTCACATTACGGGTGGAGAAATCACAGTTCATCAACGCGGTTGAGCTGCTGCGTTTAAATGGCTTTCCACGCCGTAGTTACATCTCCGCCGACACCATGTTTCCACCGAATCAATTAGTCGTCTCGCCGGCTGAAGAGCAACAAAAAATTCTGTTTCTCAAAGAGCAGCGTATCGAGGGAATGCTTAGTCAGATGGACGGTGTGGTTCACGCCGATGTGACCATTGCGTCCCACGGACCAGACGAAGAAGGGGCGACGGGGCCCGCATCGGTAGCGGTATTTATTAAATTCTCCCCCCAGGTCAATCTTGAGTCCTTCCGCATACAGATAAAAAATCTGGTGGAAAAATCGATCCCCGGCGTACAGCAAGATCAAATCAGTATTCTCATGCAACCTGCTGAATTTAGGATGCAAAGCGTGGTAAGCGCAACCGAGGAACCCCAGTGGAGGGCGATACAATGGTTAACCTTGCATCGGTGGCCTTTGATACCTGCGTTAATTCTGGCGATTTTGGCTCTCACAGCCCTGATGTGGATGACGTGGCGCAGAAAGCGATAACGACCTGCATTGTTGATGATGCTGCTTTGCGGTTACACCGTTATCTGTGGACTCCCGCGCGTTATGCTCATCCGCAGTGGCTCGCATCGCTGGGTTTCTCGCCTAAAGGGAGTTGGCGATATGGCGAGTACCCACCGCTAGATCGTAGCTTGAACCTCGCTTTACAGAGACGCAGAGGGACGCCTCGGCTTCCGGCACAGCTCAGCGATCGTCAAAGGCGCATGGCAAAAATGGTTTCCAATATCAACGTGTTTGTGCTGGCAATAGGTTTGCTCAAACTAGAATGCAATGACTATTTCCTATTACCGGACTATCGGCAGCTCATTTTACGTTGGTTGGATGAAACATTGATTTGGCAATTATTCGGCCTGTGTCAGGGGAAGAATAGAGCCGTGTTCTCGCCCTCGGAAATGATCGACAACGCATTTACGCTAGGTATCGCCGTACTTCATCGCGCTGCTCAAGAAGATGCAGTTCTCTATGCGATGCTGATTACTTTGCCGCCGTGCAAACGTGCGCTATGGCCATCAATACCTAGGCTGGCAATGAATTTGTTGGAGCGAACGCTATGTGCCAAATACCGCTGATTGAATTTGATTGGTCATTGCCGGCGGGGCGAATTATCCCCGCAGAATTATTGACCGCGCAGTATCAGCAAGCTGACAACAAGCGCAGTGCCGATCAAGAAGCGGCAGCGATTGTTAATGCGGCACGACGTAAGGCGGAAAGTATGATCCGCGCCGCGCACAAAACCTGTGGCCAAATGGACGACGAGATGCGTCACGAATTAGTACAGCTACGGCAGGATATTCTTAGCCACTGTGAATCTCAGTGGCTGAAAACTCACATCATGCATCTATTGCAAGATGAAGCGCAGGAGCAGGCGCTGATTAATGCGGTATCGGAGCGCATCCATCACTGCATTGAGCAGGTGCTTACAGCATGGTTTGACCAGCAGCCCGCTGACAGAACGCTCTGCGAAAGGTTAGCGAAACAGGCCGAACAGATGGCATCTGAAGGGGCTTTAACGCTGCACCTTCATCCAAGCCAAGAAGAAAATGTACGCGCCGCGTTAGGGACGCGTTTTACCTTCGCCCTTGAGTCAGAGTTTCCCCACGATCGGGTGGTTTTAGCCTCCCCTCAGCTCTCAGTGGCGTTTTCGCTGAGCAATCATTTTCAACAATTGCTGTCGTGGCTGCATTCCCCTCAGCCTGAAATTGGAGAGCAAAATGAGAGTATCGGATATCACTCCGTCGATGAACCATGAAATGGTTCATAGCACACCGCCGGCGCACATTGAAAATACAGTATCGCCTATGAATATGGCGCTTCTGGAATTGCAGGAGACGGCGGGCAGTGCGTTGACCGAAACGCTGGAAGAAATGGGGATGGTTCTCAGTGGGCGGCTGCGCGATTACCAGCGTGGGGATATGAAAGAGCGCCAAGAACTTCGTCAGCAGGCTTTGCTGAAGATGGTTCAGCGCATGCAGCAGCAGGGGGATATGCCGCCGCAGATGCAGAAACAGGATGCTAGCCAAAACATCGGCCAGCAGATCCTCAGCGTTGCGGCTCAGTTAGTTGCCGAAGGTATTGAGCGCAAACAAAAGAAAGCGCTCAGCGAACAACTTTCCAAGCTAATGGAAGAAGACGGCTGGGAGATTGCCTTGTTTGGCATGCTGGAACTGGGGAAGGTTGATAAAGGGGTATTAACGCAGATTAATCGGCTTTTTCAGCAGGCGATGAGGGAAGAGGAAGTTACATTGTCGGAATGGTTTCAACGGATTATGGCATGGCCAGAACGGCGGCAGCGGGTCAGGGTTCTATTGCGCGTTATGGCCTTTGAACTTTCGGCTTGTGCAGCAGGCGATCAGCAACATCGTTTGGCGGCGGTGCTCGTTCGCCTACGTCGGCTGTTGCTGTTTTTAGGGCTAGAAAATGAGTGCCAGCGCGAAGAGACGCTTTGTCAGCTACCCGAAAAATCGTTACTTCCCTTACTGATAGATATGGTCAATGAAAGCTGGCTGTTTGAAGAGTGGCTGACTCCGCGTCTGGCACTGCTTGTGACCTCCCGCCATCTCTACAATCGACTGTTGCAGCATCTGGACGCCATTTTTTCGTTAATGCCCGATTGCTGTTTTAGCGATGACGATCAACGCGATCAAATAGTGACTGTTTTACGTGGAATGAAAGGGGATCAGGTTATCGCCTGATTCCGCGCCTGCGCCGCATCTGGAACTCTGTATCCATGTTAAAGCGGAGGTGTTAATGACGTTAGATTTAGTCACAGAGCGCAATATCCAACTGTTTATTCAGCTAGCGGATATGCCTCCCTGCCAAGTAACACCCGATATGTATTGGTCTGGTGAGAAGTATGAAACCTATCTCAACTATCGCGATAGCCGCATACACCTCAGCCAATGCCTATTACAGGGATCTTTTGACAACAATTTACTGCTGCTGGCGCTGCATCGTTGGCAACCTTCCGGTTTTGTCGGTATTCCTCAGCGATTTTTCCAGCTACGCCGAGGCTTGGTTATAAGCTGCGCCCCAGCCGCAGATAGCACCGCCGAGCTATGGCTACGATTGCATCGCCGCCAGCAGGCTTTTCTGGAGCTGCTATGCAAACCCCAATAGTGAGCTGGAAAAAAATAAGCATAAAAAGGCTTCAGCAAGGGCTTATCGCCTGTGCCGGTCGTCAGGATATTATATTGGCCGTGGTGTTGCTTATCGCCATTGTCATGATGATCCTGCCGTTGCCGACGTTTATGGTGGATATCCTTATCACGATCAACATCACTTTTTCGGTGATCCTGCTGTTGATCGCTATCTATATCAACGATCCACTCGATCTGTCGGTTTTCCCTTCGTTGCTGCTTATCACCACGTTGTACCGACTGTCATTAACCATCAGCACGTCACGTTTAGTCCTGCTACAGCATGACGCAGGAAATATCGTGGATGCTTTTGGTCATTTTGTCGTTGGGGGCAACCTTACCGTGGGACTGGTGATCTTCACGATTATTACCATCGTGCAGTTTATCGTCATCACCAAAGGAACCGAGCGCGTTGCAGAGGTGAGCGCCCGTTTTTCTCTTGATGGCATGCCTGGCAAGCAAATGAGCATCGATGGCGATCTGCGTGCGGGCGTCATCGATGCTCATCAGGCTCGGCAGTTACGTGAGCATGTTCAGCAGGAGAGTCGCTTTTTAGGCGCGATGGACGGCGCGATGAAGTTTGTGAAAGGAGATGCGATTGCGGGGATTATCGTGGTTCTCGTGAACATTATCGGCGGCATTATCATTGCGGTCGTGCAATACGGTATGTCGCTGGGGAGCGCGGTACAAACCTATAGCGTGCTCTCGATCGGTGACGGTTTGTGCGGCCAGATCCCGTCACTGCTGATTTCATTAAGTGCGGGTATTATCGTGACCCGTGTGCCGGGCGAGAAGAAGCAAAACCTCGCCAGCGAACTTTCCGCCCAACTTGGTAAGCAGCCACAGGCGCTGATGCTGGCCGCGCTGGTGCTGATTTTATTCGCGCTGATACCGGGTTTCCCTTTCTTAGATTTCTTTGTGATGGCGATATTCTCGTCGCTGCCTTTCCTGTTTATCTGGTATCGCCGGCGGCGTCCGGAAGGTGCTGCACCGAGCGCTGAAGAGACGGTGGAAGATGTGATGCAGCCAGGTGCCCGCCCGCTAACGCTGCATGTAATGCCCGAGCTCAATACCAGCACGCTCGCCAGAGATATTGACGCCGTGCGCTGGACGCTGTTTGAAGAGTACGGCGTGCCTTTGCCGGAGGTCAGTATCGTGGTCAATAGCCGAAATCGAGTAAAAGGGATGACGGTGCTGATTTACCAAGAGTCAGTTTTTTCGCTTGAGATACCGGCTCATCCCTACTTACTGCTCAATCCCGATGAACGGCTGGAATGTACCGTTCAGCCCCTTCCTGAAGGGATGGGGAATATTGCTTGGCTCACGCAAGACGCGGGCAAAAAAGCGCAGGGGCTTGGGCTGCCGGTGCTTGGCGAAAACCAGCGCGTTACGGCGTTATTACGGCAGGTATTAATACGCCATATGGCTGAATTTATCGGCGTGCAGGAAGCCCGCTATCTCATGGACGCGATGGAAAAGCGCTATTCAGAACTGGTGAAAGAGTTACAGCGCCAACTGCCGATTAGCAAAATCACCGAAACGCTACAGCGTTTAGTGGCTGAAAGCGTTTCGATCCGCGATTTACGGATGATTTTTGGAACGTTGATCGAATGGGCTCCGCGTGAAAAAGACGTGCTGATGTTAACGGAATACGTCCGTATCGCGCTGCGCAGGCATATTTTGCATCGGCTTAAAACCGAGGGCGAAGCGCTGCGGGTGCTGCGTATTGGCGAGGGCATTGAAAACCTCATCCGAGAATCTATTCGCCAAACCTCTATGGGCACCTATGCTGCTCTGAGTCTTTCGCAAAGCACTCGCATACTGGCACTTATCAATACTGCGCAGGCCGATCATGGTGATTTGCGCGTGGTGACGTCGATCGATGCGCGTCGTTTTCTTCGCAAGATTATCGAGCCCACCCTGTTTAATGTGCCGGTGCTTTCGTGGCAGGAGCTGGGAGATAACTGCGCGGTGCAGGTCGTACAAAGTATCGATTTCTCGGCAGAAGAGCTGGCCAATGATGAAAGTTAAGACTCGCACGCTGATCGCCTTAGAAAAACGCCTCACGCCGCAGAGCGCTCCGCCGCATGGTTATTTGAAAACGGGGCGGCTTTTACATATTGGCGCGACGTTGATTCATGCCTATCTCCCCGGTGTTTTTATGGGGGAAGTTTGCCGGTTATTGCCCGATGGCGCGCTTGCTGAAGTGGTGGGAATTGACGGTGCTACGGCATTGCTATCGCCTTTTGTGAGTACCGCGGGCTTGTTCTGTGGGCAACCGATCCAGCCGCTAGCGCGGCGACATTTGGTCGCCGTGGGGGATGATTTACTTGGGCGCGTTGTGGATGGTTTGGGTCAGCCATTAGACGGAGGCCCCGCGTTGCAAGGTCCGTGGCGTGACTATGATGCTCCACCGCCGCCACCTTTGAGCCGCCAGCTTATTGAAAAGCCGATGCTCACTGGGATTCGCGCTATTGATAGCGTACTCACCTGCGGCGAGGGGCAGCGTATCGGCATTTTTGCCGCCGCGGGCGTTGGAAAAAGCACCCTAATGGCGATGCTGTGCAACAGCCCAGATAGCGATATCAATGTATTAGTGCTCATTGGCGAGCGTGGGCGAGAAGTGCGTGAGTTCATTGAGCAGACGCTGGGGGAGGACGTTCGCAATCGCTGTGTCATGGTGGTTTCTACCTCTGACCGACCTGCGCTTGAACGCATGCGCGCGCTGTTTGTTGCAACCACGATTGCCGAAGCATTCCGCGATCAAGGTAAGCGCGTTCTCCTGTTTGCGGACTCATTGACGCGCTACGCCCGAGCAGCGCGTGAAATCGCTCTTGCGAGTGGGGAGGTTGCCGTACCGGGTAGTTATCCCCCCTGCGTTTTTGCTGCTTTGCCGCGTTTGCTTGAGCGAGCGGGGAAAAGTGAGCGCGGCAGTATCACCGCCTTTTATACCGTGCTGGTGGAGGGGGACGATATGAATGAACCCCTTGCCGATGAAGTCAGGTCGTTGCTCGACGGACACATCGTTCTTTCGCGCCGTTTGGCCGAGTCCGCCCATTTCCCCGCTATTGACGTGCTCGCCAGCCTCAGTCGAATTATGCCGATGGTAACCAGCGCAGAGCATCGAGAACTTGCCAATACGCTACGCAGGCGACTGTCGGTATATCGTGATGTAGAGCTTTTGGTGCGGGTCGGTGAGTTCACGCGAGGAGAGGATCCGCAGGCTGATTGCGCGGTGGAGAGCTATCCCGCTATTTGCCATTTCTTGCAACAACAGGGTAATGAATTATGCAATCTCGACGAACTGCTGCAACAGCTACGCTATCTGACGGCCAACTGATGCTGCACTGTTTACTCAAGATTAAAGATCGCCGAGAAGATCGCCTGCGGCGACAAATGGTGGAGCTAACGCGCCAAGCGATGCAAACGGAGGTTATGCAGCACAAATGCCAAGCCCAGCGCGCTGAGTTAACGCAGTTGCTCAACCAGATACTAACGTGGTCTGGCACATTAACTGCCAGTGCATTGATGGAACAAAAGCAAAAAATGGGGCGGCTATTTCATGAAGAGCACGGTTTGGCGCTGCAACAACGTTCACTGTTAGAGACTCAAAAACGGCTACAGGAACGGCTAAGTATGCTGCATCAAGAGCTGATTATTGTCATGAAAAAGAAGGAAAAGCTTAAGGGGTTACTCAACGATGACGGTTATTAGAGCGGAAGGCTGTATTTGGCATATGGTGCAAAGCACGGGCGAAGAGGAAGTGCCACGCCCGTCTGATTCCAACCGATTTACGCGACTCATGGGACCGATGGTGAAAACGCCGCGTAGCTCAACGGAGCAATCGGCATTACTGCGCCAACAAACGAATCGCTATCGCTTAGTTGGCGGGATGGCCGCAGGATTAGTTTGCGAAATCAATGTGTTTGAGGGAAAAACGCATTTAAAAATGTTGGTGCCGCAGTATGCGTTATTCACGTTGTTAACCCATTTTTCCACCTGGCTGAATACCGAACTTCATGCTGTCGGACACAGCGTGACTCTGGAGGTGGTCTATGCCCAAGATATTACCTGAGGAAAGTGAAATTGTTCGATTACTCCCGTCAGAGGGGATGCCATTAGGGGCGCTGCATATTTGCGCTCGGCAATGGACGAATGCTCAGGAGGGCATCGTTTTTTCAGTCATGTTAGGGAAAACACCCTGTGAGATTTGGCTATTGGCCAGCGACTGGCAGATATGGTGCGAAGGGATGATTGGTTCATCTGCGCCAGAGTTTGTGGATGCATGTCTGTTATTTGGTATCGCCGAGTGGGGGCTATCGCCATTAATAGCGGCAAGCGGTGCAAAGATGCTGCGTTCAATGAGCAACCCAATTCGATGCAGTATTTTGCCTGATCAAATTGCGCTGACGTTCAGTTGGCAGATCGAACACTACCAATTTCAGGCTCTATTATTCAATTGGCCTACGACTTATTTTCAGGCTATCGCGGAGCAAATTTTGCCCAGAACACGCCCTGTACGCCTGCTTCCGCCTATTGCCTTTGCCTGCTATGTCGGCTGGTGTTTGGTTTCGCTCAGTGAGTTGAGAAACATCAGCGTGGGGATGGGGTTGCGGATGCAAGCCTTTGGCAACCTACGTTCCGGAGAGTGTGTTTTGTTGCTGTCTGCCGGCATTGTGGCTCGAGTGTGCATGGAATCGGAGGATCGAATGAAAATTAATGAGCTGGTGCAGGATGTAGAAAGCCTGTTGCAGGAGGAGCGTAACCCTCCAGAATGCCTGCGATCTCTGGCGGTAGAGATTGACGGTCTGCCACAAAAATTGCTGGTGGAAGTTGGTCAGGTTGATATTTCTTTGGGCGCGTTGCGCTCGCTGAGCGAGGGCGATCTCTTGCCAACGGAAGCGCGGTTCTCGTCTGAGGTTAAATTACGCCTGAATGGACGTGTCATTGGCCTCGGTGAATTGATCGGCTGTGGTGAAAGTTTTCTGGTGCGGATCAGCCATTGGTATCTGAATAATCCCGAACAGCCGCGCATTGCGGAAGCGGAGGATACGGCTAACACCTGATAGTGATGGCGTGGAGCGGTGACTATAACTGGTTTATCGTCGGCTCTATTAAGGAAATACCATGTCTTTGCCTAACTCTCCTTGGCAACTCATCGCACTGTTATTCTTGCTATCGATATTGCCGCTGGTCATTGTCATGGGGACCTCATTCCTTAAATTAGCGGTCGTGTTTTCAATCTTGCGCAATGCATTAGGTATCCAGCAGGTGCCACCAAACATGGCGTTGTATGGGCTGGCTCTGGTGCTTTCAATGTTTATTATGGCGCCGACGTTGCTGGCGGTGAAAGCACAGTGGCATCCCGTGGCAGAAGCCGGAGCGCCGCCGTGGATGAACGGTTGGGATAGCCATGCACTTGGCCCCTACCGCCAATTTTTGCAAAAGAATTCAGACGAAAAAGAGGCGCGCTACTTCCGCAATTTAGTGGCTAAAACTTGGCCTGAGGAAGCCAAGCAGCGAGTTAAACCTGATTCGCTTTTGATCTTGCTCCCTGCGTTTACCGTTAGCCAACTGACGCAGGCATTTCGTATCGGGTTGCTCATCTATCTGCCTTTTCTGGCTATTGACCTGTTGGTTTCGAATATTTTGCTGGCGATGGGGATGATGATGGTGTCACCGATGACCATATCGCTACCGTTCAAGCTACTGATTTTTCTATTGGCAGGGGGATGGGATCTGATCCTTTCCCAGCTTGTGCAGAGTTTCCTATGAGTGATGCCAATCTTGCTCATTTTGTCACGGAACTGATGTGGCTGGTGTTGATGACTTCTCTGCCCGTGGTGTTAGTGGCATCGGTGGTTGGGATTGCGGTGAGCTTATTTCAGGCGTTGACCCAGATTCAGGATCAAACCTTACAGTTTATGATCAAGCTGCTGGCCGTTGCGCTGATGCTGATGGCGACCTATCACTGGTTGGGCGGTTTACTTCTGGCCTATACCCGGCAGGTGTTATTACAAATAGGCGTCCACGGATGATAAGCCAGATTAATGATGGGCTTGTCACTATCGCCTTGACCATGATGAGGCCGCTGGGACTTACGCTGTTGTTCCCTTTGCTACAAATAGGTAGTTTGGGCTCGTCGCTGATCCGCAACGCGATACTATTGGCAATCACGTTTCCAATGCTGCCGATTATCTATGCGCAGCCGATTGTTCATCAAGGCTGGGGCTGGATTAGCGTTATCCCCGGTGAAATGATTATTGGTTTGCTGTTAGGGTTTTGCGCTGCCATTCCCTTCTGGGCCGTGGATATGGCGGGGTTTCTGATTGATACGCTGCGTGGAGCCACGATGGGAACCGTATTCAATCCGGCAATGTCGGTACAAACATCAATTTTTGGTTTGTTATTTAGCCAGTTTTTGTGTGCGTTGTTTTTTATTTCTGGCGGTTTTAATCTGCTTCTCTCCGCGCTGTATACCTCATATCACTATTTCCCCGTTGGCAAAACGATGGTGTTTGATCGTGCTTTCTTAGATTTTCTCCTTGCCGAGTGGCAGGTGCTTTATCAGCTATGCCTTAGCTTTTCTCTGCCAGCCGTACTCAGTATGGTATTGGCTGATTTAGCCTTGGGATTACTCAATCGCTCAGCTCAACAGCTCAACGTATTCTTTTTATCCATGCCGATAAAAAGCGTGCTAGCGCTCTTTCTGCTGCTGCTGTCGCTGCCTTATGCATTTCATCGTTATCAGCAAGAAAGTGAAGTGTTATACCGGCACGTGAGCCAATGGTTAGCCACTCATGAGTGAAAAAACTGAGCAACCTACGCAGAAAAAGAAACGCGATAGCCGCCAAGAGGGGCAGGTTGTTAAAAGCATGGAGATCACCTCTGGCGTGCAACTGCTTGCGATGCTGGCATTTTTTCATTTCTTTTCCGATGCCGTGGTTGAGCGTGTTGCTCAGCTGATGCTGCTTTCTGCACAGCTTATTAATCAACCTTTTGACTATGCCGTGAGTCTGATGGCTCAGGCGTTGCTTAACGCCGGAGGACAGATGTTTGCCCTATTTGGCGGCATGTTGGCACTGGCCACCGTGGTGAGCGTAGTGGCCCAGGTGGGGTTTATGCTGGCAACGAAAGCGGTTGGTTTCAAAGGTGAAAAAATTAATCCCGTGAGCAATCTCAAGCAGATATTTTCTCTGCATAGCCTGATTGAACTGCTTAAATCGAGTCTAAAAGTGGTCTTATTGTGTCTAATTTTTGTGTATCTGTTTCGTTATTACGCGCCCACTTTTCAGGCATTGCCATACTGTGATCCTGCCTGTGCTATTCCGGTCTTTTCGACCTTTGTTCGCTGGATATGGTATGCGCTACTGACGTTTTACGTGGTGCTTGGCGTTTTTGACTATGCCTTTCAAAGTCACAACATTATGAAGCAGCAACGAATGAGCAAGGAGGATGTGAAGCAGGAAAATAAAGATATGGAAGGTGACCCGCAGATGAAAAAGCGGCGCCGTGATTTACAGCGTGAACTGCAAAGTGGGAGCCTTGCGAAAAACGTGAGGCAATCCGCCGTCGTGGTACGTAATCCAACCCATATTGCGATTTGTTTAGGCTACGATCCCGTTGATATGCCAATTCCTAGAATGCTGGACAAGGGCGTTGATGCGCGAGCGCAGCATATTGTTAATCTCGCACTGCGGGAGGCTATACCGGTGGTAGAGAATATTGCCTTGGCACGCCAGCTGTTTCAGGAGGTTCAGCACGGTGAAATGATCCCTGAGTCGTTGTTTGAGCCCGTTGCTGCGCTGCTGAGGCTGGTATTAAATATTGAATATGATGCTCAAGAAACAGAGTAAGCGGTAGGAAATAAAAAGCCGACTTTGTATATGACGCAGTGAATATTACAAAATTTATTGTATCGTCAGGTTATTACCTCATGGTGTGACTTCTTAAAAAATCATATTGTTTTTTTGTTGTATCAATCATGAGCGTATTAAAACGGAGGCTGTTATGGTTACTGCAGTACCAACAGGTGGAACCTTAGGTATTACGCACTATAATGAAATTGAAAGAACGAGTAGCAAAAACGATGTGCTTACGGTTAGGAGTAATGGGAAGGAAAACTATCTCGTCGCGGGACGTTCGCTAGCAGAACGTTTTATTATTGTTTTAAATAGCACGTGTTTAGGATCTCTTGGTTTCATTAAAAGCTTATATGAGGCATTAGAGCGTCGAGAAGCTCAAGCCATTAGCTGTTTTAGCTCAGCATTAGTTAATATTTATGGCGAAGATGCAAAGAATATCGTAGATACTCACTTGCAGGGAAATGGTAAAGTAAAATCGTCAGATATATGTACTATTATTGATAGGGTAACAAAAGAAAGTAACTCATCTCGGTCATGTGATGATAGAGATAAAGTAATAGAAGCGAAAATAAAATTATCATTTCAAGATTTTGATCTTTCCCATGTAAACAATTGTGATTTCGATTTGTTTGATAATTTATCTAACGAAGTTGATGGCCTGATCTCTAACATTGGAGGGAGAGAACGTTTTAGTAATGAAGAGAAGGTACATCATTTGAAAACGGCATTGATGGATTTTATTACGTCAATGCCAGCATCGTCAGATACGTTTATGGCTGCTTTCTCTCATGTAGAAAACGATGTGGTCGCTCCTGAATATCATATTAATGATATTAATTTAAATAAGAACTCACGCGTTTATCTTACCGCTGAAAATATGAGCACCCTCCTTCAGGGGGCAGGGCTTCTGAAAGAAGAATTGCTACTTTCGGGAGTTCAAGATGCGTGCCGTCACCAAGTGTATGCTGCTCGTTTTAATGAGGGGGCTGGAAATGTCGATACTGCAAGCAGGGGGCTGCCTTCTGTGCCGCTAAACTCTCCAAGGGGAGATGTTGTAAGTGCTATGGCGTCTTCTCTTCCGCCGCTATCACTGCGAGTGCCACCGCCACCACCATATACGGGTCACTCAGCGCCGCCACTGCCGCCGCCAACACTATTGCAGCAGTCACCACTACCGCAGCAGTCGCTACCAGTTCCATCCACACTACCGCCAAAGCCGTTGGCGAATTATGTTCCACCACCGCCGTCACAAAAGCCGTTATCACTGAATGTTCCACCTCCGCCACCACCACCGTTACCATCAATCGTTTCCGTAGAAGCGAGTAAAAATAACCAAGTAGATAAGAATCAAGCTAACTCGTCGAATAAAGTCAATACAAGAGTCCTATCAGGCGCAGATTTTACAAGTGAATTACAGGAGAAAATAAAAGAACGCTTTAATAAAGCAAAAAACTCTGAATCTGATGATTCGGCAAAAAAAAATTGATTCAAAATTAAAAGTGAATGAGGGGATGGAATATATTCTCAGCAATGCTCTTAATAATATAAGAACGGCATGGGGCAGTGAAGAGAGTCTAAGCGAAGGCTCTCAGAGCGATATCAGTGATGATGAATGGGATTAATAATCGTGAGGGATTGGCATGAATCAGTCTATTAAACAGCAAATTTCATTTTTATCTGAACAGTTAGGAATTGATGTATTTTTAGATGATAAACAGCAGGCTGTATTACTCATTGATGGGGTATATCCCGTTTCTATTTTTTTGATAGATGGTGTATGGCGGTTCCATGCAATGGTTTGTTATGCCAGTGATGTAATAGATTCAAACGGAGGTTATAAAAAAATTCTTTCAGCAAACATGAATGAGCAGGAGAGTGAAGAGGGCGGAGGATTATGTCTTGATGAATCAGCGAATGCGATATTGTATATATTAAACCCTGCCTGTAATGATCACGCAGAGGATTTATATAATAAATTGAACGGATTCGTTAACCGTGTAGATTCTCTTCGAGAAATGGTTTTATAGGTCATGTGTGGGTGAGTATTTTAAGCTGAAACGATCTCCATAGTTACAGAGGTTTTATTTCAGAAAGAAAATAATCAGCCTTATGGATTAACACCGTTCATTTAAGCTCGATTTTAGGCAGAGCATGCCGATGGGGTTGTAGCATAACTAAGCCCTTTGATATGTGATGCCTGAGTATTTCGAATCTTTTTAACGAGCGATGTTAGCCATAAGGCTGGCTTTTCTAAATAGTGGTGGCTAGATTTGGATTCTGACTAATGTTGAACAACGGCTTTGCCGTTGGCCCGAAGGGTGAGCCGCTAGTGGCGAATAATCGAACGAAGTTCGATGGAGAGTCCCTGATTTTTAGTAGGAAATCAGAAAGCAAAAAACCCGCCATAGGCGGGTTCTTCTAAATAGTGGTGCCCGGACTCGGAATCGAACCAAGGATTCGTTTCTATAGCAACGAAATCACCGAATAACAGTGAGTTACCTTTACGCTTCGATTCCGAATGTACCACTATTTTGTACCACCCTCAATGCCTTCTGCTCCTTCTTGATACTTTTAACGCGGTATGGCCCACACATGATCAGGCTCCTTGTTTACCAGAGGGGCGACGGGGTATTCTTGCCAGTAATTTTACACTTTCGGTATCAGCCTAATGACCACTAATATTTCTTCTTTAGCCAGCCTTATCTGGTCCGTTGCCGACCTGCTGCGTGGTGATTTCAAGCAATCCCAGTATGGTCGCATCATCCTGCCATTTACTGTACTGCGTCGTCTTGAGTGTGTACTCGCTCCAACTAAGGCACAGATACTGGCAACAGTAGAAAACACAAAGGCGCTGCCAGATCTCGCGAGAGATAAATTACTGCTCAATGCGTCAGGTCAGGCGTTCTATAACACCTCGCCGCTGGAACTGAGCAAACTGGGCGAAAATCATGTGGGTGATAACCTGGACGCCTACGTGCGGGCTTTCTCGAAAGACGCCCGTGAGGTCTTCGAACATTTCAGCTTCGAAGCGAGCATTACCCTGCTGGAAGACGCGGACCTGCTGTATAAAGTTTCCCGTTCCTTTGCGACGGTAGACCTGTCACCTGAGGCGGTCGACAACTACCACATGGGCCTGGTGTTTGAAGAGCTGATCCGTCGCTTTGCGGAAAGTTCGAATGAGACCGTCGGGGAGCACTTTACCCCACGTGATATTGTGCGTCTGACGACCTCTCTGGTGTTCTCTGGTGATGATGATGTCCTGGCAAAACCCGGTGTTGTTCGCTCCATCTATGACCCAACGGCGGGTACTGGCGGCTTCCTGTCCTGTGGGATGGAATACCTGCATGAACTGAACCCGGCAGCTCGTCTTGCCACCTTCGGTCAGGAGCTGAACCCGGAGTCCTATGCTATCTGTAAAGCCGATATGCTGATAAAGGGGCAGGACATCAGCAACATCAAGCTCGGTAACACGCTCTCCGATGACCAGCTTCGCTTTAATCGTTTCGACTACTGCCTGTCGAACCCACCATTCGGCGTGGACTGGAAGAAAGTAGAGAAGCAGGTGCGTGATGAAGCTGATAAACAGGGCTTTAATGGGCGCTTCGGTCCAGGTCTGCCACGTGTATCTGATGGCTCTCTGCTGTTCCTGATGCACCTCATCTCGAAAATGCAGCCTGGTACTGACAGTACTGGTTCCCGTATCGGTATCATCCTGAATGGCTCCCCGCTGTTTACCGGTGGTGCAGGGAGTGGCGAGAGTGAAATTCGTCGCTATATTCTGGAAAACGATTTGCTGGATGCCCTGGTCGCACTACCAACCGATATGTTCTACAACACGGGCATTGCGACCTATGTCTGGGTACTGTCGAACCACAAACCCGCAGAACGTAAAGGCAAAGTCCTGCTGATTAACGCCAGTGATATGCATTCACCGATGCGTAAGTCTTTAGGCAGTAAGCGTAAGTTTCTGAGCGATGAAGTACTGAAAGAGATTGTCAGTCTGTACAGCCGCTACGAAGAAAGCTCCATCGCCAAAATATTCCCGAGTACTGCTTTTGGTTATCGGCGTATTACAGTAGAACGACCGCTGAAACTGGCGTTCTATCCACATGACACGGAACGACTGGCGAACCTGCAAGCCGATAAGGCCTGGACGAAACTTGATGGCTCTTTACAGGTGGCTATCCTGGCAGCACTGGCGAGCTTCACTGATGACAAATTGCTCTCACGTGATAAGTTCAAGAAGCAACTCACCAAAGCGTTAGGTGATGTGAAGCTACCTGCTCCGCTATTCAAGTTATTGGTGAATCATCTGGCTGAACAGGATGATGCAGCCGAGGTGTGCAGGACTAAGGGTGAAGCGGAACCGAACCCGGAGCTGCGGGATAACGAGAACGTGCCGTTAGGGGAAGATATTCACGAGTACTTCAAACGTGAAGTACTGCCCCATGTACCGGACGCGTGGATTGATACCGGTAAGACGGACCCGCTGGATGGTCAGGTGGGGATTGTCGGCTATGAAATCCCGTTTAACCGCCACTTCTACCAGTACCAGCCACCGCGTGATTTGGCTGCAATTGATGCTGACCTCGATGCCGTCGCCCGTGAGATTATGCAGCTGCTGGCGGAGGTGCATTCGTGAGCACTATGGAACAAGTGACAGTACTGGAGAAATACCAGCCGTATCCTGAGTACAGTAATTCAAAAACAGCGTGGATAGGGGATATTCCCTCTACCTGGTCTCTCAAACGAGTGAAGCATACGTTCACAATTCGAAAACGGATTGCGGGCCAGTTAGGTTTTGATATTTTATCTGTGACACAGCGTGGAATAGTAGTTAAGGACATTGAAAGTGGGGATGGGCAGCTTTCGATGGATTACTCAAAGTACCAGCGTGTAATGCCCGGTGATTTTGCTATGAATCATATGGACTTATTAACTGGTTATGTAGACATTTCGGCATTCAATGGCGTAACGAGTCCAGACTACAGAGTTTTCACGATAAATCAGAAGCTCTATTCGCCAAGATACTTTCTTTATCTGTTTCAGATGGGGTATCAACTTAAAATATTCTTCCATATGGGGCAGGGAGCTTCTCATCTAGGGAGATGGCGTCTTGCTACTGACGAGTTTAACGATATGGTTTTCCCGGTTCCCTCGCCACTGGAACAACGCACTATCGCCGCCTTCCTCGACTATGAAACCGCCCGTATCGACAAGCTGATTGCCCAGCATCAGCGACTGATTGAACTACTCAAAGAGAAGCGGCAGGCGGTGATTTCCCACGCTGTCACCAAAGGTCTGAACCCTGATGCACCGATGAAAGATTCCGGCGTAGAGTGGCTGGGTGAGGTGCCGGAGCATTGGGTGGTCAAGAAACTTAAACACACTTCAAAGATTATCGACTGTAAGAACCGAACACCAGAATATTTCGATGATGGGGCGTATTTTGTAGTGCGGACAACTAATGTGAAAAACCAAGTTTTGAGTTTTGATGGGGCTCTATACACTAACGAGGTTAATTTCAAAATTTGGACAGAACGTGGTGTTCCCCCCGTTGGCTCTATACTTTTCACGCGAGAGGCCCCGGCTGGAGAGGTATGTATAGTCCCTAATAATGTAAAACTATGCATGGGGCAACGCATGATGAATTTCATTCCTTTTGAATCGCAATATTCAACATTTTTGTTTGATTACTTAACATCAGATTGCCTTGGCCGATACATATCTAGTGAAGCAGCAGGCAGCACGGTAACTCATCTGAGAGTGGAACAGGTGTATAATATTCCAGTGGTTGTTCCCCCAGGGAATGAACAGATTGAGATTGATGTTTTATTGACTGATATTAAGCAGCGTTATTCTCTCTTAATAGATAAAGCCTCAGAAACGATTAGTCTTATTCAAGAACGCCGTACTGCCCTGATTTCCGCAGCTGTAACAGGAAAGATTGATCTACGAGGCTGGACTGCACCGACTCAGGAGGCAGCAGCATGAGTGGGATAAGCAGATTACCGTGCAAGGTTAGCAGCAGCCATGCAGTACTGCCATTTTGTTGCAGCTATCGCTATTGATGGGATGATTAATGGATAACAAAGCCCGCGAACGAGCCTTTCAGGATCATATCATCGCTGAACTTGCCAGTACTGGATGGTTAATCGGTGATTCAGCTCACTACGATAAAGAACGAGCCCTTTACCCAGAAGATCTGATTGGTTTTATCCAGGAGAGCCAGCCTGATGGGTGGAAAAAGTACTGTAAAACGTACGGTGAAAATCCTGAACGTCACCTGTTAGATGCCGCAGTACGCCAGCTTGTACGCTCCGAAGGCGGTACACTGTGGCTGCTGCGTAACCAAATCGAGGATCGCGGGCATCGCCTGAAAGTCGCGAGCTTTAAACCTGACAATGACCTTAATCCAGAGCTACTGAAGCGTTATCAGGCCAACCGCCTGCGTGTGGTTCCAGAGTTGATTTACAGCCCTCATGGTTATGACGGGCGAATCGATCTTACGCTGTTCCTTAACGGTATCCCGGTTGCAACACTGGAGCTGAAGTCCTGCTTTAAGCAGTCTCTGGAAAATGCCAAGAAACAGTACCGGTTCGATCGCCAGCTTAAGACACTGGGTAAAATCGAACCCCTGCTCAGTTTCCGTCGGGGAGCTCTGGTTCATTTCGCAGTGAATCAGTTCGAAGTGGCAATGACCACTAAACTCGCAGGTGAATCAACCTTCTTCCTCCCCTTCAATAAAGGAACCTCAGAAGGTGGGGCAGGTAATGATCAGCCGGAAGTGGGTTATGGCAGTGAGTACCTGTGGAAAGAGATCCTGCAACCGGATAACTTCCTGCGAGTCCTAGCCCGTTATCTGCACCTTGAAGTCAAAATCGAAGAAGACCCACTCGGTAAGCAGAAAAAGAAAGAGACGATGATATTCCCTCGCTACCATCAGTGGGCAGTGGTGCAGAAACTTCTCAGAACTGTCCAGATGGAAGGTCCGGGGCAGAAGTACCTTATCCAGCATTCAGCGGGTTCAGGTAAATCTAACTCGATTGCCTGGCTGACCCATCAGCTTGCATCACTCAGTGAGGGCGGAGATAAACTGTTTGATTCGGTTATCGTGGTGACAGACCGTACGGTACTGGATAGCCAACTCCAGGAAACGATTGGTCAGTTCGACCATGCCTCAGGTGTAGTGAGCCGTATTAACCGTGATGAAGGGGATGGCAGTAAGTCATCACAACTGACCGAAGCACTGGCGAAAGGCACCCCCATCATCATCGTTACCATCCAGACCTTCCCGCATGTACTGAAAGCCATTCAGGAATCCACCACCCTCAAGAGCTCACGCTTTGCAGTCGTTGCCGATGAAGCTCACTCCAGTCAAAGTGGCAGTACTGCAAGACAGCTACGTGAAGTACTGATGGCTGAGCAGGTGGAAGAGGAAATGTCAGCAGAGGACATGATGAACCTGACGTTGGCGGCTCGTGGTGGCAGTACAAACATCAGTTATTTTGCCTTTACTGCAACCCCCAAGGCTAAGACGCTGGAACTGTTTGGTCGTCCTGATAAGCTGGATATGCCACTGAGTCAGGAGAACAAGCCGAAACCTTTCCATGTGTATTCCATGCGGCAGGCTATCGAAGAAGGTTTCATTCTCGATGTACTGAAAAACTACACCAACTATTCTCTGGCCTATAAGCTCGCCATGCAGTCAGAGACGGACAGTGAAGTAGACTCCAAAAAAGCTCGCACCCGTTTGTCTAAGTGGGTACGCCTGCATCCGCACAACATTGGGCAAAAAGTCGCGATCATCGTTGAGCATTTCCGTTCTAATGTGATGAGTCTACTGGCCGGTCAGGCCAAAGCGATGGTTGTCACCAGCAGCCGCCTTGAGGCCGTTCGTTACAAACTGGCCTTCGACAAGTACGTCAAAGAACAAGGTTACGGGGCCATACAGGCTATGGTGGCCTTCTCCGGTGAGATTGAAGAGGAGGGGCAGACCTTTAACGAGCGAAACATGAACCCTGATCTCAATGGTCGGGACATGCGGAAAGCATTCGATACCCAGGACTATCAGGTCATGCTGGTGGCGAACAAGTTTCAGACGGGATTTGACCAGCCGAAACTCTGTGCCATGTATGTCGATAAGAAGCTGACTGGCGTTGACTGTATTCAGACGCTTTCCCGACTGAACCGCACTTCTCCGGGTAAGGACAGTACTTTTGTCCTGGATTTTGTGAATGACCCTCAGGATGTACTGGAAGAGTTTCAGAAGTACTACGAGACGGCGAAACTTGAAACCGTGTCAGACCCCAATCTGGTATATGACCTGTTCCATAAACTCAAAGGGACGGGCATTTTTACCTGGAGTGAGGTCGAGTCATTCACTGATGCCTACTTCGATCCCAAGCGTGGCGGGGAATCTTTACCTGGGTACATTAAACCCGCCGTGGATCGGTTCAGTAAACGCTACAAGCTCGCCAGTGAAGCGATACGCGAATCCCGCCGGATGCTCAAAGATATTGAGCTGGAAGGTGGTTCAAAGACAGATAAGGTGAATGCTGAACGACGCGTAACCGAAGCCGCAGAAGCCAGAGCGGAACTCGATTTGTTCAAGAAGGACCTGAACAGCTACATCCGCTTCTACGAGTTTGTGTCTCAGATCACGTCATTTGATGACCAGGACCTGGAACGCCTCTGTGTCTTCGCCCGCCACCTGCTACCGATGCTTCGTCAGGAAGTACTGGAAGAAGACGAAATAGACCTTTCAGCGGTGATCCTGAGTCATTACAGCCTCAGGGCTAAACGCACCCAGGACCTGAAACTGAAAGAAGATGCTCAGGGTTATGGTCTGGAAGGTGTATCGGCAGTGGGTAGTGCTAAAGCCCGTGAGGAAAAGAAAGACTTCCTCTCGCATATTCTGGAACAGCTTAACGATTTGTTCGGTACAGAAGTGACCGATGGTGACAAACTCGACTGGTTGCAGGGTATGGCGAGTAAAATTGCTGAGAACCAGCCGTTAATGGAGCAGGTACGCAACAATTCCCGTGATGCCATTATGTTAGGTGATTTCCCGAAAGCGGTCGATGCTGCTGTGATTGAGCGGATGGATACGCAGAACGGCATGTCGCTGGATTACCTTTCCCGACCGGACGCGGCTAACCGTATCCAGAGCCTGTTGCTGGACATACTGCTCAAGGGACTGGGTGAACATTTATAGTGTATGGCAGGGGGGGGAGCCGTGGATTCCCTCCCTTAACACGAAAGGTTGCTTTGACAAACTGAAATGCACTGAAACGAGCACGTCACGGAGGAGGAATACGGAAATTTTAGCCAAAGGTTACAGGAAAAGTTACAACGAAACCCTTACGTGGTGAGGCTTCCAGGTCATTCAAACGTTGTAACCTTTCAAACGCCATCCTAAGACATCTATAGAGGTAGTCTTACCATATATATTACGAATGGCTTTTTTAAATAAATATTATATAGGGAGGCTATAGATTTCTACAGGCATGTCACTTGGGACGTTTGTACGGTTACAACGTTTATCCCTGACTGGCAGATTGGCACTACAGTGGGAAAGCGGCTGGCAAAAAAGGAGAATGACTCTCCTTTTGGGCTTTCAACTGGCTGCAATACGATGAACACTCGACACGCTAATCCCTAGCCGCTTCGCGACAGTCGCTTTGGCAATGCCTTGCGAGAGAAGGTACAGCACCTCGTCTCGTTTTTCCATGGCGGTTGGCTTGCGGCCTTTATAGACACCTTTAGCCTTCGCCAGGGCAATTCCCTCGGCCTGACGCTCAAGCATGATCTCCCGCTCGAACGTGGCGATGGCCCCTATCATGGTCAGCATCAGCTTGCCAGTCGGGGTGGCCGTGTCGATGCCAAGGTTCTGTATCTGTAACGTTACCCCTTTTGAATGAAGCAGATCTGTGATTTCCAGCAAGTGCCGGGTATTCCGGGCAAGTCGATCCAGCTTGGTTACTTTCAGGACGTCCCCGGAGCGGGCGAACTCAAGCATTGCCTGTAGCTGTGGCCTGTCCGTTTTACTGCCGCTGATTTTTTCCTGAAAAACTTTTTCGCACTCTGTCAGTGCCGTCAGTTGCTGCTCCAGCGACTGTCCCGTAGTCGAAACACGGGCATACCCGATGATTGCCATGATGGCCTCCTGATAGGCTCAAAGACCCTGTAAGAGAAACGTATCAAATCCCGAAAACAAACCCGTGTGACAAGCATTGCCGGGGGTTCTCCGTTTGTCGCACGGGCATGGGCTATTTGTGTGGGGTTAACAGTAGATATCTTCGTCGGAGGCATAGCGGGATGCCATTCCCCGGAAGAACACGGTGGCAAAGGTCGTGATTGCCATAATCAGAGCTTCAACGAGTAACGATTTCCAGTTCATGGTTTCACCTCGTAGACGCCTGCCCGATAGTAAGCTGTGAAGTTTCGCTGCCAGTGTCACCGACCAGGCGGATTTCAACCGGGCGGTAACCACCTTCTGGCGAATAATCCGGTGAGCGGAAGTTGAGGATGCACTCGCCCGGCTTACGGTGCTTCTCCAGTATCCCGATGAAACCACGCTGTAACGGCAGTATGCAGTTCATAGCCAGCCCCTCTCTGCGAACGATACGGTCTGGCCGCCACCGACGACGATGTGATCCAGTACCCGGACCTCAATCAGTTCCATCGCTTCCCTTATACGCCCGGTGATGTTCCTGTCGGCCTCTGACGGCTCGGGATGGCCTGATGGGTGGTTATGGGAGCAGATGACCGCAGCGGCATTCAGGCGAAGCGCTAAGCGGGCTATCTCGCGGGGGTAGACGCTTGTGGACGCGATGCTTCCGTAGAACATTTCCTTATACTGAAGAACCTGATTTTGGGAATCGAGAAAGATGACGGCGAAGACCTCCTGCTCACGATCGCCAAGCTGTAGGGCGAGATAGCTTTCGGTTTCACGCGGTGAACCCAGCGATTCGTTACGGTACAGCCGTTGAGTTAACAGTTCTCGGGCTTCATTGATGATGTCGTGCATAGTTTTCTCCTGTGGTTGTATGCACGTTTCTTGTACCGGGGGGGCTGTGGATCGTTGAATGCCGATTAGTGCCGATTTCTGTTGGGTGCTGCTGTGGGCGATTTCACTGGCGGGACGCTGATAATGAGGAAACGGAGGACCTCCAGTGCCGATTCTTAAGTCTTTTTCATAAAGTCTACATGAGAGATCTCGTAGAAAAGTTTTACTAATATGCCTGATAATCGGCACTCGCTGGGGTCTGCTTGCTACTTTTATTGGTGTAATGGGGAAAGCGGCGAAGCGGCTTCCGACAGAAATCGGCACGGCTTGATTTAGCCTACAATTCTTTACACTCCTCGATTTGCTGCAAGTAACAACCAAATCGACGAATCCATCATATCCCCTGTCCCGGCTGCTCTTTACAAGCGGTATTTCACCAGGGTAGTCTCTTTCTCGCGGTCCCATTGGATGGTCACACAGTGGCCGGGTACGCAACTGGACTGGCTGTGTCCGATATACAGCTTGGCATTAACCATGCAGTACAATTTCACTGAGCTTAACGCTCTCCCCATCGCAGACGTTTACACTAACGTTACTGGTCTTGGCACCAAACCCTGCGGCACTGACTGTGTCGAACCTGAAGATGAGAGCTGCCCGCTCTGTGGTCATAAGGGTTGTTTCCGCCTGCACACTGACACAAATCAGGCTCATTGTTATTCCTGCGGCGATCATTCAAGTGTAATCGACCTGGTGATGAAGCTTTGCGACCTCTCATCGCCAGTCGAGGCCGCCAGTGCTATCACAAAAATGGAGTTCGAACCGTACACATCGGTGGAGGTCGTCCCGGCAGAACCAGAGCCGGATACCCGTAATCTGGAGCGGCTGACAGAAATCAACGCGGCAACCGCTGAGTATTACCACCGAAATCTGCTCGGTAAGATGGATGCACTCGTATATCAGACGGTAACGCGGGGTCATAACGTTAAAACGTTGATGGCGACTAAGGTCGGATATGCTGATGGCGGGCTTGTAGCGGCGCTACGTGAGCGTTTCAGCGATGAGGAAATTCTGGAGACAGGTATGGTCCGCCTCCAGAATAGTCGCCTGGTAGATTTCGCACCTGCCGGGGTGTATGCCTACCCGCATTTCGTTGATGGAAAAATTGCCCGTTTCACCTTCAAAGATCCCGCTGGTAATTTTAAGTTCCAGCAGCCTAAACGTTACTGGTTACCCGGTGCATTCTGGTACGGACTGGAATCACTGGAGCGCCCTGGAGCCATCGCCCTGGTCGAGGGAGAGAATGACCGTCTGGCGTTAATGGAAGTCTATGACGGTCCGGTACTGGCTTCTATTGGCTCTGTCAGCCGCGAGCAGGTGGAGTTTATCGAATCGCTGGGCCGTGAAGTGATCACCTTCTTCGACCATGACGATGCCGGTGACCGCTATCGCCAGAAATTCGATGCTCAACACATTATCGTTCCAGTGCGGGGCGGTGATATCGACAGTTACCTCCGTGGCGGTGGCGACTTTATGAGTCTTTTGGCAACTTTCACGCCGAAGTTTGAGGTCATCGCTCCTCTGGCTGCCGGGGCCTGCGGGTCCGAAAGCTTCAATGATACCGGGAATGCCAACCGGATGGCCCGTCTCTACGGACCCGGCCTGCGGTATATCCGGGAAACCGATACGTTTATCCATTGGCTGGATCACTGCTGGGTTCCTGCCGGGGTGCAGATTCTGGAATATGCCAAACAGACTGCGAATGCTGTGCTTGCTGAAGGCCAGGCAATGCTCGCTTCGGACGACGAGAATATCCGTAAACGAGGAGCCGACCAGGTTGCCTATGCTAATCGCCTGCACAATCTGTCTCTGATGAAGGCGATGATTGAGCTACTAAAGCCGAAGGTTGAGGTTCGCACGGTGGAACTGGATGCTGACCCGATGCTTGTTCGCGTCAAAAACGGAGTGATTGAACTTAAGACGCAGCGCTACCGTGAAAATCGCCGTCAGGACCTGATTACCAGTGTCTGCCCGGTGGAGTACGACCCGAGAGCGGTCTGTCCGGCGTGGGAGCGGTTCATAGCGGAGATCACCTGCGGGGATGCAGAACTGGCTGCCTTTCTGAAGCGCCTCGTGGGCTATATGCTAACGGGCCGGACCGATGAACAGCTTCTGTTTTTCTTCTACGGTCATGGTAGCAACGGTAAATCGACGTTTATCCAGGTCATTCAGACCCTGATGGGCACCTACGCGACGCAGATTAACAGTGATGTGCTGATGGCTAACCGCAGTGTCGGCGGTCCGAACGCATCTCTCGCCAAATTGCCCGGTAAACGCCTGGTCGTTGCCAATGAATTACCCGAAGGTGGTCGCTTCGATGACATGCTCATTAAGTCGATGACCGGGGGCGATACGCTTGTTGCCCGTCAGGTGTATGGAAAGCATGAAATTGAGTTCACCGCTCAGTTCTCGCTGGTGATTATCGGCAACCATAAGCCCGTCATCCACGATATGTCACACGGAATGTGGCGTCGTATGTGCCTCATCCCTTTCGCGGCTCAGTTCTCGGCGGAACAGGCGGACCCGACGCTTCCGGCTCGTCTGCTGGCTGAACTCCCCGGCATCCTTAACTGGGCGCTGGAGGGGGTCGCAGAGTGGCAGGAGCACGGCCTCAAGCGCTCCCTCCCGGCCGCAGTAGTCAAGGCTAACGACGATTACCGCGAAGAGAGCGACCTGCTGGGTGAGTTCCTGAGCGGCTGTATCCTCCAGCCTGACGCATATACTCCGGCGACGGAACTTTACCAGGCATTCCAGACTTTTGCCTGCGAGGGCAATGAATGGCGTATGACCCAGCGTGTCTTTAACAAAAAGATGGCTGAACGTGGTTTCACCAAGCTTCGTCGTGACAGTAAGGCCGGTTTCCGTGGGATTGCTCTCACTGCCGACATGCCACGTGTGTTTGATTCAGTGAAGCTGACCGTGTAGTGCCGTTTGTTCCTCTCTGCTGACCCATAATGCTGGCAGGGAGGGCATACTGGAGAATGAACAGTAGTTTAGTGCCGATTATTCAGCATATTAGTAAACTCTTTCTGTGAGATCTTTCATGGTGACTTTATGAAAATAGCTAAATAAACGGCACGCTAAGGTGCAGTATCCGCCTTATTCGTTGCCCTAGCGGTGATATCGCCCAGCGACACCCCGGCACGAATCGGCACTAACAGGAGATTTCCATGAATTACTTACGATTGATTCTCGACCACGAGAAGCGTGCCACTGGCTATAACTGTGCGATTGATACTGAGCTGGATGAACTCCCGGCAGCCATCACCGAAGCCATCTACAAGCATGTGAAGGACTACCGGGGCGGTCTCACCTATGACCGGGCCGATTTCATCATGCGTGACCTCCTGTGGCTCCTGAGCGGCTATGACGTCAAGGCTATCGTTACCGACCATACTCAGCGTGAAACGCAGGTTTATCCATTCTGATTTACCGGGCACGGATGCCCGGATTGTCTGGTAAAAGTAAGTTAAGTGCGGCTCCGCTGAAGGTTCAGTCTTGGGATTTGCTCGATGACGCTACGCTGGGCCTGTACGCTTGTTTCGCCATAACCGTGACTGGCCTTCGCTCTGTCAGATGAATTTTCGTTATGTCCGAGAATGCTGTCCTGAATTTCCTCGCGAATGTTCAGATCTCGGCATAGTGTAACGAGCGTGTGGCGGAAGCTGTGGGTCGGCTTGATGCCCTGCCGCGTCAGGCCGTGTTCCCGAATGTAGTTCCCCCACCAGCGGCCATAGTTGTACGAGTATTTCCGGTTCACTTCGGACTTATCGGCAAAGAGCTGATTGGTGCTGGACTGCACGAAATCAAGGAAGCCCAGCTCAATCAGGTGGCTATGTATCGGGAACTGGCGTGTGTTACCCATCTTGATCGACTGGCCTTCACCCATTGTCAGCCTGAAGCAGGGTGTACCGTCCACCTCCACGATGTCACCCTTACGGAGCTGGGCGATTTCCTCAACGCGGGCACCGCAGTAGTAGAGAATTATCGGTATCCAGTACGCCATAGCTCCATACGGCGTTTCTTCACCGTGGAAGACGGGCAGAGAGAAGATACGGCTGATTTCATCGCGACTGAAAGACCTGACGACTGCCGGGCCAGCGACGACCTTACGTTTCTTCAGCTTGCCTAACGGGTTCTCAGTTAGCTTGCCGTCCTCTACCGCGACGCGAAAGACCGACGACAGCTCTTTAAGCATATTTTCAACACGGACAGGGCTGATTTTTTCACCTTCAGCGTCCACCTGCTTGTGCAGTGGCAGTAACCGTACCGCCTTAGAAGGACGGGATGGGAGCTTTTCGAGCAGGTTACGGAAGTCGGCGAGGTCAGTAACGGTGATGTCCTCTACGGCCTTCTGCCCAATAAACTCAATGAAGCGATTTGCCGATGTTGTGTAGGCGATAATCCGACTTTCTGCACGCAGTGGTTCATGACGCATAACGTGATCTTTATAGCGTTCGAACAGGTCTGCGAAGGTGAGAGTTTCAGGTCTTTCTGCGGGGAGAACGTCCAGACCTTTGCTTCTAGCGTAGTGCTGGGGGCGAAGATTCAGAAGGTAAGCATTGGTGATATCGCTACGCCGTTCAGCCAGTCGCCATGCCAGACGGATTCGCCAGGCCGGGGTGAGAATGAGGGGCGTGTATTCCAGAGCTTCATCCAGCTCTACAACCATCAGTTTGCAGATGGATTCGTCACGTTCTGCCTGCCATGTTTGTGACTTGTAGCGGGGCTTGCGTTCGCGGTCTTCCAGCCAGTCGTGAATGATGTCGTTTTCCGGCGAGTGGAACATTCCCGTTTTACCATCGAGAACATCTTCAACGAGGTATCGATCCCGGATTAGCTCGCCATTCTGCATGGTACGTGAAGCCCATACACCAGCGATCATCTCTATATCGGCATCAGTTAAGGACTCTTCCGCTTCAAGCTGCTTTTCTGCCAGCCTGAGCATCATGTCGATCTGAATGATTTTTGCGGGTGCTCGTTCTCTGGCCTCCCTCACGTCTTTGGTATCAAGGGTAAACTTGATCTCACGTTTATTGAGGATGCCTTGCAGGTGTTTGGGGACGGCCTTACGGATGAGGTAAACGCCGAAACGGTTCTTTGTTGGCTGTATCATAATGCCCATTTTGTACCACCTTTCTGTACCACCGGGAAGCGGGGCCGGAGGAAATTAAAAAGAGGTAACTACTGGTAAACCAACAAGTTGTTGACTCAGAAAGCAAAAACCCCCGCCGAAGCGAGGGTTCTAAATGAGTGGTGCCCGGACTCGGAATCGAACCAAGGACACGGGGATTTTCAATCCCTGTGTCGAGTTGTTAGATTTCATAAGTGATTGTGGTATATATGTAAACTCGCATCCTGAGATAATTATCAGGTGCCTAAATGCATGTTATACCAGTAATTTCTACCAAGGGTGGGGAAGGTAAATCCACTCAGGCCGCTAATCTTGCCGGCTTTCTAGCCGATGCAGGTTTAAAAGTCCTTCTTATCGATGGAGACTATGCTCAGCCAACTGCGAGTAGCATTTTCTCTCTTTCCTATGAAGCCCCCAAAGGTTTGTATGAATTGCTCATGCAGACTGCAGATCTAAACCAACCTTCGAGTCTCATATCCCACAGCGTCATCAGCGGGCTAGACATCATTATTTCAAACGACCCTCACGCTCAGCTTCCGACTGCCATGCTTCACGCTCCGGATGGTCGTTTACGCTTACGTAACGTTCTTCAGCACCCTCTTTTCCAGTCATACGATGTCATCATCGTCGATTCTCAGGGTGCCCGTTCAATCATGTTGGAACTGATTGTTCTGGCAGCAACGCGAACGGCCGTGGGTGTCGTAAAACCCGTACTTCCTGATGTAAGGGAATTCATTCGCGGGACCATCAATATGATGGAAAACTTGCTGCCTTTTTCGGCCCTAGGTCTGAAACTCCCAGAAATACGCATCCTCATTAACTGTATGAAGTACACCCGCCTTGCTCGTGATACTTACCAGCAACTTGAAGAGATCATCAATGATGGCCGGTATAGCGCGCACAGCGAACAAATCAAAGTTTCGCTGCTCAGCACCTTCATTTATGACCTCGAAATTTATGTTGAAGGTCACGCAGCTGGTCAGCCTGCCCATCGCCTGGAAAAGAAAACTGGCCGAGTAAGCGACTCTGCGTTCGCCACGATGTACAACCTTGCAAGCGAACTTTTCCCTGAATGGAAACCGCAGTTCGACCGCATCGCCTTGAAAGAAATGGAGGCGAAACATGGCTGAATCCAACATGGAAGCCTTGAAAGGGCTGGTTTCTGTTGAAGCGGAGCAGGGCGTGCTGGGTGGTTTAATGCTCGATAACGATCGTTGGGATGACGTTGCACTTGTCCTTACCGCAGATGATTTTTTCAGTAGGACGCATCAGACATATTTTCGTGAAATGAAGCGCCTGATTGATGCTGGCAAACCAATTGATCTTATCACCCTGACAGACACGCTTGATCAGCAAAAAACGCTGGAGACAGTGGGAGGGTTTGGTTACGCAGCAACGCTCAGTAAAAACACGCCAAGCGCGGCCAATATTGTCGCGTACAGCGAAATTGTTGCGCGTTATAGCAGAGCGCGACAGCTTGCTGCTTTGGGTAACGATCTGAGTCGGGATGTCGCTGCACCCCGTGCAGATATCTCTTGCATCCTCGAGCAGGCTGAAAAACGGATCATTGATATCGCTGAAAAAGCAGAACCTGAAAAAGGTACCTCCGTAATCGAAGGGTTAGAGCGACTTATCAGCGATTTGGAAATGCGCAATCAGTCAGGTAACGGGATAACCGGAACACCAACAGGTTATGACGATCTTGATACTCGCACATGCGGGCTTCAGGACAGTGATCTTGTGTTGCTGGCTGCACGCCCATCGATGGGTAAAACGGCGTTGGCAATGGGCATGGTGACGGGCGCTCTTGAGCAACATAAGGAAAGTATCGTTCAGGTTTATAGTCTCGAGCAGCCGACTGAACAGCTTCTCATGCGCATGATTTCCTCATTGGGCAATGTAGAGCTTCAACGCCTCAAAAGTGGACTGCTGGAGGATGAGGATTGGGCTCGGATAAGTCATGTTGCTGGCCTAATCGCTAATGACTGGCGGGATAGGCTGATCATTGACGATACCAGCTATTTGACGCCGTCGATGTTTCGAATTCGCGCACGTCGCAGTGCGCGTAAGTACGGTAAACCTTCACTGATTATGATCGATTACTTACAACTGATGCGGTGCCCCGATCAGGAGAATCGTACGCAGGAAATCGCCGAAATCTCACGTTCTCTTAAGGCGCTGGCGAAAGAAATGAAGTGCCCGGTTTTGGCTCTCTCCCAGCTCAACCGCTCTCTTGAATCCCGTGCAGACAAACGACCAAACAACGGTGATCTCCGTGACTCCGGCGCGCTGGAGCAGGATGCTGACGTTATCATGTTTATTTATCGCGATGAGGTCTATAACCCCGACACAGAAGACAAAGGGCTGGCTGAAGTGATCATTGGAAAGCAGAGGCAGGGACCTATTGGGATGGTCACACTCCGTTTTGACAGCCGCTTTACCCGCTTTGAGTCTCTTCGAGCTCCTGCCTTACAAGGAGGAGTTTACCGATGAGCAAGTTCACAAAAATTAATCTTTCTGATGCCATGCTACAGCGCGGTAAATCACCGTCACAGCTCACTACAGGCGATAACGTTTCACCATCAGTTCTTCCTCTTAGTGAAATGCCGATGGTGCTTACATTAGATCAGTTGCGTCCAAATCCTGATAATCCGCGCACGTCGCGCAACCCCCGTTTCGATGATATCAAAACCTCTATTCGCTCGCGTGGATTGGACTCTATTCCCAAAGTAACGCGCGATCCGGATGGGGAAGAAGTGTATATCTTCAGCGATGGTGGGAACACCCGTTATCAGATCCTTTGCGAACTCTGGCAGGAGACAGGGGACGATCGTTTCTATCGAATCCAGACCATTGTTAAGCCATGGCCTGGACGTCTCCAGTGCGTGATTGGGCATCTTGCTGAAAACGAAGTTCGCGGTGATCTTACCTACATCGAAAAGGCCTTTGGTATCCATAAAGCCCGGACAATCTGGGAGGAACAGCTCGGCAAGAGTGTCACATTGCGTGAGCTTTCCGATTTGCTTAATCAGCAGGGCTATCCGATACATTTCTCAGGGATTAGCCGGATGGAAGATACCCTGACCTATTTATACCCTTCTATGCCGATTCTTCTTGATTCAGGGCTAAGTCGGTCTCAGGTAACCCCTTTACTTAGTCTGCGTTCGACAGCTGAGAAAACGTGGAAAATATTCGCTCCTGACGTATCGGCTAAACGTGATTTTCATGAGGTTTTCGCCAATACCTGCTGTTTGTTCAATAACCCAGAACTGTACTCCTTTGAGATGTTTCGCGATGAGCTCATTGGCGAGCTTCTCAAAGCATTACCTCACCCATCTCTGAACTATGACCGCTGGCTGATTGAGCTGGACCCGAAAGAGCAGCAGCGTCGAGAGATGTTTGGTGAACCGCCTGCACTGCCCGTAATGAGCCCAGTTCAGGATACGTCCCTATCAGTATTACAAGAAAAAGAAGTGAGGCAGTTACCACCGCAGCCTGATGATAAAACGCACTTAACCGGGCTGCGCTCCGGCACGCTGACAGGAACGCATAACCGACCTGAACCTGCTCCGGATAACAATGCTGAAGTAGAGATTCCAACATTACCGGCTTCTTTGCAGTCTCTTACAGATGGTAGTCAGCTGCGCCCTGCGGAACGAACGGAGACACAGCCAGATCTTTATGGTGGGCCAGCTGTTCTCAGCGGTGAGCCGAGTGGGCAATCAGCATTTAATGATATTAGTTTGTTTTCCGCGTTGTCGGAGTCATCTGATGAGTCTGCTCAGTCGGTGGTTCATGAGTCATCTGTTGCTTTTGCCGCGACGGGGCTTGAGCCGGTCACTGATATCTGGCACATCCCGGTACTACAGGATGATATCGAGCACCTGCAGGACATGGCCTACCGTCTGGCCTTTGAACTCGCAGAGGCTATGGGATGTGAAGAGAGCATTTATGAAGATAAATCTAATCAATCAGCGGGTTACAACGCTTCCGAACAGAGCAGCAATGAGTTCGTCCTGTTCCTGGCGGGCATGACGGGTAATCTTCCGAAGCAGCCCTTCAATATGTTTATGTTCTGCCTGAATTTTTTCGGCTCACCGGTTATCAGCGACCAGCCCGTTTTTGCCGATCAGCACGTCGTTAAAGTTATGCGCCTGATCCGCGTTTTACGTCGCCTGCGTGAGTTACAGCGTGATGCAGCGAAGGGAGGTTCCCATGACCTTTGATCTCAATGATGAAATGGCACAGGCAGTCACGGAGCAGCAGCTCAGGGCAAGTCTGAGTCTTATTCTTGACGAAGTCCGTTCTGATAAACCGTCACATCACTTTTGTGAGGACTGTGGAGCAGCCATCCCGGAAGCGCGCCGTCAGGCGGTTCGTGGCGTCCGTTTTTGCATCGGCTGTCAGGAAGTCCAGGAACATTATCAGCACATTGGTACGGGGAAACGCTATGACAGCCGGAGATAATGAAAAGCTCTTGCGCCGTATCCGTAAGCTTATGGCTTTAGGAACCCGCAATAACAATACTTATGAGGCCGCGCGAGCCGTGCGTCTTGCACAGGTTCTTATGCAGCGACACAACCTCTCGCCAGAGGATTTAGCACTCGGCGACGTCCAGGAAGCGGTCAGTTATCAAATCTATTCCGATGCCATCAGTATCCCGGGGTGGCTGAATGCACTGGCTGCCGTGGTATGCATGGCAACGGGATGCCGTTGCTGGTTTAGCTGGCATCACTCCGCCACCCGAACCGGCCAGGCCCGCCGCCGGCGCTCACTGCATTTTTATGGACTGAATGAACGTCCTGAGGTGGGGTTGTACGTGTTCACTGTCCTGTCCCGCCAGCTCAGGGAGGCCACCGATTTGCACATGCACTCAGCCTACCGGCTTAAGCGCCTCAAGGTACAAACAAAGCGAAACCGGGCTGACCAGTTTCGTGAGGGCTGGGTAGTAGGGGTTTGGAACGTTCTTGAGTCGTTTGAACCCTCAGAAAAAGAATCGGGAGTTTTGCGGAACTGGCTGACACAGCGATGCGGAAATCAGGCGCTGTCCGAGCTTAATGTAAGGGAGGCACGCAGTTGCCGCGGTGACTCAAAAGCCCGCGAATCAGGCTGGATGGCAGGGCGGCAAGCCCAACTGAGTCAGGGGCTTAACGGTCAGGCGTCGCAGTTGAAAGCCTTGTCCGTGATCGGAGGAAAAGATGATGAATAATGCGCTGATTTTCATAGCATGCTCTGCCTGCTGGATGACGGATGCTTGGTTACTTGCGGATTTGGGGATGAACGGGGGGTTACTGTGAGCCAAAACTTATCTCAGGCAACGAATGCCATATTGACACATCTCCTTATGGAGCTGAAATCAGGGAATATTCGCCGGTGTGAGTCTTTAGGTATGACGATCGAAGAGGTGCGTCAGTTGAGTCAATTGACCGTCGACGACCTGCATTACCTGATGCAAAGCAGCGTGTCGGTACTGAATCTTAGCATCAATCATGACAATTTCTGGATCATCGTTCAGCAGTCCAGAACTGAGCAGAAGCGCATGCAGCGCATTGACCGGGCGTTAGCGCTCGGCGGATCCATCGAGCTGATGCAGACTTACTTTGGCCTCAGCGCGGCAGAGGTCAGTGCCCGGCGTCGTCTCAAAGGAATTGATACCGCCCGTGGGCGTACGCAGGCACCGGATGAAGAGGCGGATGCCGGCATTTGGACGCAGTGGGACGCATCGGGTCTTAACTCTCCAGACTCTCATGACGCACTGGACGTAATGATGCTCGCCGCCGAGCTCCACAATGTCTCACTGACTGCCGTCTGGACGCGCGTAACCACATGGTGTCGTGAACGTGAACGTAAGGGCAATAAACGGGAGGCGGTATGACTGAGCTTCTCGATTTCAACCCGCGTCAGCACATCACCCCTGCGGTGCGTCGTAAAGCCATAGGGATGGTGAACTCTCTTGAGAGCGGCCAAAAGGTATGCAAGCGTCTGGATGTAAAAGGCTATCTCAAAATAGATATCGGTCCATTCTGGCGGATGCTTAGCAAAGACGGCGGGCACCGCTGGTTCCTGATGAATCACGAGACATATAACCGTGAAATCAGGAAATAACGCAGAAGGTTAAGCACAGTTTTACGATGACGCACACATCCAGGAACGGGGCCTTTATGGCCCCGCAGTGCTGTCACTGTCATGTATCAAGAGGACGCGAGATGGGATTACCGCCAGACAGTATCGTAGAGTTTACGCTGTCACGAATGCAGAACAGCCTTGCCAGCAGAACACCTGAAAATGACGTCACCAGCGAACGCAGCGGCCTGCTTTTCCTGGGCAACGTGCATGATGCTTTTCCACGTCAGCTGTTTATGGATACGCGTCTTTCGCCGCTGGATAAAACGGCGTGGGTAATGATCCGCCTCTATGCGCAGCAAAATGAGGGCGCGGTGTTTCCTACCTACGATGAATTGCAACTCCAGCTCGCTTCGCCTCATGCGGAAAAGGCGTCCCGCGAAACCATCAGCAGAGTGCTTCTCATGCTAAGGATAACCGGCTGGCTGAGCCTGTGTAAGCGCGTCCGTGATGCGCGCGGTCGCGTAAGGGGAAACATTTATGCCCAGCACGATGAACCGCTCAGTTGCCGTGATGCGGAAACCTTTGATCCCGGTTGGCTTGACCTTGTTGCATCGAGTTGCCAGCACCGTAATAAGGCAGTTCGCTTGACGGCCATGGCCGTGCTTGCCGACATTAAGAATGACCCCACCATGCGTCACCGTCATTCGCGTTTGGCCATGATTGAAAGTCGGCTCGGTTCGCCATCAGCGCCGCGGGAGATGGCTAGCCTACGCCGTGCTTATCAGCCGGGTTCGGTTCCCGAACTCAGTATAAAAAACGCAGAAAAGCATTATGAGATACCGGGTTCGGATACCGAACTCAGTGAAAAAGAGGGGAGTGTTGAACCGGGTTCGGATACCGAACTCAGTCTAAAATCAGCAAGTTACGCCGGAGTTCGGAAATCGAACTGTAACGTACGTATTTTCACACAAGGTGTGAATAAAAAAACGTACGTACCGGATGAGAACGGTGGTAAGGGCCTGTCGGTACCGGAACTGCCTGAGTCGCTGACCAGCAAGATATCAACTGAGGATGCGGCAGCGCTGTCTGCTCAGCTGGCTGCCTTGCCTGAGCCGGAGTCTTCTGCGCTTATGGGTATGCTGAAAAAACAGCTGCGTAAGGGCCAGTTAACCAACCCTATGGGCTGGATGCTGGCCATGCTCAAACGGGCCCGTGATGGACACCTTGTGATGCCCGACGCTGTCACTTCGTCCCAGACTGTCGGACAGGCAAACGCCGCCTTATCACCGATGCCAGTATTTCAACGGCCTGCACAACGGGCCTCTGCCGAAAGTGTTTCAAGCGTTATCGCTGACATTCGGAATGCGATGTTGCGGGGCACAGAGGTGGTTAAAAAGTAATCTTGTTGCGGCCCGCAACAAGATTAAAAAATAGCCAGACATTTTAGTGGTTCCATAAAGCGATTAATAATTATCGCTGGTCTCCTAAAAAATAACCTTGTTGCGGGGCGCAACAAGGTCAAAAAATGCACATTAACCTATTTCGCAACCGGCTTTGGGATGGTGTGGCCTTATATTCAGAAAATGAATGAAGACTTTTACGTTGTTGGGACCTCTGTATTTTCAGGACTATCAGCTCCTTCTTAACTGATAAGACGGTGACAACGATGGCGGATAATACCGAGAAAAGAACGGGTGCATTGCACTCAGAGTTGAAAATTGAACTCCACAGCCACTATGCGATTGGGTTATGGCAGGGCAGGCGAGCAGAGAAAGGGGTAGAGGGGAGTAAAGGCAAGCCTGCCATCATGGGAATGCCGCGTTTTCTCAGTCTGGCATCCAAAATCAATCAGGACTCTCTTAAGAATAATCCTTGGGCAGATGCCACAATGTGGACGATGGAGGTGAAGCTCAATGCCGCGAATAAAAAGATGCAGTCGCTGATCGAAGGTCTTGAAAAAGACATGCAATGGTTACCGAAAGGGGCAACGTTAAGTGAGGCTTCCGTTTCTGAACCCCTTGATATCCGGGTGTTCAGTAATACCCCCCTTGGTTACCGCTGTGTTTTTCTGCTTCTTGGTTTTGATCAGTTTGCCAAGCAGGTCCTTCAGGCTTCGCACTATGGAATGATTTCACGTCAACAACGTTACGACATGTTAAGTGAAGGAAGTCGCCTCCTTCGTGAGATTTATGGTACTGCGATGAGTTATCGCTCAGTAAATGTTTCCAGGCAGGACGCAGTCGAAAATAACCCTGTTTGGAAGCAGGCCGTTTTGGAGCTTGGTGAACCTGATGTTGACGTGCTGCTGGGTAACCATCGGTCTGCTTTCTCCCCGCCCGTTAATGAGGCCAGTGTTAACCTCCTGCGGATCCGCTACCGGGCTAATAATAGCGATAATGCTAAATAAAGGAGGGAGAATGCGCCTATTCCTTTGTGAAAAACCCTCTCAGGGGAGGGACATCGCTGCCATAGTCGGTGCCACGAAAAGAGGCACCGGCTTCCTTCAGGGGCCTGGGGTGACGGTCACCTGGGCAGTTGGCCATTTACTCGAAAACGCCTCTCCGGAGGCGTATGGTCTGCAGTTCGGGAAACCCTGGAACATTTCAGCCCTTCTGGTATTGCCGGCACAGTGGCAAATGACAGTGAAGAAGGACACGGAAGATCAGTTTAAGACGATCGCAAAATTATTGAAGCAGGTTGATGAAGTGGTGATAGCCACCGACGCAGACCGGGAAGGCGAAGTCATTGCCCGGGAGTTGCTGGACTTTTGCCAGTGGCGGGGACCGGTAAACCGGCTATGGCTATCAGCGCTGGATGAACAGAGTATTCGTGATGGGCTCAATCACATCAAACCCGGTAACGAGACTCAGGCTTTATACTATGCGGGACTGGGGCGCGCCCGTGCTGACTGGTTGACGGGTATGAATCTTACCCGCCTTTATACATTAAAGGCCCGTGAAAAAGGGTTTGACGGGGTGCTGTCGGTAGGTCGGGTACAGACACCGACGCTGGCACTTCTGGTAACCCGGGACAGAGAGATTGCCGCTTTTGTCCCGAAACCCTACTGGCAGGTCAGTGCGGTTTTGCATGCGGGTGACGTGACGTTTGCTGCCCAGTGGGTACCTGCGAAAATGTACACCGACGAGGAAAAACGCTGTGTCCATCAGGGCATTGCCCAACAGGTGGCCCAACTGTGCCGTCAGACGAGGCAGGCTCAGGTTCTTGAGCAGGAGAAAAAGCGTGAGACACAAGCTGCTCCGCTGGCCTTTTCGTTAGGTGCTTTGCAGCAGGCCTGTGGGAAACTCTGGGAAATGTCACCTCAGCAGGTGCTTGATACCGCCCAAAGTTTGTATGAGACCCATAAGGCCACGACCTACCCCCGTACCGACTGTGGTTTTTTGCCGGAGTCGATGCGTGAAGAAATCCCTCAGGTACTTGCCGCCCTGGTCAAAACTGACCCTTCCCTCACACCTGTGATTGCAACCCTGGATCCCCGTTTTGCTTCACGTATCTGGAATGATAAAAAGCTCACGGCTCACCACGGGATCATTCCGACTAAACATGCCTGCGACCTGGGAAAAATGAATGACGCAGAGAAGCGGGTGTATGAACTCATTCGTCGCCACTACCTCGCCCAGTTCCTTCCTTTGCACGAGAGCGATGTGACACGCCTGGACCTCAGCATCGGGGGACAGCTTTTTCGCACAACTGGCCGGGTGGTCGGAGTGCCCGGTTGGAAAATATTGTTTAACTCAGTCACTGACGGGAAAGAGAACACCGGGGAGGAGCAGGACAACGCGCTCCCCGCGCTGAACAAAGGGGATATGTGCACAGTGACGGCTGCTGAGGTGAAGAGTCTTAAAACGAAAGCACCGCTGCATTTCACGTTCGATACGCTGATAGCCGCGATGATGAACGCGGCGTCTTACGTGACAGATTTGCAGTTAAAAAAGGTCCTGAAAGAGAATGCGGGTCTGGGAACAGAAGCGACCCGCGCCGGTATCATCGACACGCTCCTGAAGCGGGGATATATCGTCATTAAAGGCCGCTATCTGCGGGCCACCGAAGTGGCTATGGATCTGATAGATGCCTTGCCTGCCCCTTTGAAAGAGCCGGGTATGACAGCACTATGGGAGCAGGCGCTCGATGAGGTTGCTGCAGGTCGGATGCGACTGGAAGACTTTATGGCGCGACAGACGGGCTGGACTCGACAACTCGTTGCTCAGGAGCAGGTTCAAAATGTCACTATCCGCGTGCCCCCGACCCCGCAATGCCCCCTTTGTGGCAGTAAAACCCGGCTGAGGCACGGCGAGAAAGGGACGTTTTACAGCTGTGAGAAATACCCGGCCTGCAAAGGCGTCGTCAACGCCACTGACCAGGCGAAGAAAAAGCCTTCTAAGCCTAAGTCCCGTAAGTCAAAGCAGAATTAACCGATTGCGGGTGGGGCATGTATTTTGCTATGTTTCTCGTGGCTCTGAAGCCGCACCCCGTGACTGCGGTCTGCCAGAATGCTACATGCATTGCGTTCTGGCCGAACAGTCTGACAGACCGCTCCCACACCTGAGAGAAGAGTCTGTAAGGCACATAACCTCCGTGAAAACCGTGCCGGGTCCTGAACATGCCCCGGAGCTGCTGTGCAAACAGCTTAACCTCAGATCGATGGTGCAGATCGCAATGGCGGTACCTTAGGGTGCCGCTGTTTATTTATGCCTCCCCATTTTCAATTTTTTAGACCCGCTATATTGACTTCTCCCCGCCGCGGTTTAAAACTGAACACGCCAATCGTTGTCTCTGACAACTGCCAATGTTCCGGTGATTTGAGAGGAACGCCTTCGGGTAATCACATGCCAATGCCATCACAACCTGAGAGATGGCGCTTTCGGGCGGTTACGTTAAATCTGTTAACCTTTGTAAACAGAGACCTTCGGGTTAAGGCCACCTTCACAAATTCAGCCAGTCAGTGACCTCGTTACTGACTTCCCTGCGGGAAACACTCTCCCGCACGGGATGATTGTTTCTCCGCTACCTGTTTATTTTCACTCCGGAGAGAACATCATGACTGCTACTGCAAATACCCCTGCTTCAAACAACGCTTCACATTCTTCCTCTCAGCCTAAGGCTGAATATTTCAATCTCAATGTTACCGGCATCGGATACCTTAAAAACATCCGTAAAGTGGCTGGCACCACCGGTGAATTCACCTGTGCCGTTATTAATGCCCTGACCGGCCCGACAGACAATGCGTCATACACCCGTTTTGACGTGACTGTTGCAGGCAAGGAAAGTGTTTCGCTCATCAATCGCTGCCAAAAGTCAGTGGATGAAGAGAAACAGGTGCTGATTGGTTTTGTCCTGAGCGGTCTTACTGCTGACGTATTTACCTTGTCTAAAGGAGATCACGCCGGTGAAAGTCGCCCAAGCTTAAAAGCCCGGCTTATTGCGGTCGAGTGGATAAAGATTGGTGGCGAGATCGTGTTCAAGTCCGAAAAACCGACCTCTACTCCGCCGGGACAGAATGCAGAGCAGCTGAAAAGCTACGCTGACAATTCATTCTGACCTGACACGGATACACACCCAGCTGGAACACACCAGCGGGTGTGTTCCTCTCACCTATTTTAAGAGGAATTCAATATGTCCAGTCGCGGCGTAAACAAAGTTATCCTGATCGGTTTTTTAGGGCAGGAACCTGAAGTTCGTTATCTTCCAAACGGTATGGCAGTGACGAACATTTCATTGGCCACGTCTGAATCCTGGCGTGATAAACAATCAGGCGAAGAGAAAGAGCGTACTGAATGGCACCGAGTGGTGTTGTTTGGCAAGCTTGCTGAAATCGCCGGAGAATACCTGCATAAAGGTTCTCAGGTTTACATCGAAGGCCAGTTGCAAACCCGTAAGTGGACTGACAATGCAGGGGTCGAACGCTGGACAACTGAAATCGTGGTCAAACAGCAGGGCACCATGCAGATGCTGGGTAGCAGCAATCGCACCAACGCCAGTGGAAGTGGTCAGCCTGCAAATAAACAGCATTCTGCTGCAGCGCCTGCGAGCGGGACACCTCAGTCACAGTCAGCGCCGCAGTCTATGGGCAATGAACCGCCGATGGATTTTGATGACGACATCCCGTTCCTTGGTTATGGATATGGAGTATGTCGCGGCGCGCTTTACGGTATTTCCTGAGCAGTATTTTTACTCATTGCTTGTAAGCATCCACCCTGTGGGGAGAACTCCCCCAGGGAGATTCTCCTTTTTTATCGGAGAATATTTATGACTCACCTTAACCCTCAGTTTATCCACACGCCTTACGAACCCGGCGTTTCGCTTCGTGCCGATGTCTATGCTCGTCAGTTTTCGGTCGTTGTCGCAGGTACTACAACGTATCCGGAAGATGATCTTAACTGCGGGACTTACACCCGTGAAGAGAAATACAGTGTTTGCACTGGTGCGACGCTGAGTGAGGTTATCACTCAGATTACTGAAATCAGTCAGCGGAGAGCCTGGGCTTTCCGGGACGAGGAGAAAGACTACTATAACGCTGAGTTAGGTCATGATTGTGGTCCGGTAAGCTTCTTTGCTCAGTCTGTTTGCATCAATGACAGACTGGGTCGAAAAGTCCTCGGAGGGTGTATCCGGAACGGTAAAATTTTCTGGATCATCCCGGTAAAAGACAACGCTGCGGCAGCAAAACTTCATCAACAATGTGATGCCTTGCTCGCCGAGGCCGCTTTTGAAAGCGGGTGGGATAATTTTTCTACAGCTAAAACGCTAAGGCAGGAGGCCAGACAGCTTCTTCTCGCCGATGTAGCCCCTTTTTGGCGTCAGCATCCGGAAGTGTTAGCCCTTATGGAACCTGAACTTTTTGATGTTCAGGACCCGGAGGTTTTAGCTGCTTACGCTGTATGAAGCCTTGTGTACATTACTCTTCGCCAGTTTTGACTGGCGTTCGTTTCTCTGACAGACTCACCTTATCGAAGGTAAAGTGCGCTGTTGGCGGAGGACACTATGACTAACCGTTATAATACTGATTTTTATGGCTGGACTAAGGAGCAGGCAGATTTGCTGCGTTCCGGGAGCCTGGGTCAGTTAGACACACAGAACCTTCTGGAGGAAATCGAGAGCATGGGCAATAGCCAACGAAGCGAGCTGGAGTCACGCCTTGAGGTTTTGTTCCTTCATCTTCTTAAGTGGGCTTTCCAGCCTTCCCATCGAGGTCGCAGCTGGCAACTGACCATTGCAGAGCAACGTCGTAAAGTTGCGCGTCGTCTTTCAAAAAGTCCAAGCTTAAAGCGTGAGCTGGATGAGATGACGACAGACGCTTACGGCGATGCCATTTTGTCTGCAGCAAGAGAAACAGGGATGGATGAAAACACGTTCCCAAAATCATGTCCGTGGTCGTTTGAACAGATCATGGACAGTGAATTTTATCCTGATTAATCCCATCAGTTTTTCTGCACGAAACGCCGGCTTGTCCGGCGTTTTTTTTATCCTTCTGCTGTAAAAAAATGTCTCCTCGCGAACTCCCCGCTAATGCCCACGTCCTACTATCACTTCCGCTAACCCGGTTAAAGGGTTTTTCTTCAGTTTTCAGAAAGAGTTTAACGTTGTCCCACTTTACGCCGTCGTCAGAATATCCGTCTCTCATTAGGAATACTCTTACGGTGAACATTGATGGCACAACTGACCCAGTATCCCGGGCGCAAACTGGCATGGCTTACGCTGTCATTGCTGACCGCCGGATGCACCAATAACGGCACGTCAACTGACGTGTTGCCGCGTATTTCCGCCAATCCCCGCGTCAGCGATATCTACCAGGGCCAGTCGCCCGAGGTGGTTCGTTATGATAAGTACACCCTGGTCAGCACCCGGCCAGCGGATGCGCAGCGTGACCCGTTAAACCAGATGGTCGATATTACAATGCCGGCGCAGTTAGTGCGCTCTGTCGGGGATGGTTTCCGCTACCTGCTGCTGGAGTCTGGTTACTCTCTTTGCCCGGCATCCTCTTCCGTATTTACCGAGTTGCTCAGCAGCCCGTTACCGGCCGTGCAGCGCTCGATAGGTCCCGTTCGTCTGAGCGAGGCGTTGCAGGTCCTGGCCGGCCCCGCCTGGCGTTTACGCGTTGATGATGTCAACCGCGAGGTGTGTTTTACGCTTCGTGATGCTTATCGTGATTTCGCTCCACGCGCATCGACGCCCGTATCCTCCCGTGCGCTGACTACAGTGACGGCTTCCCCGCGACTGTCGGGTAATCCCTTCACCGCTCCGTCAGTTGGAGTCTCAGACAATAATCCGGCAACATCTCTGCTTCCCGTGCCCGCAGCGGGACAGCCAAAACCCGTGCTGAAACCGGAAAGTGTCCCGGTACCCTCTCCGGTGCTGACGACCGTGAAGAGCGGAACACTGGGGAGTAAATCAACCCACGTTGGCTCGAAATATTCGCCTGCTGTGCCACCAACCAGGCAGCCAAGGCTGACGGTGCAACTCCCAGCAAAAATGTCATCACCTACTGTTGCGGCAGCGGGCACGACGTCTTTATTAACGTCCCAGACTTCCCCGATGCCTAAGGCTCTTCCTTTACAAAATCCCTCGACCCCTGCCTCAGGCCCGCTGTTTGTCCCAGGCACGCCGGTAACCGCAGCCCCGTCCGGGCAGCTGTGGCGTGCCGAGGTAGGGTCAACGTTAAAAGAGACGCTAACCCGTTGGGCAAGTTCGGCGAAGTGCGACAACGGCGGGAGTTGGGTCGTTATCTGGCCGATATCACTCGATTACCGCATCGATGCGCCTCTGACGTTCCACGGCAACTTTGAGTCGGTGCTGGTTCAGGTTTTTGACCTGTATCGCCAGGCTGACAAACCGCTTTACGCCGCCGCCAGCCGGATGCAGTGCCTGGTATCCGTTAGTGACCAACCCGGTCGTAACTGATGGGGTACGCCATCGCCGCGCTGGCCATGATTTTTTTACTGATTGTCGGCAACGTTCAGATCCGGGAGGCCTCCCGCTTTGAGCGTCAGGGGATCCAGGTGAATGCTGGCCGTCTCGCCTCGGACATGCTTCGGTTGGCCAGCGCGGTGAATGACTGGCGATATACCCGCCAGTTACCCGAGGGGCCGCTTGCCGTCGGTCAGTTTGGCATTGTTCCGGTCCCTGACAGTCACATTCAGGCAGCAATTCAGGGAGGGAGACTCTGGGTCTGGTCTGCGGATCGCCCGGGCCTGGTCGATTCCCTGAACAGCCAGTCAGTCGGTTCAGCCCTGGTGTGCACGGTATCAGGCGGACGTCTGAAAATGTCTGACGGCACCGATATGAATTTGTCCCTTCCCGCCGGCGTGGCGGAAGGCAACGTCGTTTATCTCAACTGAAGGAATCGAGAGTGCTGAAGTTTTGCCTTTCCCGACCCGTTCTCCGCGCTGCTATCACGACCGCATTGGTGATGCTGGCCGGATGTTCTCTCAAAGAAATTAATCGCATGGACCGCCAGGCGAGTGGCGATGCAGATACCGCACAACGGATCACCCAAAGCCGAACGAATTTACAGCAAGCACCGGTGACCTGGACGGATAAGCCCTGGGTAAATCTCCAGCCTGTCATCCCTGTCGTGTCAACGCCCGAAGACAGCGCATTCCCTGACTGCGATATCTCCATTAACCGGCCTGAAGGAATGACCCTGCCTGAGATTGGGCAGCGCATTACGGCAATGTGTGGTCTGAGGGTAACCATTACACCTGATGCCCTGCAGGCGCTGGTCTCAACCGGTGGCGGGAGTATCACTACCCAGCAACTGACGGGCAAACTGCCTGCACCGGATGATAATGGCAGGGTTCCTCTGCCCAATATTGGGGGACAAGCACAGCAGGTCGCTTCCGTCTCGTTGACAGACACGGTACTCACCGGCCTGAAATGGCAGGGCAAACTTCGCGGGTTCCTGGATATGGTGTCCAGCCGCCTTGGACTGTCCGCGCGTAATGACCACGGTACGATTGTTTTTTATCAGCTCGATACCCGTACATACCAGTTGGTGATCCTGAATACCAAAATCGACAGTACTGCGTCGGTTAACTCAGGTTCCGGTAATCAGTTGGGCAGCAGTGGCGGGGGAAGCTCAGGTACCTCAGGGGATATCAACTCGGCGCAAAAAACAGCCTATGATCTCAGCAGCAATCTTTATGATGATATCCGTAAAACCATCGATAACATGATCACCCCATCCAAGGGGCGCTATTGGCTATCGTCTGCCAGCGGAACATTAACGGTAACGGATACACCGGTCGTGCTCGACCGCATTGGTCGTTATATCGATTACCAGAACAAAGTTTTAAACCGCCAGGTGCAACTGAGCGTACGTGTACTCAGTGTAACGCAGACCCGTAATGAACAGATGGGACTCGACTGGGGGGCTGGTGTACAAATCTCTGCATACGGCCGGCGCGACACTTTCCGGTAATTTCACTAACGCTGCTGATAATGCCGTCTCATCAGGATTCTCCATTCTGGATACCGCCAGCGGAAGTGCGGCGCGTTTTTCCGGCTCACAGTTGCTGATCAAGGCCCTGTCTGAGCAAGGTAATGTCAGCGTTGTCACCCAGCTCAATCGTGCGACCACAAACCTGACCCCGGTTCCTTATCAGCTCTCCAATCAAAAAGGCATTCTGACCAGCTCAAGCTCGACAGCGACTGCTAACGTCGGGGTCACATCTTCTATGCAAACCAGCATTCTGACGACTGGCCTGTTCATGACCATGCTGCCGTATATCCAGGAAAGCGGTGATGTGCAGCTGCAGTTTGCGTTCAGCTATTCCAGCCCACCTAAAATTGAATCCTTTGTCAGCAAAGATGGCAATACCCGCAATGACGTTCCTACGTTCCAGCAGGAAGCGCTGACCCAAAAAGTCAATATGCGTGCCGGGGAAACGCTGGTTTTGACTGGCTCTGACCAGGTCACCACCTCAGCAGATAAACAAGGAACATTCACGCCGGGCAACTTCATGTTTGGCGGAGGGCAAAATGGCAGTACTACGCGCACCACCCTGGTCATTTTAGTTACACCAGTATTGCTGAGGTAATGATGAAAAAACCTAAAGAAAATCGTCCTTCAGCGGCGACACAGCCCGTTCTTCTTCAGGGGCGCTGCGGATGGCTGGCAGGATTACGCTGGGCAGATGAAAAGGGCTCCGGGATTGGTTTTGGACGCAATAACCGCGGCGATACCCATCGGATCCTGACGGGCAGAAAACCCAACAGAATGGTTGGCTTCGCCAGACCTGCCCGGGTCGGGCGTGGCGTTGGCCTGTTTTCGCTGGCTGCTGCATTTTTAATACGCGAAGGGGACAACAGCTACGGCATTTATCGTGTTGAAGAAGGCGCTGACCGCTGGGTGTTTTTTGCGACGGTCGGGGGGCGCCTCTCCGTCATGGGAGACGTGGTCGGAACATTGCAAGAGGTGAACGCTGCCCAGGAACGTTTCATTGAGTTCAATGAGCCGGGTGATGTGCAGCGCGGCTGGCAATGTACTGCGACCCCAGAAGTCCCTCAATCCTGGCAAAGCCTGAGCGGTTCATTAACTCGCCAGCAGCGTCGTCGCGTTCAACTGCGTCAAATCCCATCTTTGCCAAAATTAGGCGCGCTGGTATTGCTGGTAGCAGGTATCTGCGCCGCGCTCTTTTACTGGCGTGATGATGCGGCCTTGCGGGCCAGGCAGGCGGCTGCGCTGGCCGAGTATAAAGCGCAGGCCCTGACGGCGACGAAGCCCAGTGTTCCAACAAAGGCTGCACATCCGTGGGCCTCTCTATTGCCATCCTCTGTTTTTCTGAGTCAGTGCTGGTTTACCCGCGAGCCCCTGCCTGTTTCGGTGGTGGGATGGCGGCTTACCGCCGGCGAATGTACCCAGACGGGGCTGCGCTTGCGGTATGTGGCGATGCCCGGTACCACGGTGGAGGATTTTGCCCGCCGGGCTAAACAGATTTTTGGGCAGAGCGCGGAGTTCAACCTGAAGGAGGGCGGACAGAACGGGGATGTCAATGTGCCCTATGCTGCCAGCACTCAGCCCGTGAGAGATGAGGACGTACCCGACGGCAACGCACAACTGATGCGCTTTGTTTCTCATCTGCAGCGGCGCGACATCCACGTCCAGTTTACCGAGATAAAACCGCCGGAAGTCATCCCCGGTGCAGCCAATCCTCCCCCCCTCAGGACTGGCGTGAGTTTACCTTTGCGGTCAATGCCCGTCTGGCTCCGGAGTGGATGCTTGCCGGCTGCGATGATACCGGGCTTCGTCTCTTCAGTATTGCCTTTACGCTCAGCCCCCAGGGGCAGTTTGACTACACCGTTAAGGGGAGTCTCTATGCACAACGTTAAGCCCGCCTCCCGACTCTGGCTGCTGGGCATTTTTGCTGTCTTCAGCCTGCCGTGCCTGGCGGCAGAAACACCGGTCTCTGCCGATACCGGGAATGTCACGATTGGCCAGCTCGAGGCCATTCAGTCCCGCAACTTCCTGTTGGAACAACAGGTGCAAACCGCCCGACTCACGCGGCAGCTGCGTGAGAGCGAAAGCGAAATTCAGATGAGCCAGGCGAACCCGGCAACCAATGCCGCTGTGCCGCTGCCTTTCATCCCATCAGGCTCACCGGCTGCGGGATCGGAGCAGCAAGCCACCCATGCGCCGTCAGAGAAGAGTGTCCCGGCGGCTGTCCGCCTTCAGGAAATTTATGGTCGGGGCGCGCAGCTGCGTGCCCGCATTGTTTTGCCTCAGGGTGGGGTGACCGAGGTTTCTCCCGGCGATCAGTTGCCGGGAAGCAAACTGACGGTCAAATCGGTCACCCTGAATGCAGTGAAACTGAGTGACGGGACAGAACTGTCTTTCTGATTAAGGAAACACCATGCAACCGGACAGTGAAATTATGGATTTTGTACTGGCTGAGGAGGTTCCCGACAGTCATGGGGCCGTCAGGCTGGTCATTGACACCAACCGCCGAACGGATCCGCGGGTTCAGCGTTGGGTCATGGATAGGGTCAAAGCCTATCCGTTGGCCACAAAAGAGTTTGTGTCACTCAGTGAGCTCAAGGCCCGGCGTGACAGGCAGGCAAATAGCGGGGCCAGCGCGCGCTCTACCGGTCCGCAGATGCAGGATCTCAGTGCAACTCAGCAACAAGCGCTGACCTATATGGCGGCCGCGGGGCAGCTGTTGTCCTCGGATATTCATCTGACATTAAGCAAAAATGAAAACATTACCGTCATTGAGATGCGCATACACGGTGAGCTTGAAATCATTAATGAGCTGACCTATGACGAAGGCTTGTCTCTGGTATCTACGATTTACCGCTCCATGTGCGACTTGCTTTCGACTGACTTCCTTGAGCAGATTGCGCAAAAGGGCAGGGTGGCCTCGGAGTATGCCCGCCGTGCCGGGGTGTTCGGGGCGCGTTATCAGCATATGCCGACGCCGGACGGTCTGTACGTCGTGCTGCGTATTATTCCGGACGACAGCGATAAAGTGCCCACCCTTGAGCAGCTTGGCTTCCTGCCAGAGCAACAGGCATTGATTGAAAAAATCCTGAGAATACCGGAAGGCATGGTGACGCTGACGGGGCCAACGGGGTCCGGGAAAAGTACAACGCTACGCACCTTTAGCCGGCTCTGGCTTGACCGTACGGGGGGTAAAAAACGCCTGCTGACCATCGAATATCCCGTAGAGGGTCGCATTGCCGGGGCTATTCAAACCTCAGTGACGCCTCAAAGCAGTGCCCGGGAACACGTGGTGGAGGCCTGGGAAGACTCCAACGCTGCCGCACTTCGCTCCGATCCGGACGGTATCGTGATCGGGGAAATGCAGGAGCGTAACTCCGTCATGGCGGCTATCCACGCCGTCGAGTCTGGCCACGTCGTTTTCGATACGCTGCACGCGCCCAGCGCGGCCGGTGCTATAGCGCGTATTGGTTCGATGGGTGTCAATATTCAGCTTATTGCCGATCCGCAAATCATGGTGGGGCTGCTCAGTCAGCGGCTGGTTCAGACTCTGTGTCCGCATTGCCGCGTGCCCTGGTCTGAGAAGGCCCCCACGCTTGCGGGGCATATCAGGGAAAGGCTGGAGAAATACTGCAATGAAGCCGACGTTTGTTCACCGGAGCAGCTTTGGTTTCGTCACCCCGACGGGTGCGGGCATTGCCAAAAAAAGGTTGAACTTACCGGACGCATCGTCAGCCGCGGCGTGACCGGCCGTACCGTGCTGGCCGAAGTGATCCGACCCGACGCCCGTTTTATGAGCCTGTTATTGTCTCACGGAACCTCCGTCGCGCGGCAATACTGGTTACAGCATCTGGGCGGGATCAGCCGTCGCATACATCTTCTGAGACGCCTGGCCGAAGGGCTTGTGGACCCGCTTGACGGCGATCTGGTGTGTCCTCTCGATGAAGATGAGCTGCTCGCCTGTGAGGTGCCCCATGTCTGAGTATTCCACCGTGACCTACCGTGCGCAGGAGATGAGCCTCTTAGAACGCGTACGTTACGAGCTCGTGCGCAGGACCTTCACCGGGAGATACCGCCAACCCTTTTACGAGACGCTGCGTTTTCTGCTGGAAAACAAGAAATCATTCAAAGAGGCGCTGTCGATGATCGGGGAGGTGCATACCGATTTTGGCCGCCGCTGGCATCCTTATATTGAACTGGTGGAGGATTGCCTTGAAGCGCTTGCCGATAACAGTGCCGGCCATTCCCTGCCCGACGTACTCGCTACCTGGGTTCCGCGGGAGGAGGCCGCGCTTATCAGCGCCGGTATCCGCAGCGGCAGCGTGCCTCGCTCTCTTGAGCAAGCCGACAAGTTGATTGTCGCCCGGCGGCGGATTATGGCACAGGTACTGATGGCCTCCGTCTACCCGGTATTACTGCTCTCCCTGGGCGCCGGCCTGCTGACAGTCAATAACCGGCTGCTTATCCCGACGCTCAGCAAACTGTCTCCTCCTGAGTCCTGGACGGGCTCCCTCGGATTCATGAACCAGGTGTCGGCCTTCACAACGGCTTACGGCAGCGTGGCTGCTATTGGTTGCGTGGCATTAGTGGGACTCGTGTTCTGGTCACTGCCGCGCTGGCGTGGCCGGCTGCGTCGCTTGGCCGACCGGCTGATGCCGTGGTCCATTTACAAGGATCTGCAGGGCGCGGTTTTTCTTATGAACGTCTCTGCGCTGCTAGAGGCGGGCGTACCGCATCTTGATGCCGTCAGAATATTGCATGATTTTGGCTCCCCCTGGCTACGCGAGCGGCTTAGTGCCGTGATGGACGGTATCAGCATGGGCAGCGGCCTCGGCAGGTCGCTGCGCGATTGCGGGTACCAGTTCCCCAGCCAGGAAGCGGCCAACTACCTGTCGATTTTGGGACAGGGCAACGGCGCCTCTACGCTTATCAGTCGTTACGCTGACCGCTGGCTTGAGCAGGTGCTGGTGGTGGTTGGCCAGCGCGCAAATATCGCAAAACTTTTCTCTCTGTTTCTGATAATCACTTTCTTCTTACTCATGTTGGGCATGGTGATGCAAATTCAGGACATGACCCACACTTCTCCTCATTAAAGGACTTCTTATGTCAGCTAATCCGTTATCCGTTTCTGTTCGTCGTCAACCTCATCGCGGGTGGGGCATTATCGAAAATGGGACGCTCGCCATCCTGGCCATCATCGTCATCGTGTACGTCGTCAGTAAGCTGTGGGGGCTGTGGACGCAGAAAGACGTTGCCATGGAGGTCACGAATTACCAAAGCATCATCACCTATGTCCGGGGCAATTTTAAACAAACGAGTGGGTACAACTTCACCAGTGCAGCCACGATGACCGGCACTGTGATTGCTGCCGGCGGGGCCAAGGGCATGACCATTCAGGGGGACGAAACCTCAGGGACTGCCACAATGACCAACACCTTCGGTGGCCAGGTGGTAATTACGCCTGTCGCGGCCAATGGCTTCAACAACGGATTCTCCCTGTCTTCAGCCAAAATCCCGCAGGATGCCTGCATTTCTATCGCGCAGCAGATGGGTAACGGTGCGTATACCAGCGTGAGCATTAACAGTTCTGCGCACACTGACGGCAACGTGTCTGCTGAAACGGCGACCAAGGAGTGCATCAAGGACAGCGGTGGTACGGGGCAGAACACGCTGACTTTTACGGTTAACGGGTAAAAGTGCATGGCACGCGTTCTTTTCTTCCTGCTTCTGGTCGTGTGCCAGCCGGCGGCCGCATTTTGTTTTGATGCGGCTGGTGCCAAATACCACATTGATCCTCTGTTGTTAAAGGCCATTGCCCGGGGAGAAAGCAGCCTGAATCCCTCCGCCATTAACATTAACCGTGACAAACGGACCGGCCGTGCCCTGAGTGAGGATTACGGACTGATGCAGGTCAATTCAACGCATATCCCGGAGCTTATTCGCGACGGGGTAATCACTCAAAAAAGCGATCTCCTGACGCGCCCCTGTCTCAATGTGCAAATCGGTACGCGGATTCTGGCGTCACATTTTCAGGTCTGTGGCATCAGTTGGAACTGTCTGGGCTCCTACAATGCCGGTTTTCGTAAAGACCGCCATGAAACGCGTGAGTCCTATGCCAACCGTATTTATGCCATCTACAAACGGATCCTGAAACAGGAAAAGGGAATAGTCATATGACCGAACTTGTCACTGTATTGACGATAGTGGGCCCCTGGCCGCTGTCGCTCCCGCTGTTTTGCCTTGCACTACTGTTCTTGCGTTCTGAGACCGCTCAGGTAACGGACGTGATGAAGGATTACGGGCATCAGGCATTTTCTGAATCGGATGTTCGTGCTATCAAACAGCATATCTGGCTTCACGCCATTGCCCTGTGCGCAATAGTCATGCTGTCTTCACTCAGCAAACCGTTTGAGCTGATGACGTCGGTTCTTTTTGTCGTATTTATCTTTCGGATGAGCCTCATTGACGCCCTGACGGGATGGTTACCCCGGGATTTTACTTGGCCGTTTACTGCCGCAGGTTTTTGCGTTGCCTGTGTTAATGAGTGTCTTCCTGCCCATGCGTTAACGTCCCTCATTCTGTTCTGCATCGGGTGGCTCATCAGCGTGCTGGGAGAGCGTCTCGCTCAGCGGGAAGTGCTTGGTTTGGGCGACATCTGGCTGGCCGCTGGTCTGGGCGCCTGGTTTGGTTCACCCCTCACTCTATTTACTCTCATGGTGGGGCTGGTCGGTTTTATTTTCTGGCACGCCGGATCGCGGGAGACCTCCCGCGGGGGGCCCCTGGGACCGTGGCTGGGTTACGGGGCGCTGCTGTCTATGGCGCTCAACGTTTCAGATCCTTTATTCATGTGGTGACGTATGTCGACAAATTTAAAACGTGCTGACCGCGGCTGGACGGTGATGAGTACCGGTATCGGACTGCTTATCCTCCTGGCGGTGGCGGTGTGGTCCATGGGGTATTACAACGATTATATCCAGCAACGCGGCTGGCAGGTCACGGCATCCCAGTTGACCCGCTTCCGATCGTCGGTGAAAGCCTATGTGGGCCGCTACTATGACACTCTTCTGGCTGCGGCAGGAACCACTGCACCGGTGATTATTACCCCGCAGATGCTTAAAAATACGGGGCTCATCGAACCCGGATTCAGTAATGCCACAACTGACGGGCAACTGATCAGTGCAGCTGTCACGCGCAATGCGACGAACACTGACCAACTGCAGGCACTGGTGATCACCCAGGGCGGAGAAAGTCTACCGTATGCCGCACTTCGACAGATCTCTGTCGATATTGATGGCCTGGGGGCGTACGTCTGGAAAAGTACCAATGTGACCGGCGCGATGGAGAGCTGGAGCGTGCCTTTAGCTAGCTTTGGCGTCAGTACGTCCAGCGGGCACGTCGGGGCACTTATCCCTTCTGATGAGCTGGGTGTGGCCCGGGAGGAGAGTGACCGCCTGTACCGTTTTTCGGTGACAGGAAAACCTGACCTGAACCGCATGCATACGAGCATTGATATGGGGAGTAATAACCTCAACAATACCAATACGGTCAACGCGCAGACGGGAATCTTTAGTGGCAATGTTACTGCTGCCGGTACAGTTCAGGGGGGGAATGTGAATGCAACTTCCAACGTAACGGCCAACAATAGTGTTACAGCGGGAAACGCCATCACCGCTGGCAGTGATATCCGCAGTAATAATGGGTGGCTGATAACCCGAGACAGTAAAGGTTGGCTCAATGAAACACATGGAGGTGGTTTTACTATGACTGATAATGACTGGGTACGAGCCATCAATGATAAAAATATCTACACTGGTGGGCAGGTCAGAGGGGGGAGCGTTCGTGCAGATGACCGTCTTTCTGCTGGTGGGATCCTACAGCTTGACCAAATAAACAATGAGGGTTGGGGATGTGATGCGGGAGGTGTTAGTCATGATTCCACCGGGGCCTTGCTTTCATGTCAATCAGGAGTGTGGAAACGTCAAACTCCAGCATTTGACATTCAAACAGTGATTAGCCCATCTGCGTGTACTAACCTAACAGCGGCTTATGCGACGTGTCCGGCAGGAACTAAATTAATTTCTGGAGGGTATCAACTGACGAAGTGGACTGAAGGTGGGTCTTACAACTCTCCAGACTCAAATTATGCAGATAACCCTGGGAATCGTTGGGTAATAACAACGCCAAATAATCAAGGGAAGCCTTCATGCTATGCCGCAGTGGCATCCTGTGTTCGACAATAAAAAAAAGCCTCCTGACTATCATGTAGGAGGCTTTTTTAATATTTTCCAACTTCATTTGTCGGCAATTAAACCATCTGTTTTTCTATTTTGATTCACTTTTTTACTTCTGCTGAAAAATAACGTTTCAATGTATCGATATGAAAGAGTTGCTAATATCAATGAAATGACCGAGTAAATTATAAACCCACTTACACCGTCACTAAGACCAGTCCACGCAAGCCGTTTTCCAAGGCCTGTGTTCATTAATGTATGGATTAAGTACAGTGAGTACGAAATGTTTCCAATGAAAATTAACCATCTCGGGGTGAATCGTCTCAACCATGTGTCATTCATAACCACCCCACTCATAAGTAATATCAGAGCAAAGCCTGATGATAACAACCCGTGACCAATTTGCTTAAGGAAAAACAAGCTATATACGGTATAGAGGGTAACACATGCTAAGTAGGTTACTCTTAGTGTGGCCGGTAAGCGTTGGGCGAGTGGTACTAACTTAGCAATAAGTACACCGGAAATGAACATCCAACTTATTGGATTTGTTAGAAGATTTAAGTAAGGATTATTGAATTGATACCCTTCAGAGGATAAAGTGAATTGTTGTCCACATATTACGGGTATAATAACAAGTGCAGTTATGAAAAATGATAGTAAACATAATAAAGGTCTTTTAGTTAAAAGACAGAGTGAGGAAACTAAATAAAAATAAATCTCGTAATTTAACGTCCATCTTACACCATATACGCCGCTGTCATTAATATAGAATGGTGCGTTAGAGGTATATATTGGGCGGAAGGTTAGCGCGCTGACCAAATTAGCTAATTTTTCTGAATAATGAAATATACTCATGCCGCCAGATAATATGAAAACTACCAGAAGAATGATAAAGTAGGTCGGCATTATCCTTTTTAATCTACTTTTAATAAAGGTCAAGGATGCGCTTACTCCAGTGTCTAGTTTTTGTGCAGACAGTGTAATGACAAATCCGCTGATAATAAAAAATAAGTCAACGCCGATTGCTCCCCACCCAAAAAGATAATCTCCGGTATTAGGGAATTCATTGTTTATGAGCCATCTGAAGTGGAAGAACATCACTGCTAATGCAGCAAGTCCCCTAAAAGCTTGAATTGAATCATACGTCTTGACGTTATGCATGGTTTTTATATTGCTATATTGGCCCTAACAGGAAGGGCAATTTTGAGAAGCAGTTATCTTACGAATACCCAACACTTCTTACAATAAAATTACATAGCTTTTGGTTTTTGAGGTTAAATTTTGGAGCTTAACTTTGGAAATTTTTAAACAATGATATTTAGTTAAGCATCGCCTTCCGTCCTGCGGTTTTGCACCTTATAACTTTCCGAACAGTTGAAAGGATGATGTGCAATGACCTCCGAAACATTGCCAGAGCATGAACCTGTCCCAGACCCCGTTATAAGTGAAAGCGTCAGTGAACAAAACGCCACTGCCGTTCGACGTTCGACCTTCTCTCTGAGTCAGTCAGCGCTGTTAAAACGTACTGGCATCGGCGTTGCTGCCCTCTGTGTTATTGCTCCGAGCGTGCTCAGCGTGGTGTTGTATCTTCAACTGAGCAACATGGACATTCGGGTTAACTCTCTCGAAGCCGCATTCCGCAGCGGCCAGCTCAGCCAGCTCTCATCGTCAGTGGCCGCGCTCGAAAAACACGTTGCTGAGCAAGATGAACGATTTGCGCTAAGAGCCGGCGTGCTGAAAGGAATGAGTGAACTCGGTAAAGTGCTGGACGGGCAAATCGCTGACCAGAACAAAAAAATTGAGCTGTTAGACAGCCAAATCAGTGAGCAGAAAAAAGCGCTGCAGTATGAGCTTGATAATGGTCAGGCGAGCGCACTCGAGTTTTCCTCCCTCAAAGCCACTGTTGACGCCCTCAAAGCAAGCCAGGCTCAGAAACCACCCGCTACCGCTTCAGGCGGTGCGGCCAACGCCGGAAAAAAACATAAAACCAGTGCCTCAAAAAAGTCTCTGCGGTCAGCCAGAACTGTGCCACTGGCTGCGCCGTTTATTCTGACGGGCATTGAGCAGCGGGGCGGTCAGAATTTTGCTGTCATTGCGCCGCAGGGAGCTACGAACTTATCTCAGATGCAACTTTTGTCGCCGGGTGATTCTGCCTGGGGATGGCAGCTGCGCAGCATTGAGGGCAATCAGGCAGTGTTCTCTGTTAACGGTATACCACAGCGCCTCAGCGCGCAGTAAACAGGAGTCGTGATGAAAATCAGTCGCTTAGTGATGCTATTCATATTGTTGGCAACGTGTGCCGCCAGAGCGGATACCGTTAACAGCGCAACCAGCACCACGTCAACCGCAAGCAGTCTTCAGGATAAGTCTCTCCAGTCTCAGTCTCAGCAATCCGCCCAGCAATGGGGGCTAAGTGATACAGAGTGGCAGAAGTATCAGCAACTGAAACAGGGTAAGCGAGGGATCCAGTCTCCCGGGCTTGATCCGCTGACCACGCTGGGTGTGGAAAGCGACAGCGTTTCAGAACGCCGTCGGCTCGCGGAACTGTGGGTGAAAGAAGAATACCAGCGCACGGAAAAGGAACTGGCGTTCCAGCGGGAAGTTAATGCGGCCTGGAGCCGTCTGTACCCTAATGCGCTGTCGGTCAATATGGGGAACGCCTCCGGGCTTGCTCATGACACTAACGGCCGCATGGCGTTGTTCGTGCGCGACAACTGTGAACGCTGTGATGCGCGTCTCGCCGCCGTCCTGGCGGACAATCGCCCGGTTGATATCTACCTGGTGGGCAGTGATGGGAAAGATGACACCGTGCGCAAATGGGCGGTCAGCCACAACATTCCGGTGGACCGGGTCAGAAGTCGTCAAATCACACTGAATCACGATCGCGGCTTGTGGCTGACCTACGGTCAGGGGCAAATGCCGGTGATCCTGCAGCAAGGGGAAAACGGATGGCAACTCGCCGCATTCTGATGTCAGCACTGTTAATGCTGCCGCTGTGCGGCGTTGCGAAAAGCGTTCAGCCGCTTCAGCAAATTCCGCCTGCCTACCATCAGATCGCGGCGGCGGCGCGGGTGCCAGCGGAGTCGTTATATTCCCTGGCCCTGACTGAAAGCTCCCGGCGTCTTCCGTATGGCGAACGTCCGTGGCCCTGGACAATTAATGTGGCGGGCAAGGGCTATCGGTTTGAATCCCGCGAAGCCGCCTGGCAGGCCCTGCTGCAATTTGTTCGGAAATACCCGCTCAAACGCATCGATGTCGGTATTGCTCAGGTCAATCTGGGGTGGAATGGCCATCTGTTTACCTCCTTTTATGAAGCCTTCGACCCGTACACCAACCTGCGCGTCGCGGCTAACATTCTTCGAACCTGCTATGACGCCAGTCCGGGGAGCTGGATTAAAGCGGCAGGGTGTTACCACCACCCGGCCGGCGGTAAAGCCGCGGCCACCTATATAGCGATCGTGCGCCGTAAGCTCGACACCCTGGCCCCCGTTCAGCAAGCTTCTGACACACATTATCTGATGCCGACGCCGCTGAAGGGAGTTGCGCTGGCCAGTAATCAACTCACCTGGATAGAGCCCAAATGAAATTCTTAAAAATGATGGTATTGATGTGCGCTGTGGGGTGTTCAACGGCGGGGTATTCGGCGTTGACTGTGGTGGGAGACCTCGGGGGAGAGCCAACGGATACCTATTTTGATGCGGTGAATGACCAGCCCGGTGAATTTACGCCGCCGGAATCAGTGGATCAGCCTCAGGCGCCCGCGCAGGTCTCTGTGGCGTCTGCATTACCCGTCCGCACGCCTGAGCTTTCACCCGGTGCAGTGATGCCCAGAAAACTCACCCTCCCTGGGATGCCGCCCGTTTTTATTATCGGCGATGATGACCTGTCCAGGCAGTGGCTGGCTCAGCGCAGGGTCGAGCTTACGCGTCTCAATGCCACCGGATTTGTGGTGAACGTTGCCGACCAGGACCGCCTGAAGGCGTTGCAGGCATTGCTCCCGGGAAGCGATATGGTGCCGGTTTCCGGCAGTGACCTGGCTCGCCGTTTGCAACTGACCCACTACCCGCTGATCATTACCGAGACAGGGCTTGCACAATGAGTCCTGCACTTACGGGGGGCCAGATTCTCAATGCCCTGCGGCAAGGCGTGCCGGGATGGTGGTTGAGCGTTCTGCTACTTCCTATGGCATTCATGCTGCTGCCGTTTCTCTTTGGCACGGCAAGTCAGCGCCGCCACCGACGTTATCAGCGTCAGGCCGCGCGTATTCTTGTCCGCCTCCCTCAACTGAGGGATGACGCTGCCAGGCTGGTTTACCTTCGAAAAATCAATCCCTATGTATTTGAAGAAATGCTTATGACGGCGTTTGCCCGTCAGGGATGTCGGATAAAGCGAAATGCCCGCTACAGCGGCGACGGCGGGGTCGATGGACAGGTCTGGATTAATGGCCAGCGCTGGTTAATACAGGCAAAACGCTATTCCAGCTGCATTTCGTCCGGGCATGTCCTGGACTTTGGGGCGATGGTACGTCAGGAGCGCTGTCGGGGATTCTTTGTGCATACCGGGCGAACCGGGGAGGTCAGCCGCGAAGCGTTGCGCGCCGTACTGTGGGGGAGTGATCAATTCTGCATAGTGATTAAGTTAGGTCTGGAAGATAGCAATGCCAGGCGGGGCGCGGTATTCAGAGGATTTAAGAGGTTTTGCATAGCTCACGAAAAATCGAGCAAAAATATCAATAAATGCGTTTTATTTTGCACAGTTCTGATCTTGTTATGATCACGTTTAAACAGCTTCTGAGCAGGCTTCATCGATAATTCACATGTTCTTTACCTTAGAGCCATAAAGAAAGATGCCATGTCGATGTTTAAAAAGTTTTCTTAAATTAATTGTCATTTATTTCATAATGATGCATACGATAGGATAGTGGTCAGTTTTTTCTAAAAACACCAACCCATTTACTTTTCCTATCCTATCCAGCCTGTTTATCATCTGACAAGAGGCTTTGCTGAGCTATGCCTTGACCGCTCTGAGATGTCCCCTCTTTTATCTGTTCGTAAACACGAAGAACCCTTGCTCTTTCAGCCTCGGATAGCTGTAAGAAGTTTTCAACATTTGCCATCCCATTCAATGCCGAGAGTATTCCTGAAATGCCATGCGAAATTATTGCATCAGTCAGTACCTCAACTTGCTCAGTAGATAGTCTTTGTAAGATTGCATCGGCAGGGTTATCGCTTTTTGTGAACGAATTCCGCACCATTACCTCGTTCTTTTGTTCGACGCCGCAAAGGAGCCAAATAAGAGAAACATTACATGCATGTGCCACCAGGGCAGCACTGTCTATTCCTGGATAAATATCACCCCGAAGGTATTTCCTAACCGTCGTTTCAGACATGCCACTTTTCCTACCCAGCTCACTGTTACTCATGCCATTCATTGCTGTTTTAAGTCTTTCGCTAAATCGGTTTATTCCGCTCGTGACAAAAATCCGATCTCGGTCAATTGTGGTTTCTGCGGTTTTTTTCTTGTAAGTCATTGATGTTAATCCATTTAGTGGTGCTTGCTGGGTCAAATTAAAGCCAAACAATAAACCGAGGTATTTATTTGACATCGGATTATTGTTCGAGTAACTTTAAACGCATACGATAACCGCATTTGATTATCGTTTTAGGTAAACAGAAGAGGATCACACAATGCAGTTGCTGAAACAAGATATGGCCAATTTGTTTGTTCATGCGGGGCGTGACTGGTCTAGCAAGGCAATCATTGCTGCCCTGGATCGTCAGGGCGTCAACCTCCGTGACATTGAGAAAGAGTTGTCGCTGAAGGAAAGCAGTATTCGTAACGTTTTTTATCGCAAGTGCGGTCGGTATGAAGAAGCTATCGCACAAAAAATCGGTATCGCTCCAGAAGTTATATGGCCAAGCCGCTATCTCCCTGGCGAACGTGCTGCTGCTAAGACGGAGATTTAAAGATGTCTATTTGGCTAACAGCTAAAGAGTGTGCAGGTCTTCCAGGTTTTCCGACGATGGAGCACAACATTCGTAATCGCCTGGATAAGCAGTCAGGTGGGAATTCAGCATTACGTCGCCGCCGTGAAGGTTCAAAGGCATTCGAATATCACATGGATTGTTTGCCAGAAGTAGCAAAGCAAATCGTTCAAGAGCGCTTTTTAAATACGCTGTTAACCAAACCCAATAACGGTTTTAAACACAGTTTAAAAACCAGTAAAAGCGCAGTCAGGGTCACACAGGAATTGGATCTGATGCGTAAGTGCCCAGCCATTCTGGAAAATAAGGTCTCTGTGCTTAATAACGATCAGCGTGTCACAGCCGATGCTCGTATGGCTCTGGTCGTTGAGGTTCTGCGCCTGGAGAACGAAGCCGGTTTAAGCCGCATTTCTGCGATCAAATACATCACTGCAAAGGCTCAGTCTGAAAGCTTGCCGGAACAGCTGCAGGAATGTGTCAGTTTTGCCAATGCCCGCCGTGGTAAAGAACGCACGTTGAGTGTCCGTTCATTGAATGGCTGGGTTCTGGATTATCTGCGCGGGAAAGATGCTGCTGAGCGCCTGGCTCTGCTGGCTCCGGGGTACAACAAGGCCAAGCCAGTCGAAAACATCCGCTGGATGCCGATGTTTATGGCCAATTATCGTACTACGCACGGTATCACTGTCGCCGAAGCCTATGAAGGTTTTTGCCTGGACTGGCAGCAGCAGTATGCCGACCAGCCCGCCATGCTGCAGGCCATACCGTCAATACATGCGGTACATCGCGCCCTGAATAAGTTGCCAAAGCTGGTTCGCCAGCGTGGTCGCGTGACCGGTTCTGCGCTTACAGCCCTGCAAACTTACGTTAAACGTGACTGGTCACAAATGCCGGTGAATGGCGTTTGGATCGGGGATGGTCACAGCATGAAAATGAAGGTTCAGCACCCAGACCACGGACGGCCGTTTACGCCTGAAATCACGCTGGTTATCGATGGCCGCACCCGTTTTGTTGTGGGCTGGAGCCTGAGCCTGTCTGAAAACACCATCGCGGTGGCTGATGCGCTGCGCTATGGCATGGAGCGTCACGGCGTGCCGCTGCTGTACTACTCCGATAACGGTGCAGGTGAAACAGCAAAACTGCTCGACGCTCCGCTGACGGGTATCTTGCCGCGTCTCGGTATTGAGCATCCGACCGGTATTCCTGGCAATCCGCAGGCTCGCGGCATCATCGAACGCCTGAACAAGGAAATCCCGGCGCGTATCGCCCGTAAGTTCGCCACTTATAACGGAAAGCTTGCCGACCGTGAAACGGCGCGTATTACCAGTCGTGCAATCGACTCAGCGGTAAACGCCATTAACCAAAACAAACCACTCAATAACGTTCAGCAGAACGCGCTGGCCAAGCTGCCTTCGTGGAATCAGTTGCTGGATGCCATGGAGATTGAAATTGAGAGTTACAACACGCAGCACCGTCACAGTGAGTTGCCACAGCGCGAAGACGGCAAGCACTTCACGCCGGCGGAATACCGTGAAAGTCTGCTGCCGGAAGCTGAGATTGACCGCCTTTCCGTAGTTGAATTGCGCGACATGTTCAGACCGCAGGTTACCCGTATCGCGCAGCGTGGCTGGGTCAAATTGTTCAATAACGATTACTTCTCAGAAGACTTGATCCAGGTCGATGGCAAAGAAGTGGCCGTTGCTTTTGATATCCACAGTGCGGAGTCCGTCACTGTGCGCCATATCGACGGCACCTTTATTTGTACCGCCATCTGGAACGGCAACACCCGCGCCGCCTTCCCGGTTGAATACATCGAGAAAGTGAAGAAAGACCGTCATACCCGCCGGATGGGGCTGAATGAGCGTAAGGCTGAGGAAATTAACGCTGAGCTGAACCCTGTTCGCACTATCGAGCACGCACCGGATTTCGGGGCATTACTGCAGGGGCAATCTGAGAAGATTATTGATGACCGGGAGCCGATGTTTTTATTCGAATCTGAGCGTGAAGAGTATTTGAGTAAAAAAAATAAAGCGGTCTGACCGCCATCAGAACCGCTTCACCACAACTGGAGAAATAAAGTATGTCAACAAAAGAACAGCTTGTCGAATTAATGGAGCGCAAAGGCCTCACCCAAACGCAGGTTTCCCGCGCTATCGGTAAGAGTACTGCTTTGGTCAGTCAGTTCCTGCAGGAAAAGTACACCGGCGATATGGAAAGCGTTAATGCCCTGGTGCAGGACTTTATTGACCGCACCCGCGAAAAAGACAAGGCGCAAAAGGTCGAGGTGAAGTTTGTTGCAACACCTACCGCTCGTAAGGCGCTGGAAATTATCCGGCTGGCACACGTTGACGGTGAAATCAACGTGCTGTACGGCGAAGCCGGACTTGGCAAGACAATGGCCCTGAAATCCTACGCGGCCAGCAACCCGACGGCGCTGCTCATTGAGGCTGACCCGAGCTATACCGCCCGTGTGCTGCTGGAAGAAATCTGCAACCGCCTGAACCTGTCCACGCGCGGAAACATGCACGAACTGTTTGAACTGTGCGTGGCCAAGCTTCGGAACACGGGTTATCTGCTGATGATTGACGAAGGCGAACTGTTGCCACACCGGGCTTTGGAGGTGCTGCGTCGCATCCATGACAAAACGGGGATCGGCATTGTCCTGGCCGGTATGCCTCGCCTCATTATTAATCTGAAAGGTAAGCGCGGCGAGTTTGTACAGCTCCACAGCCGCGTCGGTTTTGCCCTGAATATCGGAAACGCCCTCTCTCAGGACGACAGCGACCTTATTGCCTCAACCATCCTGCCGGATGTGCTTTCCAGGGACATGAGTGAAGTGCTTTACAAAGAAAGTCGGGGCAATGCCCGCCGCCTGTTCAAGTTGCTGCGTGGTGTCATCCGCACCAGTCATATCAATGACCGCGAAGTTAACGTTACTACCGTCCGGCAGTTCGCCGAAATGCTGATTAATTAGGAGATTCGACATGTGCCAGTTACCGATTAATAACCCTGAACTGATGCGCCCAATTAATGGGCTGATGCGTGCCGGCATCAAAATTGTGGAATTTAACACCCGTTTTCGTCGCCCGATCATTGAAGTAGATCGCCCATTCAAAGCCTGGGAACGGGGTGCGGCAGAAATCACCGAAACCCGCAACGGCGTGCAGTCCGTCGTCAAAATGACCATCTGGCGTGGCGCCCACATCATCTGGAGATAGTAAATGGCCAAAATCATCATCACGTTAACTGAAAACGCCAGCCGTGTCGGGTGCGGGTGTCGCATCGAGGCAGAAGACGGTGACAGCACATTGCTCACCAAAATCGCCTCAACTGTAGGGTTTGGCCTTGCAGGCCATGTTAGTGAAAAAGTTCGTAAAGCCATCATCAACCGTAAAAAAGAAGGAAAAAACAATGTCCATTAAAGAGAACACAGTACCCGCAGGCTACATGCGCGACCGCAAAGACCGTCTGGTGCCAGTTGATCAGGTGTCCGGATTCGACCTGGAAATGGACGCGTTCGTCCGTACTCAGGTTGCCGAGGCTCTGGAGGAAAGCGCCCGTATCAAGGCGTTTAAGTCAAAGTCTTTCGACGAGTGCTATGCCTGGCTCGACCTGGTGGCTGAGAAATACGGCAAAACCCGTGGTGGCGTGAAAGGTAACGTCACGTTCGCCAGCTACGACGGCAGCCAGCAAATCAGCATCAAGGTGCAGGATTCGCTGACCTTCGGGCCGGAGCTGCAGATTGCGAAAGAGATCATTGATGAATGCATCAATGAATGGTCACAGGGTGCCAATGCCAACCTGCAGGCCATCATCAGCGATGCGTTCTCGGTCGATAAAGAAGGCCAGCTCAATACCGGCCGCATTCTGTCCCTGCGCCGTATCAAGATTGACGATGACCGCTGGCGTCAGGCGATGGAGGCGATTTCTGAGTCATTGCAGGTGGCGGTCTCCAAGGCTTACATCAATTTCCGTCAGAAAGATGCTGACGGCAAGCTGCTGAATATCCCTCTTGATATTGCGGCGGTGTGATATGGCGAACCGCTCAAACCGGATTAATGAAAATGCCGTGCGTAACCGTTTTATTGCCTACGCGCGCGGGGCGGCAGCTGCTGAACGCCGCGCTGAATATGACGTTGCGGCAGACCTGTGGCGTAAGGCCTGCAATATGCCGTGCCACCGCGTCAATGCCGAACATGCGCTCTTACGTGCTGATTTTTGTACCAATGCTGCGCAAAAGCGCTGGGGTCTGAAAGATGAATGCGAAACAGTTTAATCAGCTGTACCCGGTGGGTACGTGTTTCATCCACCAGCCGTGCAAGGCGCTTCGCGGGGGTCGGGCAGTCAAGACGGTTGATACGGCGCGTGATTTTACATCGTCTACGGTCGTTGAAATTAACGTTGCACCTTATTTTGTGAATACCAAGTCGTTAACGCCTGCGGGCTGATTTAACTCTTTTTAAAACCTTCTTTAAATATGGCGTAAACCCGCCAGGGGCGCGCTTACGCCAAAATTATGCAGAGGCTTATTATGAATAAAGAAAAGTATCTCGCGAAAATAAAGAAACTTCTGGCTTTAGGGAAATCGACTAATAGTCACGAAGCCGCTTTAGCTCTCGCCCGTGCCCGTAAATTGATGGCGGAATACCATGTCACGGAGCTTGATGTCGGCATTTCCGATATCAGCGAAGCCAGCAGCCAGGGCGCACCGTCTGATGCCCAGTCAATGCCAGCCTACATGGTGGGACTCATTCAGGTTATCCAGAAAGCCTTCGGCGTGCAGTCATACGCCAGCTGGCGTTATACCCCTCGCGGTATTCCTAAACGCATTGTCACCTTCTACGGCCCGGAAGAGCGTCCGCAAATTGCCGTTTATGCCTGGACTGTATTGAGTCGTCAGCTTGTTCGCGCCAGGTCTGAATATTTATCTGGTGTGCGCCGCAGCATCAAATCTGAAACCCGCATTGCCCGCGCTGACAAGTTCTGCGAAGGCTGGGTGGCGGGTGTGTACGAGGTAGTGCAGAGGTTTGTTGTCACTGAGAGTGAGCAAACCCTGATGCAGGCCTTTATCAATAAATACAAATCCGAGATGAAAACCACCACGCCACGCGAAGCCAAACAGACCCGTGGTGGTCAGGGTGATGCTGGCCACAGTGGTTATCTGGCGGGTAAGAACGCCACCCTGAATCATGCGGTCAATGGTTCAGGCCAGTCACCTTTGCAGATTGAGGGCTAATACCATGACTCACTTTCTGAAACACCTTACCGCAGAAGCCTTTAACGATAAATTCCCGGTCGGTAGCCGCTTCAAATATTTCAAAGTCATGGGCATTCCTGACAGCGTCGAAGTCACCACGCGCTCAACTGCCTGGGCACTCGGCAGCGGTCATGTGGTCGTCAGCCTGACAGGCCGCGCCGGTGGTTTTCATATAAACCATCTGCAGTATCTGGGAGAACCACTGAAGGAAGTACAGCGTCTCACAATCTTTGATATTGAGATGGTGAAAGGCCTGTGCGTCAAGACCATGAGCCACTACCCGTTGACCAGCGAAGAGATTATCGGCAAAGCCGAATGTCCGATGTGCCAGGGCGAAGGTTATCTCGATGCCACCGGACTTGTGCCCACCAAACGTCAGGTGGCCATTGAAGTTTATGGCATGACAGCAGATACAGCGGTACTCGACGAGTGGCTAAAAACCATCACGCCGGAGCTGGTCTTGCGTCTGGCCAATCAGGTTAGCCTGGGAACGGGAGCGCAAAAATGACCATTACTATCGATTCAATCTGGGTGTTGTGTGGTCTCGGTGTCGTCGCGGGGATCGGCCTGGGATTCGGTGGTTACCTTGGTTTGTGCGGTGCGATCACCTGGCGAAAGGCCGCTGTCTGGGTAGGCGCAAAGCTTGGTGACTTCATTCTGTACGTGCTGAAGGTACTTAAACAGCGTCGGGGGAAAAACTCAAATGATTAAATTGAAAGATGAATTTACCCCAAAGCGTCTCGATGAACTGGCTTATGGCAGAACGGGCGCGACCCTTCGTGAAATCAATATGATGGGCCGGCTCCTGTTGCAGGCTCCACCAGCAGAACACTCTGATGATTTCCATTTTGACCTGTTCGCCGCCTGCTGCAAAGAAAAGCTGGCCACTGCTCGCAACAAAGGGCGCAGTGGCTGGGATAATCCCGAGGTCTGTTCAGTTGAACATCTTGCTGAATTACTGGTGCATCATCTGACGAAGGGGAATGCCGGAACGTTCGAGGATATCGCCAATTTCGCCATGATGCTGCACCAGCGTTCTGCTGATCCAAAGGTACTGGCAAGAGCTGTTCGCTCGCTGCGCTTTACTCCAGGGGAGAAAGACGCAGTAGAACGGGCTCTGAATGCAATACCGCCTAAACCTCTGGAAAGATGTGCAGCCGGGCGGGATGGTGAATGTAATCATCCCGATTGTCCGCAACTTAGTGACAATGAGCCTGCAGCTTCTGGTCGCCATTGTCCTATAGATACCTGGGAAGATGAATGATGGCTAAATCTCCCGCCGAACGCAAAGCCGATCAGCGTGCCCGTCAGAGCAAAGCTACTGGTCTGCACCGTATCGAAATACAACTGTCTGAACGGGAATATCAAATGGCGCTGCAAGGATGCAGCCGCCGTAATCCTGGCCGTAATCCTTACAGCATTAAAGAGTATCTGGAATTGCTGTTGTTATGTGATGGCCAGCGCCTTGAGCGCCAGGAGTCAAGCCTGGGCAAGTGCAGGCAGTGTGGCGAGCAACTCCCGAAAGGTTGCGGTGCAGCGTTTATCGGAGAAAGCCGCTGTTGGTTTACCCGCGATGCTAAAGCGTTAAATCTTACTAACGTGACTGGTCACGCTAATTTAGATGAGGTGTCCCATGACTGACCTGAATCTTTTTAGAAACATGCTGACTTACGGTGAGGGCTATACCACTGAACAGATGGCGCTCTTCGAATCAGCGCTGAATGAAATCACTGAACTGCGTGCAAAGGTGCTAGCGTTCGGTGGCTTCTCACCCGCTGATACCGCTAATCTGATTACCGAGTGCGGTAAAGCTTCACAGCAACTCGTGCATTTTGAACGCAGCCCGAATTACACCTCAGAGACAGTAGCATCAATGCGTGTCGTGCTGCGTCACAGCAAGTCACGTTCAATGTTAGAACAGGAAGTGATGCTGACTTACCAACATGGATCCTGGTTCGCCCGGGTTACTGTTTCCGATTTCCCTGAATGTGACAGCCCGGAGGCGGCGCTGGGTAAATTATCTGACTGGCTAATGCGGCTTGGGCTTGCCTCCCAGGTGGGCTCTGAGCTACGGGAAACAATGGGGGCCCTATGGAGAAGAGACTGATTCAGTTGATCCATGTCGGCAAGTCGTCCCTGAACTGGGACGATGAGACGTATCGCGCTGTATTATATCGCCTGACCGGTAAGTCCAGTTCGTCACGCTGTACCGATACCGAAGGCGAAAAAATCCTGTCATACATGAAGGGGCAAGGGTTTGAGCCGACCCCTAAAAAGCAGTATGGCAAGAAACCTCGGGTGGCCGCATCACGTCAAACTGTTCTGAATAAAATCGAAGCGTTGCTGGCAGAGCGTGATTTACCGTGGGCTTACGCGGAACAAATGGCGCAACACATGTTTAAAAAACACTATATTATCTGGCTTGACGATAATCAGCTTCGTAAGCTGATGCAGGCACTGATAGTGAATGCCAAACGAAGAAATCAACGCGGAGAATGATGATGAACATTGAGCAGGTTGCAGACCTTTTGCCGGAATCAGTACAAAAAATTGCTGAGTTGATCGGCTATCCAGCAACAGTGCGCCTGCTCGAGGCTTTCGGTGGCACGACGTTTCCGGTCGGGAAAGGGCTGCGTGCTCTGGGGGCAACGCGTTCAGCACTCCTTCGCCAGACTATTGGCGACGAGAACGCCGCATTGATCGTGAAGACTTTCGGCGGTGAGGTGCTTTACCTCCCGCGTTGCGACCGCGCCCTGCGGGAACTGCGCAACCGCCGTTTTCTTAATGAGTTCGAAGAATTACGCAGTCAAGGTTCATCATCTTTGATGGTGATGACAGCGTTATGTCCTAAGTATGGTTTTAGTGACCGGTTTGCCTGGGGATTGCTAGCTGAGAAAAAGGCTGTCCAGGATAATCAACAAAACTTTTTATTCTGAGGTGATTATGAAAAAAATAGCGATATTTCTGGTGTTCATGATTTCTGCTTCGTCAGCTTATGCTGTTGATGGGTTTAGAAATGTCAAATTTGGGGCATCGATAGATGAACTAAAAAATGCTCATATATGCAACATGAAAGACCACAAATCAGATACGCAGGATATGAAAACTCTTTATTGTGAAGACTTTAAATTTGCAGGAAAGAAAACGACTGCTTTTGCAATTTTCCTAAATGATAAATTTGAGCGTTTCGCGATCACGGTGAATGGGAATGATACGGATGGCGTAATTGCTGGTCTCGTTAAAAAGTATGGAGAGGCTTCTTCTGTGTTCACAAAAGAAGAATATGACGCTGCGATAAAGAATGGTGGGAATTTATTCATAAAATTTGATGGGGATACTGTCATATTACAAATGAATCGCGACTCTGAAACTCTCGAAGACACTACATTTTTAACTTATACATCTAAAGATTTCGAAGAAAAGCTAGCGCTAGTTAAATCTAATAGTTTAAAAGAAGATCTTTAACCACTGAACCCCTTCAACTTAATCCCCCACTTTTAAAATCCGATACTGACGCCACGTAATTCATCAACCTGGCGTCTGTATGACTCTCGAAGACTTCCGCAAAGCTGCAAGCTTAACTTCCGCTCTCGCACAACGTTGGTTTCCGCACGTTGTCGCGGCAATGACCGAGTTTGGTATTTCTACTCCGCGCCGTCAGGCAGCGTTCATTGCCCAGATTGGCCACGAAAGCACAGGTTTTACCAAACTGTCTGAAAACCTCTATTACAACGACCCAGCCCGTGTGGCCGCGCTGTTTAAAACCGGTTTCGATCTTAATAAAAATGGCGTTGTCGATGCCGCCGAAATCGAGTTCGCCAAAGCCTACACCCGCAATCCTGAAAAGCTGGCCAATCGTGCCTATGCCGGACGTATGGGCAACGGGCCCGAATCCTCCGGCGATGGCTGGAAGTATCGCGGGCGCGGGCTTAAACAGGTGACCGGCAAAAGCAATTATCTGGCCTGTGGCGTGGCACTGGGTCTCGACCTGCTTACCGAGCCGGATTTGTTGCTCGACGATGCCCAGGCGGCGCGTTCAGCCGGCTGGTTCTGGCAGGCGAACAACCTCAACAGCTATGCCGATATTCGTGATTTTGTCGGCATGACCCGCCGCATCAATGGCAGCACCACCGGCCTGGCGGAGCGCACGGCGCGTCTCAAGGTCGCCGAGGCGGTCTTATGTCATTAAAAATTCTGCAACTTATCTCTAATCCGGTCACTGACCGGCTTTCCACATCAGACACCACGCTGTTCGGTGCCTTCCTGGTGAGCTCGTTTGTGCTGGTCTGGGTTACGGTGACCGGTCATCTCGAAGAGTGGCACGTTGCCGCCTATCTGGCCGCCTGGGTATTCCACAGTCAGGCCTCAAAACGCGCTGCCATTAAGCGCGATCAGGAGGTCAAACCCGATGCCAACCCTGCTGCTTAATTTCCTGAAAAATAACTGGGTCACGCTGGTTGTCATCGCGGTGCTGATGGTCGCCGGTGCGGGGCTGGGGTATCTCGCTGCCGGTCATACCTACCAGCATGATATTGACCAGGCCAATCAGCGTGAGAGCGCGACGCGCACGGATTTCGATGCGTTCAAACTCACCGCCCAGACCGAAAAAACTGCCGCAGCCCAACAGTCCGCCGCCGAACTGGCGGATGCGCTGACCCTGCAAAAACAGTATCAGGCCGAGGCGGAAACGCTTTCTGCACAGCTGCTGGCCAAACAGGGCGAGCTTGAACAGGCCCGCCAGGCATTCCAGAGGACAATCAAAAATGTCATTGAAAAAGATGGTATTGCTTATACAGGCATTGGCCCTCACAGCCTGTGCGCCCTCCGTGCCAGTCTTGGCTACCCCGGCTGTGGTGAGCGTGTGCCGGGTGCCACCGGCGCAGATGCTGGGCATCCCGCCGATGCCGCCAGCCCCGCAGGCGGACTCAGCCCCGCAGGCATCCTCACCCTCGGAAGTGATTACGGCACCTGGTGCCAGACCCTAGAGAGCAAACTCAGGACACTCAATGCGTTCTATCAGGGCGCGGATAAAAAGGACGGCCAATGACGTTTGATCTGGCATTTAACATCGCTCTTGGCCTGTGCGCCACCTTTGGTGGATTGTTCCTTCGGGGGATGCAGCAGGACATTACCGACCTCGAAATCGACGTCGAGCGCATCAAACAGGAGTATCAGCGCCGGGAAGATTCCCGCCGCGATCAGGACACGATTAAGGAGCTGCTGCGCGACATGAAAAAGAGCGTGGAGCGTATCGAAGAGAAACTCGACAGGAAGGCAGATAAATGAAACCACGCCAGCAACGCCAAAGCCGCAGAAAGCTGACCCCCTCACCGGTGCCCGTTACTAACCCGATGCTGGGTGAATTACAGGAGCTGCGCAGCATCGGCGAAAAACTTGACGCCCTGCAGCACACACTGCCCGGTGCGATGGGTATCGACCTGATTTACGACAAGCTCGACCGCATCGAGCGCCGTATAGACACCATCGACGCAGCGGCATCCAAAAAAGGCGCGGTGGCCGGAGCCATTGCTGGCGGGCTGTCCGGGTGCCTGGTCAGCACCACGATCATGCTTATCAAAGCGCGTATGGGATTCTGATATGGCGCATCCGCAGGAGACCAGGGACAAACTGCGTAAGGCCTATATATTCGGTCAGTTTTCGCTGGAAATCGCATCGGCTCAGGCCGGTGTCGCGTTTGCGACCGCCCGCCGCTGGAAGAAGGAATCGCAGGACGCCGGCGACGACTGGGACAAAATGCGAGCGGCGAACACGCTGGCGGGAAACGGGCTGGAAGATACCGGCCGCGCCATCCTGACAGGGTTGCTGATCCAGTACCAGACCACGCTGGATACCCTGAACTGTGATTCGACCATGCAACCGCGTGAACGCGTCGAACTTCTGGCCAGTCTGGCGGATGCCTTCAACAAGGCCACGTCGGCCAGCAAGCGCATCCTGCCAGAAACCAGCGAACTGGCGGTGGCATTGGATGTGATCCAGAAACTGTCTGTGTTTATTTCCGAACACCATTCCAAGCACCTGGCGGCATTCCTGGAAATACTGGAGCCGTTCGGGCAACAGGTGGAGCAACTGTATGGCTGACAAATTAATCCGGCTCAGTGACAGCGTGTCCGTGATGGCCAGCGCCATTATCTCTGTCTCGCGTGCCGATTACAGCGACTATGTGATAGTCAAAACGAATGATGGTTGTACGCACAGTGCAGACCGGGGCTATGGCGAAGCGGCTTACACCACGAAGTCGCGCCTTATCGATGAAATTAATGCCGCACTGGCACAAACCGACGCCAGTGAGTGAGGCGATATGCATTTTTTAACCTGGCTTAAAGGCCTCTTTAACAAAGCGAGAAAAGTGAAAATGGAACCAATCCTCGACAGTACAGCAGGTCTCCAGTCGTCTGGTGACTTATCAACAGAAAATCTTTCCACCACCGCATTGCCTGGCACCGTTGTTGAACCGGTGTTAGTCGGTCAGGGTCAGGAAAATACGACGCAGCCGATTATTCAGCCACAAACTTTAGCGCCGGTCGAAGAGACCGTCTCTGAGCTGGATGCCACACTGAGCCGCGTCAAGGCGTTGCTGCTGGTTGCTGACCATGCGGTGACTGATGTCTGGGACGACGCGGTGGCCTTCGCGAAAAAAGCGATCAAGACCGAAGAAGAGTTGGCGGGCAAGCTGGAAACCGTTTTACTGGTTGCCGGTCATGATGTCAGCGACGTGTTGAAAGATGCGTTCGCGTTTGCAAAAAAATATTGATCCAAACATTCTGAAACCCTGACATGCCGGCTTCTGCCGGCATGTTCATCATCGAGTCAGGTCATGGCCAAGAAGAATATCAAGCTTACCGCCCGCGATTTTGCCAAAGAGCTCGAGGAGCTTGCTGCTGGCCTGCGCCGCACCATTGAGGCTGAATGCGTAGGCTTTGATCCGTCTGCGGCGGCCGTGGCCGAGCGTAGGGAAAAAGTCAGAGACCCGGTTACCGGCTACGAGTATTTCATTGCGCAGTACTTCCCGCATTATGTCCGCCATCAGGATAAAAGCGAGCTGCACAAACACCTGTTTAAGCGCCTGCCTGAAATCGTCGCCAGCCTCAAAGGCGAGAACGACGCCATTGCTGCCCCCCGTGGTGAGGCAAAATCCACGCTCGTCAGTCAGCTCTTTGTGCTGTGGTGCATCATCTGCGAGCTGAAACATTATGTCGTCATCGTGATGGACTCCATCGACCAGGCCTATCCGATGCTCGAAGCCATTAAGTGCGAGCTGCAGTTCAATCCCCGCCTGCTGATGGACTTTCCCGAAGCCAGCGGCGGCGGGCGCGTCTGGCAGATGGGCACCATTCTTACACGCAATGACGTGAAAGTGCAGGTCGCGGGCTCAGGTAAAAAACTGCGCGGCCTGCGTCATGCCCCGTACCGTCCTGACCTGGCGGTACTCGATGACATCGAGAACGATGAGCAGGTGCGCAACCCCGACCAGCGCGACAAACTGGACAGCTGGCTGAAAAAGACCGTGCTGCCGCTGGGCGGTGCGGGGGCAAAATTCGATGTGGTCTACATTGGCACCATCCTGCATTACGACTCGGTGCTGTCACGCACCCTCAACAACCCGCTGTGGCGTTCGGCGCGGTTCAAAGCGATCATCCAGTGGCCTGAGAACATGTCATTGTGGGATGAGTGGGAAGAAATCCTGCGCAATAACGGCAAAGATGGCGAATGGATGGCCAACGCCTTCTATGAAAATCACCGTCTGGAGATGAACGCTGGCGCGATAGTGTCCTGGTCAGCGCGACCAATTCTGGACCTGATGCTGATACGTGCCCGTGATGGCCACAGCACCTTCGATGCTGAGTACCAGAATGACCCGGTCAGCGGCGAAGACGCGCCGTTCACCGGCTGCATCCAGTTCTGGGTCAACCGGCTGGAAGAGTGGGTATTCTTCGGGGCGTGTGACCCCAGCCTCGGTATTCAGGGCAATGCCCGGCGTGACCCCTCCGCGCTTCTGGTCGGCGGATTCAACCGTCATACCGGCATTCTGGACGTGGTTGAGGCGGCTATCCGTAAGCGCGTCCCGGATAAAATCATTTCGGACGTGATTGAGCTGCAGCGCATTTACCGCTGCCTGGTCTGGTCGATTGAGTCCGTGCAGTTTCAGGAGTTCCTGCGCACCGAGCTGGTGAAGCGCTCGGCGCAGCTGGGCATTCCGGTGCCGGCGCGGGCGGTGAAGCCCCATGCCGATAAAATGCTGCGCATCGAATCCCTGCAGCCGCACATGGCCAACGGCCTTATCCGTCTGCATTCGTCGCAAAATACGCTGATTGACCAGCTGCGACATTTCCCTAAAGCCGATCACGACGATGGCCCGGACTGCCTGCACATGCTGTGGGCGCTGGCCATGTCGGGTGCCGGTCACTTTTCTTTTACCCCGGTGCCGACGAGCCGCGACAGCGCACGCGGTGACCGCTTTGGTTCTGACTCTGGAGGTTGGTAAACATGGTGCAAATTCTCGACCAGCACGGTAATCCGCTCAATAAAGCGGTGCTCAAAGCCCCGCAGACCGCGCAGATGGTACAGCTTAACCGTCACTGGCCGGAGCATCCCTCACGCGGCATGACCATTCGCAAGCTGCCGCGTATCCTGGAAGCGGCGGAACGCGGTGACCTGTCCGCCCAGGCTGACCTGTTTGAAGACATGGTCGAGCGTGACGGTCACGTATTTTCAGAGATGGCCAAGCGTAAGAATGCGCTGCTGACCCTCGACTGGAGCGTTGCGCCCCCGGAGAACGCCAGCGAAGAAGAGAAAAGTCTCGCGGCCCTGGTGTCGGGCTGGCTGCGTGATATTCCTGAGTTTGAAGATATTATCCTCAACGCCGCCGAGGCCATTGGCCACGGGTTCGCTGCGATGGAAATCGAAAAATGGGAGCTGGAAGATGACGTCTGGCTACCCACTAAAATTAAACTCCGCCCGCACCGCTGGTTTATGACCAACCCGGAGATCGACGATCAGATACGCCTCAACGACGGCTCCATGCAGGGCACTGAACTGTGGCCGTTCGGCTGGCTGGTGCATTACCACAATGCCAAATCCGGCTATATCGCACAGTCCGGTTTGTACCGCGTGCTTATCTGGCCTTACTTGTTCAAGAACTATTCCATTCGCGACCTAGCTGAATTTCTGGAAATCTACGGCCTGCCTGCCCGCGTCGGCACCTACGCCAGCGGCGCGACCGAAGACGAGCGCAACGCGCTGCTGCAGGCGCTGGTCACGCTGGGCCACAACGCGTCGGGCATTATCCCGCAGGGCAGCGAGATTGATTTCAAAACCGCCGCCAGCGGTCAGGCAGATCCCTTTGTGGCAATGATTGACTGGGCAGAGCGCACCGAGTCTAAGATTATCCTGGGCGCGACACTGACCAGCCAGGCCGATGGCAAGACCTCGACCAACGCCCTGGGCAACGTGCACAACGATGTGCGCCATGACATTCTGGTGGCGGACGCCAAGCAGATTGAGGGCTTCTTCCGGGGCTTTATCCGCATGTTGCTGTCGCTCAATGGCTATTCGGTCAGCAGCCGCCGACAGCCGCGTCTGGTGTTTGATACCCGCGATATCGAAGAAATCTCCAACTTCTCCACCGGTGTGAAAACGCTGGTCGAGGCCGGCGATGACGCTATCCCGGTTTCCTGGGTGCATAAAAAGCTGGGCATCCCCGACGCGCTGGACAATGAACCGGTGCTGCGTACGCCCGCCGTAAACTCAGTGACTGCCGCCTTAACCCGCCAGCCGAAACCCGGCTTTGCCGCGCTCAGTACTGCGGCTGCGCTCACCGATGACCCCGCTCAGGTGATACTCGACAATACCAGCAGTGTGCCGGAGGCCATCAACAATGCCATGCAGCAGCTGATAGCGCCGCTGGTCACCGCGCTCAGCACGGGCCAGCATCCTGATGAGGCGCTTAACATCATCGCCGCCAGCTATCCGCAGCTCGACGACGCGCAGCTGCAGCAACTGCTGACCCAGGCGCTGTTCGTTGCCGACATCTGGGGGCATATCAACAGTGCCAGCTAAAGCCGGTGTCGATCTCTCTTATGCTATCGGCCTTAAACCCGAAGAGGCTATCCGTTATTTTGAGGATAAGGGCTACACCATCGGGTTTAACTGGCACGACGTGGAGGCCCGCGCCCACGCTACGGCCTTCACCGTGGCTGGCGTGCTCAAGCAGGATGTGCTGACCGATATCCGCCAGGGCTTGAGCGACGCGCTGGCCAACGGCACAACGCTGGCCCAGTTCAAAAAAGCCCTGATCCCGACGCTCACGCAAAAGGGCTGGATGGGCAAAGGCCTGGTGGCGGATGCCGACGGCGTGCTCGAAGGCAAGCAGCTCACGCCGCGCCGCCTGGATACCATCTTTCAGACCAACATGCAGGCAGCATATAACGCCGGCCGTTATGAAGAGCAGCTGGCGAACGTCGAGTTCCGCCCCTACTGGGAGCGCGTCGCGGTCATGGATACGCATACGCGCCCGGCCCATGCCGCGCTCAACGGGTTTACTGCCCGGTATGATGATCCGGTGTGGCAGTTCATGTACCCGCCGGATGGGTATCACTGCCGCTGCCGCGTCCGGGCGCGGTCTGAGGGGGATGTGAAACGTAACTCACTCACCGTGCAGGACAGTAGCGACATGATTGAGACCGTGCAGCAGGCTTGGGGGCCGAACGATACCCGCCAGGTACAGGCACTGCGCAATCCGCTGAACGGTCAGTTGTACACTCCGGATGCAGGTTTTGGCCACAATCCGGGACAGGGTTCGCTGGCCGCACTGGGGCAACGGCTGCTTGACCGTTCTGCCGTGGCCACGCCTCAGCTGGCCTCGCTGGCCGTTGACCAGACGCTGCGTGAACCAACGCTGGTGAACGCGATGTCAAATGACGTTAAGCGCTTTGTTAATCAGACCGTAACCCAGGGTAAACCGGCCAATACGCTGCGCCACGTGGGCGCGATTAACCCGGACACACTGAATGCACTGACGCGTCGTGGCATCACGCCATCCGTGGCCCCGCTGACTGTTTACGATTCCGGAGTGCTGGCCGCGCCGGCTTCGCCCTGGGATTCATTGCCTGAGTTATTACGCCAGGCCGACGCCACCCTGCTGGATGATACCGGCCTGGTCTATGTAGTAAGCAAGGACGGGGTGCGTTATGCCGTGCGGGCTGACCTCATTGCTGCCCGCGAAGGCCTGCCGCTGTCCTTTCTTGACCAGGGCTTGCCACTCACCCCGGACACACTGGCGAAACTTGGCCAACTGACAGCGCTTACAGGGGCGCTCTGATGGGTGACAAGCTGGAAATTAAATATGACGTCACCGATTTCAGCAAAAATCTCGGTGACTTCATCAAGAAGCTGGAGAACCGCGAAGCGCTGATGCGCGAGATGGCGGCGGCGATGGGTGACGCGGTCGAGGAAAACTTCCGCAGTGAAGGCCGTCCCGCCTGGGCGGGCTGGAGTCCGCGTTATGCCAAAACCCGTCAGGGCGGGAAGATTTTGCAAAAATCCGGCCGGCTCGCGACCAGCATCAACCAGTACAGCGACAACGACAGTGCAACGGTCGGCACCAACGTGAAATACGCCCGCATCCATCAGGAAGGCGGCACCATCAATCAGCCCGCCCGTAAGCAGACCGTGCATTTCAGGCAGGATAAACACGGCAACGTCGGTAAGCAGTTCGTGAAAAAATCGCGTTCTAACTTTGCCCAGACCGTCGCGGTTGCCGCCTATAAAATCAAAATGCCGGCGCGGCCATTCCTGCATCTGACCGAGCAGGACGTCGAGGGGATGGAAGAGACCGTATCGAACTATTTTAAACGCCTGATTGACGATTAGTGAATAACGCGCTGTATGGCATTCTAAGCGCCTCAGCTGCAAAACCGTCACATACCTTCGCGACACCCCCTTTACGCCGTTTTTAAACGGGGTTTAAAAACGATGAGACGCATTGCCATCTGTCCGCTTAGGAGGCACTCTAGTCTGACCGCGTATTTCCTTCCTTTTTATAGCCACTGAACCCCTTCAACTTATTCCGCTTTTTGCACACCGGTAGTCTGGTGTCATGAAAACACTTATCGCCGCACTGGCAAATGAAATCTCCCAGGCAACCAAGGGAACCATCCAGCTCTTTCCGGCGGGTGAGTTTCGTGCGGTTGACGGACGGCCGACCGAATGCGCGTGCTGGCTGATGAATGCCGATATCGCCCAGTCGCTGATTGCGGCCGCCAATGCCAAGGTCACGCCTTACGTGCTCGACTATGAGCATCAGACCTTAAAGGCGGCCACCAACGGCCAGCCTGCACCGGCCTCCGGCTGGTTTAAAGACCTCGAATGGCGCGAAGGCGAAGGCCTGTTTGCGACCGTTGACTGGACGGCTGCGGCTGCCAGTTATATCGATGGCCTGGAATATCGCTACATTTCCCCTGTTTTCAGCTACGACAAATCCGGTCGCGTGACGGGCATTCTGCACGCCGCGCTGACTAATACGCCGGCTCTGGACGATATGGATGCGGTGATGTTAGCCGCCGCCTCTCTCCTGGCCACTCCACCAATCCAAGAGGGTAATGCCGGAATGGATGAACTACTTGAACAACTCCGCTGGATGCTCAATCTCCCGCTGTCCGCCACGATGGAAGACGTGATTGCTGAATTACAAAAAGTGATCGCCCGTCTTTCCAATGGTGACGGCACTGCCGCTGCCTCCGTGAATCTCCTGAACATCCTGGAGAGTAACGAAACGCAGGTTTCCACGCTGTCCACCCAGATTGCTGCGCTGACTACTCAGCAGCAGACGCCAGACCCGACCAAGTTTGTTTCGGTTGAAGTCATGCTGGCCTCTGTTGCAGAAGCCCGCGCACAGGCGGCGGCGCTGAGTCAGCAGGACTGCAGCGGGCTGATTACCGCCGCGCTCAGCGACGGTCGTTTGCTGGCCGCGCAAAAGTCCTGGGCGGAAGACCTGGGCAAAAAAGACCCGGCCAGCCTCAAAAGCTTCCTGGAGAAAGCGCAGCCTATCGCAGCGCTGACCCAGAGCCAGACGGGCGGCAAGCCACCGACCGGCACGCTGCCGCGTGAACCCGCATCACCGGATGACGGTGAACTTGACCTCGCGGTCTGCAGCCTGCTGGGCACCGACCCGAAAGTCGTGGCGCAGTTTATGAAGGAGAACGGCCATGAGTGACCGTAACACCATGCACAAAGACGGCGAGCTGTTCCCGGTTCCCGTCGCAGCGGCCACAGAAATTTTTGGCGGCCACATGATTTGCGCCAACGCTGCCGGTTTTGCTGTACCCGGTGTGGCCACGGCGGGATTTACCGTATTGGGCGTATGCGACGGCTGGGTGGACAACACCGCCGGCGCGGCGGGTGACGCTGTCGTGGTGGTTCGCCGCCGCAAGTCCTGGAACTTTGCCAACCTGGGCGCGGATGCGGTGACGCAGGCGCAGATTGGTAAAACCTGTTACCTGGCCGACAGCCAGACCGTGGCCAAAACCAGCGACACTGATGTTCGACCGGTCGCCGGTATCGTGCTGGGTGTTGATGCCGATGGCGTCTGGGTTCTGATTTAAGGAGAGTCACCGTGTTAGTAAACCAAAAGAACGTTAAGAGCATCTTCATCAACCTGAAAGCCACCTTTCAGGGAGCATTTACCCAGGCACCAACAGACTGGACGAAGGTCGCCATGCTGGTCACCTCCACCAGTAAAGAGAACGACTATGCCTGGCTGAGTCGTTTCCCAAAAATGCGCGAATGGATTGGGGACAAGGCCGTCAAGTCCCTGGCTGCCTTCGGGTACACCATCAAAAACAAGGACTGGGAAGCCACCATCGAAGTTGATCGTAACGATATCGAAGACGATCAGCTGCTGGGATATGCCCAGCAGGCGCAGGCTGCCGGTCAGTCAGCCTCTGAGCTGCCCGCCGACATTGTCTTTGCACTGCTCAGTGGCGGATTCCACAACCTGTGTTACGACGGCCAGATGTTCTTTGACGTCGATCACCCGGTGAAAGGGGTATCGGTCTCCAACAAAAGCACCAAAAAGCTGTCGGCGGATTCCTATGCTGCAGCCAAAGCCAGCTACGGTGCCGCCCGCACCTCCATGCGTCAGATGAAGGATGATGAAGGCTCATCGCTGAAAATCCTGCCAGGTATTTTAGTCGTCCCGCCAGCGCTGGAAGACACCGCCAATTACCTGATGACGGCAGACCGCTTCCCGGACAACACGCCGAACCCGTACAAAGGCACGGCGGAAGTGCTGGTGGTCGCAGAGCTGACCTCCGACACCGCGTGGTTCCTGCTCGATACCTCCAAGGTCATGAAACCGCTGATTTACCAGGAACGTAAAAAAGCCGAGTTCGTGGAGCAGACCGACTACAACAACGACAACGTCTTCATGCGTAAGAAGTTCCTGTTTGGTGCTGAAGCCCGCGCCAACGGCGGATACGGCTTCTGGCAGATGGCGTATGGCTCAACCGGGGAGACCGCATAATGCCGATTCAAATCACCGCGAAGCGGGACGGATTCCGCCGCTGTGGCATGGCCCACAGCGATAAAACCCAGACCTACGCTGACGATCACTTCTCCGCCGCACAGCTGCAGGTGCTGGAAGCGGAAGATCAACTGGTGGTGGTACGCCTGTCTGACCAGGAACTGGCGGTCAACTCCACCGACATCAGTGATCAGCTGCTGTCGGCTCAGCAGAAAATTGACACGCTGACGGACAACCTCCAGACCACGACGGAACAGCTCACCGCCGCCAATGCGCAGGTTGAGAAACTAAATGGTGACCTGAGCCAGGCAACCGCAGACCTGACGGCGAAACAGGAGACCATCGCAGCCCAGGCGGCTGAGATTGAGACCCTGAAAGCCCAGGTGGTGAGCCTGACACCGGCTGACGATAAAACGAAAAAATAAGGACAGCATCTTATGTACGCCACGCGCGATGACATGGTAACGGCGTTCGGTGAGCGGGAATGTATTTCCCTCACCGACCGGGAGTTTACCGGCGCTGTCGATGATGCGGTGATGCTCAGCTTTTTAGAGCAGGCCTCGGCTGAAATCGACAGCTACCTGGTCGCCCGTTATCCCACGCCGTGGCCGGATGCGCCGCGCCTGCTGGTCGGCCGCTGCTGCGCGATTGCCCGTTACCTGGCGTGCGGCGCACAGACGCAGGTCACGGACGAAATCCGTGACCGCTACCGCGATGCCATCCGCTATCTCGAACAGGTGGCCAGAGGCACGGTTTCCCTGGGCAGATTACCCAATGGTGACGTGGTGCCGTCCGGGGCGCGGGTGAAGTTCTCGTCTAACGGCCGCGCTTTTGGCCGTGATTCAACGGATGGAGGTGCCTTTTGATTATCCAGACTGAACGCGCCATCTGCGAACGCCTGCGTCAGGGGCTGGGACGGATGTCCAGCGCTGTGCGCTCTTACGGCGGCGAGCTTGATGGTGATATTGCAGAAATCGCCAGGCAGTTACCGGCCGTCTGGGTGACCTTTGGGGGCATTCAGAAAACCGAAAACGTCAACGTGGGTAAGCGTAAGTATAAAACGCACGGGCGCTTTGTGGTCATTGTCGGTGAGCGCAACGTGCGCAGTGAGGAAGCCTCCCGCCAGGGCGGGCCCAACCTGAACGAGGTGGGCACCTATAAGCTGATTGCGGCCGTGCGTCGCCTGCTCTCGGGTCAGGATATGTCGCTGCCCATTGAGCACCTTATTCCGGGGCGGGTGCGCACGCTCTTTAATACGCCGCTGGAACACCAGGCGCTGTCCGTTTTTTCCTGCGAGTTCGATACCGCCTGGATTGAAGAGGCGCTGGAGAACGGCGCATTCCCTGTGGTCGGTGCACCGCCAGATTCGGTAGACAGCATCTTTACCGGTTACCAGGGCGAGGTCAGTCAGCCTGACCCTGACTGGCTGACCACCCGTCTTGATTACCATATTCCGGGAAGCCACCGGCTTTCGGATGGAGAGGACATTATTTCCCATGACTGATTTAACCCTCAAAGCCGCCGCCGGCGTGCGCGTCCCGCAGGAAGACAATGCGCGGCGTTACATCACGGATGCGCAATCTGTCACTGTGCCGGACAGCGCGTATTACCAGCGCCGCCTTCGTGACGGCGATGTGATCCTGGTGAATGCTGAAGCTCCAATACCGGCTAAAACGCCCGTGACGGCCCAGCCTGATACGGGCACTGCCGCCTCAGCCACTCTCAAAACTGCATCCAAAGAGGTGACCGATGGCCAGTCCTAACGTCTCGTTTAATACCATCGGCTCCGGTATCCGCAAGCCGGGCAAGTACTTTGAATTTAATACCGCGCTGGCCGTGCGCACGCTGCCGGGCAACACCCAAAAGATGCTGATTATCGGCCAGATGCTGGCGACGGGTACGGCGACACCGCTGGCCGCCGTGGATGTATTCTCCGGTGACCAGGCGGCACTTTATTTCGGTGCCGGTTCGTTGGCACACCTGATGACGCTGGCCGCTATCAGCAGCAACAGCTATCTGTCACTGCAGGTGATTGGCGTCAACGATGCAGCCAACGGCGGTGCTGCCGCCACCGGCACGCTGACCCTGACGGGGCCTGCGACCTCAACCGGCGTGGTATCGCTGTGGATTGGCAATACGCGTCTGGATGTGACGGCCACTGCAGGGGACACCGCGACAGTCACGGCCGCAGCGCTGGTCACGCTGATTGGCCAGACGCCGGCATTGCCGGTGACGGCCTCGGCAAATGCCGGCATCATTACCCTGACAGCGAAGCACAAAGGCACGGTCGGTAACGATATCAACCTGCGGGCACAGTCTACGGCGACCGGTGCTACCGTCGCAGTAGTGGCGATGGCTAATGGTGCGACAGACCCGGACATTGCGCCAGCGCTGGCGGCAGTCTTTGCGGCCGGTCATGACATTGTGGTGAGTCCGTTCTCCACGCAGACCGCGCTTACCGCACTACGCACGCACATCAAATCGGTCAGCGGGCCGCTTGAGCAGCGCAGCGCTATCGGCGTCGGCGGCTGGGCGAAAACACTGGCCACCGGCACCACGCTGGCGGGTCAGATAAATGACGGTGCGATCACCCTCGGCTGGCATAACGGCTCTGTCATGCTGCCGGGTGAAATCGCGGCGGCTTATGCGGCGGTCATTGCCAGTGAAGAAGACCCGGCCCGTCCGCTCAACACCCTGGCTCTGGAGGCGCTCGATGTCACCGCGCTGGCCGATCGTCCGGGGCGTAACGAGCAGGAGAACGCCCTTTATAACGGCCTGACGCCGTTTGAGATTGGCCCCGGCGACGTGGTGCAGATTGTCCGGGCCATCACCACCTACACCGTGGATGCCCAGGGCATTGATGATGTGGCACTGCTCGACCTGACCACCATCCGCACCCTGTATTACGTGCGTAAAGCCTGTCGTGAGCGTATCGCGCTGCGCTTCCCGCGCGACAAGCTCAGCACCCGAACCGGGCCTAAAGTGCGCAGCGAGTTGCTCGACGTCCTTTATAAGCTCGAAGAGCTGGAGATTGTGGAGGAAGTTGACGCCAACAAAGACGCGCTGATTGTTGAGCGTGATTCTCAGGACGTTAACCGCCTGGACGCGGCCATCCCGTGTGACGTGGTGAACGGCCTGCACGTATTTGCCGGCCGCATCGACCTGCTGCTGTAAGGAGCCTTAAACATGGCATTAGAAGAATACGTCGGTTCGATCATCCTGGAGATGGACGGCCAGGAAATCGAGGTTACCGACCTTAAGGAAGACGTCACCACCGGCCGCAAGCTTGTGAAGACGATGAACAAAACGGGCCGTGCCAAAGGGTTTGCACGCGGTATTGCGGAATATCAGCTGACCATTTCCGTTGTGGTGCCGTTAACGGGCGACCTTGACTGGGAAGCAATGGAAGGCTCGAAAATCACGCAGTACCCGCTGAGCGGCAGCGGCGGTAAGCGCGTGTCCTATCTGGACTGTTTCAGTACCCAGGTCGGGGCCACCTACACCGTCGATAACGAAGCCAAACGCGACATTACGGTCAGCGCACTGCGCAGGGTGACCGAATGATGATGGACAGCGGCATACTACTGCACGGCGTAGAAGCGAACGGCAAGGTGCATTTTGATTTCACCGTGCGCCTGCCGGTCATTCGTGACACCGTGGAAGCGCTTGAACTGACAGCAGAAACCAAAGGCACCACGGACGGCGCAGCGGCCAATATCTTTTACCGCGTGGCCATCATTGCTCGCGTGCTGGGTTCGCTGGGTGACCTGAGTCAGGATGACATTACGGCTGAGTTGCTGCTTGACCAGCTGACGGACGATGATTTCGATCTGATTGACGCGCAGATTTCCGCCCTTAAAAAAAAGCGGATGGATTTGAGGCCGACATCGCCGGATACCGCCTCACCGTCCTCGCCCTCGGAAAGTACGGCATAACCGAGCAACAAATCGGCGCAATGACCCGCGCCGAGCTTGACGGCTACATCAACGCGCTCGCCCGGTTGCATGGCAAGAAACCGCCAGCGGCCGGCGCGAGCCATACTACCCGCAGCGTCAAATCCCGCCGCCAGAAGCCTAACCGGAGGAAGAAGTAATGGCCCGTAATCTGGAACTGGCGCTCACCCTGGCCGCCAAAGACACCGCCTCCAAAGTCCTGAAAAAAGCCATGCAGGACACCATTGCTCAGACCAAGGCCGTTGAGAAAGCGGACGACCAGCTGGGCAAATCACAAAAGCAAAACAGCGACAGCGCAATCCAGGCCTCCAAAGCCCTGCGTTCAGAGTACCAGCAGTCGGCCAAAGCGCGTTCTACGCTGGGCATCCGCGCGGAGCGCGACATTCAGCGGGAGATTCAGCTCACTCAGGCGGCGTACAATCGCCTGACCCGAAGCGGCGTCATGTCAGCGAACGAACAATCCCGCGCCTTCGAAGCCATGACCAGCCGAGTCAGCAAACTGCGCGGTGAACTCAACAGCGCCGGACAGTCCATGTCACGCATGGAGCGAGCCAAAGGCTGGGGCTCCAATGCGATGGCGATTGCAGGCGGTGTTACTGCCGCAGGGGCTGTCCTAGCTCAGCCCGTTAACAATCAGATGACGTATGAACGCAAGCTCGCGGACATGTCAAACACTGCGTTTGCTGACCAGGGAATTAGCGGTCGCAAAGCCGGTATGCAGCAGATGGACTCACTTATCCGTGAGACAGTTAAAACGGGCGGTGGTAATAAAGACAGTGCGGCCGATACGTTGAATGCGCTGCTCGCATCCGGTGCGGTTGATTTTAGTTCTGCAAAAACATTACTTCCGGTCATTCAGAAATACGCTACTGCATCAGGAGCTGACCCGAAAGACCTGGCACAAATTGCTATTCGCCTTAAACAGACGTTCGGCATTCAAGACCAGGACATTGGCAAGGCGCTAAACATGGCTCTTGCTGCGGGTCAGGCGGGTTCATTTGAATTATCTGACCAGGCGAAATATCTACCCGCCCAATTAGCGGCAGCCAGTAATCTGGGTATGAAAGGTTTAGGTGACTTCTCCACCATACTGGGCCTTAACCAGGCTGCTGCGATCACATCAGGTGACAGCAGTCAGGCTGGCGTTAACGTCACTGATTTACTGCTTAAAATAAATAGTAAGGATGCCGCCACAGCGGCGGCAAGGGTTAAAATTAATGGGCATGGCATCGACCTGCCAGGAACGTTATCCGCCGCGCGTGCTAAGGGTATAAATCCCCTTGAGGCATTTAACCGTGTTGTCGATAAGGTTGTTGGTAATAATCCAGAATATCAAAAATTAGAGAGCAGATTAAAAACGGCTAAAGGTGGTGAGCGTCAGGAAATAATGGAGGCGCAAAAGAAACTGTTAGAAGGTTCAGGTATCGGACAAATTATTGCTGATCAGCAAGCTCTTTTTGCATTAGTAGGTTATCGCGCAAACAAGAAATACTTTAATGATGTGGTATCTGGTGCAAATCAACAACGTGATTTACCGGATGGGCAGCGTGCGGGGGATGTTAATTATGGTCTTATTCAGGATACGAATGATTACAAAACTGACCAATTAAAAAACGTTCGCGATTTCTCGGAAATGGACTCTATAAAATCACTGTCAGATGTCCTAGGTAATTTATCGAAAGAACTTACAGATTACTCTTCAAAATATCCTGAACTCACTACAGCAATATCAGGTGCAACAACAGGTATTAAGGCATTAGCGGCCGTCGCAGCAGCTGTAGCAGGTATTCGCATTCTGACCGGTGGTGGTATTCCTGGATTCGGTAAAAAAGGCGGGGGTAAATTCAACCCCACCGATATTTTGACGGGTGAAAAGTCTGGTGTCGTCCCAGTGTATGTGACGAACTGGCAAAATTCCGATGGGAACAACGGCTCCAAAAATTCACGTAACGGCATTAAAGGCCCGTTAGGTTCACTTTTGGGTAGCTTCTCAGGTTATGCCGGGTCTGCATTTGACCTAAGTGATCGTCTCGACTCTGCAAAGCAAGAAGCGGATGCAAAAGGTATCAGTGTGGGACAACTGATGGTTGATAGAGCTAACGCACATAAAGACCAACTTACGGATGATACCCCGTTATCGTGGTGGAGTAAGCCATCCACAATTGGAATGGATGCGGGCAGCGATGGTACAGGAGTGCCTTCCTATCTGCGGCCTCAGCAACAGCAATATCCATTTATCCCGATTCAAATCCAGAACACCATGATGCTCGACGGCAAAGTCGTGGCGGAGTCTACCAATGAAGTCAACGCCAGCCAGGCTAATCGCGGCTCGACGGGAGGTTACTAATGTCCTGGTCTGAAAATATGCAGGATGCGAGTTTCCGCAGCGTTCGTTTTGATGTGATCAATACGCGCGATAGTGTAGAACGCGCCCTGGCTCAGCATGAATATCCCTATCTCGATGGTGCTGATATCGAGGACATGGGCGCACAACCCCGCAGCCTGCAGCTTACGGCCATGCTGTGGGGGGATGACTATGAAAGCCGGTTACAGACGTTACTCCAGGCGCTGGATAAGCGTGATGCGGGGGATTTGATCCACCCGATATTCGGCTCTATGCCGAATATGCAAGTGAAGGTTTACCAGGTCAACCACGAAGCTGAAAACGTAGATGCTTGCACGCTAGATATCCAGTTTATACAGTCAAAAACAGGTAATCCGTTTTTTGTCACCGGTTACCCAACGTCTCAGGCTGATGCGATTTTCAATAAAATCCAGGGCATGATTGATAATGCCAATACCCTGATAGACAACGCACTTAAACCTTTGCGTACCGCCCGCAGTTTGATGTCGAAAGCCAAGTCTCTGGCTACGGCCGCACTGAATATGGTGACCGTTTTCAAAAGCGAAGTGACGGGCTTTATCAGCAGTACGACGGATTTCATTAATTATCCGGCGGCATTTTTCAGTGACCTGCAGTCCACACTGAGCCTTAAATCAGCCAGCTCGCAAAGCAGTGCCGGCAAAAGCGTTGGGGCTTATTCTACTGCCACTCCTACGTCAACAACGAGTACCGATATCGCGTCACAGGTGGCACTACAGACCTATGCTGCCACGCCCGGACTGATTATGTCGGACTGGTCAGCCGTGTATGCACAGGCTAAAAGCGTGGCCTCGTTGCCGGTAGACCTGGTCACGGGGGAGAAAGAAGCCCCGGTCGCGATGCCGTCACGCACCACCACGGCGGACATTGCCGAACTCATCACACTGACCTCACTTGCCGTCACCATAGAGCTGACCGAGCAGGCTTCCGCCATTCTCAGTGAGGATACGCTGACGGCTTACATGACCCCGGATGATGTTGAAACCATTGTGAACGCTACTCGTCAGTCGATTCAGGACACCATCGACCAGCACCGCACGCTTTACGCGCCGGCGCTCAGTACAATCAGTAGTAGTGAGCAACCGTTAGGCTTGGAATATGAGCCCGTGATATCGGCATTAAAAGATATTGCGTTGTCGCTGCAGACGCTAGGTGACGCGGTAATCAATGCCCGACCACCGCTGACAAAGCGCACGGTCAATCGCGTGGCCAACCTGCATTTGATTGCCTACGAGTGGTACGGCGATTTTAGCCGGGCCGACGAGTTGCAGCGCCTGAATCCGAAACTGCGCGACCCAAATAACCTTAAACCGGGGGACATCATCAATGCCTACAGTGAATAATCAGCAGGCGGCGATTGTTGACCAGGATAAGGTCAGCGTCATTATCGCCGGCAAAGCGCACGCAGACTGGATGACCTACCAGATTGACAGCGATTTTCTTATCCCGGCAGACCAGTGGAGCATGACGCTGGGTCTGCCGTCCGGTAAGTTTCCAGCCGATGTGAAACGCGGCGCGGCCGCCCAGGTAAAAATCGGCGCGGATACGGTGATGGTGGGTCGGATTGATAATGTCCAGCGCTCCGTTGCCCGTGGTCAGGTTGCACTATCGTTAAGCGGCCGTGACAGCACGGCCATACTGGTGGACTGCGCGTCACCGGTACTGACCGCCCGCCAGGTGACACTGGAAGAAGTTATCGCCCAGGTTGTCCGGCCGCTCGGTATCACCAACATCCGGCTGCAGGCTGAAAGCTCAATCCGCAATGACAAAATAACCGTCGAGCCCGGCGAACGCGCCTGGGATACGCTGATGCGTGCGTGTGCCTGTCGCGGTCTGTGGCCGTGGTTCGCCCCGGACGGCACCTTAATTATCGGCGGCCCGGACTACACCACCGCGCCGGTGGCCACGCTGATAATGCGCCTCAGCGGTAAGGGGAATAATCTCCTGCAGCTCAGTGATACCAGTTCTATCGAGCGCTCATTTTCCCAGCTCACCGTGCTGGGCCAGGGGCACGCGCACACCACCAAAAAAAGCAGCCTGGCTATTGTCGATGTTGATTCAACAGCGGCAATCACGGTCGAAGACGACACTGATACGAACGACAGCCAGGACAGCACGGTTGGCACGGCCGAGACCGGCTTTCACGGCATGAAGGCGGTCGTGTCAGACCCGTCGATTTCTTATTATCGTCCGCAGGTGCTTGTCATGCACGACGCGGACAGCCAGGAACAAATCCAGTACCGTGCCCGCAAGGCGATGGCTGATGCCCGTCTGGCGGGCTATGCACTCAATGCCACCGTTCAAGGTCACCGCACGTCGGACAAGGTGCTGTGGTCTCCGGGCCAGCGTATTCACATCATCAGCGAACCGCATGAAATCGACACCGTTTTTTTCCTGATGGGTCGTGAGTTCAATCGCAGCCGCAGCGGCGGTACCATTACCACACTGAGACTCAAAGAAGATGGCGTCTGGATACCGGATGCATTTCCGAAGAAAAAGAAGAAGCGCAACGCGAAGAAAAAGAAAGCCGATGTGAGGATTGTCGATGTGGAATAATGTTGATGAGCGTATTAGCCGCGCTTTATCCGGCATTCGTCGGGCGTTTAGAGGGGTTTTAACACGCGTTAACAGCGCAGGCCCTGTGCAAACCGTGCAGGTCAATGGTGTTGCCGGCGAGCAGTTGCAAGACGCAGAGCTTTACCAGCACTTTGGCTTTACGTCCGTGCCACCGTCCGGTTCTAAAGCGATCATTTTACCACTGGGCGGCCAGACTTCACACGGCATCATCATCGCTACCGAACACATGGCCTACCGTATCAAGGCACTGAAATCTGGTGAGGTATCGATTTACAGCGATGAAGGTGCCCATGTCACGATTAAAAAGGGCCGCATCGTTGATGTGGAATGTGATACATATCAGGTCAGGTGCAAGAACTACAACGTGACCGCAGAAGAACAGGCTAACTTCGATACCCCGATGGTCAATGCAACACATCAGGTGACCGCACAGGAAAAACTGACCGGCAATGGCGGCATGGCCATTCAGGGCGGAACGGGTGCCAGCTTTAACGGAAGCGTCACCCAGAAAGGCGGTAACTACACCACTGACGGTGATGTTAAAGCGGGTGATATCGGCCTTAAAACCCATCACCATTCCGGCACCGACGGCCCTCTCGCATAGCCACTGAACCCCTTCAACTGAATCACTGAGATCCATGCTGCTAACCTGCCAGCATGGATACTCTTCTCGACCCGACGACTGGCGACTACGCCGGCATTCAGACTCAAACCCTGGCAAATCCAGTTTATCTGCGTTTGATGGTGCCGCTCGGCTCCTGGTGGGCAAATCCCAAACTGGGTTCAAAGCTGCATTTACTGCAGCGCGAGAAGGATGTCAGCCGCGTCAGGGTGCTGGCGAAACAATATGCCGAAGAAGCTTTGGCACCTCTGGTCAATGATGGCCGTGCTACCAGCATCACGGTTACGGCCAGTCAGGGTAATCCTGGCTGGTTGATCTTACGGGTTGAAGTGGTCTCCGCCGCCAACCAAAAACAAACCTTTAAACTCCCTGTGAGAGTCTCCTGATGCCGTTCACGTCGCCGACCTTTGAAGACATCCGCCAGAATATCCTGCGGGATATCGTGAACCTATTGCCGGATGCGGATACCGGAGACGACAGCGATTATTACATCCGGGCCTCATCGGTTGCCAGCGTTGCTACTGGTATTTATCAGCATCAGGCCTGGATTGTCCGCCAGATTTTTCCTGATACGGCCGATACTGAATACCTCGAATGGCATTGCCGAACCCGTGATATCTATCGCAAGTCTCAGACCACGGCCACGGGGGAAATCGGCGTCACCGGCGAGGTTAACGCGACAGCCGCGGCCGGTTATGTCATCAATCGCGGCACACTCTCCTACACCACCACGACAGCGGTCACTATCGGCGCTGACGGAACCGCGAGCGTTGATGCCATTGCAAGTCAATCAGGCTCAGCCGGTAATACACTGGCGGCAGTCAGCGGTATCTTTGCCTCCACGCCTGCCGGGTTCGACAGCACTGTGACTATTGGCATCATGGGCGGCGGCACTGACCAGGAAACCGATGCTGAAATGCTGGTCAGGCTGCTTGACGTTATTCGCCGTCCGCCAGCTGGTGGCAATAAATATGACTACAAGCGCTGGGCGATGTCGGTTGATGGCGTCACCGGAGCTTACGTTTACCCCTTAAGACGGGGATTGGGTACGGTCGATGTTGTTATTACCTCCGCTGCCGGTGCGCCGTCAGCCGAAATCCTGCTGGCCACCCAGACCTATATCGATACAGTCCGGCCAGTGACCGCTAAAAACTCACTGGTACTGGCTCCGACGTTTAAAGTTGTTGACCTGAATATAAGGGTTTCACTCGATGGCGTCACGCTTGCTGCAGCCACTGCGGCGATTCAGGCCAGCATCACCGACTATATCAACCGTTTGCCTCCAGGCGATGCGTTTATCCGTTCTCAGGCTGAAATGCTTATATCCGAAGTGACCGGCGTTATTGACCGCAGCATTATTTCACCTGTTGGCAATGTTTTACCTACTGTTGACGACTCTGTTGTGGAATGGATCCGTGCGGGGACTATCACGGTGACAATGTTATGAGTAAAGACAACGCCACTCTGCTGGCTTTACTTCTTCCGCCTGTGGCTTATGCCACGCAACAGCCCCTTATTGAGGCGGAACTTAGCGCAGAGGGTAACGCCTTTGATGCAGTTAATCTTCTGTCTGAGTCGATAGTTAAAGCTGTTACCCCCATTTATGCCGCCAACTTACTTAGTGATTGGGAACGTGTTTTAGGGATTGGTTCCAATGCGGATATGACCTACCAACAACGACTTGAAAAGGTGCTGTTAAAAATTGCTGAAACCGGTGGTCTAAGTATTCCTTATTTCAAAAAGCTTGCATCAAGGCTCGGCTACAGCATTGAAATTGTTGAGCCTACAGCTTTTCATGTCGGGATTAACCGATGTGGCGACCGCCTCATGATTGAAGGAACCATGTGGACATGGGGTGTAGTTATCTCTGGTCTTAAGGTCAAGCCCTATTATTTCCGTACAGGTTCCTCAGCAGTTGGAGAGCACTTATCTGTTTTTGCAGATGCTGTGATTGAATCCGTTTTCAATGATTTGAAACCTGCCCATACCTTTTGCTATTTCGTTTACCAGGACAGCTAGAATGAAAGATGTCATTAACCCAATTAACACATCTGACGGTCTCTTCCATGATGGAGACCAGTCCACTGGTGCCCTCGGCACTATTGTTTCAGCTAAGTTTCAAAATGATGTTCAATCTGCCGTTCAAAATACACAGAAAGAAATCATTTCTGTCATCAAGGCTGCAAATCCCGCAGTAGTTCTTGACCAAACAAAATCAGATCAGTTGCTTACTGCTCTTAAATCTTTATTCCTCCAGACGTCCAATCGTTTCTCAGAGATTGCCGCCGCTGGTCCCTCTGCATTGGCCCTGGCTCTCGCAAACCTTGGTTTATGTGACGGCACAGGCTATGTCGGTCGAATGCTTAGCGCACCGCGCGTCTTTCTTGCCAGCGGACTATACACACCGACACCAGGAACTCGATATATCCGCATCAGAATGACCGGCGCTGGTGCAGCAGGCGCTGGGTCATCTGCTTGCGCAGCGGGATATTCAAGCATTGGTGGAAGCGGTGGCCCAGGTGCCTATCTTGAAGTATTTTTGCCAGTGCCGGCATCAGCGACAATAACAATCGGTGCTGCCGGGATCGGTACAACAGGCAATGTAGCCGGAGGTAATGGCGGAACTACCAGCTTTGTCGCGCCGGGAATTAGCATAAGTTGCCCTGGAGGCACCGGCGGCGTAGCTCCCGTCATGTCATCTGCGGTCTTCATGGTCCAGGGCCAAGCCGCGGCATCCCCATCTGTAACTGGCTCTGTTACGACATTAACGGCAAATGGCGGTGTGTGGTCAGCTGAAGGAATGTCACTAACGCCAACTACGGCCCGGTCGGGGTGCGGGGGGAGTAATCAGATGGGGACGGGGGCAAATGGTGTGGTTGGCGGTCCTGGGCTGACGCCTTACGCTGGGTTTGGCGGCGGCGGATCTGGTGCTGTTTCATTATCATCTGGTGTGGCATATACCGGCGGCAACGGCCTGCCGGGCATGATGGAAATTGAGGAGTACGCATAATGAATCAAGAAGCGGCAGTAACATCGACAGCAACGCAGTACGCTGTAATTGAAAGCGGCATTGTTGTGAATATCGTAATGTGGGATGGCGCATCAGATTGGGCACCGCCAGACGGCAGCGAGGAGGTAAAAATACCAGCTGGCACTATAGCTGGGATAGGCTATACATATGCTGCTGGAGTTTTTACCGCGCCAGCGGCAATTTCAGCAAATTAACTTGCTGGTTCGTTCGGCCATGCGATATTTGGCGCGGTGCTTATATCGATAGCGCTGATGGCTTTTGAACGAACGCGAGCTGGATTAGCAGCAGCCAGGGCTGAGGGCCGGATCGGTGGCCGCCGCTTAGTTATGACCGCTGATGTTGTGGCAAGGGCGCGGCGAATATTTGCAAACGGTGCAACAGAATATCTATCTCGTTTCTGGGTTTAACTGTTGCAGTTCATTTTGCATTGTGCGGAAACTAGTGGTTTTAGGTATGCAAAATATGCCGCAATTCTATGCAAAATATTTTGCGCGGTTACAGTACCCGACGTTTCGCTTATCAGCGGCAATCGTCTGTTAAAACTGCTGTCCGGCAACGCCGGCTGGCAATACATCGATAAGTGAGAGACCGGTTATGACATCCCCTCAATCCTTTATTTCAAAATTCAATCGACTGCGACAGCTGGGCTTTGGTCGTCTTGAAGCATTTGCATTCCTTCTGGTCGATCCATTTCGTTATGGGATAAGCCTGTTTTGGCGGGTGTGTGTCGCAGTGCCTTTCTTCTTAATGGGAGCGTCCACGTTCGGCTTCTGGCTTTTCCTTCCTGTGGGACAACTTGTTGACTTGGCTAGAATAGTTCTGGGAGATCACTACCTGATGAATCAAATAGGGAAGTGTGTCCTTCTCTTTAGCGTGCTGCTGGAGGGAATTCGCTACGTATGGAGTTTGAATGCGTCATTGCTAAAACCGGCAGTAAGCGCGGTAGAAACAGCAGAGGAAAAGGGTAGCGATAATCTGAAGGATAAGCAGCGATGAGCGATCGTTATGTTATGGAGTCCCTTTTGCGACCTGCCGTAGAGCTGTATACGGCAGGTACTGCGTGGAGTGCAACCTACATCTGTCTGACGGCACCCTGGGCCGTTGCCTTGGCCCCTTCTGTCAGTTGGGTCACTGCCGCCGGCTTTGGCGTGTTGGCTCTTCAACGTACGCGGCAAGGGCTGCGTATCTTGCGTTACCGTCGCAATATTAAGCGTTTGCCGCGCTATGAGTTGAGCAGCCGGCAAATCCCCGTCAGCCAGAGGTATTTGTTCCTGGGCCGCGGATTTCAATGGACGCAAAAACACACGCAACGTCTGCTGGAGGCAAGACGGCCTGAAGCGGAACATTATGTTCAGCCTTCCGTTATCTATCGCATGGCTCGCGACCTGGAGAAACGGCTGGAATACAGCCTGCCGTGGCTGTGTCGTCTGACGCAGACCGACTCAATATTCAATCCCGCACGGCCTTTACCGCCAGTGGGAGGCAGTCCTGTTTATCACGGTGTCGAACCTGATGAAAGTGACGTGCTGTATGACCTGGGCGAGCGGGTGGGGCATACGCTTGTGATCGGTACCACCCGCGTGGGCAAAACCCGTCTGGCCGAGGTGCTTGTCACCCAGGACATTCGCCGCGGTGATGTCACGGTAATGTTTGACCCCAAGGGGGACGCAGACTTGCTCAAACGCATGTATGCAGAAGCCCGGAGAGCGGGCAGGGAGAATGAGTTTTACGTCTTTCACCTGGGGTGGCCAGACGTCAGCGCACGTTATAACGCCATCGGCCGCTTTAGCCGCCTCTCTGAAGTAGCTTCACGCGTCGCAGGGCAGTTGTCCGGTGAGGGGAACTCGGCGGCGTTTCGTGAATTCGCCTGGCGTTTTGTGAATATCATCACCCGGGCGCTGGTGGCACTTGGACAGCGTCCTGACTACACCCTTATCCTGCGCTACGTCACCAACATTGGTGAGCTCTATGAAACCTACGTAGAGAATATGCTGGCCTCAAAAGCGCCTCACCTGCTGATGCAGGTGGAGAATTTGCTGTCATCGGGCATGCTCAAAGATAAAGACTTGCCGCGTAACATGCAGGGACAAGCCAACGCGATGCGGGTATGGGCCATTGAGATGACGTTGAGCACGGATGAAGGGAAGAAACTGTGGGATCCGGTACTCGATGGACTGCGAAGCGCAGTTCGCTATGACCGAACCTATTTTGATAAAATCGTGGCCTCCCTGCTGCCCCTGCTGGAGAAACTGACCACGGGCAAGACGGCGGCGCTGCTGGCTCCGGATTACAACGATATGGACGATAAGCGTCCCATCTTTGACTGGCAGGAAGTGATCCGCAAGAAAGGGATTGTATATGTCGGCCTCGATGCACTGTCGGATTCGGAGGTCGCATCGGCCGTTGGCAACAGCATGTTTGCAGATTTGGTTTCAGTCGCCGGCCATATCTATAAATTTGGTCTGGCAGATGAAACCGGCATCGCCACGCAAAAGAAAGTTCCCATTAACCTGCACTGCGACGAGTTTAATGAGTTGATGGGGGATGAGTTCATCCCGCTTATCAACAAGGGGGGCGGTGCCGGTATCCAGGTGACGGCGTACACCCAAACCCTTTCAGATATTGAGGCTCGCGTGGGTAGCCGTGCGAAGGCGAACCAGGTAGTCGGTAACTTCAACTCACTGATTATGCTGCGGGTACGTGAGAACAGCACGGCGGAGCTGCTGACCAGTCAGTTGCCAGAAGTGGATGTGTACAATAAAACCCTCACGTCTGGCGTGACCGACGTTTCGCGCCCGGGTGAGGGAACCGATTTTAACAGTAACGTGCAGGATCAGGTAACGCTGGCCAGAATGCCGATGATAACGCCAGCGGATATCATCAACCTCCCTAAGGGACAGGCATTTGCCCTGCTGGAAGGGGGGCGGCTGTGGAAAATCCGGATGCCGTTACCGGGGAGCGGTAACGACCCATTGATGCCGGAAAGCATCAGCCGCATCGCAGAATATATGCAACAGAATTATCGCACCGGCGAAACCTGGTGGACGGGCAGCGCCTTACCTTCTGATGCCCTGGCGGCATCTGCGGAGGGATAATGGCCGAGGAGAAAGTTCAGCAGAGACAGCAGACGGTTCCGCCCAAACAACCCGGTCTGTTCATTACCCTGTTCTGGCTGATGCCCTGGAAGGTGGTTGGGATATTACTGGCCTCTCTTCTGGTCAGCCTGCTTATCGAATATGCCGGCATGACCTTTATCTGGGCCGGTGAGGGTGCCGAACACAGCCGACAAGTCATGTTAACGGAAAGCGGTTATTTGTCTGAAGGCTTTACCCGCAGCCTGATACTGTCACAGCCAGTGGTAGTCATCAGCGCGTGGATACAACAGGCGTATCAATGGATTTTTGTGGATACCGGATTTATCAGCTGGGTGAATAACGCCCGCAGTGTGCACAGTCAGGGCGGTACAGTAGAGACGCTTAGCCGGGCTGGTAGCTGGCTGGCAAGGGCATTGTGGGAATATTTACAGGCCACGGTGTATGTAACGATTATCTTCGCCATTCGCGTGGCTATCCTGGTGTTGTCAGTACCGTTATTTATCATGGTAAGCGTTATCGGTATTGTTGACGGCCTCGTTCGTCGGGATTTACGTCGCTACGGCGCTGGTTATGAGTCCAGCTTTGTTTACCATCACGCGAAGCGTTACGTGAAACCGGCAATGTACGGCCCCTGTATGCTCTATCTAGCCTGGCCAACGGCGGTATGGCCTAATTTGCTTCTGTTACCCTCGGCGATGATGTTGGGTTTTGTGCTGACGGTCGTGACCGGTGCATTCAAAAAGTATCTTTAAGATGAACATGACGTTAAAAGATGAACAAGCTGAGATGATTGAAGAGCGTGGTTGGTGGTATCGGGCAGCCCGCCGTTGGCTGGATGTGCTCGATCTCACTGTTGATGATTCTGTTCGTGAGGCAATTGTCAGGCGACGGGAACATTGTTTGAACATGTCCGGTCAGATAGCACCCGATCAGCGTCGTCGGGAAAATCGTAAGCGATACAAACAACAGCTACGATATGGCGATGGTTATTAGAGACCTAAAACCATTGTTTATCTGAAGGAAATAAATATGACAGTCCGCTAGGGCCATAGCGGATGTCACTAACATTCCGTACATTAATAAACAGGGAACAGGTCAGTTGAATGAAATGAAATTAGGTTTGAACTATAAATGTGATGTATTAGCTCAAACTTGAGCTGACATAACTACGGCACAAGTCAAAGCTAATCTGACAGGCAGCTCTGTGCCAAAAGCGGAAGTTGGAGTGCTAGAGGCTCCCTAAAAGTTGATGGTTCGTTTTGCAGGGCTACTTACAGCTGGGGTGCGTGGGGGATAAAATTGTCCTGGATTCGAGCGGTAATAGCAAAAAAAAGGCCGAGCGTCGGCCAAAATAAAGGTGGTGATTCTATTTATTAATAATGGATTACATGGATGTAACGACCATAATTATATGGCAGTTTTTTTATAAAAAAAGTACTTTTCCAGCCAATACTACTTATTGGTGATAGATACTTTAAATTTTATTTTTGTCGTTTTTTTTGAAAAGAAATACTGGATTTTCAGTGAAATTGTCTGCGTGTAATTTTGACAATGAGAGAGTGGAGAGTATGTTGACTCCTGCCTTGATGCCGATTTTGGAGAAATAGAATGCTTGTTGCCCTGCGGTTTCTATAGTTGCTAGCAGGGATGAACATCAAGATTTGTCACACAGGCGTAATGGTAAATGCTAAACTTCGACGGCTATTTGGAGGTCACTATCTTTGTTCACGCGATCGATGATCCTGTGAACAATTTCATAGCTTTTCCCATTGTGAGTTTTTATATCGCCCGCAGCATAAATGCGATTCTCAGATGTCTTCACTACTGGAAGTTTCTCGCCATTTTTATCAAAGAAAATCCATTCATAATTATACATATAGCACCATTTTAAGTTGTTTTTTGTTATATATATTATACCGGATAAAAGAATGTCGTTTCATTTTTTTAGCGATGTTCGAGAATCAGTACTTCGTTCGGTGATTTTGTTCTGGCGGTATACAGTGTTTAAGCCATCGAGCCAAAACATCGCGGGCATAATCAATATCAGGATACGGTCCTGCAGGATTAAACGTATTTTTAGCAGGGTCGCCATAAATTCTGAAAAGGTCATCTCCGTCTGAGTTGATTACGGCGCGAAGATGCAGTCGAGAGGTAGTTTTCGGCAAAATGTCTCCTGAGTTTTTGATTCATTCAATGAGTTATCTTGCTGTTTTTATAACCAGAATCCTTCAGGTTCACAACAGGGATGTTATGTTTAAAATGATGAAAATATTTAGTAGTCCTCAGTAAACGTCTGCTGTTCGCTCATAACTGCCAGGAGTTAGCTTGGTGCTTAACAATCACATTACACTTTATCAATCTTACCAATTGGATGAGCTTAGAGTGCAGAGCAAACGAGAGTTGCATGATCCCACCATGGGTTATTATTAATCTTTGTAGCGCGAACGGTAAATTGTGCTTCCCGCACCTCATCCAGCAATGCCTGAAGTGGTCGTAAGGTACGCCAAGGTTGACCATTCTTTAGCAATTGATGTTTTTCGATATCATAACAGTCAATGTCTTCAGGGTTGTGGGGGCTCCCACACATGGAACTGATCACAAAGTGCCCTTTGGGTTTAAGAACTCGTTTTACTTCAGCCAGGCAGCGTTGCCGGGCTTCTCCAATAAGACAATGCAAACAACTACCATCAACAATCAGATCAAATTCTAAATCTGAAAATTGAGGTAGGTTGCAGACATCACCAACAATAAAATGGGCGGTGAGATTAGCTTGTTGAAAGCGTTCTTCAGCCCATTTGATTGCAGTTTCAGCTAAATCTACTCCCCAAACTTCATAACCATGCTCGGCGAGATACTGCGCTGCCATTGCGCCATTTCCACATCCAAGCTCAAGAACCTTTGCTCCAGATGGTGGAAGATATTCATGTATGCTGAGCCAGGAAAACACCCGTTCCTGCTGTTCTTTCGCCCTTACATAACCATCTCCAGCCCATGCTGTAGCACCGTTCGCTATCAGTTCACGATACTGTTTCTCGTAAATATTCATATTGGACATGCCTTATACTCAGCAAATAATCAGCTGTTACTGTATAGCCAAATAACGTGGATATGAAGACGACAATAAAGGTAAAGCGACAGCGCCGCAGTGTCTCCTGTAGAGGAAAAGTTATGGATTGAGAGTCATATTGAACCGTTGCCCGTGCTCAAGGCACACTGTTTTCAGCCATATCGTTGTTATCCCTGGCGAGATATTTTTGTGACAACGGCGTACGGTCCGCTTTTCACTCTTAGCGACGTATTGACCCTGCCACAGGCATGTCTATGTAAAAAGTGAAAGTGTTATAATTCAAGCATTCATTTGCCCTGATATACGATAACGATGATAAATAAAATACTGGTAAGTGCTTGCCTAATGGGGTTCAAGGTGCGCTATGACGGAAGTGAGAAAGCACAAATGACCGATCAGTTGCAGCGCTGGCAGAAAGAGCAGCGTCTTGTGATCCACTGTCCTGAACTGGCCGCTGGGTTGCCAATTCCACGTCCCTCAGCTGAGATTGTTTCTACTGATGGTAAAGACGTAATGAAGGCGCAGGTCAGAATACTTGAAATTACGGGGCAGGATGTAACTGAGCACTATCAGCTTGCCGCCTGGTTGGCCTTACGTACAGCTCAGGAGTCAGGTTGTACCGCTGCGTTGTTAACCGACGGCAGTCCAACATGCGGTAGCCAATTCATCTATGACGGTTCATTTAGCGGCCAACGTAAGTCAGGTATGGGAGTCGCAGCTTCGCTACTCACTGAACATGGTATAGCCGTGTTTTCTGAGAAGAGGCTCGCCGATCTCATTGCCTGGATTGATGAGAAAGAACGCTGAACATATTTTTCATTGAGATACGAAAAGAAATCAGCTTTTTTGTTTATTCCTGGACACCTTCTCAGGCCGCTTAGTGCCAAAAGCGGAAGTTTGTGACACAACCTATCCGCTGAGAGGACTAATGCCACACTTTGTTGTGCCATCGCCGACACGATTGCTACGCGTTGAGGCTATTCATTCTGAAGAATATTGTCTAATTACTGTGAATACACGGGTCTTCCCCTGTTGTGGTGGCTATTGTAGGATTTTGGCTGTTCACCGAACAATGGGAGATGTCACTTGAATAATGCTGCTGTTGTCATCAAAAATTACACTTCTGCTTTTCCTGACCCCATTTCGATAACGAAGAATGATACTGTCGTTATCAGCCATTGTGACCTTGAATATCCGGGGTGGGTATGGATAACACTCCCCTCAGGCAAAGCCGGATGGGCTCCCCAACAAATATTTTCTCCCCTCAGTTCTAATGAAGTTACCTGTCTTGAAGACTACACGGCCCTTGAATTATCAGTCAGGTCCAGCGAGAAAATTACTGTCATCAAGTCTCTTAATGGCTGGTACTGGGCGCTTAAACACTCTGGAGAGTCTGGTTGGGTGCCAGAAGAATGTGTAAATCTTTTAAGTATCTAATCAACCCGGAGCACTTTCATGGACGAAAAATCCCTCTATGCTCATATCCTTAACCTGTCCGCACCGTGGCAGGTTCAGTCCCTTTCCCTTGATGAAAAATCCGGTTCTGTGACGGTCATTGTCGGCATTGCTGGGCACGCACAACTAACCTGCCCAACCTGCGGTAAATCCTGCTCCATACATGATCACCGGCGGCGTAAATGGCGTCACCTTGACACCTGTCAGTTCACCACGCTGGTTGAGGCTGATGTCCCCCGCGTTGACTGCCCAGAGCACGGTTGCCAGACACTGCCGATTCCCTGGGCAGGGCCAGGCAGCCGCTACACTTTGCTGTTCGAGGCCTTTGTTCTCTCATGGCTGAAAGTCAGCACCGTGGATGCTGTCAGAAAGCAACTTAAACTCAGTTGGAATGCCGTGGACGGCATTATGATGCGCGCAGTCAGACGAGGATTAGCCCGGATAAAACAACCCTTATCGGCGCGTCACCTCTGCGTAGATGAAGTTGGGTTCAAAAAAGGACATCAGTACGTCACCGTAATCTCTGACAGGCAAGGACGGGCTTTGCAACTGACCGATGATCGCGGTGTAGAAAGTCTTGCCAGTTATCTGCGTAGTCTGAGAGATCACCAGCTTGATGAGATAAAAACGCTGTCTATGGACATGAACATGGCCTATATCAGTGCAGCCCGCATCCATCTCCCAAATGCCGTCGATAAAATCGCCTTCGATCACTTCCATGTGGCAAAAATGTTGTGCGCCGTCGTTGATAAAACCCGCCAGGCTGAGATGAAACAGATCCCGTCGTCAGAAAGGAAAGATGCCCACCGCTCACGCTACCTGTGGTTTTACAGCAAACAAAACCGCCTCGGGCGCCGGGCTGAGAGGTTAGAAGTTGCCCGTCTGGTGTTACCCCAAACGAGCCAGTGCTGGGCAATGAAAGAGCTTGCTCGGGATCTTTGGCACCGCAGGTATGACGATCATAGCCGTAAGCTGTGGCAGGAATGGATGGCGATGGCCAAAGACACCGGCATACCGCTCATGGCCAGCGTTGCCCGCATGGTGGCAAAGCGCCTTTACGGCATCCTGAATGCAATGAAAAACCGGGTATCGAACGGCAATGCGGAGTCTCTGAACAGTAAAATACGGCTGCTGAGGATCAAATCACGAGGCTTCAGGAATAAAGAACGGTTCAAGCTGGGTGTAATGTTCCACTATGGGAAACTGAATATGGCGTTCTGAGTCTCCCACCATGATCGGGGAAGACCCCTATATATACATTGCTTTAATGCGTTTTGATATGTGTTAATTATGAAAATGAATGGCTTGTGGCTCTTCAGAAAACCAATTTATGCAAAACGTCTACTTCTTGCTCATAGATGCCCTTTGGTACTCCTATGCCAAAAGCGGAGGTTACCTCTCGGGGGCATTAAAGATTAGCCTTAGCTATTATGATAAATTCATTCAATTGCAGGGTTCAATTAGGGTGAGAAAAATGCTCTTGGAAAAGCTGAAAGCACTTGAATGCAGTCTTCACGGTGTCCGGCGGAATGATCGGAAATGGCTTGAACAGATATTGCATCCCGAATTTCGGGAAATTACACGGTCAGGTGTAATAGTTGACCGCACGGAGACGATAGCATCTCTGGCTGACGAATTAAGTCCAACGATCATTCTTAGCAGTGATTTCCGGCTGCTCAGCATAGGGGAGTGCTGCGCCATTCTGCACTACAAGACGTTTAATTCGGACGGCAGCCGAGCATCCCTACGTTCTTCTTGCTGGGTGTATTCTGACAGGGGGCAATGGGAGTTGGCTTTCCATCAGGGAACACCAGTGGCGGGTGCGGTATAAGTTTGACGATGACACGCTAAAAAAGCCACCAGCCGGTGGGTATCTCTTACAGACATGAAAAGCCAATGTCAGCTCCTCGCTCAAACCGGACTGTCAGATTTGATGATGTTCTACCTACGAAATCTGTCAGTTCAAGTCTGAGCTAATCCATGTAAGCGTAGGGCTATTTCCGAATATCTGCTAATCATCGATACGACCCCCATATGAGGGCCGTATCGACTTTGCTATTACGATTTGAAGCCAGGTTTACCGTTAGCAGCTCGCCATTCTTTAACTTCTTTTACAACTCCTTCAGGACTGTCTTCCCTGTCATCATTGGGATAATAAATAAGATCAGAACCCGATGGGTGTTCGGTCAAGCGTTTGAATTCAAGAATTTTTTTTGTATCTTCTTGTTCCGTCGTGCTTTGTACGTTAAAAAATTGCTTAACGAACTCTAAGAACTCAGACTCGGTATAGTCCGAAATTGTTTTGTTCTCCATTTACTTACCCTCTTTATGTATTTCAATATGACGCTTTGGTGTTGTTACTCGTAGATTATCGATATCGTAAACCGAACCACTGTTTTTAATCTGTTCTATATGATGCAACTCATATTTTACACGCCCACCAACTTGTTCCACTTCTCGCGGCACAGGTGCTTTACCCGCTTGCATATTCCCTAAGTTACCCGCTTTGAACTGTTTATTTAGAATTGGATCTTTTCCCACTTCCGACCAAAATGCCTGACGGAACGCGTCAAAATTCCTGAACGTCCTTCCGCGTAATTTGTCGGCGATCTGACTCGGGAGCGGCGCACCATCACCCACACCGGCGTTCCCAAGCCAGTTATCCCCAACGGGCTGGCCTTTACCACTGACGGTACCGGGCATATTCCGGGGGCTGCGCAACATCACGTACAGCGGTTTCAGCCCGGACTCTGCCGGAAAAATCAGAATGACGTCTCTAAAATCCAGATCGTCTGCCACCGGCGTCGTGGTGACCGTCACGCCCTGTGGCGCGGAGACTGGGTTTCCTGTATGCACAATGTTTTCAGGCAATGGAACCGGACCGCTCATCGTCAGAGGCGTGTTTACACCAGGCGCATCTGCAGGACTCACCAGAATGGTCTGTGCCGGCACACCCGCCATTGTCGGCAGCGTATAACTCCAGTAACCGGTTTTATTATCCTTTACAGCTCTTACGACCGGAACGCTGCCGGCAATACCGGTACGTACCAGTTGCGCTTCTAACGTACCATTTTCACGCATAACCATTTGACCGCGAACGGGCATAGAAATACCCACGTTCGTATCAGCCGCATGATTTAATACCGCAGAATCGGGCAAAGACAAGACGTCTCCGGAGATCAACGTACTGATATCCCGTCCCGGTACCACATCACTGCCCACACCTACTTTGCTTGAATACAGCAGCCCCACAATCGTCACGGCTACCGGGCCAGCCAGACTTGCCGTGGCAATACCGCGCAATTCGGCGAGGGCTGCGCTGATTCTGCCCCAGGCAGCGCCGACGACATCCTCACCCAGCACAATGCCGCCCTCGGATGCTACAGCCCAGCTAATGGGTGTACCGGTCATAGAAGCACTCACAGGGATCCCACGGACAGACTGAATACTGATTGTTCTCAGCGAGTCAGCTGCAACCTGGCGTGCCTGCATAGCCTGCGCGAGTTTCGCTGCGGCGGCTTCTGCCGCCTGACGTTGTCGTTCAGCCTCTGCTGCTCGGGCGGCGGTTGCTGCCGCTGCCGCGGCGGCCTCTGCGGCCTTACGTTGCCGCTCAGCTTCCGCAGCGCGTGACGCAGCCTGCTGTGAAGCTGTCAACGCAGCCTGCGCAGCCTGTCGACGGGTTTCTGCATCACGTGCGGCCACCGCCGCCGCCGCACTGGCCTGCTCTGCCGCACTGGCCTGGCCAGCCTGCTGATTGGCAGAGTTACGAGTGTTTGTTGCGTTCGTCCGCGCCGCATTCAACGTGCTACCGGTGAGTTCAGTGACAAAAATGCTGACAGTTCGATCATTTTTCCCACCAACATCACGTGCTTCCCAGTGACCATAGTCACCGTTCCTTTTAGTGAGCTTGGCGGCCTGTGCATTCAGCTGGTTAGCACGTAACGCCGCCTGTTGCGCAGCGGACTCGGCTGACTGAGCGGCCTGTCGAAGATTCACCGCGTTTTGCGCAGCGACATTCGCTGCCTGCTGCAAACGCGACTGCTCTGCGGTCGCAGTATTCAGATTCGCCTGAGACTGAGAAACCGACTGATTCAGCCCCGCAATGCCTGCAGCGGCAATCGCCGCCTGTCTTTGTTTTTCAGCTTCCGCAGCTGCAGATGCTGCCGCCTCCGAGGCTGCAGCGCCTGCTTTCTGATGCTGAGATATTGCACTCTGAAGATCGCTCAGAACCTGAGTAACGGCCTGGGCCATCGTTTTTTTAGCGGCATTATCGGTTGTTCGGGTTGCTGTATGACCATTGCTTCCGCCGGTTTCATAACTTTCTGTCACTTTATCCGGCATCAGGTCATGGGCGCGCTGCCAGGCCTGAACAATCTGGTCACGTGCAACAGGCTGTTGAACAAGAGCTAAAGCATCAAAAGCCGCGCGCAATATTCGATAAGATGCGGTAGACGTTACTGCGACGAGTAAGTTACTCAGGCTTTCTGAAATGGTGGCGTTAATCAACGACGTATTAACTGGTCCAGAGCCAGCCCAATTACTGCCTACAGAACCGGATGACCCCGAAGCGCTGCCGGTATCATGCCCGCCTGCATTGCCAGTTCCTGTATTCGTACTGCCCTCATCAACATGAGATAGATTTACACGCACAGAGCCGTCAGAATCATAGGTCACCGGAGGCCCATTAAAATAGCCCGTGGGAACCTTACCGTCACCGTTATAACTGAATCCAGGCATAGTCTTTTCCTCTTTCAATCATTATATTTTTTACTTACGGGAAGTGTGGTATGCGTTTTATGGCTCACTAACTAACATCAGGTTCGCTATATTTAGTGCTCTGCCATACCACTGATGCTGTATATATATATATGTTTTTACATACAGTGTTTGCATGCTATGCCTGAATTGCGGAGGCCGTCAACGTGCCCAGTTATGAGGGAAATTATTACTTATACAAAAGGTTTTAATTTATTTGTTGTTTTAAATCATCATGATGGGTTTGTTGCTAGGTGATGGGATTTAACATAAGGCCAACTTTCTTCGCCGTTTCGGCAGTTCTAAGAGCGCTGGCACAACAAAGACCTCGTTCTAAAAGAACCTTACTACCAAAATACCGCTGATGAATTCTAGGAACCAAAGCCAGCTATAAACATAAAGGGGTGAGGGCTAGTCGGTTTCTAAAAACGAATCACCGCAGGGACTTTATTTGAGCATGCCCTTCTAGTTCTCCGCATTTATTGAAACGTATTGTTCTTAAGCAATCTGTCGACGCACTGCTGGCAAGTTTAATAAGGGGGCAGAATGTCCGCTTCACACCCTGTTCTAAAAGCAGCACGAAGAAATAGCCGGGGTTGGCTTTGAGCTAATAAAGGAAGCAGGGAACAATAATTGATGCTTACCCAATGCTTTTGGTCGTCTAAAGTGTACTTGAGAACCGCATTGATTCTCATGGGTTGCATTATCAAACCTGGTTGAAAAACATATATTCCCGAAGTCTTGGTATAACCACATTCATCCTGGAATCAGACTTTTTCATTTTAATTTTTACCCTGCCATAAACACTTTCCTGCTGCTCTCCCTGTTCGGTTGCGTCAGTCTTTCCCCGCAACCTTAAACACACAGGAGAGCGTCATGCGCCCAACCCCAGGACTCTGCGTACTGCTGCTGGCTATGTGCAGCTTCAGCTCGTTCCCGACGCAGGCTTCCGAAAAAGATGAACTGGCCCTGGTGATGCGTCAGCTTGATCAGGTTCAGGCCGGACTGGACAGGGCTCGCGTCCTGGCCAACCAGAATGGTCAGGATGCCCGTTTCTACTTCGACTACCTCAGCGCAACCCGCGACATCACCACGATGAAGCAGGGCATAGCGCGCTATCTGGAACCTTCCCGCGCTCAGCCTTCGATACCGATGTCAGTCACTGGCCAGTACCGCGGCGAGGAGGATCGCTGATGTCTATGACCTCTGCTCAGCAGTCTGGCTGGAGTGCCGGCACTGGCGGCGGCATGGAACCGTCGGCTCTCAATTTGCTGATTTTAGGTCTGCTGGGGGCTGTGCTGTTTCTGTTCGTTGCCTGGGTGCTGGTGACGGCCTATCGCGGCGTGTCTGACAAATCCATTCCCATGAGCAAACTGCCGGAATCGGCCATCCGTCTGGTGATTCTGCTGCTCGTAACACTCTTCCTGTTTTTCCACTGAAGTAAGGGTAATTATATGAAGTTAATGACATTTTTTCGTAACAAATTTTCCCTGCTGGCAGGCAGCACCCTTTTTTATATCGGTAATGCCCTGGCTGACCTTCCGCCCATTGAGCAGCCTTCATCAGGAGGCGGGAGCGGTACCTATGCCACCATCAAAGGCTATTTGCGCGACGGTCTGACGCTGGGCGGTCTGATTATTGCGGCTGTGGCCTTTATCGTTGTCGCTAATGCGGCAATCAGCTGCTTCCATCACGTCCGTCAGGGTAAGGCGACCTGGACGGAATTCGGCACCTTCGTGATTATTGGCGTCATCTTGCTGGTCGTCGTTATCTGGCTTGTCACCAAATCCAGCGACATCATCTGAGGAGGCGGTATGGCCGTGATCGAGTTTTTACCTGACCGTCTGAATACCCCGCCCGTCGTCTGGAGAGGCTTTACCGCCGGAGAATTTCTTCTGGCGGCCGCGGTGGGTTTTGTACTCGGTATCCCGGTCTCTCTTCCTCTGGTCTTCATCCCCGCAGTCGGCTGGATTGCGATCCCGACTTGCATGCTGATTATGCCCATCATCGTGGTGTTTATCGGCGGGCGCTGGGTCAGTAATTACAAACGCGGAAAACCAGACAACTATCTGTGGCGTCGGCTGGAGGAGCTGCATGCCCGTGCCGGGCTTTTTCGGGGGCTGATCGTCCACAGCCGGGCATGGGCGCTGCGGCGTACGCGCCCGGTTAAACGGGGAGTTATTCAATGAGCCGTTTTCGCAATGCGGTAAGCGCACGCGACAACCATATTTTTACCCTTCGGCTGGTGTGCGGCATGTTGTTTGTTGCGCTGCTGACAACCAGCACTGGCTGGATGCTGGCACCCCGTAACCTGACCATCCACAATCCGCCCGATCTGCGGTCGGGCAGTACCAAAAAATGGTGGGAAGTGCCGCCGTCAACGGTGTACAGCTTTGCCTTTTACATTTTCCAGCAGCTCAATGCTTGGCCCAAAGACGGGGAGGTGGACTATCCGGCAAAGATTGCCCAGATGAGTCCTTTCCTGACGCCTGCCTGCCAGGATTTTTTGAATAAGGATGCCGAATTTCGCACCAACAGCGGCGAGCTGAAAGACCGCGTGCGTGTGGTTTACGAGATCCCCAAACGCGGTTACAGCAGTAAAAGCGTGGAGATCAAATCCGAGGATGAATGGGTGGCCCGCCTTGATCTGGTGGCGGACGAGTATTACCACACCGAACCGGTTAAGCGGGCGATGGTGCGTTATCCGATAAAGGTGATCCGCTGGGAGGGGGACCCTGAGCGTAATCCATTTGGGCTGGCCATGGACTGCTATGACGGTGTGCCGCAGCGTCTGGAGGCGATGCCTGTCCAGGCACCGGAGAAGAAAACGGGGGTATTCCAGTGAAATTAAACATCCTGGTAGCCGGTGGGTTACTGATAGCAACGGCCGGTGCCGCCCATGCCGTGGAGCTGATGAAGTGGGAACGGATCCCTCTGCAGATACCGCTCAACGTGGGACAGGAGCGGATCGTGTTCGTGGACAAAAACGTGCGGGTGGGTTTTCCACCTTCCCTTAACGGCAAGCTGCGGGTGCAGAGCAGTGGAGGGGCGGTCTATCTGGATGCCACCGACGCGTTTCCTGTGACGCGCCTGCAGTTGCAGAACAAGGAAAACGGCGAAATTATCCTGCTCGACGTCAGCGCGGCGGCGGGGAAAGCAACCCGTGAGCCGGTTCAGGTGGTCTATGACGGTGAGGTGTCGTCAGCCTCTGCCAGCGATAAAACCCAGGTCAGCGGTGCCGGCAACAGCGGGCAGCCGGCAACCACTCAGGGGGAGGGGACAACAGAACGACGTAAACCCGCGAAGCTGAATGCGCCGCTACCTGTGGTGTTGACCCGCTATGCCGCGCAAAGCCTTTATGGGCCGCTGCGGACGGTTGAAGCGGTGCCGGGCATCAGTACGGTCGCCCTGAAATTACCGTCCCGGGTCACGACCCTTTATCCCTCAGCGCCGGTGATGGTCAGCCCGATGGCCGCCTGGACCCTCAATGGTTACAGCGTGGTGGCTCTGCAGGTACGCAATACGTCGGCGGCAAAAGTCATTCTCGATCCCCGTGAACTGGACGGGCAATTTGTGTCGGCGACGTTCCAGCACCGGTGGTTAGGAAATGCCGGGACGCCGGAAGATACCACGGTGTTGTATCTGGTGGTTGAAGGCCGTCCGGAAGGGGCTTTCCTGGCCGAGCCCGCCGTGACGCCCGTTCATGCCAAAAAGTCGCGGAGTTCCCGTCAATGAAAATCAAATCCAATGGTTTAGTCAAACTCATGGTGCCTCTGGCCATCCTTGGCGCGGTGTTTATCGGCGTCAAATCCTGCTCATCAGGCGGCGAGAAGAAAGCGCAGACCACGGCCGGAACGGTCGTTCCTGACCTGACGCCGGAGGATATGAAGGCCATGGGCATCGAGGGGGACACGCCGCAGGATACCCTGAGAACGCTGGTCGGCAGCCTGAAGACGGTGACCAAAAGACAAAATCAGCTCGATGCGGACAATAAGAGCCTGGCTGAGGAAAACAAGAACCTTAAGCAGACTAACCAGAACGTCGATGAGCGTATTAATCAGGCGGTGGTCAATGCGCAGTCCGTGGCTGACAAGGAGCAGAGCCAACTGAAGAACCAGGTGCAGGATCTGACGGCAAAAATAGGCGGCCTCATGCAGCAGTTACAGGATAAAGGCAGCCGTACCCAGGAGACGGTGACAGGAAATTCCTCCACGGTCGGCAGCGATATTCCTGTGGGATTAGGCCTTGAGGGCAGTGGCACTCCCGCCCCCGCGGCGGGCAGCGACGGGCTTCAGTGGATTGAGCCGAAAGACGGCGTAGCCGTCGATGCCAGCGGCAAACCCGTGGGAGAGGGAAACACCAATACTGCCAGCGGGTTCTCCTTTGCCACCTCTTTTATGGACGACAACGCCATTACCCGTCAGAAAGCGGAGCTGGTCAACAAAACGAATACCGGCCAGACGCTGAGTGGCAATAAAGCCGCCGAAGGGCCCGTAGACCCGGTGTATACCCTGCCTGAGAACTCTACCTTAATCGGCAGTCGGGCGATGACCGCGCTGCTAGGCCGCGTTCCCATCGATGGGAAAGTGACTGACCCTTACCCCTTCAAAGTGCTGATAGGAAAAGACAACCTGACCGCAAACGGCATCGATCTGCCGGATGTGCAGGGGGGCTGTCGTATCCGGTACGGCGACAGGAGACTGGACGTTGTCGTGCGTGCGCGGCTCAGTGACTAGCATTACGTTTGTGTTTTCAGACGGTACCGTACGCACCCTGCCAAGGCCTGCCGGGCAGGCTGACAGTCAGGGTGGAGGCCAGGGCGAAAGCAACGGGAATGCCGGCAGTATTGGCTGGTTGTCTGATGAAAACGGTATTCCGTGCCTTTCCGGTGAGCGCAAATCCAACGCCTCAACTTACCTGCCGACGCTCTTTGCGCTGGGGGCCAGCAGCGCGGCGGGTGATGCCCTGGCCCAGAACCAGAACAGCACGCAGACCAACGGATATGGCGGGGTGACCTCTACGCTGACGGGGGATGCCGGGCAGGCCGTGTTGGGCAAGGCCTTGTCCGGGGGCATGCGGGATACGGCGGACTGGGTGAAAGCCCGCTATGGCCAAACCTTTGATGCCATTTACGTGCCGCCGGGCATGAAGGTGGCGATCCATATCACCAAACAGCTTGCCATTGATTATGAAGAGAAGGGCCGCAAGGTGAACTATGGCTTTAGCCTGAGCCAGGCCGGTACCGGTCTTGATTAAGGGGGGATGTCGGGATGGTTTCAGACTCAGCACAGGCATTGTTTCTCTCACTCATCACGCATCAGGTCACGCCCTGGCAGTCCGTTTGTCACTCCCCTGCAGTGGCAGGGCACGGGGCGAAGGAAGTGAGTGCACTGCTGTTTTCTGGCGTGCTGCAACCGATGTGGTGGTGCTGTCGTGGACCGGGGCCGGTCGCTCCCCGCAAAAAGAATTCACTCAGCTGGATGGTCGCGCTGGTCAATGACCCGACGCCTGCGGCGGCGCAGCTTTGGCTGCCCGCTGCGGCATTACGGATCCCGCGTGTCACAGGAGAGCTTCAGCGAAAGGCGCTGGACAGATTTTTACTGCGTTGTTTTCAGGACTTTGCTTCAGCGGATGAACTCTACAAGAAAGGCGGGTAGGCGAATGAAAAAGAGAAGAACACTTCTGATGTATGCAGGGGTACTTATGCTGCTGAGCGGCTGCAGTACCAGTAAAGACACGATGTTGCCCCCGGGCGACAGTACCATGCTGGAGTTGTGGAATGATGGTGCATCGACGACGCACGCGACCGGGGAAGGACGCACTACGCTTCGCCGATCGCTCAACGATAGTGAACGCACCGTATCAACGCAGGTGGCAGAAAGTTACAGCCGAACGCAGGAAAATGAAATACAGCAGACGTTTCCACGCCTGCCCAATCCGGACATGGTGATGTACGTTTACCCGCACATCGCCGAGGGCAATGCGCCGGTGCCGGGATACAGCACGGTGTTTCCGTTCTACAGCCAGATCCAATATGCCCTGCCGGGCGAACGCACGGGAGAGTTGTAATGTTTTCACTGTTTCGTCGTCAACCCGATACCTCAGACGAACAGCTTACCGGCAACGGACCCTTCGCGGTTGAGGGACATGAGCCGTTCAGCCGTGAGGGGCGGTTCACCCACAGCGATGAGGCCAGAGCCTATGGCCTGCAGCCGTCGATTATTGATTATATGCCTTGGGGCGAATATCTCCCGGAGGGGCGCTGCCTGCTTCTCGATGACGGCGTGTCCGTCGGCGCCGTGTTTGAAGTAATTCCTGTGGGCACGGAGGGACGTCCGGCCGAACGTCTGGAAGAAATCCGCGACGTGGTGGAGGATGCGCTGCAGGACAGCCTGCCGGAGCTCGACGGGAACCAGTGGGTAGTGCAGTTTTACTGTCAGGATGAAACTGACGTGACGGCCTATATGGATAAGCTGCGGGGCTATGTCAAACCTTGGGCACAGGGGACGCCGTTTACCCGCGCCTGGCTGGCCGAAACTGAACGACATATGCAAAGCATTTCAGTAGAAAAGGGGCTTTTTGAGGACAAGATTGTCACCGGCGCGCCCTGGCGTGGTCAGACCCGTCGCACGCGCATGGTTATTTATCGTTATGTCGAGAAGAATGCCCGCGATCCGCTCCCGCCCGCCGTCCTGCTTAATCAGGTGTGTGACCGGCTGACCTCGGCGCTGGCCGGCGCCGGCATTCGCTGTGAGCGACAAAACGGAGAGCAGATCCACAGCTGGCTGCTGCGTTGGTTTAATCCGAGTCCACAGTGGGTGGCTCCCGAGGTGCTTTACCGTGCTGCACGGCACGACGACGGCGAATCGGACAGCCTGCCTATTCTGAATGATTTTAGCGAAACCCTGTGGTTTACGCGCCCGCGCAGCGATGCCGAGCGCGGAGTATGGTGGTTTGATAACGTCGCTCATAAGGCCGTGCCGGTCGAACGCTTACGCCGCGCGCCGCAAACGGGCCATCTGACCGGTGAAGTCCGACGGGGGGAGAACATCAATACCCTGATGGACCTGATGCCGGAGGGTACCATGATTGCTATGACGCTGATTGTGCAACCGCAGGATGTGCTGGAAGAAGAATTCAGCCGTCTGGGGCGCAACGCCATGGGGGAAAATATTGAATCTACCCGCGCCCGCGAGGATGCCAAAAAAGCCCGGGAATACCTGGGCGACCAGCATAAGCTGTACCGGTCTGCGCTGACGTTTCTCCTGCGCGCGCCCGACCTTAACAGCCTCGATAAGCGCTATCTCGATATCAGTGCCAAACTGCTCAATGCCGGGCTGCAGCCGGTAAATCCTGAGCACGATGTGGCTCCGCTGAACGGATATCTGCGTGCCATGCCGATGTGCTTTAACCCGTCGGTGGATAAAAACCACTGGTACAGCCGGCTGACGTTTGTGCAGCATTTTGCATGCCTGTTGCCGGTTTTTGGCCGCGATACCGGCACCGGTAACCCGGGTTTTTCCTTCTTCAACCGCGGCGGCGCTCCGCTGACCTTCGATCCGATGAACAAAGATGACCGCACGCAGAACGCACACCTGTTGCTGTTCGGTCCAACCGGCTCAGGTAAATCGGCCACGCTTTGTGCTTCGCTGTCTCAGCTGATGGCGGTACACCGTTCCCGGTTATTCCTGCTGGAGGCGGGAAACTCGTTTGGGTTGTTTGCAGATTACTGTGAGTCGCTGGGGCTGACCGTCAATAAAATCAGTGTGAAGCCGGGGAAAGGTGTCTCGCTGGCCCCCTTCACCGATGCCCATCTGTTGCTCCAGGCCTCACCCGATGAGCTGGTCATTGATGAGTCAGCCCTGCCCGAGCTTGATGCCGGCACGGGCGATGAGGAAGACGATGAAAAACGTGACATCCTGGGGGAAATGGAAATTGCGGCGCGTCTGATGGTAACCGGCGGGGAGGCGGCCGAGGAGGCCCGCATGACACGGGCCGATCGCGGGATGCTGCGTGAAGCTATCCTCGCGGCGGCGCGCACATCCTTTAATGAGAACCGGCAAATGCTGCCTGAGGATCTGATGCATGCGCTGGAAAATATTGCACGCGATAACTCAAAAGATGCCGACGGCCGCGAACGCAGAACGGCCAGCCGGCGGGCGCGTGCGGAAGAAATGTCAGAAGCGCTGCGCATGTTCACCGAAGGATTTGAGGGCGAGCTGTTTAACCGGCCAGGTACGCCGTGGCCGGAGGCGGACGTCACATTGATTGATTTGGGAACGCTTGCCCGCGAAGGTTATGAGGCGCAGATGGCGGTGGCGGTCATTGCCCTGGTCAATACGGTGAACAACATTGCCGAACGTGACCAGTATCTTGACCGTGAAATCAATATGGTTATTGATGAGGCCCATATCGTGACCACGAACCCGCTGCTGTCGCCTTACATGACCAAGGTGGTAAAGATGTGGCGTAAGCTCGGCGCCTGGCTGTGGCTGGCCACCCAGAACCTTGCAGACTACCCGGATACGGCGGAAAAAATGCTCAACATGGCCGAATGGTGGCTGTGTCTGACCATGCCGCCGGATGAGGTTGAGCAAATTTCACGTTTTAAAAAGCTCACGATTGAGCAAAAAGCCATGCTGTTGTCGGCGACCAAGCTCCCGCGTTGCTATACCGAAGGTGTGGTCCTGGCCAAAAGGGTGGAGGCATTGTTCAGGGCGGTGCCGCCCAGCCTGTACCTGGCACTCGGGATGACAGAAAAAGAAGAAAAAGCGGAGCGGCGTGCGCTGATGAATGAATACCATTGTACTGAACTGGAAGCGGCGTTTCACGTAGCCCGAAAGCTTGATAAAGCCAGGGGAATACTCACTGACGCGAGGGCGGTATGAGACGACTGGGAATGTTACCACCTGCCGTAGTCAATGATAATGAAGTGAGTCTGGCCGTCATGTTTGATGTGCCACCGCAGGGAGACGCCCGTATCGGTGTCACTCATCATGGTCAGCTTATGACGCTCTGTGACCATATCCGAAAGCGTCTGCAGTCGCCGGCGCTTCTCTCGATGCGAGCACACCGGGTGGGCACGCTCAATTGTGTTTCCGTACATCTGAAAGATAATGCAGGGGCCACACTGGATTTATTGATCACCATTACAGGTAACACCGTCTGGCCGGATGATAATGAGTATGCGCGGGGAGCCAGATGGTATATCAATGTTGCGGATGCCACTGACATGATGTGGTTGCTGAAATCACTGGATGTGTTGACTGTCAAAGAAGGATAAATAGGGAAACAGGAAACAGGAAACAGGAAACTGGCGACGGCTGCTCAAATCTTTTGTGCAGACGACGCCAGTTGAACAAGCCGCAGGCGCGTTAGCTGAATTAGCTCAGACTTGACTTGATACAACTACGACACAAGCCAAAGCTAATCTGATAGGCAGGTCTTGCCAGAAACGGATGTTGGTAAACCTTCAGTATCCGGATATTCATGATCATCATGAAGATGAAATTTTGTGGGATAGAATCTTATTTATCCTCACCTTCTTCGTTGTCTTTAGCAAGCGCATCCAGAATTTGCTGATCAATATTCTCTATGCACTGCATCACTAGATTTAATAATTCCATAACATGAGCGCTGGTGACAAGAATAGCCTGCCCATTCGTCGATTTACCATTACGGTGCACGATATCATGTCGCTTAAGCACAGCACGATTTAGCTCAGGTACCAGGGCACTGGGGAATTCAATAAGCAATACATTCCGCAATATATTATTAGCATTTTGAATATTATGAAATGAAATCTCTTCGAGCTTTACAGAGAGTAAGTTATCTAGTTTATCAAGGAAAATATAAATATCCTTAACCTCCAGCTTTTGCTGTTTATTATCAAAAACTCCTGATTTTTCAACAAAACGGCGTTTTACCGCTTCATTATGCAATACTTCTCGTTTCACAATGTCGCCGATATAAGCTTCCATTGCGGTGATGATGCTGGAAAAGCACATCCGTTGAAGAACCAGATCGTCAGATTTCAGGGCAGAGAGCAGCTTTAAATCGTTCATCGATTGGCGAAAATTCCGGAACGGAACAGTCGTTCCCTTCTGTATTTCTTCTAAATCTTCGAAATCTTCTTCATATCCTGCCCAGATTAGGTCTGCGATGTTAAGTTCACAAACAGCATCCTCCGGAAAAGAATCAAGAAAAGCCCTGATAAAGATGTTTGGGTCATTTCCAGGGAAGTTAAACAATCCAGTAATCGGATATTCTGAAAAGAAAGGTACATTGCTAAGCATGGCGCAAAGCAATGGTTCATTACTTTCTTTATACCACTGTGCGTCACTAAACGAATCATGAAAACGCCCTTCCTCCGTCATACGCTTAGTAGCCTGAGGAAAGAGCGCAATCCAATCACTCAGTGCCGAGTTTGCTATCGCACCAATGTAGTTCTTATAAACCACTATTTCCTTAGAATAGTGGTCGCTGACCTCATCCGAATGATCACTTTTATGAAGAGAGTCTTGCAGTAAGTCAATTGTGTCCTCTATCGAAGAAATTACCTTTTTTCGATATTCACAGAAGTGCGATTCGCAAGCCTTAATGTCATAGCCTGCCAGTGTCATACGTCTGCGGATAGTGGAAATTGAGGTGCGATAACCAATAAAGACATCCTGGCTATACTCACCGTCATAGTGGGGAGGAACCATTCTCACGCGATCGTTATTACGAAAAAACCAAGTATCGTGATGATTCTGGAAGCTCTCAATCTCAAAGCCGTTGACATCAATACCAACCCACGTAGACATGGTGCTTTCCTTTATGTCTCAAAAGCTAAATATTATACAGTGCCTGCATCGCGTTTGCGGTAGCCGTATTCATACAATCTACGTAGCCAACTTGCGCTTCACGCCCTGAGCAGACCTTCAGCGTCACGTGTTTGTCTGCTGTCTGCCAACACTGGAAGTTGCTAACAACAATCTGTGTTAATCATTAGGGAACAGGTCAGGGTCTTTTGTATGTCATGACCTGCATGAAAACCACTACTTAGTTAACGCGGGCAGGCGAAGCGGAGCTATGAGCGCACTGCATCCTGGAAATTAATTATTCCTTCGATTTAATTTCCTTGCTTTTTTCTGTTGCGTTCTAGATCTTGTTTTTTGTTTTTTAACGTTAGACTTTAGGTTTTTTTCTGAGGGGTAATCCCCCGGCGATATTGGGTACTGATATTCTGTTCCTGAGAAATGTTTCACCCCATTAGGTTGAAGAATATTGAATTCATCCCTGTCTTTTTGAGCATTTCGTAATCTTCTTTCTCCCAACATGTTGTGTCTAAGTAAATCATGTCTTCACCACCGCCACCGGTTCTAGTCTCGGTCGCAACCCCTACTACAAAATCTATGGCAGGTTGGAGCAACTTTGTTGATGTACAATAGATGCGAAGAAGTTCTTGTCTATATTTTCGGTAATCCTCATAATTTTTGGCTTCTGGAGGGATTGGGACCAAAAGCCAGATATATCCATTTTGAACTATGGTTGGAGATAGTATTACGCGAGCAGCAAGTCTACTAGGATCTGATGATTCAATTTTCTCTAGTATTGAATTAGATAATACTCGGCGAGCAACCCTCCTCTCTGAGGCCATTATTTTCAAACCCAATATGGCATCTGATAATAAAATTTTCCTCTCATAGATTAGTGTGCCAGCTAAAGCATGTTTTCCAAAGTGCTCTATGAATCCGTCCCAAAAATATGATATTTTATCTTCTTTTTTTCCTCTTTTATATTGCGGGAGGCTTTTTAATGACTCGTAATGTCCTTCAAAGATAACTGCCTTTTGGTTTTCCTCAATATAAAATCCTGGTTCCTTCCCGCTGTGTGCGCTCATAAGATAGTGCGCAAGAATTTCTTCCTCTCCGGCCGCACTAGCAAGTTGCCCAGAAGATATGAATTTTTCTTTCTTTTCAATGTAGTCAACAAAATCGGAAATTGTATCCAACTCAGTGAGTATTATATCTAAAGCTACGTCATCAAAAACATGTATGAAAGATTTGTTTGCAACAGGGTGACCAATCATAAAAGGGTGTTCGAAATGCTCATTACCAGAAATTCCAGGGTTTATAATTAAGCTTCCTGATCCTCCTGCTAATTTTGAGAAGCGTTGAGAGGCATTTTTAGCGACCGCAATACGATGAATTTTTATTTCCTGTTTTGATGGTATTTCAAGAGGGAAAGGGGTAGTGCATTTTTTGTCTAGGAATAGCCTGTCTGGCCTATCTTTAATCCAGCTTTCTGCACCATATAATTGGTTCGCAGATTTTAAAACGGCTTTTTTTACCCACCGACTCCAATCAACTTTAATATTACCAGTATCTTTAAATCCAATATCCTTATCAGAGAATATTATTACATGCTTATCAAAAACAACCAATAAATCACAGAGCTCTTTACCATCACCATTAACGCTTTTCTTTCCTTCATTGGTATATATGTTAGGGTAACTCCATAGGTTAAGGAAAGATTTATTGCAAAGGTTAGCTAAATATCTTTCAGATTCATTAAAGCCATTTTTCTTTTCCAGCTCTGTCATTTTAAGTTCCTTCAAAAAGTGCAATCTGTAGATTATTATATTATTTAATTTATCGTTTTACATCGTAAAGCACAATTATATTTTTCTCTAATAATTTTTATCAACATGTGCAACCTGTATCTAAACCTAAGTATTTAAAAAAACAGAATCATGTAATGTTCTCGACTAAACTGCTCGCTGTTGATAAACACAATACTATGTTAGGTCCGCAGTCGGTTCGTAGCAGTTATTGTGCGCTTCTTGCTGACCGCTATGTGCTATGAGTTCAACCGATAATAGAAGAATGAAATCTGTCGAACATTCTGGCGATGTCATGCAGGGAATCACCTTGCTTATATCTGTCCCAGATAAACGCCTTTTGTTCCGGCGTGTAGAAAATGCGAGTTCTTCGTTTCATTGCAACGTCCCCTTTATTTAAGGATAGCGTTGCATCGACCCGTTGAGCTCACATCCGACAGCATTTGTTTTCGAGACTTTGTATGGGATATTTCCATACAGAATTGAAATACCTGAAGTGGCGTGCAGAGCAGGAGGTTGACCAGCAGGCCGGATAAATTTTCGTAGTCAGATATTGAGTTGTTTACTGACGTGAACAGCGTATCGACGCACCTTAGGCGGGTTATCCGCTTAAGGAGTGTTCTCTATGAAAAAACTCATCAGCTGTTTGTCGGCACTGTGCCTGTCTGCCAGTGCCTGTGCCGGCACCGTCATTTATACTGACAGTTCGAACCCCGTTGTCTCCCCCTCTCCCGATATTCCTGTGGTGTACCTCGATGCGCCCGAGCATGTTCAAACGAATATCTTTGGCACCCTCCCGGCAAATCCCGCCCTGGCTGAAAAAGAGGCCCGGGATGTTCTCAACTCACCCGCGTTCTCATCGCAACAACAGCAATTGACCAGCGCCTATCAGAGGGTGATGAAAGCCTGGTCACTGGGGCTGACCAAATATCCTGCGGTAGTGTTTGACGATAAATGGGTGGTTTACGGTACCACGGACGTCAGCGTAGCCATGCACCATTTGGCGGACTGGCGAGGGGGAAATCAATGATATTTTCTTCACCCCGTTCCCGCCGGCTGCTGCTGGCCACGTTGTTGACCGGCAGTGGGCTGTGTGCGGCCAGCGTCAACACGGCCAGCCTGATTTCCAGTGCAGCCAGCGTCTCCTGTATCGGCTGGAAGGTGAAGGGGATCTGCTATTGGCTCCTCTGCACGCCGTTTGGTTGCTCTGTCAAAACGTCCGTGAAGGTTGAACATTTCATCCCGGAAGCTGTGGTGTCAGCCTATTCCGGCCCCGGCGATAATCCCTGGACGGAAATGTCAGCGGTCAGCGGTGCGGCCGGCAGCGGAGAAAGCAGCGTCATCGGTTCTCTGAGCGGCTTCAGCGCGGGCGGGGGACAACAAGTAATGAAGGCCCCCGGGCTGCGTAAACAGAATCTACATTTTCACTATGCCGATGCCTATGGCCATCCGGCCACCACGCTTATTGGAGGACAGATAGCAGGGTACTCCTGCAAGTCCGCCGCCACGCCTTTCGTTCCTTACTTTGTCAGTTCGCTCGATGCGCTGGTTTGGCGAAGCGGCCTGCCGGAAGGCCTGTACCCGGAAGCCCTTATCCCCGGACAGCGTGAGCTGGGCAGTCAGGCCGGGGCCAATATGTGGGGAAACATCTATCCGCGTAGCGGTTTTGTCACCCAGGAGGACGCGTATAAGTCCGCAGCCGTCGTCGCCCAGCGCGTGGCCGATGTCATCACCCGCACCGGCCAACTGCACGTCTACCAGCCGCTGGTAGGCCAGCAATCCCCAGGCTATTGGCCACCTGCACCGGTGAAAGAGAATACCGGTATCCAAAACCATAAATGGCAACGTCTTTCTCCGACGCTCTCGACCACCTGTGCAGTCTTCCCCGACACCGGCGCGACGGTTTCTCAGGACGGTAACTATGCCTGGGCACTCTGGCAACCTTACAGCTGCTGTAAACGCCGCGGTCAGACCTTCCTTTCCAGCACTGATTTTTCGTGAGACTCACACTATGACAATGCTAAAAAAAGTCCCTCTCGCTCTCCCGTTGACGTTGCTGGTGATGTTCGCCAGCGGCACACCCAATGCATACGCTGAGGTCACCACCCCTCCCAGCGGCGCTTCTGCCAACGGAGCCATCAGTGACGGCCTGTTTTATTCCATTGGCGGCGGCTCGGTCATATCGCCACCCGCTTCCCGAAACAGCATGACGCGTCTGGGCATGAACGCCGGCATGAGCAGCGACCTGATGTGCGGTAATTTTGACCTGAAAACGACGGTAGGTAATCAGCTTAACGGTGTGACCAGCGGCTTTAAGGATCTGATGGGCACCGTGATGCAGGGGGCTACCGGCGCGGTCTCCAGTATGCCGGCGATGATTATCCAGCGCGCCAATCCCGGGCTGTATGAAATGCTGACCAACGGCGTGCTGCAGGCCGGACTGAGTTTTGACAAGGCCAAACTCAACTGTCAGAACATGGCCAATAAAATGGCCGATTACACGATGGGAAGCAAGTGGACGCAGGCGGCCGTCACCGAGGAGTACAAGGATATTGTCGCCTCCAGCGACGGCGATGCCGTTAGCAGCGACCAGAAGCTGCAGAAGGCGACGGGTGAGGAAGGTGCTACATGGATCGGGGGCCAGAAGCGTGGCGGCAAAGGCCAGCCGGCAATCAAACCGACGCATGACCTGGCCAAGGCTGGTTACAACATGATGAACAACCTGCCGGTGACCAGCAACAGCAGCGTGGGAGCTTCCAGCTGTAACGGGTCCGTTTGCCAGCGTTATCCGAACTCCGAGACTGCTGCGAGCGCGGTGGTGAAAGTGCTGGGTGACAGGTCGATTAGAACTTGTCGTGATGCCAGCGAGTGCGGCGGCGGCGGCGATGAAAATGCCGCCGGCAGCACGGTCGCCGGTACCGGCTTTTCACCGATACTTGAAGATACCACTAAAGAAAACCTCGAGCAGTTAACCAAACTGGTCGGGGGTTCTGAAGCGCCGACTACCGACAACCTGGCCAAGCTGAAAACGGGCAGCCTGGTCGTGACCCGCGGCGTGATCCAGTCACTGAAGGATGACCCGGACAGTGCCGCACTGGTACAGCGCCTCGCAGGAGAACTGGCCATGTCTGACACCGTGGAACAGGCGTTGACAATGCGACGCATGCTGACTACCGGCCAGTCTGAACCCAATGCGGCCGACCAGCCGGAAGCGCTGGCCGAGGGGGACCGTCGCGTTGATGCGCTCGACCGGGAGCTGGCCGCGCTGAGTAACGAAATGGCATTGAGAAAGTCCATCAGCAATAACAGTCTGCTCACGACCCTGGAACGTCAGGGTGTACGCAATCAGGACAGCCGTCTGCAGCAGCACAGCGGAAGTCAGGATCAGGGATTCAATAACATGAGCCAGAAATCAGGAGCACAATAATGACGATACCCGTCTCCCCTCAGCGTCGTTTTGGTCGTACGCGCCGTTTCGTGCTGGCTTTTCTGGTTATCCTCGCGCTGACTGTGGGGCTTTTCTTCATTGCCTCAGTGTTGTTTGAAGTCGATCCGGATGGGCATAAGGTGCGCGACTGGCTGAGTGCAAGCCGGTACGGTCTGTTTGTCTGGCGGCTGACAATGTATACCGGGCTTTGCTGGGCCTGGTTTTATGTTGTGCGACCGCAGGTTGTGAAGAAATCTCCGGGTCAATCACTTCATCGCCTTGAGTGGATGGCGGCAGGTTTTATTATCGTTATCGAATTCGCCGCCTGGCGTTCCGTACTGGCATAAGGAGGCGTCATGACGGCCAACAGTTTTCTGGAGTACTTCCTGGTGTTGTTCGGCTGGATGCTGAATAACGCCCTGTGGAACATCCTTATTAGTACGGGACTTTTCGCGCTGCCTCTGGTTTTCAAGGTTCTGGGTATCTGGTTGAAGGTGCGAGAAGAAGGCGCCGATGAGGGGAATAAAGGTGTTCTTGCACTGCCGCGGGTTGAGCACGCGCTCTACGTATCATTTTGCGTGATGCTGTTCTGCTGCATTCCGCTGTTGCCGGTCGATATCAGCACCATTAAATTCGATACTTCACGGGCGAAACAGTGCGGTGTAAGCGTACCTACGCCCCAGAACTCCGGTTACAAGGGGCTGGTTAACGACTTTGACGGCAAGACGGCAGAAGTCCCGGTCTGGTGGTATCTGTTGCATATGATATCCAAGGGCATCACCCAGGCGATGATTGCCTCGATCCCCTGCGGAGACCAGCTCCGCCAGATGCGCTTTGACGTGCAAAACACCAAAATTCGCGACCCTATAGTGCTGCAGGAAGTGCAGGACTTTGCAGATCAGTGCTATTCCCGTTCTTACTTCAAGCTTAAAAACAGCAACAGCCAGCTGAGTGACGCAACAATCAATTCAGTAGGGTGGATAGGCAGCAGCTACTTTCTCAATACCAGTGGTTACTATGATTATTACACATCGACCAGCCCGCGCAGCCAGTGGCCGTATGACAATGCCCGGGACAGCGGCTATCCGGATGTGGGAAAAGGTGGATATCCGACCTGTAAACAGTGGTGGTCTGACGGCACTAATGGCCTGAAGGCCCAGGTGCTGGCCAATATGGATGAGTCGACTAAGGCTGAGCTACAGCGGAAATTTAGCAAGGATCAGTGGGAGGAGATGGCGCTGCGCTGGCTGGTGAGTCCGCGCAACGTTGGGCTTTCAGGCAGCGGTGAGACTTATGCTACTGGCAGCAGTGATGTGGGCTCAGGTCTGGCTTTTAACGTGACCCGTCTCGTGTCGACAATTGGTGTGGGAATTAAGCAGGCGGAAGCGTTGCCGGGGTTTGATGCACTGAAGCAGGCGTTGCCAATGATACAGGCACTACTGGAGATGATGATTATCATCGTCATCCCGGTATTGATGATGTTCAGCGCTTATGAGCCAAAAACCGTGGTGACCATTTCGTTTGCGCTGTTTGCGCTTATGTTTATCACTTTCTGGTGGGAACTTGCGGGCTGGCTCGATGACAGGATGATTACCATTTTGTATGACAGCATGTCAGCGCAGGGCATATCGAACAGCAGTGTGCCTTTTGCAGAATTTACCAGTTCAACCGCCGATGGCTGGATTATGAACCTAGTGTTGGGGAGTATGTACGTTGTATTTCCAGCATTTTGGGTCGGCACACTTGGCTGGGCTGGAGCGAAGATTGGTAGCGTAGTTGATTCAGCTGTGAGTGCCGGGTCTAAAATGCCACAACAAGCAGGGAGCGAAGGGGGAAAAGCTGCTGTAGATGCTGCTAAAACTGCGGTTAAAAAAGGGGGTTAGTTATTAATTTTATGTTGAAGAGCCAGTAAGAAATTTTGGCTCTTCAATCATACATTTTTACCCCATTTTCATAATATCCGTAACCTTGTGAACCATTCTGCCAACCATTGCTATTCGGCAAGTCATCATCAATATTTGAACTTCTGGTTGGTATTGCACTTACGATTACGGCCGCAGCCATTACGCTTCCAATTACTACATCAACAGAACCTAAAAGCAGATTACGACCTAATTCTTTGTAATCAGATTTCTTCATTGTGAATTTTGCCCGCTTCCTGGTGCAAATTTCTTCCAAGTCTTTCGGATCAAAACCTTTCGAATCCATGCTCTTCACGCTCTGGTTATAAATCACTCATGCCAAAATATCATGGCCTGCGAATAGACTCAAGTTAGTGCCTTGCCATAGGAACAACGGCCCGGGGCTGATTGAACCAACATCTGTCCCTCTGGTTTAGACTTTTACACGCATCAAATCACTGAAGCGTGTCGTGTAAGCTGGCGAGAGCATCTAACGCTTCATCCCAACTCTTCTGAATACCATGTCCGGCAAACCATGCACGTCCCTTTCCGCTGTATATTGATGCCGTCGAGCAAAGCCATCAACTGTTCACTGTTAGACCCGGCTTGTACTCATCGAAAAGACCAAGTTGTGCGATGCCTTGACCCTAACATCATACCGCATTTCTGGAACCTGTGGCCGTTCTGACAGAACGCATCAAGGTATTTGGTTGTGGCGGCAACGATATCCCGACTATCTTGTGTCGGTATATATAATTTAGTGCCGGTTGTCTTACTGTAGTAAACCTCATTCACGGCAAATGGGCTCGTTTTGATGAATGCTAAAATATAGTGACAATATTGATGTTAGCCCCGGATTTTTTCTGCCACCCGTACGGCGTGGCTGCATATTGCTTCACACATCATATTATATTCAGTAACCCAGTACCTGAACGACCTGGAACATACGATCTGCTGCTTCATCGGAGCAAACTCTTCAAGCTCTAAGTATTCGCATTGTGCTAATAAATAGAGTATTACTCAGTAGAGTATGCGTACTTTATTGTGGTTTGTTAATAAATATACTGATGGCATTTCTCGCGTATCTACTAAAAGGATTAGTCAAAATATGAAAAATGAAGAGCTTTATATTTCAGTGGATGTTGAAACATCAGGTCCCGTTCCTGGTGAATTTAGTCTTCTATCCATTGGAGCTTGCTTAGTTCAGGAAACGCAATCATCTGTTTATCTTGAATTACAGCCCGATAGTCTTCAACACGATCCTGAAGCACTGGCTGTCACAGGGATAAGTCTGGAGTATCTTCAGCAAAATGGGCTTCATCCTGCGGAAGCGATGATGCAACTTTCAAATTGGATTAATTCGGTTAGACAGTCGGGACAAAAGGCTATCTTTGTCGGACTGAATGCTCCGTTTGACTGGGCGTTTATTAATTATTATTTCTATAAATACCTTGGTCATAATCCATTTGGATTTACTGCCATTGATATTAAGGCCTATTATATGGGGCTTACGGGATGTATTTGGGCTGAGACCAAATCATCATTTATAGTTAGCAGGCTTCACCCTGAAAGCCGCCCTAGCCACAATGCTCTGGATGACGCTCAGTTTCAAGCCGAATTGTTCTCGTTAATGATTAACAGGTGAAGTAGTGCATTAATGAAGTGATTTTTAGGTCTGGGAGGGTGATCGTGCACCGCATGTTTTTCATGGAGCGAATATGCTACATATAGGCCTATTCAATCGCTTCCGAATGCAAAAGTCGCGTTACAAATCCACTGTCTTCGCGGCCGTGTGTCAGACCGTATATACCCCATGGGTAAGGATTATTATTAGTTTTTTCATATTGATAAACAACAATTTCAGGCATATTTCGATTATCGTAACGACGGCCAAGATTTAGAGCGATACTACTTTGTGCTGCCAGAACCAGATGTATCGTTTGGATTCCCTGAGAGGATAGGAACTTAACTTTTTCAGCAAATTGCATCGAGAGTCGGCGTTGTTTTGTCATCGACCAATGATTATCAAATGAATTCGTTTCAAGCATCAGATGCTCAATGCCCATACGAGGAAAGCTTCTCTCAACTTGCTCTTTACTAACCCTGTAAGAGCAAGAAACCATTAATACTATTTCATTCGACGTCACTGAGTGGATTGTTTCGTGGAGAAAACTTTGCCCGTCATCAGCGTTTGCAGCTGAAATTGATTTCCAGCAATCATTTTCACGGTCCCAGTCAAACACATTAACATCCCCTTTATCATCAATTATATTCCCCAGAAGAAAAGTAAACGGAATAGGAAGAAAACCACCGTATGCAATCTGGGTTATATTCTGCTCGCCTTTTGAGAGAAGCTGCACAAGATTATCCTTGGCGGGTAGTATCTGCCGTTTGAAAGTGCTTTCAGGTTCAATAATAACTCCGTTCCGTATTTTCTGGGTGATATCTATCTCGATTGGATGAATTGTCCCTTTTAAAACAGTTTTAACAAATGTTACTAGACCGGTACCTGATGTGGTTCTTAAACCATCGCCTGTGATAAGTATGATGCGTTTGAGAGAGTTTTGTTTTATTGCCTGTATCTCATTAATAGCAACCAAGGTCAGCCCGCAAATAATTAATACGATGGCTAATCCCGGCACGATATAGTCCAAGAGGAAATTACTTTCTGCTGTACCAACACTAAGTGTTCCCCAACTAAATTTTCCGGTGATAACAAAACTAATCGCATTCTGTCCGGCCAGAATGGTTGCTCCTGTAGCCATAAGTACATATCCAGGGCGCTTTTGACGGGTGAAATAATCAATAATTTTAGAAAGCTGCTGTTTCCAGTACTCGTTCATTTTTGTTCCCGCTAGCTAGTAGCATCGCTATTTAAGGAGAAATTACCAGATGATTAGACCGTTCTCAAACAAAGCTACGGACGTTTCCGGAGAATGGTAGCGTTAGTCGTCATAATAGATGCCGGCATCATCGTCATTAGGGTGTGCTCCTCCGCCTTCCCATTTCCCAGAGAATAGCCATTGCTCAAAATAAAATAGCCACAAAGATGCCCAAGGAAGGACGGTTTCACTTAGTAAAAGTTGTGGTCGCCACTCTGCATATTTGTCAGGGTGTCTTTTTCTTGGCAAATAAAGACAAAGCTGTGTTCTTTTTAAATGTGGCAGTGTTGCGTATGTATGAGGGATCTTTGTTCCTTGGGAAAGCTCCTTAAGGACAGGGGACAAAACATAACAATCCGGTGTTGACGGGGGAGAATACTCCACTCGAATCGTGTACTCTCTACTGAATGGACCCGGTGAAAGGATGCCCTCCCAGACAAGTTTTTTATTTTTATCCGTAATATAGCACCGCGCATCAGGGAAGCGAGCGCGAAGTCCGTGGTACTGTTCTGCAAGTGTAAGGCGTCGATTAGGCAAGGATATATTCATTTGCGATTAGTCCCCAAAAAAAGTATTTTTTTGCATAGCTACCGAGGACAGGGAATTTTCGCCATAAAATGTGTTAGCTGGCATTGCCCTTGCTACTGAAGAATTAGCTGCACCCGCTGTTAGGGCTCCTGTGATGGCGGAAGCTCTTAATTCACTATTATTACGGGCTGTACTGATTCCTCCAAGCATGGCTTCACGCACGGCTTTAACTGGTCTTTCACCGAAATATTGGCTGAGATTATTGAGCAACTGATCTTCACCTACAGATGATGCAATCTCTTTGATGTTATCTATTGCAGTCCGATGCCATGAGGCAAAGTTATTTTTGAGTTTTTCACCTTTCCCACCCTCTGCAATATTCCATTTCTCAGCAAAATTCTCTGCTGGCATGCTGGGGTTTGCCACAAAATATAAGCCGGATCTGTATCCGATAAAATGTGGCATCAGTTCGAGTACATCGAGGATCGCATCAAAGTCAGTTTCATAGGTTCTGGCTTCGTCGCAAATATGGTTATAGGCATGAGCAGCAAGAGTCGTAATGATTGCTGATATAGGTTTCAGGTCCACACATTCTTTTCCTTGGTCAGCAGCCCAGACATCTCGATGGCGCTTGAAAATCTGCACAATGCGGTTAAGGAGTTTCTTCTGGGTGTGATCGGGTAACGGCCTGACCGCCGCCGACTTGATAAAACTATCGCACGCGACCTCAAGCATAAGAAATAGAGGAGTTTTCTCGGTGATGCTATCGAACCAAGTCGCATAACCTGCTGGATTCGACTCTTTCCAGTTTCTAAGGCGTGAATCAGGAACCAGAAGAGGATGATTTTCTTCTGAGGGATTGCTACTCCAGTCAATCCCAGGGGTGATGTCAAGATGATATTCACCTGCGTACATGATGCGGTAGCCTCTGGGAAGAGGGTTCAGCATTTCACCATATGTCCCGTGGTTAGCAAGACGCTCACGAACTGCTTCTAGTACCTCCGCCCAACCTGTAGCTTTGCAAGCATTAGGTAAGTAGCAAAGGAGATCCACGTCATACTGTTCGCTTCCTTTAGGCCTAACTGTTGTGTTCAGCCTTACGCTGCCCTGCGAATAAATCTCAGCTCCAGAGAGGATTGGGTTTTCTCCTTCGGCAAGGTATGTCCCCACTGTTTCATAGGCTCTTTTAATAAGGCTGTATTGTGTTTCCGACAGATCCAAGCTTTCCACGATGGAACCTAGGAAATCGCCCACATACTGCTTTTTTTCTTTACTTAGCTTTAAAACCGATGTCGAACTGTTCATGAACGTGCCCTTAATATGAGTTCAATATCATGTGTTGAAACGGCTTGTAATACAGTACATATAGACGTGCTTCGAGTATCTGCCATCTGCACGAGCGTCCGACCCTCATTGACAACCTGAAAAAAGTAACTTCCCAGTCATCAACATCCCCTTGTACGAGTACGTAGCATTGAGGTTAAGAACATCTACTGTTAAGATACATCTAGTAATGCTACTAGTCTACTAACTATACGCATAATTTTTATACCCATAATGTAATTTCAGGAAATTATTAAGAAATGATTGAGAAAACTACACGTACTGGCCATTGGGGTCAGGAAAGACGACTTGAGTTCATTGATTTTCGCCTGCTATGGGAAGGTCGCCTTAATCGTGCAGATATCACGGCATTTTTTAGAATCTCTGTACCACAGGCCTCGCTAGATTTAGCGAAATATCAAGAAATTGCTCCGAATAATATGGTGTACGATCGTACCCAGAAGGCTTACATTCCAAGCGCAGATTTTAAATCTGTGTTCGCAACCTTTGACAGTAATCATTATTTGAACGAACTAATTGGCCGTGAAAATGGCATATTGGCTCCTACTGAAAGTTTCATTGGATGGGTTCCCCCAGTTGCCAGTCTCCCCCTACCTGCCAGGAAGGTACAGCCGGAAATACTTATTGATTTAATTCGTGCTATGCATAACCAACAGGCATTAGTTGTTGATTATCGATCAATGACAAATGAAGTAGCTATTCGTACGTTATTACCGAATGCATTCGCGCATGATGGTAATCGATGGCATATCCGCGCTTATTGTTTTAAGTCTGCAATGTATAAAGATTTTGTTCTTAGTAGATTTTTTAAAATTATTGAATCAATAACATCACCGACGTCAGTGCCACAGGACACGGATTGGAACTCATTTATTGATGTTGTAATAGGCCCAAACCCTCATTACGACACTAACAAACGATTGACCATTGAACATGATTATCAGATGATAAATGGTGAGGCAAAAATCCGCATACGCAAAGCACAGTTATATTATCTCAAACGTAGATTAGACTTGGATATAGAATGTAATACTTCCAATGATGATAGGAAACAGATTGTCATGTTAAGAATAGAAGATGCACAATCGCTATGATGGAAAATAACATAAATAAAACTGGAGTAAAGAATGAATAAATAATATTATTTTATTTTCTTGTTATAGTAGACAAGAAGGAATAGTTTCAGACGTTGTGGGAAATATTAATGAAAAAAATGAACTTCAGGTTGAACGAGTTATATCAGGTATTACTTATAGTCGAATATCCTAAATTTCCAATTTCATTGTATTGCATATTCCAATGATCCCCATTATGATTCGATTGCTTTACCGTTGCCTAGAGCAACATGCCAATGCCCCAGTGATCTGAGAGGGGCGCCTTCGGGTGATCGCACTGCCAATGCCACCATAACCTGAGAGGTGGCGCCTTCGGGCGGTACCCCCGTCAACCTTTGAGAATGGGGATCGCGATTGGATCGCGGTAAGGTCTCTTCAACTTCAATTTGCTGATTTTTACGCAATTACGTTTTGCAGTTTTCACTGCAGTTTTACTTCGATTTGATGCTTTGACGTTAGCTACCGGTTGCGAGATTTGCGGACCGTGGGTATGCCAATTGGAACATTTGACATCTGCCACGTACGCATTGAGAGCAGAGGAGCGCGGCGTCACTTGCGTTCGAGTGAAACGAGTACCAAGTGACGCGCGCAGCGCACAACCGGCAGCACTGACGTACTGCCACTTCAACAACATTTCTACCATCTGACCAACACGTAGTGACGGTTTTAAAACGCATAACAGATCGTTTAACTGTCATTCAGGTCATTAATCACTCACCAACTGTCTTATCAGCGGAAACTCGTATGAAGACAACTTTTAAATTAGAGGAGGTAAATCAACACGATATCGATGGCGACACCAGGAAGCTGGTGTGTGGAGGTAGACTGATGTAAATCAGCCCGGCGTAAGCCGCGAACAGGTCTGAGATCTGGGGAGCCTCGCAAGAACTCAACATTTCGCCGCCCCGATGCATAGATGTCTGTTGAGACGCAGGAAGCGCAAAATTAACCGTGCCGTCGGGGTGAGATGTTTTTGACTGAAGTATCCGGGGAACCGGTGAGTTAGGCATTCCGTTCACCGGGACGGAATGCCTAACTCACCTTGTGTCAATTTGGAGTGTTTATGGCGAAATTAAATAAAAGCCTGGTCACGCTTGCTCGCCAGGCGGGAGGCAGTTTTAAGACCGTTTCCGACAGAATGAAAATAGCCGATCGTTTGGCAGACCGTTTATTAAAAATGAATATTCAAATTCGCGATGCCGGGAATTTGAAAACACAGCATATTGCGCTTTACATAAAAAGCCGGCTTTCAGAGGATATCTCCAAACGTACGTTGCAAAATGAAATGGCAGCAATCCGGGCGATACTTCGCACTGCGGGTAAAACGTTTATGGCTAATCCAGAGCATGAGAAATTAAGCAACGCGGCGTTAGGTATTTCAGGAACCAGCCGAGAGGGTACCAAAGTCGCTATTCCTGATGATGTATATAAAGAGACTCTTGATAAAATCCGTGAAGTCGATGCGGGTGCTGCGATCGCCATGGAATTATCGCGACATCTTGGTTTACGTACGGAAGAAACGATGCAATCTGTTAAGTCATTAATGACCTGGCAAAAGGTTCTTCAGAGTGACCAGGAAAAAGTCAGGATTGTCTTCGGTACGAAAGGGGGGCGACCTCGCGATACGACGATAATTGATCGCCAGACGTTGCTTAGCGTCGTAAATAATGCAATACGCTTTATGAAAAATAACAACGGGAAACTGATAGATAAAGCGGTGATACACCTTGCCATTGAACGATACCGTAATATTGTCAGAGTGGCCGGTCTTGTTGGTAAATATGCTCCTCACAGTTTGCGATATGCTTATTCAAGAGATGCCATGAAATACCATTTAGACAAGGGATTCAGCCAGAAAGAAGCCGAGGCATTAGTGTCCATGGATTTAGGCCATGGAGACGGTCGGGGACATTACGTGACTCGTGTTTATAATAAGGCAGGCAAGGATGAGTAAAAAGATATATTAGTAACTTGAAATATTATTCATATTTTTTACAGGGCATATCGTAATCAACTTGATTTTTTCATATATTTACTTGCATTTATATGAGTAACGCCAGTTCTTGGAACGAAGCTGATGGCATTGACAACAAAGGCTGCTATAAGAGATAAGCCGATTTTTTAATCCAAGTTGTAATGTAGTATCAGACAGTAAAAGGCAATAAATGAAAAATTAGAATGTTAAGAAACAAAAATCCACTGGATGAACACCAGTAATCGGGGAAATCCTCTCCCTGCGTAGTCTTACCGAATGGCCGGAGCGAGGCAGGACAGAAAACACCCCCACGGTTAATCGAATCTGCCTCGTCCGACACTACATATAGTATGGCGAACACCTTGAACCGGCACAACGTATATCATTACCCCCTGAAGCGGTGGAGTAGAGGGGTAATCACCGTGTTATCCGACATTACTAACTGTGCCTTGTATCTAATCCTAGGGGCAGGTCAGAGCTTCATGTTAAATACTATTTTAGTACAAGCGCTTACTCATGAATAAACCTGCATTAAAATTAGTCTAATGTTTATATCAACAAAAACACTACATTCACTCGATGAAAAATGGTCCTTAACCATGGTTTGTTTTTGGATAATTAAAGGAAATTCTAGCGCCATACTCACTTTTTATTCTACGAGCCTCGAGAAAAACAGATTTCCAGTACGGGTTTTTAAGTGAAGAACGAGTTACACCTTTACTTACGGATGCATGTAGAAAATATCCATCCGTATCATAGAATCCCACATGCAGTTGGCGGTGGATTTTAAAAAAAACTAAATCACCAGGGCTTAATTCTTGAGATGATATCTTTCTTCCCATTTTAACAAGTTCTCGGGTTGTCACGCGTTGCATATCAATATTAAACCTGTCTTTGAGTGTTCTCCAGATAAATCCAGAACAATCTACTCCATTCAACTTTGTCCCACCCCACTGGTAAGGTGTATTTACCCACGTCTGCATTTGATCATGAAGGGCTGCAATAACCGGAATTAAGTCGGACTCATCCTTGTGAAAGTCATGTGCTTTCATTGCAGTATGTTGTCTGGACTTCGCATGTTTAGCGTGTAAGGAACATGCGGACAGAAGAAAAATAAATATAGCTAATGTTGTATTAATATGTATCTTCATTGAAATTAATTTAAGTATTTTAGTTGAAAGCAATGAAAGGATAATACATTTAATACCTTGAGATAACTGGGGATTACACTTTCACTAACATTTAATTACCATGAGTTACATTATAGCATGCGTTGATTAATCATATTAAACACTTAATGTTGCAAATGAAATATATTTCCCAGACATTAATATTTGCACGCAAAGAGATTAGAAGTGGAATTTACAACGAAAATCATCACTCGATAAAAACTAAATGTCACAGGAAAATTATCTTTCCAACTCCTCACCTTAAGTGAATAGGTACATGGCGCCGCATCGGCTTATCAGCCTTACGGCAGTATAGTGAAAATTTAGTGAGAATATAGAAATTATTGGTAATTTTATAAGAGTAAATTTGCTAAAAAAGACTCAGCGTCGGATTGTAAAACTTCTTTCCCAGCAACCGCTTTAGACAAAGATTTTGCAGCACCGGAAAAACCGATAAAGGAAATTTTGTTTATAAGTTTACCTTTAAACTTTAACAAAGAAGCTTCCCAGAATTCTAACATATTATTGTCGCACGTTTCCTTCACTGCCTCCGTGCTAGCCGAACCATCTAATGCTGCATCAACGGCTAGGGAGAGAGAATCGGATGACAATACACATTGAATATAGCAATGGGCCAAAATATGTGCAGCACTTGCTAAGTCGTTAGCATGTTTTAATGCTTCTTGCGTGGCGTTTAGATGACTAAGGCAATAATTTTGATATAAAACGACTAATAGGCCGGCGCGACTTTCAAATTGTCGGTAAACAACAGGTTTTGTCACTCCCGCTTTTTGAGCCACCCGATTTAAAGTCAACCCATCAGCGCCTTCATCTCTTAGCACTTCCAGCGCACATTCAAGAAGTTGCTCACGGCGCTGAGTTGCTGTCATTCTTTTCTTTTTCATATTCTCCGTATGTTGTTGACAGTTTTAAAAGTGAAAGATAGCATGCAGTGATTAAGTTACTAAGGGTAACTTAATCACTGCATGCTATCTTTTTTACAATACGGGGTCACTCATTGAAAACAATTCTTCTCATTGGTTCTACTGGCAGCATGGGAAAAGCCGCTCTGTCGGGCTTGTCACACCATACAATTATTACAGCCAATCGTTCTGGAGTGGGGGCTGAATATGTAGTTGATATCACTGATGAAAACTCTTTAAGGTCATTATTTGAAGCTGTAGGTACCATCGACGCGGTGGTCAATACCGTTGGCTATTGCGAATATGGCAGTTTCCAGGAAATGACCAACGAACAGTGGCGTACCACTATTGACAGCAAATTTATAGGTCAGATGAACATTGTTCGTATTGGCAGCGACTACGTAAGAGACGGTGGGTCCTTCACGCTGATTTCTGGCATTCTGTCCGTCAAGCCGATCCCTATGGCTATTGCCGATGCCACAACAAGTGCTGCAATAGAAACTTTCGCAAAATGCGTCGTATTTGAAATGCCAAGAAACTTACGAGTTAATGTCGTTAACCCAACTGTTTTGGAGGAGTCCTGGGATACCTACGGCGAGATGATGCCAGGTTTCCAGGCTGTCCCAGGCGTACTTGTTGGAAAAGCTTTTCAACGATGTGTCGAAGGTTTTATTTCAGGACAGGTTATCACTGTTGACGCCTGAATATTAAACACTATTTTCTAATTCAAACAATCTTGAAATGGAGGGCGTATGGATAAAAGGCTTTTCTCTGAGTTTCTATGGATGAATGAAAGTAAGGCAACATTCAGTGATGGTCGAATAACTATTTTGGCTCCTGAGAAATGTGATTTCTTCTTCAATAACAACACCTCGTCAGAGAATGGAATTACACCTGATAATCTCAGTAATGCGCCTTTCTTATTCACGGAGGTTTCTGGCGATTTCGTATTAACCGTCAAAGTCATTGTCGATTTTAAAGACACCTATGATGCCGCTGCAGTAATGGTCATGAAAAATGACCATGTTTGGGTAAAATCATGTTTTGAAAAGACAGACTTTGGTACCAACGCAGTTGTCAGCGTTGTGATGAATCAGGTAACCGATGATGCTAACGGCTGTAATATTGATGGCAACAGTGTCTGGTTGAAAGTTGTACGCATCGGCCAGTCTTTTGCCCTTCACTATTCCCAAGATGGAAAGTCATTTAATATGACTCGTGTATTTTCTTTACCCGTTGATGACATCGTTAAGGTCGGGTTAGTCGCCCAAGCTCCAATAGGTAATGGTGGTGAACGACATTTCGAACATCTGGTTTTAGAAAGAAAAACGCTAGACAACATCCGATTTGCCTAATTCTATTTGGTCTATAATGTGGTGCGGTTAATGACGTTCTCATAGAGAATTAAGAGTGACCACGGTAGTAAAGATGAAAGAATAATTATATGCCCCCTCAGAATACCATTCGTTTTTTGAAGGGGCATAAGGTTGCAACACCGATTTTTATGATGATAAAAAAGACTTGAGATTGGCCTTTCCCCTTAAGTGCAAAACTGTAATCGTCGTATAAACTCTTTTTCGGCACAAAATACATAGCCGCATAACGTCTGGGAGAGCAGCGGAATAAATAATCTAACTCATATTTTTCTTTAAATTTCTAAGACGAGTGGGGAGTGCATTCTCTATTTTTTTACGGTGAAAAGGAGAGAGTTTTTGCCATTCTCGAGCTTCTTTCAACGTCCGTCCACAACCCTGACACCAGCCCTTAGGGTTTAAAAAAAGACACTCATCTATACATGGGGACTTAACCATAATATGTATCCTAGAATCAGTTAGAAGATAAATGAAACCTGACGTTGTAAATATCAATATCAGATGTCTAAAAAATGTAAGTATTCACTCAAGATAATATCAACTCTCCATGGTAATGATTCAACGTTAAGAGACATAATCGGTATATTCAACTGGCTCCATTGGCGTTATCACCGGCTTCCCATGCTTACGCAGTATGTTTGGTTCTGTATTCTTTTTACTACTGGCATGGTAGGAGTATCTGATATCAATACAGCCTTCAACAGAGTGATCAATGGAAGCATTAACGTGCCAAATTGACCTTAATAAATCTGCGGTTAATACTTCAGAAGGTGCACCGCTCGCAACAAGCTGGCCCCTGGCGAGGATTGCGAGCAGCTGGCAGTAATTGGCAGCTAAATTAAGGTCATGCAATGCAACAATGACGGTAATAGGAAGTTCCATAATGAGACGCATAAGCTCAAGTTGGTACTCTATATCCAGATGGTTTGTCGGTTCATCCAGTATTAAAACATCTGGCTTCTGCGCCAATGCTCTGGCTATTTGGCAACGCTGACGTTCTCCACCCGATAGGTGTCGCCAGGCGCGATCCTTAAGCGTATTCAGATGCATGTATACCATAGCATCGCTTACGGCACTGTTGTCTTCCTCACTCCAAAAACTAAAGGCACCACGAAAAGGCGTCCGTCCTAAACGAACAATATCGAGAATACTGAGGTCACCATCTGCTTCTGCATGTTGCGGGACAAACGCTACCTTTTGTGCCAGCGATCTGCGCGTCATATCACATAACAATTTATCATTTATGGCAACGTACGGCATTGCAGTAGGAATAAGCCCTGCAAGACATTTTATCAGGGTTGACTTACCTGAACCATTCGGGCCGAGTAAACCGACGACTTTCCCTGAACCTACCTCAAAATTAATACCTTTAAGTATTGGGCTTCCCCCTAATTCTACATTCAGGTCTTTTACATTCACTTTCAAAAGGATTTCTCCCGATTTTGATAAAGAATGAAGGCAAAAGCAGGAGCCCCGACTAATGCGGTCACTACACCTATTGGCAGAACCTGATGGGTGATGAGAGTTCTTGAAATGAGGTCCGCAATGATCATAAAGTGAGATCCGATTAGAAACGTAACGGGGATAGAAATTATATGGCGAGGCCCAACCAGCATCCTTGTAATATGAGGTATGACAAGCCCCACAAATCCCACCGCTCCGATTGAGCTCACAATGGTTGCAGTGATAAGCGCTGTCGTTAGCAAGAGCATAAAACGGACATACAATATGCGTATTCCTAGTGTTGCTGCGACTTCTTCACCGAAGGTAAAAGTATCCAGTGAACTGGCATAACAGAGGACAATAATAAGGCCCACGACGGTAACAATCAGTCCCAATATAGCATCCGGCCAGCGAACGCCGCTCAGGCTGCCCAGTAACCAAAACATGACACTTCGTGATTGTTCAGCATTAGCTGATGTACTGACAACATAAGCCGTTAGCGCATTGAACAACTGTGATCCTGCAATGCCTGCCAGGATGATATGTCCTGTTCTATTGCGCATACCGCCGGCAAGAAACATAATCAGGCCAAAAGCCGCACATGCCCCGATGAAAGCCCCAAGTCCGACAGACAGCACCCCGCCTCCAAAACCGAGCAGCATGATGCACACCGCCCCGGTAGAAGCTCCCGATGAAATACCTAAAAGATAGGGGTCAGCCAAAGAGTTACGCAGTACAGCCTGAAGGACAAGCCCACAGAGAGAAAGACCACCGCCGCAGCAGACCGCCATCAAAGTCCGGCTCATGCGATACTGCCAGATAATTCCTGCCTCAATAGGTGACATCTGGTAATGGGTGATACCCAGACCATTAGTGATGGCATGAATCGTATTGATTAATGACACTTGCATGTCCCCAACTGAGGATGCTATCACCATCATCGCAGGCAAAGCTATTGTGCCTGCGATGGCTAAGATAACAATGCGACGTTGAATCCTACCTATGCCTTTCATGGTTGGTTATTAAATGTAGAAATTTTGTTACCGATGAGTTCGACGGCATCAACATTTCGAAGTGATGGGTTCAGTGACATGGCGGGTACAACAATGATATGACCTTCTTTGACCGCGGGCATTTCCCGTGTAACAGGGTCATTTTTTAGAAAGGCAAGTTTTACGGCTACATCATCGGCAGGATAAAGCCTTCTTTCCATGTCTGCTACGACAATAATATCCGGTTTAGACTCAGCAATATGTTCCCAAGTGACGGCAGGCCATTCATCATTGGAGTCGATGATATTTTGGATCCCTAAGGTTTTACTGATCCATCCCGGAGCGCCATTACTGCCAGCTACCCAAGGGTCCCCTTTCAGACGGCTGCTTGAGAACCAATAAACGACTTTTAGATGACGTGTTTTTACCTGCTCGGTTTCACGCTGAGCGTGAGAGATCCTTGATGCGAGCGCACGTTCAAGCTTCTCCCCACGATCACTAACGTCAAATATTTTAGAAATATCGCTGATTTCACTCTTGATATAATCAAGTGTGTATGGGGTCGTACGTGCACCGTCACCATTTGAGCGCTCTGTAACGGATTTACCCATGCAATCTGCAGGCGATATCCATGTTTTTATACCCAACTTCTCAAACTGTTCACGGGTTGCGACTTCCCCCTGAGGCCCTACATGCCAGCTGTATTGTGCAAGAACCAGGTCTGGATTTTGTGCGACAACGGCCTCGAAACTCGGCGCATTGTTAGCCAGACGATTGAGAGCGTGCCCGCTGTCTTTAAACTCCTTAGGTAAACTACCGAACCACACGGACGTCCCTACGATTTTATTTTGTAACCCGAGTGCCAGCAATAATTCTGTTTCATGTTGCCCGATGGTCACCACGCGAGTTGGTGGTTGCGTGAATGTTTCAGTGTGACCACAATTATCCAAAGTCTGCGGGTAATTGGTAGATGCCGCGGCCAAGCTGCTGAACGAAAGGAGCATGGTCAATAAAGCATTTCTTTTAAATAGCACGATTAAGTCACTCAAATTGTTATGTTATAACATACCATGTTATGTGGTTAACATAACCATGTCAATATTGGTTTGTGGGAGAGGGAAACTACCATTTGTACGAAGAACAATGGGGATGTAGCCACAGAAAAGCTATAAAAACAGACACATACTTTAGTTAACCAAAAATTTACATTTGGGGTGAAAAGGGTTTTGTTAAATCGATCAGTTTTGATCACAACTAACCTGCTACTCATTTTTCTCAGTGAGTCCATAAACTGTCTGGCAGCCTGCGCGCGTCGTTTTGTTAATGTATGGTATAGGTCATAGCCTCACTGACCGGCACTTCATAGCAACGCAGCATAAGGTGTGCACCGAACAACCGAGCCGGCACATAAGCGTTTCGATCGCAGTTTCTGTAAGCCATCGCCTGATTTTTGTCAACATACTCTGATGAGCATTAACCGTCGCGTGTTCTCGGCGGGGGTATTCGCTTGGTTTTCTTACGCCGCCGCTCGTCTTAGCACACTTTTATGTCATAAGCCCCGTCTGCTGTCCCCACTTTTGCTTCGGTGGGGCTGACGGATAAGCGCAGGGAATGCTTCTGTGCCGCTTAGGTTGTTCAGGGACAAATCAGCGCAGATGAAGAAATGAGGATCAGATGTGAACATGACTAAATCCTCACCCATTGTTAGAATGTTCCTTTGTTGTGATATTTAAATGGAAAAATGTACGGGGGGATTGCAAGTGAAGATTTATGAGTTCGATACGGTCGACAGCACGAACAGTGAAGCTCTGAGGATCATGAAAGAAACAGGAGATATGTCCTTTGCTGTATCATCAAATGTGCAAACGGCTGGAAGGGGGCGTTTCAACCGGGTATGGCAGACCCCACGGGGAAATGTTGCGGTTACTATTGTTGTCCCCGTTCCTGAGAACAAGAACGAAATGTCCACAATTGCTTTGGTCACAGGGCTGGCAATTTATGATGTTCTTTCGAGCCTAGTCACAAAAAGCAGAACCCTGACCATCAAATGGCCAAATGACATTCTCATCAATGGGGCTAAAGTCTCAGGCACTCTGGTTGAAGCGAATGAGAAAGCGCTCTTTGTTGGTGTTGGGATAAACAGGGTTGCGAAGCCTGAAGATATTGGTTACCCAACAGTCACTCTCGGTGAGATAACCGATGCCGATACGTCAAACTTGGTTCACTCACTTGTCGAACGTTGGGAGGACTATTATGACATGTGGCAAACCTACGGCTTTGGGGCGCTTGTGGCTTCATATAATAGCCGGATGCATTTCTTTGGAGAGTCGATAAGATTTTCTTTGGATGAAAACAAGCAGCACTGGATTTCAGGAAACTGCAAGGGGATCGACGAAAAAGGTCACCTCCTCATAGAAGATAAGAACGGAAATGTTTCTTCCCACTTCTCAGGCGAATTTGAAAGCCCACTATAGACAACGGCAGATACCCAGTAAGTATCCAGGTATTATCACTGCCTAAAATGTCATTGATTTTACAGGTTTTTTACATCAGAAAATGGCCAGGAATGTAAGCGGATCCCACCAGTATCAGTGCAATCCGTTCACCTAATTGTTAAGGCAGTTCTTAACTGTTCGAAACCCAGTTAGTTCATGCTCCCGCTATGATTGATCATCCAACAATAGCATTAATATCGTTCAGATTTATCAAATTAACTTGATGGAGGGGGAAGTGTTGGGCTGGAAATTACTTGTGGGTCTGCTAACTGTCATGGTTCTTAGTTTCGTGCTCTTTGGCTTCATTTTTTCACTCCAGCAACTGCAGTGATGCGACAACCATACTTTACTTTTGCACTCCGGGCAGCAGGTTGCTGCTGTGATAATGAAGAGTGCGACTGTTAAGCCTGACGGTTAAATGTCAATCGCTGGCCGGTAGGAGCGGGGAGTATTGCTCCATTATGATAAACACAGTGCCCGTTTATCCACGTTTGTTTTATGCTACCCCCGTTGAACACATAATCGTTAAATGGTGTCCAGCCACATTGATAAAACAGTTCATTGTTTCGAACATTATAACGTTCTGTTGGATCAATAAGCACGACGTCGGCCCAATAACCTTCTCGTAGATAGCCTCGATCTTTGATTTGATAACGCTCAGTTACAGCATGGCTAATTTTCTGCACCATAAGCTCAGGTGTCATTACTCCACGTACGCATAAATCTAAAAGTGCGGGTAATGCATGCTGCACGAGCGGTAAGCCAGATGGCACATTAAAGTAATGCCCCTTTTTTTCTTCCCAAGTATGGGGGGCATGGTCCGTAGCAATAATATCAATAACGCCGTCGTTAAGCGCCTGCCACAACGCAACCTGGTGAGACTGCGCCTTTATAGAGGGGTTGCATTTTATGAGGTGGCCTAACCGATGATGATCCAGCTGGTTAAAAAACAAATGATGTACACATGCCTCTGCCGTAATTTGCTTTTTTTTAAGATGCTCAAGGGTGGGCGCTGCTTCAAAAAGTGCCAGCTCTTCAGCAGTTGTAATATGTAAGACATGAAGGCGTGACCCGTATTTTTTGGCCAACGACACCGCCAGTGAGGAAGACCGGTAGCAAGCTTCAACATTCCTGATTTCTGCATGCTCATAGGCAGGCACCTCATTACCGTACTTCAGCCGATAAGCTTTTTCCCGCTCTTTAATGAACGGAGAATCCTCACAGTGAGTGGCAATGAGTACAGGTGAATCAGCAAATATCTTTGCTAGCGTGTCCTCCTTATCAACCAGCATGTTTCCCGTTGAAGCTCCCATGAAAATTTTAACCCCGCATGCTTCATCCGGTTTTAACTGACGAATCTCATCAAGGTTATTGTTGGTGGCCCCCAGGTAGAAGCTATGATTGGCGAGGGAGACCTGAGCAGCACGAGCGAATTTATCTTGTAAAGCTAAACGGTCGGTTGTTTGCGGAACGACATTAGGCATTTCCATGTAACTGGTGATCCCCCCGCTACAGCAGCTCGTGATTCCGATGCTATTGTACCTTTAGTCGGCATACCGGGTTCACGAAAGTGTACCTGGTCATCAATCATTCCTGGGATAAGCCACTTACCATCTGCATTGACGATGGCCATTTGAGGGGCCGCTTTGATGTCACGGGCTATCTTCTCAATACGTCCATTTTTTATAAGCAGGTCAGCCTCACGTCTTATTCCTTCATTAATAATCGTCGCATTTTTTATTAATGTCACATTCATTGTTTTGCCTTTAATCTTACAACGCGTTTTGGCCACGGATCATCAAATGCTCCGCCATTAAGCCAGTCCTCAATTTCTAGTTCAGTACAAAAGCACCGTCTTAAAGCCCTGGTAAATTCAGCGACATCTTTGCTTTCTCCGATGACGGTTAATCTGCACTGGCGATCACCAAAGCGTGAGCATTTTTTGGCGAGTTGCTTTTCCAAAGCCTCGCGTTCTTCAACTGTTAATCCATTATTATTATGTGCCAACACGCCAGCTTTCCAATAACTGACAAATTCTAGATTGATACTTCCGGCAACCTGGTTCCATAAAAGAGCCAAATCATCACGACTGGCCATCCAGAAAAACCCCTTACTACGGTGTATACCTCTTCCCAGAAATCTCTGGCAAGTATCCCATAAACGCTGTGGGTGAAATGGGCGGGGATCATCAATAACTTGTGTTGTGAGTTCAAATGGATAGCCTATACCCCCTCCTGGGGTTAGTTCAAAAGCGTCTTCCATTTCCTCAAGTAATTTACTGACAAGATGAAAGTTATAATCAGGAAGAGAAAAAATCACTTCTGGATCGAGCTCACCCCACTGTGTTGCGATAATATCTACATAAGGATTTAAGGGATGTAACTCTTGAGCAATGTTACTAATGATATCTGTTTGAATGCGATCAACTTTAGTGAGAAGTAATTTACTAGAAAGCATTATCTGTTCTACTAAAAGATTCTCAATACTATGAGTTCCTGCGGATAAATTACGCTGAAACACTCCTATTAGTTTTTTTCCTGAATCATAATCCTCTTTAAGCATAACCGCATCCACTAAGGTAAGAAATCCTTTTAAAGCCACCTTGGGATGCTCGTTGAAGTACCGTAAAAGAGGCGCCGGGTGACTGCTGCCCGAAGTTTCAAGCAAGATAATATCGGGATCAAATTCAGCCTGGAGTTTACAGATTGCTATATCCAGCTTTTCTATTCCCTCATTGCTGCTTATGCTTGTTGCTGAGATACTTACAAAGTTCAGTTGCTCTTTACTTACCAATTCAGTGTTAGCAATAATGACGCCATCGATATCAAGCTCACTCATATCGTTAACGATAACGGCAAGCCTGACTTTTTTGGTATGTAATTTAAAAATCAGGCTCTTTAGTAGCGTTGTTTTTCCCGCACCAAGAAAGCCATTCAGTATGGTGAGTGGTGTTCTTCCCCTCAGATTATGCTTATCCATAAATTGCATTCCCTGGCTCTTTAAAACTCATTTCTCAAACGACTATAACCCTCAACGAGCCTAACGTTAGTTGCCGCGACATCTTCTGAAAACTGCAGGGAAGATAAATCTACTTTTGTGAAAGTATTGAGATCGCTATTCGGTCCAACATGTTCGCAAGAGGGTATGTAAAGTGCAGGCGGAAGTGTTATACCATCGACTACAGCGTTATAGCGAATAACACAACCCTCCCCGATAACACAATTAAATAGGACACTGTTAAATCCGATAAATACACGGCTTGCAACTTCGCAAGGTCCGTGCACAATCGCACGATGCGCTATCGAGGTATGTGATCCAATAACTACTCCAGCACCGCTTTTAGAATGAATAACAACACCATCCTGAATATTGGAATGAGATCCTATTATAATAGGAGACATATCCCCATCTTCGTTGAGTTCATCAGCACGGATAACCGCATAAGGGCCAACATAGACGTAATCTTCGATAAAAACTTTCCCACAAATAATTGCGGTGGGATCAACGTAGGCTTTTTCAGATACAGTAGGGGTATGACCGGATGGATTTTTACGCAGCATAGAAACCTCTTTTCCAACTTGTACGAGCGACTGCATTATGTGCATGCAGACTTTCCTGGTGTTCAACTTGAATATCAACGCGATCAAAGTGACATTGATTTTTTAACGCATTATAAAGCCTTCTTGCCGCATCCTCACAAAACATGAGGTTTTGTCCATTTGCAATTGCAAAAGCTTGTTCATCATTGCGCTTAACCACGGTTTGTACCGGGGTAGACAGTGCCACTTCAATTCGATTTATTAATTCGATAACTGGGAATTGAGAGGCATTAAGGCCTAATCTAACCGTTATCCAGGCCCAGCTTCGCTGACTGTGAGGTGTAGCGGGAAGCCCTCGCTCTATAAGCCATTTGGATACATCTTTCTGAGACACACTGTCCCCGTGACTGTCAAAGTCAAGATTGAATTGCTGTTGTGCAACTTGGACACTTAAAGCTGCAGAACTAGGACATGTCGACGAGTAAGGTACGCCTATTTTAAGCGTCAATATCAGGCTATCAGCAAGTGTGGCATCAATTTCTAATGGATACGCCTTCCATCCTCTATTGCCGGATAACATTGAAGAGCGAGACAGTAATATATCCCCACTAACACGCATATTGGCTTGTGAAGTTTGACCTTCATGAGAAGAAAGGAAGTGGTTGAGCGTTTTTTCGATACGCTGTGGAGTAAGCTCCCCTTGCGTGAGCTCATCGAGCCCTTGATAAAGGCGAGACATATGTATTCCCTTCTGTCCCTCATCTCTGGAGATGAGGTTAATACCCGCATTAACAAAGGCACTTACCGGCCTCCCTGAGATTTCTACGGGAAGAGCTATTCCTTCCATTCCTACCCAATCAAGCCCAATGTTACTCGCTTTATCCTTCATTGCCTGTGCGTCCGCTAGGGGACCTTCAGGAGTTCCAACCATTACACTCATACATCCTCAATTTATTACATTAAAAAACAAATTTGAGTTATGTTATAACATAACAAAAGTGTCATTTCTTTAACTTTTTTTGCTCATACAATTGATTAATACACGGAGATATAAATTCACTGCTTAATGTGTTTGATTTTTGACCACTTCAGCCTGACGTTTGCTGTCAAGAAAATCGGAGATAATTTGAAAAAACAACTCGAATATTTTAGAATTTAATTCATAATCTATTTTCAATAACTCCTGAGCAAAAACCTTAAGCCCCTGAATGATTTTCATCAATAAGTACTTTCATCAGAATTTCTCTGTGCATGCTCTAATGAAATACCAGAACATACAGGTCATGATTAGAATAATAATTAAAAAGGTTCAATATCAGCTTTTCATTCACAGGTAAACCATAGATTAATTTTTTAAGAAACCGTAAAGACCATCCATTAAATTCATGGGCATTTACCTGGTCCATTGCCGGGTTCAAAAATAACGATGCAGGTATTCTTGCCAAGTTAAAAACCATCACCAGCAATCTTTTAATAAGGGTAGCATTTTAAATGCAGCGTGCTGATGTTTAGATTCTTTAATCGAGAAAATATAACCTATAAAACATCTAGGGTTATTTTTTTTGTGGCGCGAAATGAAAAATACAAGATAAAATCCATGCAATATTATTTCTTATTTATCTGCTGTGTTACTATTTTAGTGAATCCCTGAATAAAGACATGTGAACTATCTTAGGTAGAAAATTTAAAGATAAAGGGTATGTATTTGGCAGCAAGTATTTCGTAATTTAATCCATCTGTCCAAAGTGCCAATAATTTCAAGTTCGACATAGCACATTTGCTCACCCCATAATAAACATGAGCACAAATCTTACTTTTGGATTTAATGGTTTTTGTTAAATCTTCCCCAGATTTTTATCGCGAGTTTAATGGAGGAGAAGTAAATTTTTTGCATGAAATAACTTTCATTTCGCCCAGCTTACATTTATGGCCACTTCTAATGGCTTTTCATTATAAAGCTTAGTTTTAATAATATGCAGATGGCCTTCGCATAGAATATTACCTTCTGACGGCATATGTTTTTTATTTGTATGTTCAAAGACACTTTCTGCTTTGTTATTGCTTGATTATATTGAGTAATGGATTTTTCAATAACTTCATTCCTTAGGGAAGTGGTAAACTTATACACACTTAACTTGAAGGTGCAGGTTTAAGGGCTTGGAAGTTGTTGTAAGTATCCCACCAAAACGGGCCATTCATTTTTAGAGATCTTCCGACATACTGATTATGTCCCCTGAGGAGATCGCTATGCGTAAGATCCGATTCACTGAGGACCAGATCATCGCCGTCCTGAAATCAGTCGAGGCTGGCAGGACCGTCAAAGATGTGTGCCGCGATGCTGCTATTTCTGAAGCCAGCTATTACAACTGGAAAGCAAAATATGGCGGGATGGAAGCCGCTGATATCAAAAAAATCAAAGACCTTGAGGACGAGAATTGTCGTCTGAAGCAAATGTTTGCCGATCTGAGTTTGGAATGCCGGGCGCTGAAAGACGTCATCGAAAAAAGCTTTAAAACCAGCGATAAAGCGTGAGATCGTCAACTATCTGACCACGCAATTTACGATGAGCATACGCCAGGCATGCAGGACGTTATCGCTAAGCAGGACGGTGTTTCGTTATCAACCGGATACGCGACGTGATGAAGCGGTGATCCAGAGGCTGACCGAGGTCGCTGAGCGCTATCCCCGCTACGGTTTTAAGAAGCTTTTTCAGGTACTTCGCAGGCAGGGGCACGTCTGGAACCACATGCTGTAATCTTAATACGATCCCAGTCTGTGATATCCGAGGTGACTGTCATGAAAACTTTCGTTGGGCTTGATGTTTCTCAGAAGAAAACAAGCGTTTGTGTGATAGACCATAATGGCAATAAAATTCGTATGGCTAACGTCGATACCCATCCTGGGGTTATAGCTGATTATCTCTTTTCTGAAGGTTTTGATAAGTCAAAAATCGGTCTGGAAACAGGGCCGCTTTGCGTCTGGCTTTACCATTCACTCAAGAGTCTTGGCCTGGATATTGATTGTGTCCACGCCAGGCACGTCCATGCCGCTTTGTCGATGCAGTTGAATAAAACCGATCAAAATGATGCTTTTGGTATCGCCCGGCTGGTTCTTTCTGGATGGTATAAGCCGGTACATGTCAAAAGCCTTGTGAATCGCTACGGGTTTGTTAGACACCTCAGAGACATTTAAAATGGCTTAAAAAAGAGGTGCCCATGAGCGGTAAGCGTTATCCCGATGAGTTTAAAATTGAAGCGGTCAAACAGGTTGTTGGTCGTGCCCATTCCGTTTTAAGCGTTGCAACACGCCTCGATATCACCACACACAGTCTTTATGCGTGGATAAAGAAGTACGGCCCAGATTCTTCGGTAAATCAAGACCAGTCTGATGCTCAGGTTGAGATCCGACGGCTCCAGAAGGAACTGAAACGGGTTACTGATGAACGAGATATTTTAAAAAAAGCCGCGTATTTCGCAAAGCTGTCCGACTGAGGTAAGTCTTTATTCGTGACAACAGTCGTGGCTTTCCGGTTCGTTTGCTCTGCCGTGTTCTGGATGTTCATCCGAGTGGTTTTTATGCTTGGCTTCAGCAACCACATTCACGGCGATACCACACAGACCAGAAGCTGACCGTGCTGATTAAGCATTTTTGGCTTGAATCTGGATATGTATATGGCTATCGCAAGATCCACCTAGATCTGTGCGATACGGGTGAGCGGTGTGGTGCAAACCGGGTCTGGCGTTTGATGCACGGCGCTTGAGTAAAAGCTCAGGTGGGTTATCGCAGTCCAAGATCGTACAAGGGCGAAGCAAGAATTGTGACGCCTAACAGACTCCAGCGGCAATTTAATCCGATTGCACCGGATGAGCACTGGGTGACAGATATTACGTATAGCAGGACGCATGAAGGCTGGTTTTATCTTGCAGTGATCGTCGATCTGTTCTCCCGCAAAATCATTGGCTGGTCGATGCAATCCCGAATGACGAAAGATATCGTTCTGAATGCGTTGCTGATGGCACTGTGGCGACGTAGTCCACGAAAATAGGTACTGGTACATTCTGACCAAGGCAGTCAGTATAGAAGCCATAAGTGGCAGTCATTCCTGAAGTCACATGGTCTGGAAGGCAGCGTGAGCCGACGCGGCAACTGCCACGACAATGCAGTTGCAGAAAGTTTTTTCCAGCTTTTAAAGCGTCAGCGGATAAAGAAAAAGATCTATGGAACGCGGGAAGAAGCCCGCAGCGATATTTTTGATTACATCGAAATGTTTTATAACAGTAGGCGTCGGCATGGTTCAAGCGATCAAATGTCGCCGAATGAATATGAACAGCAGTATCATCAACGGCCCGGAAGTGTCTAGATTACCCGTAGCGATTCATATCTTATTTTGGTTACACCCTCAAAATAAAAATGAATCCTGATGTACTTGCCCGCCTGTCGCGGGCTTTTTTATCGCTGATAAACCAAAATACTCTTTAACTCCCCCCATAAATCCGTCCAGCCTAGCCACTACTCACCAGTTGAAAAATAGTTCAGAAAAAAACATATTCTTGTACACATTATCTGCAAACTGGCATGCTGCGACTGGTAGGGCCGCCATCTTAATAACTGTACTTTCTACCTTACAGCGTATGTTGATGTACCGGTTACCGAATTGATTTGATGGTTATCAAAGTGATTTAAATCGAAACATTATGAGGTTTATATTGTGATCCCAAGGAGGGATAAATCATGAGTACTCTTTCAGTACACAATGTACGAAGCTATCGCGGCCCAGCGCCGGTGCAATTTGATTTTAGCAACCCAGTTACCATGATCTATGGTCAGAATGGTGCAGGTAAATCAACTATTTCTGGTTATTTTTATCATCCTAATCAGGCCGAATTTTCTTCCTGCTCGTTGTCCCCGGCTATAGATATGCGCACTCTTGTTTTCAGCCAGGAATATGTAACTGATATTTTTAGTGCCCCGTTCCAGCCCGGTGTTTTTTCATTAAGCGAAGAAAATACGGCAGTTCGAGGTGAAATAGCTGCGCTCGAAGAGGTAATCAGCCAGCTGGGCGTGGAAATTGAAACCAATAGACGAGACCACCAGAATAAGACGGACATGATCGCACGCGTGAGAGAGCAGTGCGAGGAAGCCATCAAAGGCAGCGTTGCTGAAATTAAAAAAACAGATCTGTGGGATCTAATGGAAGGGGTGAAGCAGGGGCCTCGTCTGTTTCAGGCTATTACGGGTCATCCGGATACTATCGCCACTACAACCGCAGAACTGGATGCGGCATTTCGACAACTCCGGTCAAGCCAGGGCAACCGTTTATTGCCGCTTGCCGAGTTGGATATGCTAATTATCAATGAAGAAGATACAGCTCTGCTGGCTACCGTATTAGTTCCCTCAGGTGACAGCAAACTTTCTGCCGCTATAGCACAACTTGGAAATTCAGAATGGGTCTCGGCTGGAAGAGCCTGGCTCACTCAAGATGTCTGCCCATTTTGTCAGAACAGCGTTGATGCTGAACATCTGCGCAAAGACATTACGTCTCTGTTTGATCGCAGCTGGGAAGATAAAATGAGGCGTATGGAGGACATTGTTGCACAAATAGGAAGTTGGTTAGAGAGAGCAGAAACGTGGAGTACAGCAGCGAAACTCTGCCCACTGGTTGATGCCAAACATCCACTGCTGCTTGCACTTGTCGCGCTGACACATAAATGGTCCGAGAACCACCGACGCGCTGAACAAAAAATTGCCACGCCTTCTGAATCTGTTGTATTTGACGATATCGCCAGCGAAGTTGCGGATTTCCGTAATGCTTATGCTGCAGTGTCTGAGTGCATTTCTACTCATAATCACCGTGCGGATAATTATCAGATCGAATATCAAAAAATGGCATACAGTCTTCGCAGCCATATCCGGGCGTTGTCTGCTGAGGTAATCAGTGGGCATGACACCCAGGTTCGCGAACTGTCTGATGCTATCGGAACTATCGTTAAAGATCATAATTCACTGACAGACAAAGTGCGCGAGTTATACGGACAGATGCGATTGCTGAATGCTCAAATTATTAACTGCAGCGACACTGTCGAAAATATCAATCTTAGCTTAGAGGCTCTTGGAATACATGGTTTCAGAATTGATATTCATGATGCCGCACAGGATTCATATCGGCTTGTAAGGAGTGGCAGAGAGAGTGAAGAAGGAATATTCGATACGCTAAGCGAAGGGGAGAAGACCCTGATCGCTTTTTTATACTTTCTGGAAACTTGCGAAGGCAGAGCCAATCGCGATGATCATGATGTCCGTGAAAAACTGATCGTCATTGACGATCCTATTTCGAGTCTCTCGCAAAATTATATTTTTGAAATTGCCTCACTTATACAACATCGAGTGATTAGAAGCCGCATTGCCGCCAAAGTGATCGTTCTGACTCACAGTTTATTCTTTTTCCAGGAAATGCTGATTTCCGCTCCGGGTCAAAAAGACCGAAAAGGTTTGCCACCTGGGTGGTTACTTTACCGTCTTTCAAAAAATACTCACAGTATAGCCAGTCTTATCTCGGGTAATGCTTTGCTGAACGATTATCAGGCGATGTGGCATGTGTTGAAAGAGTCCCGAGACGAGCAGTTTGCTTCGATTGTCATTCCAAATACCATGCGACAGATCCTGGAGTACTATTTCGGTTTTTCAGGCAAACACGCGAAGCTAAGCGCCACACTTGATGGACTTGCTCGTGAACAAGGCGCGCCGGGATTGCGGGCATTCGCACGTTATATCAACCGTCATTCTCATGCGGATGCACGTAATATAAAACTGCTCGAAACAGCATCTGTGGCGCATTACCTGGATTGGTTTGAGCGCGTGTTTGACGCTGTAGACGATCGGGAACATTATCAATTAATGATGGGGCAGGATGTGGCATGAAATGAGGTTGTCACTTCCTCCGGATTTTCCATCAGCGGGTTGGCAAGGAGCGCGTGTGCATGCACACGTTTTCCCAGCGGCCGAGACGGAAACGCATATACTGGCGAACCAGCACTGGTTTCAGTTCCATACCGAAGTCCTCGTGACGCCGGCGGACCGCCGGCTGGCCTCATACACCTCGTACAAGCATGACTATCGTGCAGAGACTAGGGTCCGGAAGGAAGTGACTTAAAGACTATACAATAATACGTGTCTGTTTCAAAATGTAACGCATTCCAGTTATCACATTTAGCCTGGCATTTTATTCTGAAGTGAGGCTGTCAAAAGTATTTTTTTAAGGATTTTGGAGTACTTCAAGTCCGTAGACATAACTAAGACACGACGTTTGTCGGCGCAGCTCAGTGAGCCCAGAATGGTTATTTCGTGGGTACACACATCCAGGGCTGTATCCCTAAAAAGAAACGTTCCGCAAGGTCATCCTTGAGTGATCTCAGCAAAAAAATAAGCATACGTAGCAGAAGAAATCAGTTGTTACACAACTTATCTATAGATGTTATACAAGTTAAAGAGCTACACTTTTTTCTACCACTCATACACAGTAAAAAAAATTAGCGCCATAACGTCATGTAATGTTTCATTTTTTTAAAAATTCACATCAGTTTCACATTTGTAAAAACACACTTATCATCATTCCTACAAAATCAAAAAACCCGTCTCACCTCGACCATTCCCCTAACGTCATTGGCGATCATTTGCTAACTCAATATAATGACTAATGTTATTAGATAGGGCTCTTACGCTCACCCGAGACGTAAAATTCATTCTATAAATTGATTACTTTCAGAAGAACAACAAATCCAGGAACGCTAAATGATTGATATACCTAGCCGTTTTACGCGCAGACGCCTGCTGCAAGGGATGGGGGTGCTTGCTGCAACTACACTAGTCCCTACGGGCGTTTTTCCCGCGTATGCCTCATCGGCTATAAGTAACGATTTTATAACAATTTCAATTTTTCTGACTGGCCGTGAAAAGCTTTCGGCAGGCTACAGCACCGCACTCTATTCCGCGTTAACCAAATTTGATAACACCATTCCCGCTAAACTTTCTCACTTGCGCGCTTACATCGACGCAAACTCAATCAAAGCGGCAGATTTAAAAACCAGACTGAACGCGGATCTGTCCGTTGCCGATTTAATGGGGTTACCAGGGCTGCTGCTTACCGGATGGTATCTCGGCATTGTGGGTTCGGGACACAAAGCTGTCTGCGTGGCCTACGTCGATGCATTGGCCAACAAAGAAGTGGCCGACGTACTCAGACCACCCAGTTATGCCTATGGCGCCTACGGCAGTTGGGCAGCAAAACCGGTTTGATTTCCATGGTACATATTTCGTTCTCAATTCGACTCATTAAGAAGAAGTGACAAAAATGTCTGACACTATAACTACCGATGTCCTCGTCATTGGTTCGGGCGTCGTTGGCGCGCTGACGGCACGTAAGCTGGCTTTGGCCGGGCGGCAGGTGTTGATGCTTGAAGCAGGTCCAAGAATACAGCGCGATGATATTGTGACTAATTTTAGGCACTCAGCGCGTAAAGACGACTTTATTGCACCTTATCCAAATTCCAAAATAGCGCCTTTCCCTGATTATAAACCCGAAGATAATGGATATCTGGATCAGGCAGGGCCAAAGCCTTATAAACCGGAATATCTCCGCGTGGTAGGGGGGACCAGCTGGCACTGGGCCGCGCAGGCATGGCGTTTGGTTCCCAATGATTTCCGGCTGAAATCTCAGTATGGCGTAGGGCGCGACTGGCCGATTAGCTATGACGAGCTCGAACCTTACTATTACGAAGCAGAACTACTCTGGGGGGTTTCTGGTCCGGCCGAGATGGCAAAGTATTCTCCGCGTAAAGAAGCTTTCCCTCTTCCTCCTGTCAAAAAATCCTATCTAGAACAGCGGGTTACCGAACGCCTTTCGCCTAAATATGAGTTGATGACCAACACCACGGGCCGTAACTCGCTGCCCTATGATGGCCGCCCTCAGTGCTGCGGAAATAACAACTGCATGCCCATTTGCCCGATTGATGCGCAATACCACGGCGGTATTGCAGCGGATGCGGCAGAAAAAGCAGGCGTTAAATTAATCCCGCAGGCCGTGGTGTATAAGCTGGAACAAGATGGTCACGGCAAAATCACCGCCGCCCACTACTATGACTGGAATAAGGTGTCGCACCGCGTTGTGGCTGAAGTGTTTGTGATGGCCGCAAATGCTATCGAAACACCAAAAATTTTGTTCTTGTCGGCTGATGCAAAAAATCCAAACGGGCTTTGCAACAACTACGATCAGCTCGGACGTAATCTTATGGATCACCCGTCCAACTCAGCCACTTTTTACGTCGATGAACCGCTGTGGCCAGGCCGTGGCCCGATGAGTCCTTCATCCATCCAGCAGATGCGCGATGGTGATTTCCGCTCAGAATCTGCGGCCTTCCGCATCGACTTCTCGAACTCCTCGCGTGTTGCCGGCGTCACCACCAATGCCATTAAAGAAGGGCTGACCGGGCAGGAACTGGAGGAAGCTATTCGCTTTCGCTCATCCCACGAACTCAGCATCAAAAATGTGCTGGAGCAGCTACCGGATCCCAATAACAGAACCATGCTGAGCTCAGGTAAGAAAGATGCGTTGGGACTGCCCACGCCGTCATTCTCTTACTCTTACGATGAGTATGTGGAAAAAGGGATGCAACATTCATTAAGCGTCTATGCCGATATTGCGAAAATGTTAGGTGCCACCGACGTTCGTTATTCAGCTCCCGGCGTTTACAGCAACAATCAGCACATTACCGGCACGCTGGCGATGGGTTTTAATGAGAAAACTTCGGTGACCGATCGCGTGGGTAAAGCCTGGGAATATGACAATCTTTATATGGTATCGACCGGCGTCATGCCGACGGTGGCCACAGCAAATTCGACGCTCACCGCCTGTGCATTAGGACTGCGGACTGCCGACGCTATTCTTGGCAAAATTTAAGGAGAGTTACTATGAAAACGTTGCTTTCGTTAAAGATTGCAGGAGTGATGACGGGACTGTTATTGAGCCTTGCCGCGCTGGGGCAGCAAAGTGACAGTCAGTCACTGATTGAAAAGGGTCAGTACCTGGCGGTTGCCGGCGACTGTGGTGCCTGCCACACCCGTTCTGGCGGCAAGGAATTTGCCGGTGGTCTGGCGATAAAAACGCCCATTGGTGAAATATTCTCAACCAATATTACCCCTTCTAAAACGGCTGGCATTGGCAACTACACGCTCGAAGAATTTGATAACGCCGTGCGTAACGGTGTGCGCAAGGACGGGGGAAATCTCTATCCGGCCATGCCTTACACCTCTTATTCCAAAATAAGCGATGACGACATGAAGGCGCTTTATGCCTATTTCATGTCTGCCGTGCCGGCTGTTGACGTTAAAGGACCTGAAACTGCGCTTCCTTTCCCGTTTAATATTCGCTTATCAATGGCGGGCTGGAACCTGCTATTTGCCAAAGGAAAACCGTTTGTCGAAGACAGCACCAAATCGCCTGAGTGGAACCGGGGAGCGTATTTAGCCGAGGGGTTGGCGCACTGTTCAACCTGTCACACACCGAGAAATCCGCTGATGGCCGAGGAGTCAGACAAGTCACTGGCGGGTGCTTCATTGGGGACATGGTTTGCGCCGAACATTACGTCCGATCCGCATGCGGGTATTGGCAGTTGGTCACAACAGGATTTGATGGGCTATCTGGCAACGGGGCGCGCTGAAAATGGCTCTCAGGCAGGAGGACCGATGCTTGAAGCCATTGATAAAAGCTTTAGCAAACTGTCTCCTGAAGATCTGAAAGCTATTGCGACTTACATTAAAAGTGTCCCGGCTCAAAGCATGAATGCGACCTCGGAAAAACGGAAGGGAGCAGCGCCGGAAAGTTCCGACATTTCTCTGATGAATGGTAGTGCGCCGGAAGGCGCAAAGCTCTATGCCTCGCATTGCGCCGCGTGCCATCAGGTCTCAGGACAGGGTAGCAATGGTCTACCTGCACTCTTCAATAACGCTGCGCTAAGACGTCCGGTTGCAGACAATGCGGTGATGGCCGTTTTAGAGGGGCTTATACCCTCGAAAGGACAGGCGATGCCAGCTTTCAATGACAATCTGGACGACCAACAGGTCGCAACGCTGGTGAACTATTTGTTCACTACCTATGGCGACCCTAAAGTCCAAACCACGCCGGCGCGTGTGAAAGCACTGCGTCAGGGAGGCGAATCCTCTCCGCTGCTTGTCTTGGCAAAAGCCGGCATGATTGTTGTCGTTTTGGTGGTGCTCATTCTTGGCTTGATCGTGTTAAAATCACGTAGGAAACGTAAATAAATTTGGACAATGGCTGCCTATGGCAGTTGTCAGCAAGAAAAAAAGTCCTGGGCGAAAGGCCAGGACTTTAATTCATGTCACTTCCTGATTTTCGCTCATGGCAGTTCAGCTAAATAAAGAACAAGGCAAATCTAGACCTACTGGACGTTGCGGTACTCTGGGCTTGAACCACATTTCAGGATGTACTGCGAATCATCCGGTGATGGTCTTCCCGTGTGTGTTCATCAGGTACTTCTGCGGTATCAGCGAAGCCATTATGATTGTTAAAGTCAAGTGGTCGACATACATTGGACAAGATATGAGAGCTTTTCTTGAACAACTTAACGTCCGCTCCTGACTGTGAGTTCAACGGGTCGACGCAACGCTATCCTTAAAAAAAGGGGGGGGGACGTTGCCATGAAACGAAGAACGCGCATTTACTACACGCCAGAACAGAAAGCGATTATCTGGGACAGGTATAAGCAAGGTGATTCCCTGCATGATATCGCCAGAATGTTCGACAGATATCACTCTTCTGTTATGCCCACTATTCACCAAACTGGTGGTTATCGCCCTCCTGTCAGAAAGCGACACCGGCTGGCTCTTTCACTTGATGAAAGAGAGGAAATATCCAGGGGGCTGGTAGCAAAAAGTAGCATCAGGGACATCGCTGACAAATTATCAAGAGCCCCTTCAACTGTTAGCCGCGAGATCAAAAGGCATGGAGGTGCAAAACATTACCGAGCTGCAAAAGCTGATAAGGACGCGTGGGACAGTGCCCTGAGGCCAAAACCTTGCAAGCTAATTGGATGCCCCGCATTGTGTAAAATCATTGCAGAGAAGATGTATCAGGACTGGTCGCCGGAACAAATCGCCGGTTGGCTTAAACGCTGTTATCCGGATAATCAGGAAATGCAGGTGTCACACGAAACGATTTATAAAACGCTTTTTATACAAACCCGGGGAGCTTTAAAAAAAGAGCTGCAGCAGTGCCTAAGAAGCGGAAGAGTAGTACGTAAATCCAGAACGACATCACTTAAAGGAAAGGGATTAGGCTCAATTCCGGATGCAATATCTATCAGCGAAAGGCCATCTGATGTTGCAGACAGAGCCATACCAGGTCACTGGGAGGGAGACCTGATACAGGGCTCTAAAAACTCATATATTGTCACGATGGTAGAACGCCATTCCCGCTTTGTTATGCTTGCCAAAATCAGTGATAACAAGACAGCCACAGTCATATCCGCACTAATCAAACAAGCCGGGCAGCTGCCTGTTGAACTGTATAAAACATTAACTTGGGATCGAGGGGCGGAAATGACTAATCACACCCTTTTTACTGTAGCGACAGAAATTGAGGTCTATTTTTGTGATCCTCAATCTCCCTGGCAACGCGGCTCCAATGAAAATACGAACAGATTGCTTAGGCAGTATTTTCCAAAAGGAACTGACTTATCAGTTCACAGCCAACAAAGACTAAACAGTGTTGCCATGCAGCTCAACGAGAGGCCAAGAAAAACGCTAGACTATGAATCACCCGCAGAGCGTTTTAACCAATGTGTTGCATCCATCGGTTGAACTCACAACACAGAGCGGCCTTTCAGATTAGGTTTGGCTCTGTGCCGCTGCTGTATCAGGTCAAGTCTGAGCTAATACAGCTTATAGTACTACGTGGGAAAATCTATACGTTGACGCTATTGCCGGAGATGCGCGGATTGTGTACGATTAATTTGCTTACGTTGTCTCTGACAACTGCCAATGTTCCGGTGATTTGAGAGGGACGCCTTCGGGTAATCACATGCCAATGCCATCATGACCTGAGAGATGGCGCTTTCGGGCGGTGTTAAATCTGTTAACCTTTGCAAACAGAGACCTTCGGGTTAAGGCTCACTTCACACGTTTTACTCTTTTCGCTCTACCTCACGGCGTTTTGCCATCTAGCTTTTCACATTTTTTACTCTGCCGGGACTTTGCTCCCTGCGGGCATGGTACCCCTTTACTTCGAGGATTTTACCATGTCTTCATACGACATCACTGTCGGGCGTATCCATGCGTGTACACGTTCAACTGTCGATTTTATTGTGCTGGTTTCTGACATTGAAACGGCATTACTGTCGATACGTGCGTTGGAACGTTGTGGTATTGCGGATGACGTCGATGCTGACGGCTTCCCATCACGAACCTGGGAAATAATTTGGATCGCTAAACATCTCGGCCAGGCCTGCGAGTCCGGCCTGATACCAGATTATCTTTTTCAAAAGTATGTGACCGAGCTCGTGCTTCTTGGTCACGCTATAGATGCATACGCCTGGAGTTATGGTTTCCGTAAAGGCGTCGAGGCTGTTTACGATTATTAATTGCGTTTCACTCATGTCCTGACGGGACTATCTAACTGACCACCCACGCGGGGAAACTTCCCCCGCTGGTGGTGAAGATTTCTCCGCTCAACTGCAGGAGAAACACCATGAAAATTATCATTTCATTTTTACAGAAGGCGTCCGATGTCCTGGCTCATTGTTCTGCTGTGCTTGGGCAGAACGACAATGACTGGTTTACTAATCGTACGGGGCATCTGAGTTTTCGTCCCGAGGTGATTCGAAACGGCCAGGGGCAGTTTATCGCCACGATAGCGTGCCGCACGGGGTGCAATTCCAGAGACTGGAAGGTACAGGGTTTTGGTACCTGCGGCCAATGGCGATCTGCACGTCAGGCCATGAAAGCGGCCCGAATAATGGCCCGCGATCTGGCTTTGTACCGTTATCGTTTTAGCGATGGTGCTAAAAACGTCGCGTAATACCTTATTTGACCTTACTTCCCGGAGAGACTTCCTCCCGGGAAGTCTCTCCTGTGAATCACAGGGGTCTTTATCATGTTCCGTTTTACTTCCGCTTCTCTGCGTAAGGTATTAACTCTCCCGTCCGGCCTGAATAAACCGATCACGTTAGAAAACGGCTACGGCTTTTACATCCGGGCTGAGGATGAAAAACAACCCGGGTATATGAACATGGCTTATGCCGAGGGTTTCGATCCCCGACGAGACGATGGATGGGAGGAAAAGATCTACGAACTGCTTCCAGGCATCGACTATTCCTTCACCTTCTTTATCAGTCACACCACGAGGGAGGCGATCCTCAAGGAACATCATGACTTCTTGGTGACGCCCCTGATTTCAACCGTACGGAGTGAAACCCGGCTTCCGGAGAAAGTTTTTATACCGGTCGCAGAGTTCCGAAATGGTATCGAACGGATGTTTGATCAGTCGCATAAACACTTTCATGCCTGCGTAGGTCGGCGGGAGAAAGCAGCGTGGCGTCTGGCGGCACTTTATGTGCTCGATGACGTTATCCGTACTGATTGCAAGCGGGCAAAACCGGCTGACCACGAACAATTTGTTCGCGCGTTCTCCCGGCTCAAAGACCGAATAAGTTCGGTGACACCGACAGGGGACATTATCACCCCTTATCTCACGCATTAATTTTCATCCACTCCCAGTGGCGTATCCCGCCACTGGCCGGGATACGCCCTTTTTTTAAGGTTTATCCCATGAAAAAACATACCTCAGCCCGCAGGGCATCCAAAACTGAACGTGCGGACCTGTATCAGCAGGTCACTGACAAAATCATTGCGGCTCTTGAGAAAGGCACCGCGCCCTGGCGTAAACCTTGGCGTGCTGCACAAAAGAGAACCGGCAGCTGCCTGCCAGCGAATGCCACAACAGGCAAAGCCTACAGCGGGATAAATATTCCACTGCTTTGGATGGCGGCGGAGGAGTGTGGGTTTAGCTCTGACCGCTGGCTCACCTTCCGGCGGGCGCAGCTCGCCGGCGGACACGTCCGCCCGGGAGAGACCTGCAGTCTTGCTGTAATTTTCAAACCGTTTGAGGTCCAGGCGGAAGATAAGCAGGGCACCAAACTTACTGACGAGGATGGTAACCCCGTCATGGAGTCCCGGACGATGATCAGACCTCTGCAGCTGTTTAACATCCAGCAGTGCGACGGTCTGCCGGCAGCGTTTTCCGATGAACTGGACATATTGATGACTGAAGAAGAAGTGGAGACGGTTTCTGTACCTGTGATGAACCGGGTGATGGAAATTTTCAACGCGAGCGGCGTGGCCGTCAACTTTCTGGAGCAAAACCGTGCCTATTACCGGCCGGTGGTGGATCAGATAGTGATGCCCACCTCCGGGCAGTTTTTTACTGAGGCTGATTACTGGTCCACGTTACTTCACGAACTGGTGCATGCGAGTGGGCATCAAAAACGGCTAAACCGGGAGGGAATAACTTCATCAACCCGAAAATTCGGAGATCCGGTATATGCGTTTGAGGAGCTCATTGCCGAGATGGGCAGCGCCTTTCTCTGCGCAGAACTTGGCGTTTACGGTGAGGTGCAGCATGAAAGCTACGTCAGTGGCTGGCTAAAGGCCCTCAAAGAAGACAAAAGAGCGCTGTTCCGGGCATGCCGGCAGGCGCGGGAAGCGTCAGAGTTTCTCTTAACTCTGACGGCTGACACTCAGGCAGTATCAACGGCCTCAAAAGTGGCCTGAAGGAGACAATGATGCAGACACCACAATTCTGGCAGGCCACCGCATCGGCGCTGCTGGCCAGGCACTATGGCCTGACGTTGAATGATACCGATTTATGCGACGATGCCTGTGTGGCAGCGTTGCAAAAAGCGGGCGTGAAGCCCTTTGAAGCCATTAATGACCTGGTGGACAAATATCATCTGACGCACCTTGAAGACTCTGCTTACCTGCCACGCTCGCCTTATCTGAGCGCGGCCGATGAGCTGATTGCCGGCCTTGAGGCCGGTGCCACACTCGGGATTATCAGCCACCTGTGATCCGGGGCTGACCCGACTTAACCTGTAAACCACCCATCGGGGGAGACCTCCCCCGATGGGGAGGCTCCCTCTTTTATAGTCTGAAGAGGAGAAGTAACGATGTTTGAATGGTGCAAAAACCGCTTGGAAATTACCGGCCGTTCCGTGTTTATCGACGTCATGCTGCAGTGGGTTACCGGCGATGAGGTGCCGCTATACCGCCACGCCGTACAACAGAGCATTCAGCTGTTTCTGGCAGGCTCAGGCGGGGTGCTTAAGCCGGTGAAAACTGTGGAGTATCTCCCTTATCCGGAGTTGGTCTCCCACGGAACCGGTCCGGCTGTCGCCTCCAACCTGGCTTTCCAGCACTGGCTGGAATTACTGCAGAAGGATGCGGTACTTAATCCGGATACCGTCAGACAAATTGACCGTATCTGGACGCAGTCAGGGCTCGGTGCTGTCCGGTGGGAAGCTCTCCCGATAGGAGCACGTCAGATAATGGCGCAGCTGATGACCCGGCAGTACGTTGACTGGTTTGGTGTGGCCACCTGGTCACCCCATATCAACGGTGGTGAATGTTGGGAGAAACAGGGGAGAAGACCTGAGCGTGCCTGTCACTGCGACATGCTGATGATTATTCCTTCCCGGCTTGCGGCGGAAATCAACGGCAACAGCCGCCTGCTGGCAGGTATGTCCAGTACGGGCAGTTTGTACAGCCGCATCCACGGGGTGGAGTGGCCGTGTGGCCATAACGTTCTCTGGCATCGTGATCGTATAAACAGTTTGCGCCTGGAGTTTGATTCACCGTCATATCCGCCTTCCAGCGAGCTGATGGGGGAACTCTCGGCCGTGTTTGACTGTGAGATCCGCCACTGGTATCAGGAGCCGGTCAACGGTGTCCTGGGTTATGACTGTTATGACCGCGGAGACCACGTTGACAGCGGGAAGTACGGGGCGGGGCCGTTTTCGGCTCTGTTGATGGCTTTCCCGCCGGAGGCGCTGCCGGTGCAGGAGCAAAGTGCATCACCGGCAGGGGATGCTTAACATGGTCACTATCAACGATGTGCGACCGGTGGAACTGTACCAGTATGTCGTGTGCAGTACGGCGCACCTGACTGAACAAGATGCTGAACTGTTTCATCGTCTGGGGCATCAGCGTTGCGAGTGGGGGGATGCCGAGTGGATCCACCTCACCGGTACCGGCTATTTAGTGCGGCTGAGTGCCTATAACTTTCCGCAGCTTGAATTAAAGAAGCGGGGGTTTTCAAAAGATGCGCGCCGCCTGACCTACGTACTGACGAAGCGGTTTAATGTTTCGCTCGTTCATTTTGACTGCTGTGGTGAGATATTGGCCGGATTTGCCGTCCATGACTGGTAGGCCCATGTTCAGGCTGATATCTCGTTAACCAAACCCTAGGGGAAAATCATCCCCCTGGGGTGATTTTCCCCTTAATTTATGAAGGTGAAAATCATGTTGTTGTTCAAAAATGCCGTTCTGAAACCTGTGATGGAAGAACTGCAGGAAAAAGGAGGGAACATGCTTTTAGTGAAAGATGAAGGCATTTACCTGATGGCTGAAAAGGGCGCATTCAGACAAGGCCGCAGGCTGCATATCGCCTATGCGGAGGGTTTTGATCCCCGATTAACTGAAAACAAAGACTGGTATGAAAAGGCTTATCTCGAAGTGGGCGGCGATGACTTTGGGGAGGTTCTTGGAAACGATTTTTGGGGCACCTTCCTGGAAGAGGTCATTAATAAGGGATGTGACGTATTCATTGATGTGTCCGAAACACAATTACGTGCAGGTTATATTGAGTGTTAACAATTCAATAACATAAGCGAAACGTCGTTCCGCATCACTTACCATCCTGAAGGGGAAATATCCCCTTCAGGGCATATTTCCCCGGAGATATGCGATAAAAATCATGGTTGATCATAAGAAACAATTCATCTCAATTTTCAATGAAACCGCCCGCTATCATCACCGTAATAAAGTCTTCCGAGACTTTATTACCCTTGCTGCAGCGTCGATTCATAACGGAATAAACTGTAATGACGAGCTGGAAAATGAGTACATGGAAACCGTAAGCCAGTACGAGGCAAAAGATGCTGAGCGGATGGCCATGTTACTGGCAGAGGTTGTCATGGGGCTGGAAGCTGGGAGTGGTGACTTCCTGGGCTCGCTTTACATGACACTGGAACTCGGTGAAGCAGCGCGTGGTCAGTTTTTTACGCCGTTTTGCGTCTCACGAATGATGGCAGAAATGCAGTTGGGTGATATCGACAGCCTGCTGGCCGATAAACCTTTTTTTACTGTTTACGAGCCGGCATGTGGTTCTGCTGGCATGCTCCTGGCTATTGCAGAAGTCTTACGCGAAAAGGGATTCAATCCAACGCGACGTCTGTGGGTTTCCTGTACCGATATTGATACTGTGGCATCCGGAATGGCCTATATACAATTGTCTCTGATGGGGGTAGCAGGTGAAGTTGTTACGGGCAACGCACTGAACGGTGAACGCAGGCGAGTGATGTATACGCCGGCGCATTGGATTGGAAACTGGTCATTACGTCTAAGAAAGACAAATTAAGTTGTGAGTAAGCAAAAGTTAAGCCTCTTTTTTTGAAGAGGCTTTTTTATTGGCGTGTCGTTTGATACACAATCAATGCTGATTAGTAGACTCGATGTTTTTAATTACGATCTGAGTAGTTTTTTGACTATAAACAAGGGCGTTTGCGGGGATATCTTTATTGATAAATGACATTGCCCCAATAGTGACATTGTCTCCAATAACTATGTCCCCAAGGATGCAGGAGTTAGCACCGATATCGACGTTATTACCGATTGTGATATATCCTATATCAGGTGTTGATTTTTTCCTTCCAATAGTCGTGTTTTGACGGATATTCACATTGTCGCCAATCACACATTCAGCTCTGATTACGATCCCCACATAATGGTTTATTTTCATACCGGTTCCGATATGCGCAGCAATGCTTATGTCTGCACCATACTTTCTGGCTAAGTTAACTCCAATTATTTTGGCGATTCTCTGCTGACGAGATGATGGGGATTTATACAAATAGTTTGCAATTCGCCACCAAAAGTAGAAGCGTTTTTTGCGATTAAAAGCAACACGGTGAAGAACTTTCAACCATGAGAATGCCTTGCCCCATCTCTTTTTATCACTTCTATTCTTAAACATTCCTTCAAATGTTCATAGTCTGTAACTTTATTACTTTTGGAACTGACTATAGAATTATCCATATTGTATTACCGTTAAATAAAAGCAATTAAGCACTTATCGGCATTGAACAAATAAACTTTAAAAGTATAACTTGGGTAGAGGATATGCCCGAAAAATCGTGTACGGGTTCTGATGGATAAGGGATGCCTAACGAATTTTACCTTCCGCCACTGGTCCAATTTGCGCCCAAAGCTTTTTCGTCCAGGCTTCTTTCAGATGAGCTGGATCAGTTGAGCGATAGGTTGCAATGACCTGACTGTGACTCCCTTCGCGACTGACCTCAAGAGTTAGGTGGTCCGCTTTTCCCCATATACGGCTCATACGGTAGTAAGAGCCTGGCTGGGCGCTCCAGTCAGTGCCTTCAGCCATCGCGCTGGCGACCCAACCCGAGTTCCCTTTACCGCTGTTACCGGCTGCGGTGATTTCATCGGTTGAGGTAAAGCGGTAATAACGTTTCAGTCTTACAGCGGCTGTATCGATATCTGCATGCACCGTCAGGGTTTTGCTGACTTCACCCCATTCAGGTGATTTCACATTGTCGTTTGAAGCATTTGAAGGCATCAGCGAGGAACTCAGGGTGCTGACCTGATGCGTTATCGCGTTCAGGTCGTTATTGCTGCATCCTGTCACTCCTAGCAGCATTGCTATAACCAAAATGGCAGGGGTAAAGCGAAGTTGTTTTACGATCGTCATGTTATATCTCCGTTAAAGGGGCTTGCATGCAATGCCTGCCCCGGTCAGATTCAGAAGTTGATATAAGTCGCGTGAACTATCCAAACCAGGTAGCGATTCCCCATGCGGTTAACATTCAATAACGCACCGCCGTTTTTAATCAGCATTCGCCCGCTGCTGCTAGCGATGTCATTAACCCCACTGCCAGAACCTACTGGCAAGCCTGCTATAAGCTTGAAGTTCAAAAACGTTTGAATCTGAGAGGTTGAATCTTCGTTGTCTGCGTTGCGCGAAAGGCTCAATATTTTTTGATTGAACGTTTCAGACGATGGCTTCAAGAACGTGGTTGAAGGGACAGCCTTCATGTTGAGTTCAGCGCGGAAAGTTCCAGCAGACGAAACTAATTCCAATGGCAGTGGTTCCCCAAAAATAGACATCGCATGCCAAAGCACTAAAGGATCTAATGTTCCTGATTGCCTAAAAGTGTCAGCAGCGACAGTGCTTTTATCGGGTGAAATTACCCTTTGGCCCTCGACCTCATCAGGCTCCCCCTCAGGGAGTGTATTAAGTGATTGGAGAATGTTTTTGAGCGCGTCAGGGCGCGTCGGCGTAAACATCCAAACTGATACATCATAAGAAACGCAGCTCCCACAAGCCTGCGGAATTAAGACTTCTCCGGCTGCCTTTTCTGTTGAATTGGTAAGTGTCGAGGCTCGCGCGTTCGCGGCGGTAAGGAGCATGCTACTTAGCACCGCGATGACTAAAATGACCGAAGGTAAGTGGCGTTCTTTTACTGCTGTCATGGTGTTTCTCCATTGAAGGAAAAGGGCATGTTGAGCATGCCCAATGAGAATCAGAAGGTCACAGAGAGCTGAGCCACGGCTCCATAAGTACGATCTGTCCCGGCCATGCCGGTCAGATCGAGATGAACGACGTCGAATGGGGAAATACCAATACCTGCTGTCACGACGTTGTTGTCACTGTTACGTATGTCAACGCGGTAGCCGGCGCGCAGCTGCGCCCAGGACCAGGCATTGAGCTCTGCACCGACGCCGGCATATTGTCTTTTCTCATCGGAGGTGAATCCGCTGGCGGGCGTCATGTCTACGTCGGCTGCAAAAGTCACGAGCCCGTTACTCCAGGCTGTGCCCGCAGTAGCCTGAGGGCGGATTTTGAAGTTGTCCTGCAGGCCATTCACTTCACGGGTATCAACATTGCGTGCCACGAGGTTTTGTCCAGCCAGGGCGATAGTCCATTCAGGCGTCAGGTCAGCAGAAAAACCAAGGTCAACGTTGGCGCCGCTCTCTGAACGCTTCCAGTCACCGCTGCGAAAGTCGGAGGTGCTGTAGTTATTGATGGCTACGTTGTAATTCCAGGTATCAACACGCTGAAATTTGGGAATGATCCCAACCGATACAGGAATATCACCCAGTGTAAAATGATGTGCCATCGCGATGCCGTACTCGCTCACCAGAGCTGCCACGCCTTCAGCGCGTGAGGTGAGGCTGTTAAGGGCAGTTTCATCGGGATGAACCAGGCCAGCACTGGCGGCATCGAGATAAGCCAGATCGCTGTTGCTCACCTCAGCGCGGGCTTTCGCCTGACCCCAGCCTTTAATGACCAGAGCAAAGGGCAGTGTGTCATTAGGTATGGCAATCACTACGCCTGCGCCGGCATTCGCTCGGCCGCTGTGGCCAGAAATATCGGTCAGCGATTTCTTGAGTTCTGTCGCTGAGGAGGCGCTGTTGCCGGTGCCGCTGGCATTCTCGAGGTCATCCCAGGCATGCTTGACGTTATCAAAGCCGTCCTGCAGGTTGTCCGGGTCACTGACCTGGGCGCCCACGGTTGGCAGGATAATGCTGAGGTTATTTCCGGGTTCTGACTTTGTTAGTAAGGCCGGGTTAAGCAACGGAGCCGCGCCGTATTTTGATGAAGCAACGCCGGTTCCTCCCATCGCATCGTTCCTGGCTTCAAACCAGGTGCCGGCAGCATGTGCCGCGGGCAGTGAAGAGACCAGCCCGGCAAACATCAGACAGCGTGTTATTAACGTGGCTTTCATCATTATATTTTCCTGTGCAGTTTATGTTTTTTAGGTAAAAGAATTCCCTGGTGCAGACGCACCAATAAAAAGATTTGCTACTTAACGAGTTTATTATTAGTTCAAATTATCTATTTCTTTTAGCCACTCCTCTGTGACGTATTTCTCCGGATAATGCAGCAGATTAAGTTCTTCTTTTTCCCATTGATTCAAATAATTCTGGTTTAGTCGATTATCCAATAACATGACGGGCAAGACTTTACCGGATGACAAGAGTTTTAAAGAAGAGACGTCTGTTGTGCAGGTTGTAACAATGGCCCGTCTTTTCTTTTGTAAGACACCGCAATAGGCCATGAAATCAATAAAGAGCTGTTCGTGTCCGCCATACGGTATTTGTTCGCCTAAGTATTCAGCAACGCGCAGGGGGAACCCATTTTTCAATTTCACAGTGATTAAACACACGCCAATCAGCGTTTCATAACTGAAGTGAACGACTGAGGGAGCCAGAGTATCCCGAATTAAAATAATCTGCGGTAAGGCTTTTAATGAAACATCCGCTATTTTATTGCTAATTTGCAGTGCTAACTTATGCCAGTCGGGATTATTGCCGGGTGCGACAATTGGTGATGATGACGCCGCTGTTAGCCAGCTTTTATTAATGCTAAACCACTCCGCTATTTCGGAAAGCAAAGGGTCAGTCAGATAATCCATGGTGCGCTCACGGCTTTCCAGTACGCTCAGTCCGATATTCCACGGTGACAGCAGCGTCGCGACGTCAGTGATGTTCAAACCGTGGGCGTCCATAAGCAGTTGAAACCGTTCCACGACCTGGGTAGCGCGTGTTTGAAAGGGGGACAGCGTTTCCCTTATCACGCCTTCAATTAAGATATTGATGAATTCAGACGCTGATATGCCCAGTTTTGCAGAGGCGAGTGTTATGTACTCACGGATCCCAGGTTTAAATCTTACCGCCAGCGGGTCGCCCGATTTTTTACTTTCTGTCGCCGCTGCGCTGAGCAGGACGTTGAGTTTATCGTCCTGTTCCAGGGTCAGGCGTGAAAGCAGTGACGTGACACTAAGACTCATGAGACTCCCCGGTGTTGAATAGGATGTTGGTATAACCAACTAAAATTTATGATTTTTATTATTTGTATTCGATGTGAATACAATAATCGGGTGTTGTGCTTTTGTATAACGGACAATTTCGATCGTTCAGATCGATACGTTTCATGTAGCCAGTATGAATACGTTGAAACAGAGATTTAACGGGAAATTATGTATTCAGATTTACAAATTAATATTCCGGGATAGAGCTATTCACCGCTGTTTTCGTCTCCAGAGACGAATTATGTTTCCAAACAGCGGTTTGTATTCTTCCTCCAGTGGCCAGCCAGCGATGAAGCCTTTAATCCATAGTAAGAGACGATCAAAAGGACTTAGTTGGTAATTGTAATGAAAGGCCGCTTCTTCCTCCTCACAGATGTTCCTGCAGGCGCGTTCGGTGGCTTTCATCAGTTTCCAGGAGAGCATCGTCGTCATTACCTCTTTTCTTTTTTGCGTATCACCAGGACGCCGCATTGCATTGAGGGAGTGTACCAACGCCATTCCTTCAGAAATGTGTCGATCTGCAAGCCAGTTCGTTCCGCGTGGCCGATGGGTCTGCTAAGGGTGTGGCAGAAATAATGATCTGCGGGGAAGTGTCGTAACAACCGGGCTGTTCGTCGGGGACTGAGCAGGTGAGACGACAGGATAATTGTGTGCTGGGGCGTTTTCATGGCAGTGCGGAGAGTGTCTGACAGGGCATGCCAGTAACCTTTCATATCCCGGATCCCCGGCTGGCCGACAGCAAGCCAGGGATTGAGGTGTAGCCATAACCGGCGTCTCTTTTTCATCAATACGAAGGGGTATGGCCTGAGATTAAACACAACTTTTGCCAGGGGGTTGAACAGCGCGGGCGTACCGGTGAGCGTGATAAATACGATCAGACTGTCCAATGTGAAAAGTCCATTAGTGATGAGGGTTGTGAGCGCTGAGCAAATCAACATCCAGCAGGTGATTATAATGGCCACAGGAACAGCGTTCGATTTCATGGCGGTTTCTTCTCTTTGAAAAGCCACATTCAGGCACGTTTGGACGCTCATGGCCTGCAAAAATTATTCATGCAGATCCAAAAAATAAAGATCAAGGGGTTAATCGAGGAAACGAATATAGAGTTCTCGCTTGCCAGAAAAGGGGGAAAGCATAGCGTAATGCCCCTTTATCGATGACTGACGGGGGCGGCAATGCTGAAGTGGATGACAGGCAGATTTCATAATCAGAAAATAGATACCGCACCGAAGGTGCGTAAGGAGTCAGAGAGACCAACTGCTGCGGGGTGGTTTTTACCGCTGAGCGCAGATGCACTGTTGTCCACGCGACACAGAAAACAGGCGCTGCAGCAATTATGGGACAATAGCCCTTTCTCCAGGCCAGTTTGGGAGACATTTTGGCTGGAGCCGGTGAAGCGGCTGGCAGTGAGCCTGCAGCAGCTGCCGGCTGCGTCATCGGGACCCTACGCACTCGAAGGCGGCATGCTAGATGAAGCGCTTGAGGTGGCCGTTTGCGCGGTGAGGTTATCCAGGGGATGGATGCTGCCGCCAGGGGCACCCCCGGAAGAACAGTCGGCGCAGAGCGCAGCCTGGTGTACAGCCATTTTCTGGGCAGCATTGATGCATGACCTGGGCAGCCTCGAACAGATGGCGGCTTTCTACGAAGATGGCCGCCGGTGGTTTCCAGGTCTGGGGATGCCTGAAGCTCCCTGGCGGATGAAATTTTGTGAGCAAGACACAAATTCTGCAGTTCGCGCTGCCACTTGCGCTTATCGCCTGATACCTTACGAAGGGCTTATTTGGGTAGCGCGCTGGCCAGCGCTGGCTGACGCATTACTGGTTTACCTGTCAGGTAATAAACCTGCCGGGGCCATTCTTCATGCCGCAGTGAGTGAGGCTCGCGAAAAATGTGGACTGTTCGCTCAAGACACATTTGCTCAGCCTTCAGTCAAACTTGCCACAGATAATACTGAAGCCTTAAGTCAGAGCGCCTCTTCTGATCCTGCCGAGCATCCTACTAATGAAATTCCTGTTCAATCCTTTGTTTCCAATGAAATTGACGACAATAAGATATCTTCACTAAGCAGCGCGGATGCTCTTCCGATCATGCCAGAACTGGTCTCAGCTATCGGCCAATCCAGTCAGGCCGAAAGTCTTGCTGATGTGCATGCAGATATGCCGTCAGAGGGAGTAACCCCCGGTGATTTGTTGACGCTGCTGGATAAAATGACAAACGCTGAAGTAGTCGATGAAACAACCTCTGATGATAACCCCGTCGTGGAAACATTAAAGCAGTCTGATTCTGCCAGAACATTCACATTGGGCGAACTTTTTTGGGACTGGCTGGTTGATTCCATTGAGAAAGGGGCACTCAGTGTTAATGCACAGGACAGTCTGTTGCATGTTATGGCTCAGTACGTCTTTATTCAGACGCCGGATTGTTTTTACCGATATCTGGCGACACAAGAAAAAACAGAGTCAGACAAAGATGATATTCAAAAAAGTTTTGAAGCGCTGAACAAACATTTTTCAAGAAGTGGAAAGGGGATATACATCTACAAGAAATATGAGAATGAGGGCCGTGAGGGGCGTTTTACCCGAATGTCAGGCTATATGGTTTTTGCAACACAACTGCTTAAAGAAGGTGTCGTTCTATCTGACAGTCAGTGGTTGTCACCTAATAAATAGTTAAAGCATTTAATTGATGTATAGGGAGAGGAAGATGGAATTAATTAGTTATGACGATATCCTTAAGGACTACTTTTTTAGTAAGACATTGAGGCCAGCCACTGAGTGGAGTTATAGAAAAGTTATCAATTCATTCCGACGTTATATTGGAGATAACGTTTTCCCAGGTCAGGTTGATAGACTAACAGTTTTAAACTGGCGTCGGCATGTTTTAAGTGAGCAGGGACTATCATCAATAACTTGGAATAATAAAGTTGCTCATATGCGTGCAATTTATAATCATGCACTGCAGCAAAAATTCGTTACTCTAAAAGATAATCCCTTCAATGGTGTGATTGCCAGACCAGATATCAAAAGGAAAAAAACGCTCACCGAGTCAGAGATTAAAAAAATATATTTATTACTCGAAGCGAGAGAAAAAGAGGAAAGTTTGGGGATAATTGAAAAATCACGCTCGGCTCTGCGACCGGCATGGTTCTGGCTCAGCGTGGTAGATACGCTCCGTTATACCGGTATGAGGCAGAATCAGCTACTCAACATCCGCCTGGAAGATGTTCACTTAGAAGGGGGATGGATAAATTTGCGTCCTGAAGCTTCAAAAAATCACAGAGAACACCGGGTTCCGATTACGCGATTATTACGACCAAGGCTTGAACGATTGATGCTGGCTGCGGTTGAGCGCGGAGCAGCACATGGCGATATGTTATTTAATGCGAGCAGGTTTGATGGGCGAAAAAATATCTTAACAGACGTGATGGCTTATCAACCCCTGCGTGGCTTCTTCCGCCGACTTTCAACTGAGTGCCAGTGTGTTATTACGCCACATAGGTTTAGGCATACCATTGCTACCGACATGATGAAATCCCCTGATCGTAATCTGAAAGTTGTTCAAACACTGTTAGGGCACTCAAGTGTTGCTGTCACACTGGAGTACGTTGAAGGCAACATGGACAGTTTACGTATAGCGTTAGAGGAGGTTTTTGGTCGCTAGGATTAATCTAAAGTGAAATCTAAGTGACTGAAAGCAAAAAAATGAAGCTTTTCTTTACATAAGATTGACACTACCGGTGGGATACTGTCAAAATTCTTATCGGAAGGACGTGAGAAAGCCAGAGAGTGCGACGAACACTCTCCGGCTTCTTAGTCCCGAATGTTCAACAATCGATGCGATAAGCGTATTTATCACATGAAGCTGTTTCGGGTACTTATGTCATGCCCGTTAAGGATCTCAACCCTTAACGGACAGGCTCTGAAGATGGTGCCCGGACTCGGAATCGAACCAAGGACACAGGGATTTTCAATCCCCTGCTCTACCGACTGAGCTATCCGGGCAACGGGGCGCATTAAACCGTATCAGCGGCGCCGCGTCAATAAATTTATCACTTTCATGGTTTAAGCGCTCAATAAAGACGCATTGCTCGTGATGAGATGCAGGTCCTGAGAGATAAAAACCATGGTTCAAAATTATATAGTCAGTGGTGTTAATTTGTTAGATGAATTTTTAAGCATTTTTATCAGTTAAAAAATCATATGAGGCGTCATAGCGCAGCCAAAGGTAAAACATTTTGTTTACAAATACGCATCAATAAATAATAAAACCGCATTATTTGTATCAGCCAAAAAATTCAAGGTTGCCGAATTCCTTTAATGATAGGATTTATTTTAATAATACAGATAAAAGGAATTCGTTACATATTACTAACTATTACTGGTGCTTAAATATGCATTCAAGGCTGGACAATAGTATTTTTTTATTTATTATATACCTCGTAAATGTGATAAATATCACGGTTTACATAATCGCACGGGTTACAATGTCCTCGGTTTCCACATAAAGAGGAAATAGGAAATGGAAAATAACAATAAAGCTATGCCGCATATCCGACGCGTCACTCATCTGATGATGATGGCCCATCGTAGCTGCTTTGACTTTCACCTTTTCAACTCTAAATAATCCCCCCTCCTACGGCGTCCGTTGTTGCGGATCGTCATGCTTGCCCGATCTCATTCGTTGGTAAATCTAGTATCTATCTGAATAATCTAGTTTTATCCATAATTCGGTAAGCAGATTTTGACTATCCCAATAAACTCATGCGCCAATCTGGTGGCTTAGCCACCTGGCATTTATCTACCTATTCCAGTAATTCAGTAACCTGAATTATTGCAGGGTAATATTGCCTTTAAAAAATAATTACGCTTCGGATCCCTAAGGGGAATATCTGACGGCTATGCTTTACCCTAAATTAATGACTATTAATAAAATAAGAGACCATAAATAAAATGGAAAAACTAAAAATAGCAGTTAATAACAACACCTCTGAATGCTTTAGTACTGAACGCGAAACTGTAGATATTAATAATACTAACTTTACTGACGTTTCCGCTGCCGTTATTTCCGTTGAAGATGCGGTTTCAGGCATGCTGGATACGATTGAACAAACTGGTTTCGGTATTCCTGTTTTTGTTGCCGTTTGCTGCGAAGAAGAATTGCCAGCAGAAGTGCTGCCACGCGTGACTGGCGTGTTTGAGCTGTGTGATGGCAACGTTGATTTCTACGGCAAACAACTGGAAGCCGCTGCGGTTAAATATGAGAAAGAGGTTTTGCCTCCTTTCTTTGGTAGCCTCGTTGAATATGTGCAGCAGGGTAACGCTGCATTTGACTGCCCAGGGCATCAAGGTGGTCAGTTCTTCCGCCGCCATCCTGCCGGTCGCCAGTTCTTTGATTACTTTGGCGAAACATTATTCCGTTCTGACCTGTGTAACGCTGACGTATCAATGGGTGACTTGCTTATCCATGAAGGCGCTCCTTGCACCGCGCAGATGCATGCGGCCAAAGTCTTTAACGCTGATAAAACTTACTTCGTATTGAACGGGACTTCTTCTTCAAACAAAGTCGTGCTGAATGCGATGTTGGCTCCGGGCGATTTGGTGCTATTTGACCGTAACAACCATAAATCTAACCACCATGGTGCGTTAATTCAGGCGGGTGCAACACCGGTATATTTGGAAACTGCGCGTAACCCGTTTGGCTTTATCGGTGGTATTGATTCCCACTGTTTTGAAGAGAAATATCTGCGTGATTTAGTGCGTGAAGTGGCTCCAGAGCGCTCTGCAGAAAAACGTCCATTCCGCCTTGCGGTTATTCAGTTAGGTACCTACGACGGTACTATCTATAACGCCCGCCAAGTCGTTGATAAAATTGGTCATCTGTGTGACTACATCCTGTTTGACTCTGCATGGGTAGGCTACGAACAGTTCATTCCAATGATGAATGATTGCTCTCCTCTGCTGTTAGAACTGAATGAAAACGATCCTGGTATTTTGGTAACTCAGTCCGTTCATAAACAACAGGCTGGTTTCTCTCAGACCTCACAGATCCACAAAAAAGATAAACATATCAAAGGCCAAGATCGCTATGTAAATCATAAACGCATGAACAATGCTTTCATGATGCATGCGTCAACCAGCCCATTCTATCCATTGTTTGCTGCGCTTGATGTGAACGCCAAGATGCATGAAGGTGAAAGCGGAAAACGCATGTGGATGGACTGCGTTAAAGTCGGTATCGAAACACGTAAGCTCCTGTTAAAACTCTGCAAACATATTCGTCCGTTCGTTCCAGCAACCATCGATGGTCGTAAATGGGAAGATTTTGATACCGAAGAAATGGCTAACGATCTGCGCTTCTTCGACTTCATCCCAGGTGAACGTTGGCACTCATTTGAAGGCTACGCTGAGCATCAATACTTTGTAGACCCATGCAAACTGATGCTGACCACGCCGGGTATCAACGTGCAGACCGGTGAATACGATAAGTTTGGTGTTCCAGCCACTATCCTTGCCAACTTCCTGCGTGAGAATGGCATTGTTCCAGAAAAATGTGACCTGAACTCAATCCTGTTCCTGATGACGCCTGCGGAAGATATGGCGAAGATGCAGCACCTTGTTGCACAAATCGCTCGCTTTGAACGCCTGTTAGAAGAAGATGCGCCGCTGTCGGAAGTGCTGCCATCCATCTACAAAAACTACGAAGAACGTTATCAGGGTTACACCATCCGTCAGCTGTGTCAGGAAATGCATGACCTGTACGTCAGCCATAACGTGAAACAGCTGCAAAAAGAGATGTTCCGCAAAGCTCACTTCCCGAAAGTGGTGATGAATCCACAGCAGGCGAATATCGAGTTTGTCCGTGGCAACGTTGAACTGGTTGCGCTGAATCAGGTTGAAGGCCGCATCGCCGCTGAAGGTGCACTTCCTTATCCTCCAGGTGTTCTGTGCGTCGTCCCAGGTGAAATCTGGGGTGGTTCTGTACAGCGTTACTTCTTGGCATTGGAAGAGGGCATTAACCTGCTGCCAGGGTTTGCACCTGAATTACAGGGTGTCTATATCCAACAGGACGAGGATGGACGTAAACGTGCTTATGGTTATGTTATTAAACAATAAATTAGAAATCGTTTCTCGGCAGGGGTACTGGCCGAAACTGATTTTCCGATAAAAGAAACAGCGGGGAGCTGCGACGTTTCCAGCTCTCCGCCAATAGATTTCATAAGAGAGATTGTTTATGAGTACGTCTAAAAGCAGTAACAAAATGGGCGTCGTTCAGCTCACAATTTTGACAGCGGTTAACATGATGGGGTCAGGGATCATCATGTTGCCGACCAAATTAGCGGAAGTGGGTACGCTTTCCATCGTTTCATGGCTGGTGACAGCGTTAGGGTCGATGGCCTTGGCCTATGCGTTTGCTAAGTGTGGGATGTTTAGCCGTAAATCAGGCGGTATGGGCGGATATGCAGAATATGCTTTCGGCAAATCCGGTAACTTTATGGCGAACTACACCTACGGTGTATCTTTGCTGATTGCTAACGTGGCAATCGCCATTTCGGCTGTAGGTTACGGTACTGAGTTAATGGGAGCCAACCTAACGCCACTGGGAATTTGTATCGCCACTATCGGCGTGCTGTGGCTGGCGACTATCGCCAACTTCGGTGGCGCACGCATCACTGGCCGTATCAGCGGCGTGACCGTTTGGGGTGTCATCATTCCTGTTGTTGGGATTTCCGTTATTGGTTGGTTCTGGTTTAGTCCAACCATGTACGTACAATCATGGAACCCACATCATTTACCTGTATTTGAGGCCGTCGGTTCTTCTATTGCCATGACGTTGTGGGCATTCTTGGGCTTAGAATCAGCCTGTGCGAATACCGACGTTGTTGATAACCCAGAACGTAACGTTCCTATTGCCGTATTAGGCGGTACATTGGGCGCAGCGGTTATCTATATTGTTTCTACTAACGTGATTGCCGGTATTGTGCCAAACATGGATTTGGCTAACTCAACCGCGCCGTTTGGTTTAGCGTTTGCCCAAATGTTCACGCCGGGCGTGGGTAAAATCATCATGGCTCTGATGATTATGTCCTGCGTAGGTTCATTGCTGGGTTGGCAGTTCACCATCGCGCAGGTATTTAAATCCTCTGCGGATGAAGGCTATTTCCCTAAAGTTTTCTCTAAATTGACCAAAGTTGAAGCCCCGGTAAAAGGCATGATCGTTATCGTGATCATCCAAACCGTGCTGTCTTTAATGACTATTAGCCCATCACTGAATAAGCAGTTTAACGTGCTGGTTAACTTGGCGGTGGTGACCAACATTATTCCGTACATCCTTTCAATGGCGGCGTTGGTTATTATCCAGAAAGTGGCGAAGGTTAATCCTAGCAAGGCGCGTATGGCGAATATCATCGCGTTTATCGGTGCTATGTATAGCTTCTACGCGCTTTATTCATCTGGCGAAGAAGCCATGATGTACGGTGCGATTGTGACCTTCTTGGGATGGACGCTATACGGTCTGATTTCTCCACGTTTTGAAATTCAGGACAAAAATGTTTAATAGCGACTTTTAATCAAGCTTATTAAGCACTTGTTTTACCCCATGAAGAGAGCCCATCAGCGGCTCTCTTTGTTTTTTCTCATGCACGTAATCTTCTGTGTGATTTTGTCACTGCTGTCTATAGTTAGAAAACATCAGCCAGCGGAGTTAGCCAATGATTACGGTTCACCATCTTAACAATTCGCGTTCCCACCGTGTGCTTTGGACCCTAGAGGAGCTTGGGTTGCCCTATCAGATTGAGCAATACCAACGCGATCCCGTGACCATGCTGGCGCCTGAATCGCTGAAGAAAATTCACCCGCTGGGCAAGGCTCCGGTTCTGACTGATGGAGAGTGGACCATTGCGGAATCAGCCGCCATTCTTGAATATCTACAAGATACCTACGACCATTCGGCGCTGCTAAAGCCACAAGAAAAACCAGAGCGCATGCAATATCGCTATTGGCTGCACTATGCCGAAGGATCGCTAATGCCGTTATTGGTGATGAAGCTGATTTTTAATCGTTTGGGCAAAGCGCCGGTTCCGTGGCTGATTCGCCCAATTGGAAGCCTGCTCGGCAAAGGCGTGCAGCGCGGTTATCTCGATCAGCAGCTGGCGACGCATCTTCGTTTTATTGAAAATCATCTGAGTAAAAATAACTGGTTTGCGGGGGATCATTTTAGTCTGGCTGATATACAGATGAGTTTTCCGCTCGAGGCGATGAATATCCGCACTGGTTTAGATAAAGCCCCTCATGCGCGTGGCTTATTGAAGCGTTTGCATGCCAGACCCGCCTATCTTCTTGCGTTAGAGAAAGGTGGCCCAATGGAGTTGATGGATTAGCTGACCGAGGTCGTTTTTTTCAGCATAGGAACAATGTCATACTCTGAAGAATCATGCCGCTTCAGGAATTAACTTTATGCAACGAGTCACTCTTTCATTGGACGACGATTTGATGGCAGAAATTGATGCCATCATCAAAGAACGTAATTACCAAAACCGCTCAGAGGCAATCCGTGATTTGGCTCGGGCAGGGCTGCAAGCCACGGCAACGCCAACGTCGAATGATGAAACCAGCAACTGTGTGGCTGCGCTGTTTTACGTTTACGATCATGAAGCGCGTGAGCTTTCTAAGCGCCTGACGAAAAGCTTCCACGATCACCACGATCTCTCCCTTGCAAGCCTGCATGTGCATCTCGATCACGGGAGTTGCCTCGAGGTTTCCTTGCTGAAAGGTGCGACGGGTAAAGTGAAAGGGTTAGCCGAGAAGGTGATTGCTGAACGAGGCGTCCGCTACGGCAAACTGCTGGTTGTGCCGGGTGAAGAGTATGAACATCAGCATGAAGATGGGGAAGGGCATCACCACCATCATCATGATTAATTTCCAGTTATAGCATTTCCCACATTTCACCCTAACCTCTCCTAAGCAGGAAAGGTCACCGTTCGGCGCTCAATAGAAAACTCGGTCGGAACCTCCCCCTGCGAAGGGGGAGGCTGGATAGGGTTAATGCAAAACCTATTTCCCGCGACGATAGCTCTTCTGGGCGTTGTTAACTTTGTATAGATAACGACGAGATTCGCCCGATGGGTGCTTATTGGTTAGCGTTTCGTACACATCACCCGGCGTTAGCTGGTTGATTATACTGACCGCGCGGTTACGATCGCTGGAGAACACGCGCAGCACGCTACCGGCCCCACCGTTATAGGCGGTAATAACGGCATAGCGGCGTGAGGTTGGGTTCTGAATACCACCCAAATAGTTGTTCTGCAAAATCGCCAGATAAGCAGTACCTGTATCGATATTGTTTTCTGGATCAAACAGATAGCTGCGGCTTGGCGTACCCCATTTCCCTTTCTGCACGAATACGTCTTTACCCGCCGTGTGCTGAACAACCTGCATCAGGCCGAGTGCATCCGATCCGCTTACCGCATACGGGTTAAAGCTGGATTCAGTTTGCATAATAGCCAGAATCAATGACTCATCAACGCCATATTTTTCAGAGGCTTTGCGCACCATGCCAAGGTATTTATGCGCACGCTTATCCAAGTGGTTAGGCACCAGTTGAATGGTCACGGAGTAAATCACGTGCAGGCCAGACGTTCGTTTCATCAGCTTATGCTGGATCAGATAGTCGGCAAAGTTACTGGCACGTCCTTGCCAGCGAATCGGCTGGCCGGTGTTATCTAGCACCTGCCCATACAGGAACGGTTCTTTACTGATCTGAATATCGTTCACATCAGAATAGAGATCGATAGACCCCGGATCGTCACCCATCAGCAAAGTACTCACGATCGCCTGTTTTAAACTGGCTGCGGGATCGGTTGGTGAGATGGTCTCGATGGTGATCTGGCCGGAATCAAAGTTGATGTGGCTACGCGTCAGGTATTGACCGGTATATTTTACGTAGTCTTTTGGACCCGCAATCAGTACCTCGTTAATGCCCCAAATGTTTTCAATGTTATGGGCAAACTGTCCCATCAAAATGTCAAAGCCATTGGTATCTTTGACAAAGGCTTCGCTGTTCTGAGTATTTTTCTTTCCAGAACAAGAGATCAGCAAGGGTGCGATCAGGATCAATGCTAAAACTTTCTTCATCTTCACAGCCATATTGGATGAAAAATGGGTCTAAAATTGCGGGCTTAACGTGATTAACCCCGCAATATACTTATTAGTAAGCTTACTGACTTGGCGGCGTGTAACCTTCGATATGCACGTCGTGGCCTTCAAACAGGAACTTCACCATTTCCTGTTCCAGCAGTTTTCGGTCGTCAGGGTTCATCATGTTGAGCTTTTTCTCGTTGATGAGCATGGTTTGTTTCGACATCCACTGCGACCACGCTTCTTTAGAGATTTCGTTATAGATCCGCTTACCCAGTTCACCCGGATATAGCTGGAAATCCTGCCCTTCGGCTTCTTGATTCAGAAATGTACAAAAAATCGTTCTACTCATGATTATTCCTCATGTGGTGAGCCTGGTTCAGTTTATTGAAAGTCATAACTTTCACTTAGCAACGGGCTCTTTTGCCAACTGCTGCAATAAACGTTCCACGGGGGCTGCCAGACCGACAGACGGTGGCTGGGCTAAGTTATACCAGAGTCCAGTTCCTTCATCCATGCAGTGGCTGTGCTGTGTTATATCAAACCAAATTGGCACGATATCTAAATGAAAATGACTAAAGGTGTGGCGAAATGAGGTTAGCTGATGAAGCTTCGGCTGACCCATGCCCAATGACTTAACGTGCTGACGCAATTCGTCTTCGCTGGCGAACTGTGGGAAGCAATATAAACCGCCCCATAGCCCAACGTTAGGGCGCTGCTCCAGCCAGACCTTATCGCCTATTTGCATCATTAAGAAATAGCCGGTTCGTTCGGGAATAGTCTGCTTCGGTTTCTTGCCCGGATACTGGCTCCAACTGTTGTTGGCGTAAGCCATGCATCCGTTGCTTAGCGGGCACAGTTCGCATTTTGGTTTGCTGCGCGTGCAAACTAATGCGCCTAAATCCATCATCGCCTGATTAAATTGGCTAACGCCTTTGGCCGGAGTGACGTCTTTACTGATTTGCCACAGACGGTTTTCAACCTCTTTTTTACCCGGCCAACCGTCAACCGCATAGCAGCGAGCCAATACGCGTTTTACGTTTCCGTCTAAAATAGGGTAATGCTGACCAAGCGATAAAGAGAGAATCGCGCCTGCGGTAGAACGCCCAACGCCGGGCAGTGCGCAGACATCTTCAAAAGAGGTTGGGAATTCACCACCGTGCTTTTCAACGATGGTTTGTGCAGCTTTATGCAGATTACGCCCGCGAGCGTAGTAGCCTAGACCGGTCCACAGGTGCAGAACCTCATCCTGAGGCGCAGCGGCCAGCGCTCGCACGTCAGGGAATTTTTCCATAAAACGCAGAAAATAGGGGATCACGGTCGCAACCTGAGTCTGTTGCAACATGACTTCTGAAAGCCATACTTGATAAGGTGTTTTTGGACTTTGCCACGGCAAAGTTTTGCGTCCGTAGCGGTCGTACCAAGTTAGCACCGACTGCGCGAACTGTTGCGCGAGCATCATAAGCGTGAAGAGTTCCCAATAGGCCGCGCTTGTTAAGAAAGCGAAGCCAATAAAAATAGGCAGCGATTGCAGCACAGAGCCTACCTGCTGTAAACCGGATCTTTCTCAAGCTGGTGCTAATAGGCGATTTCCTGTTATCCGCAGGGGGCTGGTTATACCTAAAAGGGTGATGTGATAACGATGATTAATACGCGTTTTATTCAACGATTAACGCTAATTAATGAAAGTTTCTGACTAGAGCTTGCTAGTAGCTGTTAAAATCAAAACTTGTTAAAACGGGCCAATTTTGCATAATGCGCGCTCACTTTATGTTAAACATCCACATTCAGGCAGATGAAGCACCACTATGAATGACGTTGTATCACCGGAATTTGATGAGAACGGCCGCGTTATGCGCCGTATCCGCAGTTTTGTACGCCGCCAAGGGCGTCTGACCAAAGGGCAGCAGTTTGCGCTGGATAACTTCTGGCCGGTGATGGGCGTAGATTTTCAGCCACAGCCGCTGGATCTGGTTGCTTTATTTGGCCGTGAAGCGCCTACCGTGCTTGAAATCGGCTTTGGTATGGGCGCGTCGTTGGTTACCATGGCGCAGCAGCATCCTGAGAAAAACTTCCTCGGCATCGAAGTGCATTCGCCAGGCGTGGGTGCATGTTTAGCCGCAGCTTATGAAGCGGGCATCACCAATTTACGCGTGATGTGCCATGATGCGATTGAAGTACTGGAACAGATGATCCCGGAGAATTCGCTGGCCATGGTTCAGCTATTCTTCCCCGATCCATGGCATAAGGCGCGCCATCATAAGCGCCGCATCGTACAGGCTCCGTTTGCGCAGCAGATTAAGAGCAAATTAAAAATCGGCGGCGTTTTCCATATGGCAACTGATTGGGAAAACTACGCCGAGCATATGCTGGAAGTGATGAACAACGCACCAGGTTACAAAAACCTGTCCAGCGATAATACATACGTCCCTCGGCCGGACTCGCGTCCATTAACGAAGTTTGAACTGCGTGGTCAGCGTTTGGGGCATGGCAACTGGGATTTGATGTTTGAGAGGGTAGAATAATGGCTAAAAACCGCAGCCGTCGTTTGCGTAAAAAGATGCATATCGATGAGTTTCAGGAATTAGGTTTCAGCGTAAGCTGGAACTTTGAAGAAGGCACCGGTATCGACATTATCGACACTACCGTTGATAAATTCATCGATGAAGCGATTGAGCCAAACGGTCTGGCATTTGATGGCAGTGGCTATCTGGCGTGGGAAGGTCTGATTTGCCTACAGCAGATCGGTCAGTGCACCGAAGAACATCAGAAGCTGGTTAAAGACTGGCTGGAAGCACACGGCATGAAAAATGTTGTCGTGAGCGATCTGTTTGATGTTTGGTGGGATTGATTTCCACAGGTATAAAAAAACCCGCTTCGGCGGGTTTTTTATTGTTTTGCGAAAGGTATGCGCACAATTTTATCGTTTTTGACTGCCAAATCGAAGGCTTGTTTGGCAAGTTGCATACCTAAAATCTTTCGTTCACGTACCGTCATTTTTTTGAGTTCTGAAACTGGGGGTCTTGAAAGCATAACCGAGTTCTCCAGGGCCAATATTGTTGTTGAGTTCAAAATTTAACCTATTTTCGCCCCTACGCACAAGCCTATCGTAGAAATGTTTTAAGCGTATATTCTCAGCGTTGGCAAAATAGGATTTTGCATTAAATGTTTGATAATGCTGTTCAATAATTTGAGTAAGAATCTGGCCAAGCATCAATAGTTCTCGATAACCAAAGCGCGTTATTTGTGAAACTGGAGAGGCGTAAAAATGACCAGACTCAAAGTTATCTTGGCGATCGAATTTGACGTCATAACTAGGTTCTTGCAATAAAAAACCAACCTCCTCAGATCTAAACATTAAGTAGCTGGCATCATTAAGATCTACCAAAGAAAACAAACAGGTAAACGGTTGATTATGGATGCTGAAATGGCATAGATGCAGGGTGAAGCCCCCCTGTTTTAGCGCTAGAAATTCCATGTAATTTACTCTCTGTCCATAGCGTTAATTTGCGCAATCTAGCTCTGATTATTTTAATCTTCTAGTGAGATCCACAGGTTATGGAATGCTGTTCGCAAAGTTATTTTGTATCCATGTTATCTCTCCGCTACTCCTTTCCGTTCCGGCGCATTTGCTTTATCCTCCCGCCCGTTATGAACGTATTTTGGATGCATTGTGGAGTAGCGTGTGGCGACTAAGCTGAGTAATCAACTGCTGGAAGATATTCTGGCTCAGGTACGCCCTTTGATCGGGCAGGGCAAAGTGGCGGACTATATTCCGGCTTTGGCTGAAGTGCCTGCGGATAAGCTGGGGATCGCCGTGTGTACCGTCGATGGCGAAACCTATCAGGCGGGTGACGCAGACGAGCGCTTTTCTATTCAGTCGATTTCTAAAGTATTGAGCTTGACCGTGGCACTGAGCCGCTATGCGGAATCGGATATTTGGGCGCGCGTCGGTAAAGAACCGTCTGGTCAGCCGTTTAACTCGCTGTTGCAGCTTGAGCTGGAGCAGGGGAAGCCGCGTAACCCCTTTATTAACGCAGGTGCGCTGGTGGTGTGTGACATGCTCCAGTCGCGTCTGAGCGCGCCTAAGCAGCGCATGTTGGAAGTGGTGCGAGCGCTGTCCGGTGAGCCGGATATCGTGTATGACGCACGCGTTGCGCGCTCTGAGTTTGAACATTCAGATCGAAATGCGGCTATTGCGTATCTGATGAAGTCGTTTGGAAACTTCGAAAATGACGTAATTACGGTGCTGCAAACGTACTTCCATTACTGCGCTTTAAGAATGAGTTGTATGGAACTGGCGCGCACTTTTGTCTATCTTGCCAATAACGGGCATTCTCCTGCGTTGGATGAGCCTCTCATCAATGAGCGGCAGAACCGCCAGATTAATGCCATGATGGTCACCAGCGGTATGTATGATGGCGCTGGCGAATTTGCCTATCGTGTCGGGATGCCCGGCAAGTCAGGCGTGGGCGGTGGCATTATTGCCGTTGTTCCACATGAAATGAGTATCGCAGTTTGGTGTCCGGAACTGGATGCCTCTGGTAACTCACTGGCGGGAACCGCCGCGCTTGAGATCTTAGCGCAGCGCATTGGCCGCTCGATTTTTTAGGAGAGAAAGAACGCATGATTCGTAAATTAGGGTTATCTCTGCTGATGCTAACCGCGTGGCAGGCACAGGCGGCATGGGAATGTAACGTTAAACCGCAAGATGACATCATTATCAATCCGCAGCAGGTACAGATCGTGGGTGCCAGCGGAAATCTTACCATTGATAAAAACGGCAATATGACCCGCGACGGCCAAGCCGTAGCGCTCAGTGCTAAAGCGAAACAGCAGGCGGTGAATCTGCAATCCGGTATTCGTTCTGATTTTCCGTGGATCGATCAGGGTGCTCAGCAGCGTTTGGAGAAAGCCCGTGTTTCTCTGGATAAAGTGATCGTTGAGCAGGTGGGTAGCGACAGCAATATTCGTAACCGCCTGACTAAGCTCGATTCTCAGCTCAAAGAGCAGATGCAAAAAATTCTAGAAAAGCGTAGCGATGGGTATACCTTCCATCATCAAGCCATTTCTAAAGTTGAGCAGGAAGGTCAAAACTTGGTAAACCAGACCATGGGTGGTGTTCTGCAAGACAGCATCAATGAAATGGGGCTAAAACAGGCTGCGAATGCGACCAAGTCCGATAATCCGTTGCAGGCCATCATGGGCAATCTGGGTGGGTTACAGCAGGCGATCCGTACCGAGTGGAGCAAGCAGGATGATGACTTCAAAGCTTTCGGGAAAGACGTTTGTACACGCATTACTGCGCTCGATAACCAGCGTCAGGCGCTGATTAAAGAGCTGCCAAAGGCGTAAATGAGACAATAATTTGCCAGCCGCTCGGGCTGGCAAATTTTATCATTTCAGTGAATTCACCACCGGTTTCTGAGGCTTACCCGAAAACAGGTAGCGCAGCAGAGGCACTCGGCGATGTATCTCATACAGCGCTAACGATCCTAATACCACCAGCGTGACGCCAATAATGAATCCGACGAATGGGTTCGGATGCGCGTTTTCCATCAGGCTGCCGTAGATAATCGTCAGTGGATGATGCACCAGATAGATAAACAGCGATGCGCCAACAAAGTAGGTAACGCCGCGTGATTCTCGGTTTAACAGGCGGTGACCCAGCGTGAGCACGACTTTAGTCATCGTCAGGCCAATGATGAAAATCAGGCAAAACTGCACGCTGAGCTGAAGCGGTGCGAAGACCTGTGTATTTTCATTCAACATATATAATCCCACCGACGCCGCAGCAATCAAGCCATCGCTGAATGACACCCGCGTAATATTTTCTTTATGTTTTATATGCACGAATGCCACGGCACCTAGCAAATAAAACGGGAAATACATCAACGTATTCACCACTAAAAAGTTAAATAACGCTGAGCCGGTAACGCCAGGCATGAAGGTCGCACAAAGCTTGTGTAGAACGGCAAAAACTACGCCCAACGCAATGAAAATGGGCAATAACATGTCGGTTGATACTTTGCTCCAAAGCCCGCGATTCACGATGGCGTTAAGCAGCGGTGCGCTGATAACGGTAAGCAAACTTAGCGTGAGTAAAAACCAAAGGTGTGAAACCAGATACCACACGCAAATATTGGCTTTTTGCCACAGATTAGCCTGATCCCAGTCGCCGATCCCCGAGGTGTGATGCAGGATATACCAGAACTGAGGCAGCGTGATCAGCACCATCGCGGCTGCCATGGGGATCAATAATCGCGTTAGGCGAACGTTCAGCCATTTTTTTAGCGGGTATCGCTGATACAGCATGCAGGAAAAATAGCCTGAAATAACAAAGAAGACCTGCATGCGAAAGGCGTGAATGAAATCATTAAATAAGCTGAGTGTCAGGCTTTCAGGCGTACTATTCACCACCCAATGGTGGGCTGAATAGACTAGTGAAACATGGAAAGGTATCCCCAACAGCATGAGCGTAGCGCGGATATAGTCTAGATAGTGTTCTCGTTGGATAGTTTTAGCCAATGCGTTATACCTAAAAATCCTGTCAGATGAGCAATAAAGTGGCGTAACTCTAGGGAGATAATGCCCATCCGGCAAGCGTTCGCATGCATTTTTGGATTAATCCGTGGTTAAATAAGATTTCAGGCTAACGGCTGATACCCTCATATTCAGCCTCAGACAAAGCGTCATTTTCCGGCGATTCTAAATTCGTTATCACCTGCACCACATCGCTAATATCACCAATCTTTATTTCGCTGGTGCGATTCATTTTGCTTTTATCTATCAGCAATAAAGATTGTAGTGCACGCTTAAGCAGCAGCGATTTAAATTCAGCGCTGTAGCTGTTGGAATCCCATAAAACACCTTCTTTATCAACGCCTTCACACGAGAAGATAAAGAGATCGATTTCGAGTTCTTTAAGCTGGGAGAGAATAGCTGGATTGATATAACACGCATATTTACGCTGTAGCAGCCCACCGGAGCTGATGAGCTGGATATGCTCTCGTTTCGACAGTTCTTGGCAAATGCGCACGCTGTTGGTGAACACGGTGATATCAATATCAGGTAGCTGTTTCGCCAAATACCAGCAGGTTGAGCTGGCATCAAGGGCGATCGTCATGCCTGCATCGATCCATGGAAGCGTTTGGCGCGCTATATCGGCTTTGCTGGTGAAGTGGCTTTTCAAGCGAGCGCTGAAGGGATCGCCGTTGTCTTGCGTATCGCGCTTAATACTTTTGGCGCGGCCATGTTGGCGGATGATCTTACCTTGCGCCTGTAGCGCATTGAGATCGCGCCGGATCGTCTCTTTGCTGACATGCAGCAGCTCGGCAAGATCTTCGGTGGTCAGGGTTTCATGCTGTCGGATGAGTTGTACGATGGCCTGATGGCGATCTGTTTTCACGATGGCTCTCCTCTCACGAAAAACCATGCGCCGAGTTCTGGCCTGATGGCTGGCGCATGGTTAAATCCAGAGCAAGAGATTAAGGCGTCACCCCTTTTTTTAACAGTATATTCCCGTATTTAGCCGTCTCGCCTGTGATGACGATCGCAAAGGCCTTTTGGGCGCGTTCGTAAAAGGCAAAGCGATCGATACGAGTGACCGAAAGATCGTGGCGATCGGTGCTCGATAATGCCTGCAAATAGCGCTGCTCCACGCTGGCATCCAGCGTATCGCCTTCAACCGCAGCCATCATGACCAACGGCGGGGCGTAGCTATCGAGTTCAAACAGCGGGATGATGGCGGCCAGTAAATCGCTGACGCGCAGCCCGTCGGCTCGAATGACCTTTGGCCCCATACTATGAGCGGGAAAATGCGCATCGGAGAAAATGATTTCATCGCCGTGCCCCATCTCTGCCAAGGTCTTGAGCAATTGAGGTGAGATCAGCGGAGAGATATTTTTCAGCATTTTATACTCCTTCCATAAGCAGATTATTTTCGTGGGCAAGGGATTGATAGATCTCGCTTTGCTCACCGGGATAATAAAATTGATAGCGATAATTCACCTGCTGGCGCGCCTGTTCTGGCGAATCGTAGTAACCCACGCCGCTCCAAGCGAACATCGCAGCGCCTAGCACGGTGGTTTCTGCATCGTGCAGTACTTTGACCGGAAGGTTTAAAACATCGGCTTTAATCTGGTTCCACAGCACGTTTCGGCTGCCGCCGCCCACCAGCAACAGTTCCTTAGAGGCAAATCCACCAATGTTTTCTAGCACCGAGAGATTTTGCTGTAGTTGCCAAGAAAGCCCTTCGAGAGCTGAGCGGTAGAAATGGCCGCGTTCGGTATGCAAACGCATGCCGCGCCAACCGGCTTGAGCGTGGCTATCAAGCAGCTGACAGTTCATGCGCAGGCCTTCCGCACCGGGGCGAATTACGCCAGCTTCGGTAATCATTTGAGCGTAGGCATCGGGGACTTTTTCATTAGGCCAATAGAGCTGGCGTACTCTTTCCAACACGCCGGATGCCAACCACTGAAGACCGGGGTTAAACAGGCCTTGGCAGCTATCAAGTTCGCAGGTCGAACCGGCAAAACGCGGCAGCAGCGACGTATTTACCTGCGGTGTACGCACCATCAGAATTTCCCATGTACCGGATGACAACACGGGCTGATCAAGTTCGGCACCAGAGCCAAACAGGGCGAACTGGGTATCATGACCGGCTGAAATCACCGGTGTGCCTACGGGAATGCCAAGACGCTCGGCCATTTTCGGTATTAAGCTGCCAACATGTTCCCCTGCCGCGACCATGCGCGGGAAGAGCGAAGAGGGAAGGCCGGTGCGTTGTAAAATAGTCTCGCTAAACGTTTCTTGGCGCACGTCGAGTAGCTGGCTGGTGCCTGCCATAGTGCGATCGGTGGTGAATTCGCCGGTCAGCCGGTGGTTAATCAGCGACGAAATAAACAGCCATGCATGCGCTTGTTCTAATAATTCAGGCCGATTTTCTTTTATCCAGATCAGCTTATACAAAGTATTAAAGCTAAATTGGCCGATGCCGGAAATGGTTTGCAGTTCGCCGGGCGTAATATAGCGATCGATTTTCTCCATAATTGCCGCCGTTCGCGGACACTTCCAGCTAATCACTGGATAGAGTAGTTCGCCATTCTTATCGACCAGCGCACCGTCAACGCCAAAGGTGGTCACGCTCAGCGCATGAATTTGGTAGCCGCTTAGCTGTGGCATGAGCTGCTGACAGCAATCGGCAAAGCGCTGCAAAATGTCATCTAATGACCAGATATGCCATTGGTCATTTTCTGCGGCGGGCTGGCTCGCATTGGCGGTGGACGCCTTAGCGACCACAATGCCTTTGGCGTCTACCGCCATGGCGCGAATATTGGTAGCACCGCAGTCTAAAATGATCACCACATCATGGTTCATGGTGGCTCCTAGTGAATAAATATAAACAGGTTTACCCCACCCCAACCCTCCCCTTGTCAGGGGAGGGAGCCGTTCAGTGACATAAACCGAACTCGGTATGCCCCTCCCCCTGCGAAGAGGGAGGCTGGGAGGGAGTAAATTCCCCGCCGTTCAGTGACGCAAACCGAACTCGATATGCTCCTCCCCTGCTAAGGGGGGAGGTTGGGAGGGAGTAAATTCCCCGCCGTTCAGTGACGCAAACCGAACTCGGTGTGCTCCTCCCCCTGCGAAGGGGGAGGCTGGGAGGGGGTCACTCCGCGCATTATTTTTTATACAAAGGCCCGTAGTTTTGGCAGGCGCGATAGTCCTGTCCTTCCGTATCCATGCCGTGCGCAGCCCATGAAGATGGACGATAGATTTCGCCGTCTTCCACGTTATGCATACACACAGGAATACGCAGCATTGATGCCAGCGTAATCAGATCTGCACCTACGTGACCAATGGTCAGCACGCCGTGGTTAGCACCCCAGTTCGCCATCACAGAGTACACATCGGTAAACGGCCCTTTGCCGGTTAAGCGTGGAGCAAACCATGTGGTTGGCCACGTTTCGTTGGTGCGCTTATCTAACGTGTCATGTACGTCTTTAGGCAGCTCAACGCTCCAACCTTCTGCGATCTGCAATACTGGCCCAATGCCTTTGATGATATTGACGCGGGACATGGTGAAAGGAACGCCGCCGCGGGTTAGGAAACGAGATGAATAGCCGCCGCCACGGAAATATTCGTGGATCGCAGGGCACCATTCGGTTGCTTGCAGGCAGGCATCCGCTTCTTTCTGGCTGATTTGCCAATGCGGTTTCATGGTTGGATTACCCTGCGCGTCAAGCTGACGGCATGAGCCATCCAGCGCCGCAGAGCCGGAGTTAATCAGATGGATGATGCCGTCTTTGGCATGACCGGTGAGCTCGCTTCCGGTGACGCGTTTTACCGCTTCAGGTGACCAGTAGGTACGCACGTCGGCAAACACCTGTGCGGTACCGGTGAGCATGTGGCCAAACAGCATCGCAACGCCGTTGAGGCTATCGTTTTCAGTGGCTACCACAAACGGTTTGCGCACGCCGTTCCAGTCGAACGAGCTATTGAGCAAGGCTTCAGCGGTATCGCCATTAGGGTATTGATCGGTCCAGTGACGCTGGCCTTGGAAGCCCGCCGCAATCGCGTTATAGCCCAGTGATTCCTCGACGAATCCTTGCTGAGCCAGTTTTTCGTTGCCCTGCATCATGTCGCGAATACACATGGCCATCAGCAAGCTTTCACGTAATACCGCTCGGCTACTTTCTGGCGAACGACGATATTGTTCGGCATTAAGGTCAGGCCCAAAGCGGAAATTGCTATCCGCCCACGAAAGCGCGAGTTCAAGCTCTTCGGCATCGTAAATCTTCTGATCGATACGGCGGCGTAGCTCGGTCATATCCACCGACTGCACTTTCATACCGAGCCAAGATTCAAAGAAGTTATGATCAACGATGGAGCCTGCAATCCCCATTGATACGCCACCCAGCGACATATAACTTTTGCCTTTCATGCTAGCGACGGCTAAACCGGCGCGCGCAAAGCGTAGAAGTTTTTCCTCTACGTCGGCTGGAATACTGTCATCGCCGCCGTCCTGCACATCGTGGCCATAAATGGAAAACGCAGGGATGCCTTTTTGGCTGTGTGCCGCCAGCGCGGCTGCTAGATATACCGCGCCAGGGCGTTCGGTGCCGTTAAAGCCCCAAATGGCTTTTGGGCGCATTGGATCCATGTCGATGGTTTCGCTGCCGTAGCACCAGCAAGGGGTGACGGTGATGGTTAATCCCACATTCTGGCGGCTGAATTTATCTTCACAGGCGGCAGACTCCGCCATGCCAGCAATACAGCCATCGGCAATCACGCACTCTACTGCGGCGCCACAGGCGTGATGCAGCTGCTCGCTTAATAGCTGCGCAGTGGCTTTAGCCATATTCATGGTTTGTTCTTCAAGCGACTCGCGTACACCCATGCGGCGGCCATCAATGACTGGGCGGATACCAATTTTGGGCAGGTTTTGTAGGGTCTGGTGTTGGCTATTCATTCTTATTTTCCTCACGTTAATCGGTAGGTTGTCTTTATTAAGGTTGAATTGCATTAAGGTTGAATGGCTTAAGCCGTTGCGCGCGGCATGATGTTTGATCTGAACTTGGCAAAGATGAAAATGATGGCGAAGCACAGCGCCGGGATTAGTTCTGCGGTTGGGATGTTGCCCGCCGCGTCGCTAACAAAGCCCATGACCGGTGTGACAATGCCGCCGCCGATAATGGTCATAACAATGATGGATGAACCGTATTTGGTGTCCTGATCTAATCCTTTAATCCCTAAGGAGAAAATGGTCGGATATTGGATAGACATGAACATACTGCACAACGTTAGCGCGATGAGGCCAACGTGGCCGCCTGCCGCTGCGGAAATGATGCATAACAGCATGGAAATAAAGGCGTAAGTGGCCAAGACCTTGTGCGGTGCGTAGTGACGGATGAGCCACGTTCCGCTAAAGCGCCCGATGAAGAAGCACACCATGGTGGCCGTCAGATAATTGGCGGCGAACCCCGGCGTTGTGCCTGGAAGCTCCTCGATGGCGTAACGGATCAGATAGCTCCAGCAGGCGGTTTGAGCACCGACGTAGCAGAACTGCGCTAATACGGCCCAGCGCCAATGACGAATACGTAGCAAACGTGATACCGAAGCCAGCAGGGAACCGCCTTTGTCACCGCTATGCGCATCACTTTGAATAGTAGGGAATTTCGTGAAGGCAATCAGCAAGGCGACAAATAGTACGATGGCCACGATCATCATGTAAGGCGACTGAACCGCCAGCACCAAGCTGTGGTTATAGGCCGCCAGCTGCTCTGGCGCCATTTGGCTTAACACTTCGGCTGGCTGATGAGGAACATGAGATAAAATCAGCCCCTGACCAAAGACGACGGCAATAATGGCACCAAATGAGTTAAAGGTTTGGGCTAGATTAATTCTGAAATGCCCTGATTCTTCTGGCCCTAATACGGTAACAAAAGGATTAGCCGCCGTTTCTAAACAGCCAAGTCCTGCCGCTATGATAAATAACCCAATAAGAAATAAGGTGTAGTTCATTCCCTCAGCGGCAGGCCAAAACAGTGCGGCGCCAATGGCATAAAATAATAGACCAGTAATAATCCCTGCCTTGTAGCTAAGTTTTTTCATTAATATTCCGGCAGGAATAGGTATGAGGAAGTAACCAAAATAAAATGCTGACTGTATAAGTCCAGCTTGAAAGTTAGTTAAGGTAAATGCCTGCTGAAACTGAGGCAGTAAAATATCATTTAGGTTGTTAGCGACAGCCCATAAAAAGAAAAGTGAACATAATAATGCAAATGGAATTAAATAATTCCCTTTGCGCTCATGACTGGCAACGCGGTAGTTTTCTGACTGGATTGAAACGTTTCCCATAGCGCCCTCGTTAGGTCATACAGAGATATTGTGTATACCCTTCATACTTGAAGTTGCTTCAGTGTTGGCTAGGCTTGGTCACCTGAATCACTGGCTAAAGTCAGCTCATCGGGATTGGCTCTCTTGCCGCCTGGATGCAACTCCAATTATTTTTGGCATAAATCTGTTCTTCTTCCGCAGTAACACGTTCAGGCACTCTCCGTTCAATCGGAGGCGGGGTGCAATCATGCCGTTTATGCGGTAAGTGAAGCTATTCTTAAAACAAAAAAGCACTAAAAGTATGAGTTCAGTCACATTCAATATTATTGGGGACGGAAATGTGAAGGTAGTCACTTTAATAAATCAAAAAACATGCCCGTTTTAATCAAATAAGACATAAAAAACACAAATGGAATGCCCGATTATTTTATTTTTAATTTAAACGGTCAGATCTATGTTTATTTTTGTGGATTTGCCCGTTTTTATTTAATGAAAATTAAACGGACATTTTTATTTTTCTATTAATGCACTTTTTATAGGGTGGTGATGTAATTCTATTGAGCTGTGTCACATATTTTAATCAGGTTTTTTATTGTTGTTCTCTACAGGATAAATATGACAGCTACCAACACCGTTATTTTTAAATGACTGATTCCATCAATAATCAGAGAGGCAACAAATGGAAAGAGACTCATTGGCTCGTGAAATAATTCATACCTGCTTGGAAATGACACGTCTGGGCCTAAATCAGGGGACTGCGGGTAATGTCAGCGTGCGCTACCGTGATGGAATGCTGATTACCCCAACGGGCATCCCTTATGAGAATTTGACCGAGTCACATATTGTTTATATCGACCAGCATGGGAAACACGAGGAGGGGAAAGTGCCTTCTAGTGAATGGCGCTTCCATCAGATTGCGTATCAAACGCGTCCAGAAGCCAACGCGGTAGTACACAACCATGCCGTGAACTGCACGGCGGTTTCTATTCTGAATCGCCCAATCCCAGCCATTCATTACATGATTGCCGCCGCCGGTGGCAGCACCATTCCCTGCGCGCCTTATGCAACGTTTGGCACCAAACAACTCTCTGAGCATGTCGCCGTTGCGCTAAAAAATCGTAAAGCCACGCTGTTACAGCATCACGGCATGATTGCCTGCGAAGCCAATTTACAAAAGGCGTTGTGGCTGGCTCACGAGGTTGAAGTTTTGGCCGAGCTTTATCTAGCAACGCTGCCAATTGTTGATCCGGTACCGGTATTGTCTGATGAAGAAATCGCCATTGTGTTGGAGAAATTCAAGACTTACGGCCTGCGTGTAGAAGAGTAACGCGGCGACAATATTTCTCACTAAGGGGTTTTCATTATGACAAATCGAATGATTTTGAATGAAACATCGTTTTTTGGTCGTGGCGCGGTGAATGAGTTAGTGCCAGAGGTTTTGCGCCGTGGTTATGGCAAAGCGCTGATCGTAACCGACGCTCAGTTGGTTGCCTGTGGCGTGGTGGACAAGGTGACCGCTAAACTCGATGCTGCCGGATTGGAATATCAGATTTTTGATCGCGTGGTGCCTAATCCTACGATTGCCGTTGTGCAGCGTGGGCTGGCAACGTTTAACGCGAGTGGCGCTGATTATCTAATCGCTATTGGTGGCGGTTCACCGCAGGATACCTGCAAAGCGATTGGGATCATCAGCGCTAACCCTGAGTTTGAGGATGTGCGCAGTTTGGAAGGCGTCGCGCCAACTCATAGCCCAAGCGTGCCGATTTTGGCCATTCCAACCACGGCAGGAACGGCGGCTGAAGTGACCATTAACTACGTGATCACCGATGAGGAGAATCGCCGGAAGTTTGTTTGTGTCGATCCTCATGACATCCCGCTGGTGGCCTTTATCGACGCCGATATGATGGACGGCATGCCCGCCAGTTTGAAAGCCGCAACGGGTGTGGATGCGCTTACCTACGCGATTGAGGGATTTATCACGCGCGGCGCATGGGAGCTTACCGACACACTGCATCTGAAAGCGATTGAAATCATCGCTCGGTCGCTGCGTAGCTCGGTTGCCGGTCTGCCTGAGGCCGTTGAAGATATGGCGCTGGGACAATATGTGGCGGGGATGGGATTCTCCAACGTGGGGTTAGGCTTGGTGCACGGTATGGCCCATCCGCTAGGCGCGTTTTATAACACCCCGCACGGCGTAGCCAACGCGATTTTGCTGCCTCATGTTATGCGTTATAACGCCGCATATACCGGTGAAAAATACCGTCAGATTGCGCAGGCAATGGGGGCCGATGTAGCACATGCTTCGTTGGAACAAGTGCGAGAAGCAGCAATTCAAGCGGTAGAAGCACTGAATCGTGACGTGGGGATTCCCGCTTCGCTAAAAGAGGTTGGCGTGCGTGAGGATGATATCGCAGAGCTGGCGCAGGCTGCGTTTGACGATGTTTGTACTGGAGGTAATCCCCGCCAGGCGAAAATCGCAGAGATCGAGGCGCTGTATCGGGCGGCAATGTGAAACATGAATATCATTGTGTATCTTAGATAGGTGTAATATTTCGGACGCCAATTAGCTCATGCACTTCCATAAGACATATGTGTATGCGTCCGATAAGAGGCCGCCAGCGCGCGGCCTCTTAACTCGCGCGCTTGTATCCGAGATGCCATTTTCGCTCCGGTTTGGTATCGCCCATCCGGGGCGCCCCAAACTCCGCCGAGACATCCCTGTCTCGGCGGCTCGTCCTGCCAAGGCCTAAGCAAAAAACAGCTTGGTGTTATAGGCGGACGAAACCTTTCACCTATAGTTCAAATACATAGATATCCCGAATTAAGTATTAAGCCTCTCGCTTAAACAGCCCCGCGATTTGGAAACAGCTGAAAGAGCTAAACAGCATCTCAATCCCAACGATAGTGGTGACCAGCGTGACTGACATGGCTGGGCCGGCGGTGATAAACATGGCGGCAATCGCCAAGTCTAAAATCCCAATGATGATTTGGAGCCATCCTCCGCTCACGCCACGCAGTTTGAAACCGGCACTCAAACGAATAATACCGCCTAGGGCAAAGAGGGTCGCTAAGATCACCGACATGGTGAAAATCCCTACCATCGGGTTGGTGATAAATACGTAGCCCATAATGATGTATGCGACGCCCATCAGAATGCCCGCCACCATTGGCCAGAAGTTACGTGTGCGGTTAGCAATCATCCCGATAATCAAACCCAAACCACTGAGCACAAACAGCGTGCCCACAATGGCACTTAGCGCGGCACCGGATGCAAAGGGGTTAATCAGGCAGAAAATTCCGCCTAATAGCAGCAGAAAGGAAATGACTAACAGCAGGGTCCGCTGTTTTTTGAGAAAGTTTCCATCTAGACCGAGCAAACTTTTACGATCGATATTTAACATGATGACACTCCATTTTCGAGGTTGCGTTCGGTAGTTAAATCTCTGGCTTATTATAGTCATACGACAAGAGTGCTATGGGCGCAAAGAATGTCGGAAATCGGCCTAATTAAAGATGGAAAGCAATGCTGCCAGTGATGGGGAATGTAAAAAGAAAAAAGCCACCGCAGGCGGTGGCTTAGTGCAGGTGTTACTTTAAAACTCGATTTATACGTGGGCTAGTTGGTTGTGTTCTTCACGGTGTCCTGGCATACGGATGGTTGCAGACAGCACCAGTGAAATCACCAGCAGAGTCATAATTACTGAGAAAGTCACGATGAAGCCACCGAACATTGACGCGATGATGGAACCAATGATGCTGCCGATACCGAAGCCCAGATACAGCAGGCCGTAGTTTTTAGTCAGGTTGTTTAAACCAAAGAAGTCACTTACCAGCGATGGATATACGGTAATGGTGCCGCCGAAGCTGAAGGCGATACAAGCAACAGAAGCAAAGAACAGGCCTTCATTCAGAGGAACGAATAGCAGTGTACCCATACCGATGAGAGAAATGACCTGAGCCAGAGAGATAACGCGAATACGTGCCATTTTGTCAGACAGGATACCCAGCACCAAGCGGCCACTCAGGTTAGCAATAGCAATCACGGTTACGGCGCTCGCGGCGGTCATGGCAGGCAGATGAACCATGCCTTCACCGATATCTTTCGCGACACCAATCACATACAAGCCACTCATGCATGCGGTCAGGAACATCAGCGCTAGCATCCAGTATTGTGGCTGACGCACGGCTTCTGCCAGTGTGTAATCCTGCGCGGTGCTTTTACCTTGCGCATTCGATGCAGCAGCTTCTTGTTTTGGCGCATCTTTCATCAGCATTGCCCCAGCCATCACCATCACCATGGCTAAACCACCCCAAATCATGAAGGTGTTTTCCAAGCCGTAGGCGGCCAGCAGGCTGGTATCGATATATTTAAAACCAAGACTACCTAAACCATAGGCACCAATAGCGCAGGCTGAAATCATGCCTTTACGCTCAGGGAACCATTTCACGCAGTTAGAAAGCGTCATCAGGTAACCGGCACCATCGGCAAGGCCAACTAAAATACCGGCGCTGAGATACAACATAATCAGGTTGTTAGAGTGCGCTGTTAAGAAGAAGCCCAGTGCTAATACAGCACCTGCGGCGATAGTAACGTTGCGAACGCCGAAACGGTCCTGCAATTTACCTGCGACGGAAGAAGCCACCGCAAGTGCGAGGCTCAGCAGACCGAAGGAAAAGGCAACGCGGCTGATGGGTTCATCTAATTTTTCAGACAGAGGGCCGTTGAACAGGCTCTAGGTATAAACGGAACCCAGAGCGAACTGAGTAATGATGGTGCCAACCAGCGTTAGCCAGCGGGTGCGATTGTAATTTTGCATGCCAGTCATATTCATGATGCTGCTCCAGATAAATATTTATTAACTGTGAGTATGTTAAGGCTATCTATAGGGCAGCGATCCATTCTGGGAATGAATAGCCTGAGTGCAGGAATGAAATGCATTAAAGCAGGAATGAATGAACGAAAAACGGGGTAAAAGAGGGCTATTTAGGGTGATCCACAATTGATGTGGATCACAATTTTCTCATATTAATTCACTGGGAGGGCCGTTCTAGAGCGGCGCTTCCACCAAAACTCCAGTGGAAAGGCAGAAGCATCCACTGATTATGTTAACGGGAATATTTACGGATTCACCGGCGATAAGCAGATGAGTCTCTGCGCCAACGGTAAATTCAAACTCTCCGCTAACCACGCGCGTGGTGTTACCTTGCATCTGCTTGCGTAGCTGGCTAAAAGCACCAGACTCAAACGTTAACTCAGCGGCAGGTTTGCCGTTGCTGATAACTCCGCTACGGCGGGTGATGCCCACGCCATATTCTTCAGCCGGAGTCTGTGCTTTGAATGTCTCCATGAAACCTATCCTTATTGTTGCGGTTTTTTGTTTCTATGTGAGTTGCTAAAAAAAGCAGGGCACAGCCTAACACTCTGGATGCAAACAAGCATCAACGCAGGGGGAATTCGTGGGAATAAAGCGGATTCGGCGCGATTTTAATCAGATAATTCTCGCTAGGCGTATCACCGCTTGAAGCACTTAAAATGCAGGCATACACTAGCGCGTCGATCGATTCCGAGATCGTCAGTCCCTGTCTGATTTTGACGAAAGCCGTTTTTAACGAACATTGTTTTAGTGAACATTGTTTTTAATGAATACCGTTTCTAAAAGTTCTGCCGCAGGTTGTTCTCCATCCGTCACAAAACACCTTAATTATGATTGTTAGACCCCAACAACATTGGTTTCGCCACCTATTTGTGTGGCATGGCTCCGTGTTACCTAAAATTCTCTTCCGCTTAAGCTTAAATTTTGTTTTTGCCTGCATCGCTGTGGTTTGTTATCTGTGGCATGAAATGTTGGATGTGAATCTGACGTTGGCTCCGTTCAGCCTGCTGGGCGTCGCCATTGCGATCTTCCTCGGGTTTCGCAATAACGCCAGCTATGCGCGTTTTACCGAGGCGCGCCTGCTGTGGGGGAATCTGCTGATCACCGAGCGTTCGCTGCTGAGGGAAGTGAAAAGCCTGATGCCGGATCCCGCCGAACAGGCGCGCTATTTCACGTCGTTGCTGATTGCGTTCACCTACTGCTTGAAGCATCAGCTGCGTAAAACCGATATGCGTATTGATGTAGACCGGCTGCTGGCGCCATCGGAGCGTAATTCGGTGCTCAATAGCCATTCACCTTGTAATACGCTGTTGTTGAAAATGGGGATGTGGTTAGGTGAACAGCGCCGATTGGGGCGGATTAGCGACATCAGTTTTCATTCGATAGACAGCAACTTGAACCATCTTTCTTCTATTCTTGGCGGCTGCGAACGGATTTCCAATACGCCGATCCCGTTTGCCTATAGCCTGATTGTGCATCGCACCGTTTACTTATTCTGCGCGTTGCTGCCGTTTGCCTTGGTGTCGGATTTACACTATCTCACGCCGCTGGTATCGGTATTTATTTCCTATACCTTTATCTCGTTGGATTCACTGGCTGAAGAACTGGAAGATCCCTTTGGCATGGCGCCGAACGATCTGCCGCTCAATGCGATTTCTGCCACGATAGAGATCAATTTGCGGGAAATGATTGAAGACGATGAGAAACCGATCCCGATGAAGCCGGATCATCATTGTTTGTTGAGTTGAGTTGAGTTGAGTTGAGTTGAGTTGAGTTGATTTGAGTTTACCCCCCTCCCAGCCTCCCCCTTCTCAGGGGGAGGAGCCGATCGAGCGCTTGAATAATATCGAGAACAGGTCTGCTCCCTCCCCTGCGAGGGGGAGGGCTGGGGTGGGGGCATTTATTGAGAGGGGATCAAACCGGCGATCGATTCTGCCCCACGGCAAAGATGTCGTAGAACGACAGTTCAGATTTTCGCTGCATAATGGCGCGTAGCTTCTGTTTGCGTGATTCATCTACCTGAGATGATTGCAGAATACTGTCGACCAGCGCATCCGGCACCATTCGCGTGTTATACCATTCGCCGTTGAAGCATACGCGCAGGTCCAGAACGTCGATATCGTCGTAGTGGTAGCGTGGATTGACGTCAAAAAAGAAGAACAGATTCAATCCCACAAACAGCAGCGTCATTACCCATGTCACGTCTGCCAGCGTTTCTGACTGCAACATCACCGCCAGAGTCGCCGCATAGGCCAGATACATACCCACGAATAGCCCAGGATGTTTTTTAATAAAGCTGATGCTAAAGCGCGGGCGATTATCGCGATGCTCGGCTTTATTCACCCTGTCGATTTCTTCTTTAAGGATGCGTTCAATTTCGCTCATGTTCGGTCACCTGTATTGATGTTACAGCTTGATAACATAATTCTATCATTTTTGTGTGGTTAATGGCGCTCAATGTGATTTCAGCCCAGCGGTCGTCATCAATAAACGGAATAGCATTGAGACACAGCCCAGTGCCAACACGCTTCCAGCCCAGATAGCTGCCAGCCACAGCATGCGTTTCCATAACGGAGAGCGGGGCGTTTGCGCTTCAATCGTTGTCATGTTTTACCTCGTCTACTCAGTGATAGCCTTCGTCGGCGCTGATTTTTCCGCGAAAAACGTAATAGCTCCAGAAGGTGTAAACCAAAATAATTGGGATGATGAACAAGGCGCCAACCAGCATAAATCCGAGGCTTTGCGGCGGTGCCGCCGCCTGCCAGATGTCGATAGAAGGCGGAATGATATGCGGCCAGATACTGATCCCCAGCCCGCTAAAACCGAGGAAAACCAATAATAGGGTCATCACAAACGGTAAGTAGTGGTCGCCGTGGCGCGTTCCGCGCCAAATCACTCCGGCGCACACGAGCGTCAGCACGGGAACCGGCAAAAGGAACGCGATGTTTGGCCAGCTAAACCACCGCTCGGCAATGGCGCTGTGTGCCAGCGGAGTCCAAATGCTGATGACGGCAATAATTGCCAGCAGAGCCAGCAGTAAAGGGCGCGTAATACGATACATTTTATTTTGCAGCTGATGACTGGTTTTCATGATGAGCCACGTGCTGCCCAGCAGCGCATAGGCGCACATCAGGCCGATACCGCAGAACAGGTTAAACGGCGTAAGCCAATCAAATGCACCACCGACAAAGGTTCGCTCCGATACGGGAAAACCGTTAATCACGGCGCCGACCACGATACCTTGCATAAACGTGGCGCAGCCTGAGCCAACGATAAAAGCCTTGTCCCAGAATCCGCGATGATTAGGCAGCGCTTTGAAGCGAAACTCAAAGGCGACGCCGCGGAAAATCAGCGCGATCAGCATCAGCGTGAGGGGAATAGATAACGCATCAACAATCACCGCATAGGCCAGAGGGAAGGCACCAAATAGCGCCGCGCCGCCGAGCACTAGCCACGTCTCGTTGCCGTCCCATACGGGGGCGACGGTGTTGACCATCATGTCGCGCTCTTGCATATCACGGGTGACGGGCAGCAACATGCCAATGCCTAAATCGAAGCCATCCATCACGATATACATCAAGGTGGAGAAAATAATGATGGCGAACCAAATGAGTGGCAGATCGATACCCATTAGTGAGTCTCCTGCTGATGAGAGGGCTTAGCGGCAATGCGTCCGGCGGCGGTAGGTAACGCTTCGCTATGGGCTTCTGGAATAATCGGTTCAGGGCCTTTACGGATCAGCCGCATCATATAGGCGTAACCCACGCCAAAGACCGCACCGTAGACTACGAAGAACGTCAGCAAACTGATGCTCATATGCAGATCGCCATGGGCAGATACGGCATCTTTAGTGCGCATCAGGCCATGCACAATCCACGGCTGGCGGCCCACTTCGGTGGTTATCCAACCGGCTAAAATGGCGATGAGTCCCGAAGGTCCCATCCAGAATACGAAATGCAGGAAAGGGCGCGATGTGTACAAACGCTGTCGATAGCGCAGCCATAAGCCGATAGCCCCCAGCAAAATCATCAACATGCCAAGGCCAGCCATAATGCGAAATGACCAGAACACCAGCGGCGAGTTTGGACGATCCTCTTTGGCAAATTCGGTTAATGCAGGCACTTGCTTATCAAGACTGTGCGTCAGGATCAGGCTGCCAAGATAGGGCACTTCCATTTTAAAGCGTGTTTCTTCACGCTCCATGTCGGGCAGCCCGAATAGAATCAGCGGCGTTGCTTCGCCGGGTTTATTCTCCCAATGGCCTTCGATCGCGGCGATTTTTGCTGGCTGATATTTAAGCGTGTTAAGGCCATGCATGTCGCCAATAAAAGCCTGAAGCGGGGCGACGATCAGCGCCATCCAGAGTGCCATTGAAAGCATTTTGCGCGTGGCAGGCGTGTCGTTTCCACGCAGTAGATGCCACGCCGCAGAAGCTCCGACAAAGAAAGCGCTGCTCAGGAAAGCGGCGGTGGTCATATGCAGCAGGCGATAAGGGAACGAAGGGTTGAAGATCACCGCCAGCCAATCAACTGGAACTACCTGACCGTTCACGATTTCATAGCCCTGTGGGGTATGCATCCAACTGTTGGACGCCAAGATCCAGAACGTCGACATCAGCGTGCCGAGCGCCACCATGCAGGTGGCAAAAAAGTGCAGCTCTTTGCCCACTTTGTTCCAGCCAAACAGCATGACGCCAAGAAATCCGGCTTCAAGGAAAAACGCGGTGAGCACTTCATAGGTGAGCAACGGGCCGGTAATGCTGCCCGCAAATTGGGAAAATCCGCTCCAGTTAGTGCCAAATTGATAAGCCATGACTAAGCCGGAAACCACGCCCATGCCGAAATTGACGGCGAACACTTTCGCCCAAAAGTGATAGAGCGTGCGGTAATCCGGGTTACGCGTTTTGAGCCATAAGCCTTCCAGCACCGCCAAAAAGCTGGCTAGCCCGATGGTGATGGCAGGGAAAATGATGTGAAAGGATACCGTAAAAGCAAACTGGATCCTGGCGAGATGGAATGCGTCTAATCCGAACATGGACAGCCTCGTACTGACATAAAGTTCTGCGCGGTAAATTGCAGGCGTGAGAAACGGAGTGCCGGAGCGATCAGGGCCGGAACGATGAAAGGGATCTTACGGGCTGTAAAATAGATATGACAGAAACAGAAATGTTGTTTTAATGTATAACAGTTTGATTTGGATCATGGCGACGACACCCTATCGGAGAGCGCAGTGGCAAAATATGAAGACTTGGTAAAACGCATTCGCGGGCAGATCACCGCTGAAATTTGGCAAGTCGGCGATAAGCTGCCGTCGCTGCGTGAACAGGTTTTGCACTCTGGCTTGAGCCTGATGACGGTGATGCACGCTTACCAAATTTTAGAAAGCCAAGGGTGGATTGTTTCCCGTCCGCAGTCGGGCTATTACGTTGCGCCGCAGGCGAAGTTTTTAGCCCCGTCGCCTACGCATGAGTCCGTGCAGCGTGCCGAAGAAGTCGGCATCAACGCTTTTATTTTTGATGTTTTGCAGGCCAGCCGCGATCCCGCCATTGTGCCGTTTGGCTCTGCGTATCCCGATCCAACCCTGTTTCCCCGCCAACAAATTAGTAAATCGCTGACCACGGTGGCGCGGGCGATGACGACGCTAAGCGCCACGGATAATTTGCCGCCGGGCAATGAAGATCTGCGTAAGATCCTCGCGAAACGCTATGCCATGCAGGGCATTCGTATCGATCCTGAGGAGATCGTCATTACCGCTGGCGCATTGGAATCGCTTAACCTGAGTTTGCAGGCCGTCACACAGCCTGGCGACTGGGTGATTGTAGAAAATCCGTGCTTTTACGGTGCATTGCAGGCGCTCGAACGCTTGCGGTTAAAGGCTCTCTCAATTGCGGCACATCCCGAGTTCGGCATTGATTTAGCGGCGTTAGAAGAGGCGCTAAAGACTTATCCGGTACGTGCGTGCTGGCTGATGACCAATATTCAAAACCCGTTGGGCTGTACGCTTTCGGTCGAGAAAAAACAGCAGCTGGTGGCGCTCTTACAGCGGCATAACGTGTATTTGATTGAAGATGACGTTTATGGCGAGCTGTATGCCGGTGGCGAAAAACCGCTTCCGGCCAAAGCCTTTGATGAGACGGGAATGACCATGCACTGCTCTTCGTTCTCGAAAAGCTTGGTGGCCGGATTTCGTGTTGGCTGGGTGGCGGCAGGGAATATGGCGAGAAAAATCCAGCAGTTGCAGCTCATGAGCACGCTTTCGACCAGTGCACCAATGCAGCTGGCGCTGGCGAATTATTTAGCCACTCGCAGCTACGACAGCCATTTGCGGCGTCTGCGCCGAGTGATGGAGCAGCGAAAATATGCGGCATGGCAGTCACTGCGCGCACATCTTCCGCAGGGCGTGAATATTAATTATTCACACGGCGGCTATTTTCTGTGGGTCGAACTGCCTATCAACGTGAATGCGACCGAGCTGTACCACCGAGCGCTGAATGAAAGGATTAGCATCGCCCCCGGTCAGATGTTTTCTGCCAGCAATCAGTACACCAACTATTTTCGCTTTAATGTCTCTCACGAATGGACAGACAAAAGCGAAAAAGCGGTGCAAAAATTGGCGGTTATCGTGCGTGAAATGATAGGGATAGCTGATTAGACAGCGGTTTTTCTATCACGTATTTCTCTAATTAGATCGATGAGCGCTTTGAGTCCGGCGGGCGGATGACGGCGGCCGGGATAATAGAGCCTTAGCCCATCAAAATAGGGGCACCACTCATCGAGAACGCTGACCAGTTTTCCACTGGCGAGATCTTCTCTGATGAACCATTCAGAAATAAAGGCTAAGCCAATGCCACTGCGCGCTGCCTGATGGATGGCGCGCATTTCGCTCAGGACAACACGCGTGGGCATGTTAACGGCAAATTTTTGCTGATGACGTTCTAATTCCCAATGATAAATGCCGCCGTGTGACATTCTCATCCCAACGCCATGATGGTTTTTAAGATCGTCGGGTGATTGCGGTTTTCCATAGGTCGCAAAATATTCTGGTGTGCCTACGATCATCATTCGTACGTCTGTGGTGATAGGAACGGCGATCATATCCTGAGGGACTGACTCTGCCAGCCGAATTCCTGCATCAAAACCCTCGGCCACGATATCGACCATGCGTGCCTCGGTGGCAATATCTAAGCGCATTTGCGGATAGCGTTGCAGATATTCTCGTAGCAGCGGTTCGAATAATAAAGACGCGGTTTCCGGCGGCGCATTAATGCGAAGCGTACCCGTCGGAACATCTGGCTGCGTGCTTATCTCTTCAGAGGCGCGCTGAATTTCGGCCAGTGCAGGAGCGATACGTTCGACATAGCGCTGCCCAGCTTCGGTGAGCGCTACGCTGCGGGTTGAACGGTTAAACAGGCGTACTTTTAAGCGCGTTTCTAGTCCTGCCACGGCGTTGCTGACGGCCGTAGCGGACATACCCAGCTCACGCGCAGCGGCGCGAAAGCTTTGCCGATGCGCGACCGCAAGGATCACTTCCAGCTCTGTTAAACCTGTTCGATGCATAGATTATCCCGATTTTCGTAACAGCTCGTGCATCATATACCCGCTTATCAGAGCGGTACACTCTTTCTATACTTCTTCGCATTGAGAGCACGCTACGGTTAGCGTCGCAGCTGGAGAAGAACATGCAACACATCGATAAAATTTATATCAACGGCGAGTTTGTCACCCCACACGGTACTGAGTTATTTGAGCTCTTTAATCCGGCGACGGAAGAAGTTATTGGCACCGTGCGTATGGCTGACGTTGAAGATACCCAGCGTGCGATAGCGGCGGCGAAAGCGGCATTCCCAACGTGGTCGCAAACCACCAAAGAGCAGCGTCTAGTTGTGCTGGAGCGTATGCACGCGGCGGTTTCAGCTCGCGAAGAGCAACTGATGGAAGCCATTATTATGGAATATGGTGCACCAGTCTCTCGTTCACGTTGGATGGCAACCTATCCTGCTGATGTCATTTTGCAGGCCATGGACGCGCTAAAATCGTTTGAATTTGAACAACAAGCGGGAATGGCGCAGGTGGTGATGTCTCCGGTGGGTGTGGCTGGTTTGATTACGCCTTGGAACAGCGATGCTGGTTTTATCTGTAATAAACTGGCGACGGCAATGGCGGCGGGCTGTACGGCGGTGATTAAGCCCAGTGAAATGAGCGCGATTCAGACCCAAATCATTACTGAAGCGCTGCATGAAGCCAATATACCCGCAGGCGTATTCAATATTGTGACCGGCCGTGGCGACGTGGTTGGCGAGGAGATCAACACTCATCCTGATATTGCCAAGATCTCCTTCACCGGCTCAACGGCGGTAGGAAAGCACATCGTGTCCACCAGTTCGGCAAGCTTGAAGCGGGTGACATTAGAGCTAGGGGGAAAATCGCCAACGATTATTTTAGATGATGCAGACGTTGCTCAAGCGGTGCCAATGGCGCTGATGGCAGGCTTCATGAATAGCGGGCAGGCGTGTGTTGCGGGGACGCGTATTTTAGTCCCTCAGAGTCGTTTAGCTGAGTTTGAACAGGCGTTTGCAACCGCGGTTAACCGCACAATATCAGGAAATCCGCAGGCTTCCGAAACAGAAATCGGCCCTATGGTTAGCCGCAAACAGTGGGATCGCGTGCAGAGCTACATCAAAATGGGCGTGCAAGAAGGTGCAAAACTGTTGGCGGGGGGAGAAGGTCGGCCAGAAGGTGAGGGTAAAGGCTGGTTTGTGAAACCAACGCTATTTACTCAGGTTAACAATCAGATGCGTATCGCTCGTGAAGAGATCTTTGGACCGGTGCTGGTGATCATTCCTTATCAGGATGATGCTGATGCGGTGAAAATTGCGAACGATACCCGCTATGGTCTGAGCGCAATGGTGGTGAGCGGCAATACCCCGCGAGCGGTTAATATTGCACGCCAAATTGAATCAGGGCGCGTGTTAGTGAATACGTTGGCGCATGAGCCACAAGCACCGTTTGGTGGTTTTAAACAGTCTGGTTTCGGTCGTGAAATGGGTAAGTGGGGGCTTTCTGCTTACTTAGAACCGAAAACGCTGTTGGTGGGATAACACCTAAAGAATTTAAAAAATAATATAACGTCGGGCCGAATAAAGTCGGCCCGAAATGCTATTTACAGATTATGGGGAAAATTACGAGGCAATTCGCTCGCAGGGCAATTAATTACGCTTTCGTTGTTTTCACCACAGTCACGAACAAACGTAATAGTCGCAAATTCGTCAATGACTTCGGTTGGATAAGCCGGGCCTGCATCGCGATAGGCTTTCATTTCTGCAATATGCTCGTTTTGGAAACAAACTGTTTTTTCAGGGTTATTGATGACCCAACGAGGGAAGAAGATCGTTCCATGAAAAACGTTATCTTCTAAGTTAACGATTAGGCTGACATCGGTTCCGGTCGGTTCCGTCCACGAAATTTTATATGCCGCTTTAGCGACGCGAACAATATAGGTTGTTTGATCTTTTACCCAGCGATTACCCACGATCCCACTATGAATTCGATAATCTAACGTTGTGGAATTTTTGACATAGATTTCATAATTCCAGCCGTTGTCATAGGTATAGACCAAGTGTTTGCCAACTAAACCGTTCAAATCGTTTTTATCGAAGTTACTCATAATTTTTGTCTCCGTTTCATTTGATGCGTTCAGTGTAGAGATGTATTTATTCGATTAATAACGCTAATATTGAGTTAAATAGATTCAAAAATTAGATTGGTTTATTGAGATGAAAACAACGTTAGAGCAATGGATGTTGTTACAGGCGGTGATTGAGCACGGTAGTTTTTCGCGTGCCGCAGAGATGTTTAACCGCAGCCAGTCGTCGTTGAGCTATCAACTCACACTGATGCAGGAACGGCTCGGGGTGCCGCTGTTAACGATTGTTGGGCGCAAGGCCGAATTGACGCCAGAAGGGCAGCAGCTATTGGCACAGGTTCAGCCCCTGCTACAAGGATTTCGCACGCTAGAAAACCGCGCCGAGGCCCTAAAACGCGGTGAACGCGCGCGCTTAGACTTAGTGGTTGATAGTATTTTCCCTAAATCACATTTGTTTGATGTGCTGCGCCGTTTTCAACAGGCTTTTCCTATGACGCAGGTACATCTCACCGAGGTATTACGCAGTGAGAGTTTATCTGAGCTAAAACAACGTAATGCCGATGTTTATCTCATCACTCCAACCCAGAATGTAGCGACTCGCGGGCGTTTGCTGATGGAAATTACCTTCGCTGCCGTTGCTCATCGTAATCACCCTTTATTGCAATTACCGGCGCCACTTAGCCGAGATGATTTGGCGCGCTATCCGCTGATCGAAATTGTCGATCGCTCGCAGCAGCAAATGAATAGCCGCCAGTCCACGGCGGCAGAAAACTGGACTTTCACCACGATAGAGGCGGCCATCGAAGCTGTTGCGCATGGTGTCGGTTATGGGTGGCTACCAGAAGAAAAAATTGCACCGCTGCTGGCTTCCGGTGAACTGGTGTTGTTGCCGCTAGTTCAAGGCGAACGCCGTTCAACGCCGCTTTATCTCTTGGTTAACGAGGAATTAGCTGGAATAGATCGCGAGATTTCTTTGCTGGTGAGTTTGCTTGAGGGGGGGGCTTAGATAGTGGCCTTTAAATCAAAATAGTGTGAAAGCATAGCTAAAATCCGTGGGTTATTCCGTGGGACGATTCTCTTCTCTTTACCGATGATGTAATGACATCTACGTTACGCATAATGTATAATTATTATCCAGATGTACTTGAGAGGACAACATCATGCCAATGACAAATAGCATGCCCATTAAACGCGAAACATTGAATCTTCGCATTAAACCCGCTGAACGCGATCTTATCGATCGGGCGGCGAAAGCCAGAGGAAAAAATCGTACTGATTTTGTTCTGGAAGCTGCACGTGCGGCGGCTGAGGAAGCGTTGATTGAACAGCGTATTATCATGGCCGATCCTGATGCTTATCAGGCGTTCCTTACTCGTCTGGATGAAGCACCTGCGCCAAACGCCGCGCTGCGTAAAACAATGCAAACACTCGCTCCGTGGGAGCAGAAAAAATGATCTCCGCTCCTGAACCGCTTCACGCCAGACTCGATGTTAATGCATTTTGCTGTGGCGTGGATTCTATGGATAACTGGCTCAGGCAGCGGGCGATGAAAAATCAAATTACCGGAGCATCTCGTACCTTTGTGTGCTGCGATGATAATGCCAGAGTTGTGGCGTATTACTCATTAGCGTCCAGCGCGGTGATGAGCAACTCTGCCCCCGGCCGTTTTCGCCGTAACATGCCCGACCCGATCCCTGTCATGGTGTTAGGACGATTGGCGGTAGATAAATCACTGCATGGTCAGGGCGTAGGCCGCGCGTTGGTGCGTGATGCGGGGTTGCGGGTGATTCAGGTCGCGGAAACTATAGGAATCCGTGGCATGTTGGTTCACGCATTATCTGATGAAGCGCGGGAATTTTATCTACGAGTGGGATTTGAGCCATCGCCAATGGACCCGATGATGCTGATGGTGACGCTGGGAGATTTGCTTCATGCCTGATTGGTATTTTTGGGAGCCAATAAGGTGATTGATTTATAAATCAAATTATCAATGATATATTATTTTTTTACATATCCGCAATCTGAAGCGATCAGGTATCTTCAATGGCTATAAGTGTATAACTATTTAGTTTGTCGTAGCCAATGTGAAATAAAAGCCACGAATAACCTCAAACATTATTATGATGCTCGAGGTTTAATTATGGTTCATAAGTTAAAAATTAATTTCATTCGGGGGAATAGGTTGGAAAAAAACACCAAAAAGCTAATGGAATAGAAAACATAACACACAATAAATATTGGGGAGGTTTTTAAAACTGGTATGAGTGATTTTCTATACTCTTCAACTAATCCTAGATCATATAGTCTGGCTTTCCTAGAATCTCCCGTTAGATTACTATCAATATCCTTCTCTATGTCATTTTCTATTTTATAAAATGCTCTTTTTTCAGTCATATCTTGTTTAGAATTAAATATAAATATGAAAAGTAATAGAATTGCTGCAAAAATTTGAATTAGTGGTATGTTTATGCTCCAACAGCCAAGTGTTGAAATAAATAGCCAGATTCCTTGTGAATTTGCTTGGGTTCTAAATACATCGATATGTTTACTATAATTTTCAATATCTTTTAATATAGTATTGTTATGACTTGATTCCATAGACTTTCTTTCCTTTATATAGCTACTATGTTTTAAGATTGTTTTTAATTTTTTAGATAGGGTAGACCCCTATGTTTTGCATTACTTATCTGAAATTTAATATCATCTTTTATGACCACAAGAAAAGCAGCTACATGTAGCTGCCAATAGATATAAAGACGCTGTCATTTTCGCCCTTTATTGGCTTGAGAAAGAACCGAAGCCGCAAGAGTCTTTGTTTGGTCATTATATTTAGGGCTATTTAAAACTTTTGAGGCTGTAGTCTCCATTTTTCCACCCGTTTGGTTTGAAGTTCCAGACTGAGATAAGGCAGATCCTGCTAAACTCTTTTGAATAGCTGAAGCATTAGGGTCGTTTAGTACTTGAGCTGCTTGTGATGCAATTGCTGAGGAAGTTTTCTTTGTATTATTTGACATGTGTATTAGCACCTATGCAAAGTTATATCTTTGAACATGTAGTATCATTTTTTGATAAAATATACTACATGTTGTGAATGCTGTATTCATATACAGCGCCATGTTCAAGTCAAATTATTTGATGTATATCAAGTAATAGTCATGTTTTATTTATAATAAAATAGATACAAAGGGAGCTAAAAATAAACAGAACAAAGGAATCCAGTTCTCCAGATGGTCAATTGGTATCCTTTTGGTGGCACGATAATGCTTACGGTTTTTTGTTGGTTCTCGCTAACATTGGGGGTCACCTTATCGTGAAACATCTAAAACGAAAATATCAACTAAACCGCGCAGATCAGCTGGTAATTCTGCTTCAATACTAATTTTAAGCCCTTGAGCGGTTTTAATTCCGTGCTTCTTACGGCCAGCAACGGTCTCACACTCTCCAAACCATATTACAAGGAATATACCTTGTTGTTCGGCATCTGGGTGAATGGAATAACGGTCATAGAGTTGGGCTGAAGCGGCAGAATATAACTCTCTGTGCCACTGGCCTTTGACTTCCGTAACGAGCAGTCTTCTTCTCCCGCTAATCAATTTAGATGCTGTGAAGTCACTCCTGTTTTTGTCTTTCAACTGATGTTCAGGCGTTATAGATATGCTCTGGGGCTGAAGTCTTAAATTGAGGCGTTCAGCAATAATTTCCGTGGATTTTACCTCATCAAGGCGTTCATTTTTCTCATAGAAGCGGTCTGCTGAGTTAAACTCTCCGCCATCAATCGCTTTCTGGAAATCATTCAGCTCCTGAAGAATTAACTGACGCAGGCCTTCAACAGTAACGACTGAATCACAATCCAAGCGTTGAACTATTTCGTCTGGCGTTGGTGGTTCAAAATCCCTGAGCGCTTTTTTTCTTATCTGAGCGGCATATATGCTTTGTAACTCCTTGTGTTGAATAGCAAAACGAGGATCATTAAGAAGCCGGTCCAGCACAGGTATTGCATCGTCAGGGATATCTGAGTTAATTGACCAAATTAAATCAGTCAAAAAGTGATAGGCTTTTTCCTCTTTAGGACTATCACTACCCCAATGACTTGGTAGTTCAACATGCGGCCATTGTCCAATGAATGCGTCTAAAATGGCTTCAACCTTAATTGAGGCGAGCTCTGGCCAAGCACTATGCTCACTTCGGTTCATACGCCCAGAACGTTCATAAAAATACAGTAAATTATCTTTGCCAGATTTTAACCATGTCCAATAAGTAGCAGTAATGTTCTTCAGGAAGTAGAACTCACGTACCAGCCAGAATATTCGCTTTCGTTCAAAATCCTCATTTTCTGTCGGATTGGGCCAGCTTGACATCATTTCTGAGCAACGCTCTTCAATAATTTCTTTTAAATCCTCACGATCACCGTATTGAGCGGCAATTTCAAATATTGCGTCCACTGAGTCGAAGGATAAATCGGTAAAACGACGAAGCCATTCAATGGAAAGTTTAGCGCGTGAATGACTAAAGACCTCTTCTCCACCTAATATCCAGATTTCAGGGTGAGGACATGGTTGAGCGAGTTGGGGTTCAACGTACTGTCGGAGATATTTTTCAGCACTTTCACTATCAGGAAAAATGAGGCGGTCGATTTCAGTCTGTAGCGCGTCACGTTCTTCTGTTGAAACTGAACCGTATCCCATATGGATGTTAGTTCTTAATGCTGAAAGCAACTCGATATTGACGCGTTCAAGGTTACCTTCAGTACGGAGAATCTCCAAGCAAGCTGCATATAAAATCGTCTCAGAATGCCTGTATTTAGATTCGCATTGAAGGGCCGCTAGTTCGGGAAGTGTGGGAACCTCAGGAGTAATAAAATCTAAACAATTTCTTAATGCAGTTCGAACCAGTTTCTCGTCACCAAACTCCAATTCAATTTTTGCCGGACCCATGAGAACGAGTTCTGCAAAATGTACCAAACAGCTCCAGTGACGACCACTTTCTACAATTTCTCTGTTTTCATTAACGAACTTTATGTTTGCTGCACGAATCTCTCGTCGCTTTCTGTCATGGCGTTTCATGCTTCGGCTATGCTTGAATCTCCAGACCTGATGTTCCTGCTGGGATAGTTTCATTGCATTGTTATATCGGGCCCATTCGCGCATAAATGTGGGTTTGGAAAGGGCGTGTTGACGCATTTGTGCCCGCAAATCATCAGGACCTTGCTCTTCTTTGTTTTTGTATCGTTGATGGTTGACAAGGAAGCTTGCCCACAGGTCAACGTTATCTATTTTAAAAGCCAGATTGAGGATGAATTTATAGTCACTCCTCCATAAATTAAGGCCTGAATGCGGGTGCAGGTACCCGTCGAATTTCTCTACTCTTATGTTGAATATCTCATTACGATCCGTTAATGGTCCGAATACATGGGCAATAATCTCTTGACGAAGTATTTCATTTTCCCGAAGTACTTGTACCGATTTACTTTGATCTGGTTGGCAGTGATGATGAAAATTGAGGTTACCTATCCATTGCCAAATTCTCACAGGGTCAAACGGTGCTTGAGTTAATTCAAAATAGCGATCGACCATTGAACCGACGATCTTGCTTATTCCATTGCGACAATCACACTCATAGGGTTTTTTCCCACAGTGGCAATGAAGATTATGGGTTAGTTCGTCCAAGATAAGTTCAAGAGTATGCTGTGAAAAACAGGAGATTAGCTTTTTAATAAAATAACGAGTGCCTACCACTCTTTCAAATTGTGCTTTGTGATCGGGATAGAGGTTCGCACAAACTCGCAAGAACCCAGAGAGATATGTATGGTTAAATTTTTCTGGCCCTGTGACTTCGATGGCTTTGGCTGCAATATTGAGTGAAATATTACTTGCTTCAAAAATTAGAACGGCTAAAACGCCAATGAAATCGTATTCTTTGACATTGAGTAAGCATCTGCTCGCTAATGTACGAATATGTTCAGACTCGTTGGGGTTTAAGACCAGCAGACTTAATTCAGGTGTCAACTGACTGTTTACCGGTGAGTCGGCCAGAAGTTCTAAAATTAAATCACGTAAATGACCATCATTGCTCATCGTTAAAAGAGGCCTTATTTCTTCAACAACGTCTTGCGTGAAAAAACCAGCTGCGCTGAACCGACGCCAGAAATCGCTTCGACGAAAGTAAGGATCTGCGGCTTCAATCTCTTTAAGTCGATTAAGAAGTTGTCGTTTAGATGAGCGTTCAAGCTGCGATGGATCGCCGTTTGCGAGTACCGCATAGGCGTCAAGCTCAATAATGGATTCCTGCACCGACTTGTTGCCTAATGCCGCCATCCATCCGAGCAGACCTCTCAGCTCATCCCTGGCTGCACCGTTCGGTGCAATAACAGGCAAGCACTTTGTTAAAGTGAGGACATCCGCTGGGTCGGCTATTCGCTTAATGAGATAATGCGCTGCGCAGTATTCAGCGACGATCTTATGAACCGGGCGGTGCTGGTCTTCCTTATCGCCGGGTTTGAAAAGCTGCGTTGATAATATGTCGTAACAGGCAGTACTGCCGCTAAATAACGCTGGCAGCATGGGATACATCCGGTTTGCCGTCGCATCGATGGTGCTGACTCCCTCTGCGCCAGACAACAGAAGCTTGGCATAAACCTCGGCAGAAAATGAAACCTTCTGTGCAACTGACAGAGATATAGAGGCTTTCGAGATATTGGGGTTGGCTTCTTTAGCCAGTCGTTCGACCGCTAAAGCAAAGATTGAACGTTTATCAGCAAATCTCCTGTCACTTTCTAAATAGGCATCGGTGAACATTTTCAGAAACTGAGGGTTTGGTAACAACATGTCTAAACTAAACCGTGTTACTTCGGTCTGGAATGCAAAGAAGTCTTCTTTTGGTGCATGATGCTTAAAGATGGCTTGTTGTTCGTCTTGATCGAATTCTCTCAGCCTTACAATCATAGGGGAGAAACCAAGAAATTTTTCAAAAATACCGGTAGAAGCCAGTCCCCATTCGCTTGATCTGCTCGATATGATGACGCGAGTCGGTTTTGATTTTCTGGCGAGCGCAAGGAGTTTATGAATACCTGATTGATCAATCCTGGCAACTTCATCAACGGCATCAATGACCAGTGGACTATTTTCTTTGTCTGTTCCCACGTAAGCAAATACGCTGGCATTTAAGATAGAGGTGTTCAGTTTCTGAGCAAAACTTTTCATCAGCTCAGTTTTCCCGCCGCCGGGTTCTGCTAATACAACAATGTACGTTGATGCAGCCAGTAACTCTGTCTCTGTGTACGTCCTGTCACCGTGTGTAAAATTACGTTCAAGATAGAAAGTTGAATTCATAGTTACAAATGCTTCGTGTTGAATAGCCAAATATTCCAGCAGAAAGGAAAACTGCACAGAGTTTTCTTGCTTCTATCAAAGATAGTACGGCAATTTTTCTTTATTAAGGGACTGTTTTGTCAATTGCTGATCGTATTATACAACTTATTGACATTCATAACATTTCGCAATAAAGATCTGCAAGCTAATAGGGTTTTAAGCCTTTCTTGTTATAACTTTTCTGTCTGTGGGGCTTGTATTTTCTGCGACCTGCCTTTCACAACTGAGCTTGCTGTTAATCCCTAATCCCAAACACATTCGTCCGAAAACTCCCCATTCACATTGTCTTTCAATGCCCAAACCGATTTCACCGTATTAGCCGATCACTGCGAACGTTTCGCCGATGCACTGATAGAAAGCCATCATTCAGACGAAAGGCGCGCATTGTGTTATCGCCTTGCTGATTGCTCAAGCAATAGACGTTCCACCAGAACAAATCTGGCCCTCGCGTTACCATAAACCGTCAGAACAACCTTGATTCTCGCGTTTCATAATCAGCTTGTACTGGTGGTGAAGCGCGAGATGACAAGCGCAGAGCGTCAGACAAAAATAATTACTTTGCAGCAAATATGTTGGATCCAGGGTTTTAATCTTGTCGATACTCACTGTATCAAGATTGTGAAGGGGGTGTGTAGCTTAGTGCTGCTGACGGCGAAGGAGAGTTCCTGATTTTTAACAGGAAAGCAGAAAGCAAAAAACCAGCCCTAAGGCTGGTTTTTCTAAATAGTGGTGCCGGACTCGGAATCGAAAATTTCTTTTATCATATTGATATTAATATAATTTATTTGGTTTGATTAAAAATGTACCCTCAATTATACCCGCAGTCCCTTTTGATATCGAAAGGGAATCACACTCGGGATCAGGCTGAGAGCACAGAAGGAAAGTACCTGGCTATTATATCGTTAATTCTGTCAATCAGTTCCAGCCTTTTGAAAGTGATGTGTGCAGATCCCTTCTTAAAGTATTTAATGATGAACATCTCGTCTTCATAGCGCTCTTTACCCTGAACGGACTGGATGTGACCATCCAGACGAATAGTGATGTTTTCCCGGTTGTCGGGGATCGGTTTGCCGCTGAACAGGTGTAGCATTCTTTCCAGATCGGCAAGTCGATCGGCCTGTTGCCCGCTGTTCAGATGAAGCCCCCACCGGTCCCACCTCACCAGATTGTTGACGATAATTTTACTGCCAAATTTACAGGGTGAGTTGGTTTTGTAATCCCAGCTCAGTCCCCTGAAGACGTTGATCACCCCTCGCTCAAACACCTCATCCTTATTCTGGTGCAGTTGTTCGAATGTACTCAGGATATTCGCTTCACTGATTTCCGGAAAATTATCATATTCCAGTGATCGGTACCATGTGTCCCGGGCCTGCGCATCCATCAGACTCAGCATCCCGGAACGTTGCATCAGGTCACGCCAGATTTCTCGATCGAGATTGCGGGTGATGGCTTTCATTGCTGCTTCCGGTTTTTCCATCAGCCAGCAGCCACAGCGAAAATTCTGTTTCATCGCCCAGTCCAGGGCGGTTTTGCCGCCAATGCCTGCTGTCAGCACTGAGATTTCTGCCAGTTGCCGGATAAGCGTTTCGGTTTGTTGCAGTGCTGCATTCCGTACCGTCACAACGTGTTGGATACTGGTGGAGCAGATAACGTCCGTATGCCCGGTGACCACTTCCGGACGGGAGATTGTGATGTCTGACATTATCGGTTTTCCTTTTGGTTTATAAACGAAAACGCCAGCTGTATTCAGGCTGGCGTCAGGGGAATGAAGTATGGTGAGTGATATTCACCGGTTCTGGTGCAGAAGCTGCAGATGACGAAGAGCACGGACATCCTTCCGGGCCTGTTCGATGCAGGGCAACAGTGCTGCTGAATCCGTTCTATCCTCATCGTTGTCAAAGATAATTCCCGATTCGCAGTCGATATTGTCCTGTAGCCACGCAATCAGAATATCCAGTGCGGTTTCCGTGGTTAATGATTTCATGTTGTTCCTGGTTACCAATCGAAAGTGGGCTGGTCCGGCAGACATTCAGCGCTGGCATCCAGATGAATGAGACTGACGCCATAACGTTGGATGAGTGTGACAACCAGACGACGGAACGTTTTTGACAACCCCAGGCGTTTAAGCCGCAGAACCGGATATGACCACGCATCGGTACGTAACAGATATCCGCTACCTGTGAAATGAATCCATTCTGATTCACCGAAGTCACTGGTCTGGTGTGACAGCGAGTACAGCCAGGCGTTATCCTTTTCCGTGATATGTGCGGTACTGCAGCGTATGCCGGCAAGGGTTGCAAACGGTGGTAGTGTGCAGGTTGACTGTTGGTCGGATTCCTCCACCACGCGGAGTGAATAACCGTTTTCAGCGACCTTGTTAATCAGTTCAGTGAGATTAACACCATCGACATCAACGACAATTCGCCCCATGTTCAGTGCCTGCACATTAATGCTGTCGGCTTCCAACGTCAGGGCCAGTTTCATTGTTTCGCCTCCGGATGCTTCCCCTGGGTAATGTTATTTACCGTTCTGTAGTTATCGCGGGTCATCAGGCCGGTTGCCCTGCGAGCCCGGAGAATATCAATACTGTTTATTAACTGAGAGCGGGTACAGGCGCTGAATCCCGGCTGGTCGGTACGTACCAGTGCGTATTTTTCAACGAGAAAGTTCACCGCATCACACAGTGAAATGCCAGCTTCAATATGCTGCTCAATCACACGTTCATCGGCGAACGGTGTGTCATTCAGCGTAAGGCCGTAATGCTGGTCCAGCAACCGGGACAGCAGTGTCTGCCAGATGGTGACGGGAGACGGGCAGCGCGATGCCTCCCGTACGTGTGTGTCGGGTAATGTTTTCATACTGAAGATTTTCCTGATATGCAGAGATGAAAAATGGAAAAGTGGCGTGGTGAAAACACCAGGCCGGAGCAGAAGATTATTCTGATGATTTACTTTTTCGTTTCGGGCGTCGGATAAACAGCCAGATAAACGTAACCACAGGAGCCGAAGGTGTCGGCTTCGCAGGTTAAATCGTTGTGGTACAGGGTAACGCAGTGGGCATGGTGGGGGCCGAGTTCACCGGTGGTCAGCATCGATTCCATCTGGCGGATAAAGTGCGGGAATGTTTCATCCAGCTTCCGGCATTCGATGTCACTGAACTTGCCGGTGATGCTGGCCCGGTCAGCCAGATAATGCAGTCGGTTGCCTTCCTGCACCAGACGGGCTCCCAGGCGCAGTGTAATCTCCCGCTGCAGGCCCCTGGTAGGGTTGCTCATTACAGTTCTCCACTATTGTCAGTTCAGGGTGATGCTCATCAGGCAGGTATAGGGCCCATTGCGGTCCTGGCGGCGTTCGGCGTATACCGCGAGGACTCCGGCGATATCCGGAACGTCCCTGCCGGTGTAATGACAGACGCTACCGTGCCACTGGTATTTGCCGGTGCAGTAGCGAAAGATTCGGGACTCAGGATGCTGGCGGTATATCGTCATTGCCCTGCGTTTACTGATAATTTTCATGTAATACCTCAAAGCAGACCGTGTTCTGCGAACGAATAGATTTGCCTGCCACCAACAATCAGATGGTCAGGGACACGGATATCCACCAGCTGAAGCACCTGAACCAGTCGCTGCGTGAGGGTTTTGTCGGCCTGGCTAGGTGTCGTCTCGCCGGAAGGATGGTTATGCGCGAGTATCACCGCCGCCGCGTTGAAGTGCAGAGCACGTTTGACCACCTCCCGGGGATGCACCTCGGTGCGGTTAATCGTGCCGGTGAAGAGCGTTTCATGGGCAATCAACTGATTCTGGTTGTCCAGATACAACACCCGGAACTCTTCCCGCTCAAGCGCGGCCATATGCAGTCGCAGCCATTCACGTACGGCGTGGGTAGAGGTGAAGGCTACGCCGGGCTCATGCAGGTGGCGGTCCAGAGCCCTGAGCGCCCGCTGAATGAGACGCCGGTCCTGTGGCGTCATCTCGCCGGGTAAAAAGGAAAGCTGTTTCATCTGTTGCTCCTTCGGTCAGTCGATAATACGCAGAATGGCGTGAGCCTCTGGATGTTGCATGGCATACTCCCGCAGGCGGTAATAGTGTGCGGTCATCGCGTCACATTCTGTACGGCAGGCATGGTGGCTATACGCAATCAGGCAGACAGCAATACCTGCTGCTTCTGCACTCATTTGGGCATCGTTACCGTTCAGGCAGTTAAACAGACGCCATGTCTCATCGTTGTCAGGCTCGGGGGACATAAATGCGCCGCCATTGCTGAGGGTGTAGAACGACCAGATACCACCGCTGTAGCCCTCACAGAAGCGGTCCATCCAGGCGAAGATATGCGGCTCCAGGAGTAGCCACTGCGGGATAGCGCCAAAGTACTGTGGCCAGAAATCGATACGCTGTTCATCGGGGACCGGCGTGACGGTCAGTTCAAATTCGGGTTGGTTAGCGGGTGCGAGGTCGTGCTGCGTCTGTGTTGTCATGGGTATGTCTCCGTCAATAAAAACGCCAGCGGCGATGGCTGGCGTATGGGGATATAAAGTGTGTTCGGGGAGGTGAATGCGGGTAAATGCTTCGCGATCATCGGGTGGCCGTGTCTGTACGGATGCCTGAGGTGCGGATATAGCGGTTAAGACCTTCACCGGCATCCGGCTCAAAGTTCCATGCCCGCCAGACCATCCGGCCTTCAGTATCACGAACCACCAGACGGAAGTGACTGCCCTGGTCGTCTTCGAGTGTGATATTGCTGTACGTGGTAGTGACCGCTTGCGCTTGTCTCCGGGTGAAAGGCCCCGGTGGCAGCAACACGGATTGGGTCATTTTCGGGCTCCTGATAAAAGAAAACCCCGGCAGCCTGCTAGCTGTCGGGGTGGATTTGCTGGGGAAGATACTACTATCAGTCGTTGCTGCAGTCTCCGAGAGTGGACAGAACTTTCTCAGCGTTCTTCCGGTCCGCAGTGAAGGTCCCTGCTTTGTGGTCATTGACGTAGACGTCGAACTGCCCGGCCTCAGAGATATTGCTGATGAAGTCAAACCAGGCGTTATCGCCGTTACGCCAGCCCAGGCTGGACGGAATAATGTACTGCTGGTGATCCATCACTACGGTGATAGTAGTGTCGTCATCGTGCGAACTGACCATCTTGTCATCGGCAAGGGTAAGAAAGACTGAATGCTGATAGAAACCATTCTGGTCCGGGTTCCCTGTGCAGTTGATGGTAAACGTCTTTCCGCTGGCTTCGGTCACGCTGTATTCCGTATTGCCCTGACCGTAACCCTGCTGCCAGAACCCCGGGATAGCAGAGGCATTAGAGCTCGCGAGCAGTACACCCGCCAGCATAAACCGACTTAGTGAAAGTATTGTCATTCTTGTCTCCTTTGTCGTTGTTTTATTCCTAGTTCTCAGGGTTTGAGGGTATCGGCAGTCGCCCCATCAGTTTGCCGTCATGGGCGTACTCAAAGTATTTTTCTTTGGTATACGGGTCCGTCACCTCCTGGTATTCCAGTTTGATGTTATCGGCAATACACAGCGCATTCATCAGTGGCTGGACGGATTTTTCCTGCATATCCACGAGGTAGTAGTAACTGCCACCCTCGCAGCCATCGGGCGACTGGTGGGTACGTAAAACCTGCAAGGTGGGACCGGATAAGTAGTCAACCTGTGACCATTCTTCGCTGACATCATCCTGGTGGCTGACCACATCACTGAAACGCGGTGGGGTTAGATCCTTAAATTTGCTGATGGCCTTCAGGTCATCACTTCTGTTATCGCATGCGCTGAGAAACAGCGTGGTGGCAACCAGCACCAGCAGAGGCAGTGTTTTACGTTTCATTATTTTTTTCCTGAAATCAGACGAACCACTTTGGCAAAGACATAAATGCCGACGAAAATACCCACCGGCACGCCGACGAACGGTGTCAGTGCGACACTGGCCGCACCGGCTGCCCCTCCGCCCGTCAGCAGTGCGGCAACGGTGGCAAGGGTCAGGGCCGTGAGGCTGTCGGACACCCCGGTTTTGTTCAGAATGATGACGATGACAACAATGGCGATAATGGCAATAAATGGCATAGGCTCTCCCTGCGGATGAGTTGAGATAGACCTGCACTATTCCGGTGGGCTGTCGGCCGGAACAAACGCAAGCAGCGACTGCTGGATAAAGCGAAAATGGGGTAAGGCCTGAATAAACACCGGGTCTTCAACCAGACTGCACAGACTGTCGTTGCGGCGAAAAGACTCCTGCAGGGGTTGAACCAGATGGATTTCATCCAGGGTGAATACGGCGATATGTCCGTCGTGCTCTGCCACCAGATACCAGGCCTGCTGGTGGATAAGTAACCGGCAGGGAGCCAGCCGCTCACAGCGCTGCCCCTCGGCAATCAGCGTCACCCGCCTGCGCCCGGTAATGGCCTGAATCAGTCGCCAGAAAGACAATGCGCCTGATGGCGAAGGAGCCGGACTGGCGGGTGCGATTACGCAGGGAGACTCATCGCACATCAGCAGTGCGTTTACCAGACGACGGTCAAAGCCAGGGAAAAGACCGGCCATCCCGCTGCGGTGGGCAAAGATAAGCACGTCGGGCACCATCTGCGTCTCACTGCCCGCAGTACGTAAGCGGCAATATCCGGACTGATACTCCAGGTCCAGATACATCAGCCGCTCACGAAAATCACGCCGCAGCGTGCGCACCGACACACCAAACTCAGCGGCCAGCTTACGCACACTCAGTGTTTCCCCTGCCACCAGACGGCTGATTATCAGTGACAGCCTGACAGCCAGCTGGTCATGGCGGCGTTCTGCCTGTGTCATGAGACGTTCTCCGTGAAAGTTAACTGACTGAAAATGATGTGATTACTTTAAAGAGGGGGTCGGACAGGGTATGGACATCACAGAAACTATTTTTCATTTCTGCAAAAGCCAGAGGCAGCGGGGGTTACAGGCCATTCACTCAGTGAGTGAGGACCGCCAGCACGGTGCGATGCGGACAGGTGGTGTCCGATATTAACAAAGCGGCAACATTAAACGGTCACTGCAGTTGCGTGAGCATCGCTTCCGCCATCACCCACAGTGCCCGGTTAAGTTTCACGTCCCCGTCGATACCGCGAACGGCACGGGTATGTGACCGTCCTCCTTTGGCATTACGGCCACTGAGCCCACCCTTAATCAGGTTCTCCTGAATACGCTGGTACGTGGTCCACAGGTCGCTACTCTCATCTTGCCAGCGGCGCGGGGAGAGGATCTGCGACTCAGTCACCGGCTGGTGGTCCTCACCAAAGCGGTACGTCAGCGCGGCTTTTGCCAGTGCCTGCTGCGCAGGTGGTGGCAACAGCAACGACTGCATCGCATCCCGCTTCTCCTCCACACGGTCAAAAATGCCCAGCACTTCATAGGCCCCCTCAATCACCTGACTCACTACATCGCCTTTGTGCGGCACACGCACCTCGCCAAATGACTCACCGCAGACGAGCCCGTTCTGACAAACCGCACGAAATAAACCCGGCAACATCTGGTACGAACTGGTGCCATCATGGGAGTTGAGCAGGATAATTTCTGGTACCTGTTTACCGGTAATCTGCCCCTCCCGACGAAGGCGTAGCATGTGTTTTGTGTGCTCGCGTCGACCCGGGTCGCGTACCCGGGTCTGACAGGCAAAGAACGGCTGGAAGCCTTCGCGCTGCAGGCTGTCCAGCAGGGATATGGTGGGTATATAGGTATAACGCTCACTACGGGATGCGTGTTTGTCCTCACTGAATACACTGGGCACCACGCGAAACAGCTCTTCGCGGGTTAACGGGCGGTCGCGACGGATAAGATTTGCTGCGCCAAAGCGCGAAGCCAGACGGGTCATAAGCAGACTCCTCATAACGGGAAAACAAATAAAAGGGATCCCCGTCGCATCTGCGACAGGGGCAGGGAAGTAACAGGGATGGGTTAAATACTCAGAAGAAGAAATCCCAGACGGCGCGGGCCACTGACACCACCGTGGTGCGCACGGCCTGAATGACAGCCCGTACCGGGGCGGGTATCAGGGGAAAGGCACTGATGCTATCGAGTACGGCCCCGACGGTTTCACCAAAATCGCTACGAGCCTGTTCCCGGACTACCGTCGTGCGAAAGGAAGACTGGAGTTGCGACACCACCGGGCTGGTGGCCTCACGTGGCAGGCACTTAATCATTCGCTCGGCCATCACCCGCAGTCCCCACTGAAGACGGACCGACACGGCACACACCGGATGTACGGGCTGGAACAGCTCATGCAGCAGACAGATTTTACGGCTGATATTCTGCTTCTGCGCCGTGGACAACGGTCCCCCACCGCTGGTGGGTTCGGCCTTATCCGACTGGCTGATAACAAACAGCACCTTATGCCGGTATACCTCTCCAATCACCTGATGATAAAAATGTTCATCCACCGCCAGCGCCCGGTCATCGGCCTTAATCAGCCACAGAACTAGGTCGAGCCGGGGGAGTTGTTCGCGGTACATCGCAGCATACTCGGTATCGCGAGCACCACTTTCGCCCACGCCGGGCAGGTCCACCAGCGTCATATAGCGGTCGCCGACTTGCAGGCGAAAGCGCAGTGGCTCACGGGTACATGCAGCCACATCGCTGACCGGTGATATATCTCCGGCAAACAGGGCATTGCACAGACTGCTCTTCCCAACACCGGTTTTACCCATAATGCCGATCACTGGCTCGTAGCGGGTTAACTGATTTATCTGCTGCAATATACGTTCAGACACCCACTGTGGCAGACCAGCGAGCGATTGCTGAAACGGCTTCAATCCTTCAGAATTGTTCATTACTACTCCTCTGAAAAATAATACAAAAACGGCAGAATCGTGAGATTCTGCCGTTAATCTGGTATGTTCAAAGGGATGATATATATCTGAAAATTATTAACTTGATCTACTTTTTGTCTTTTTTACGTGATGAAACAGCCTGCTGCCAAGCATGCTTCATTTTCTGAATAAAGAAATATTTTTCTTCAACTCCAGTGTCCCAACTATCCATGCATGCAATGATCATCTGTATTCTCATTGCAGTGTTATATGGTTTTAAATAAAAGGGGATCATATTTTTATTTCTCAGATACTCCCAGCAATAGATAGCTTGCTTTTCATCTTTTTTATCTAGCCAGTCATAATCAGTAAGAAATGTATTATATTGCTCTAGCCATTTATCATGCAACTTACGAAAATAGGAAATTTTCTGACTTAAACTTACAGGAGCTAAATCAATAAACCTCATCAAAGTACAAATGCGTTCTTGTTCGGATGTTGTATTCGGGCTGTAGTTGTCGGGATCTGCGCCAGATGTTAAATAAAATCTACGCGAGTATTTTTCAGGTGTATCTCTATTTTTTTCTTTATTGCTGGGGGAGATTCCCACCTGCATTTCGGCTTGTACTTCATCAAGTGAGAAATTTTTAATTTCATCAATGTTTTCAAATTCAAAAAAGGATGCAGGAGTTGAGTTCGGGTTGTAAATATTATCTTGTGCAAAGATATTCACGCTCGAGGAGGTTTCAGGACTGATTCTGTTGTTATATATATACATTAAGGCAAACCACGATCCTCTATCAGAACCTTTGAAACAATCGAACTTCTCTTTGTCAATGATTTTGTAATGGAACTGTTTTTTCAAGTAAGTACGCGCACTTTGTATTGCTTCATTATTGAATAGGAATTTAGTGTTCAATATATGATTAATGAGTTTTTGAAATTCCTCAGGCGTGTCGAAATTACTCGCCTGCTTAATGTAATCTTCGTTGTAATACAGACTCAGAACGTAAAGGGAAAAGAACTCCTCTCTCACTTCGTCATACCTAAGCATGTACCCTCCAGTGTGATATCACATCTGTCCGATGCTTTCAAAAGTATAAATGAACCATGATGATTTGGCATCTGCAAGGTGACTGTTGACTGGTTTTTTGCTGATTTTTTAATGATAAAGTAGTGATTACTAACTGATTAGTAAGTGATTAATGGCTGGTTGCCTCCTGTGATTTTTCTGCCTCTGGTAAATTGGGGGAGAGTACTGATCAACTCACCACTCTGAATAATTTTCATGATTGCACTCTACAAAGTTTCGACATCCGTCAAATTGTAACGGTCAGAGAACAGCGTTACACGAGGTTTTCCGTATCTATGCATTCTTAGTTGGGTAGCTCAACTGCTCCTTCCAGATCTTTTTTTACGTCACACCCCATTCATGTGGAGGAGAAGGCGTGAACAATTAGTTATCGCCTGCTCCGGTGCTCTTCTCGCAATGGGACACTCAGCATGAAAACTAAACCTGCACTACTGGAAGATGAGTTCATCGATATGAAGTTTATCACACGCCTTACTGGCCTGAGTGATAAATGGTTCTATAAGTTGATACAGGAAGGGGTATTTCCGAAACCCATTAAGATGGGTAGAGCTTCTCGCTGGTTAAAAAGCGACCTGGAGGAGTGGTTGCAGGCTAAAATTAATGATTCCAGAAATTAAATATTTTGGACTGTGTTTATCAAATTCCATGCCATTTTTGCTGCTTAATTTTAAATGACACTCTGATCATGCACCGTGATTGAAATAAGTTATAGCCACCCCTTAATCATTTTTTTCAGACGACATTAACTTCGGAGTAAATAATTTAACACAATGAAATATCAAACCGCATCTGGCCTGAATGTTGAGTATTAATACGTGACGGATTGTTAATATATATCAGTACATAAACCCCAATATTCCAGTAATACACACCTACGCAATACACACCAAGCAATTTAGTCAGCATCACCCAACTAACATCCAACACAAACTCAATAAGCCAGATTTGATACCACCTAATTACCTCAACCATCGCGGGTAAGGTTCCGTCCTGCCCGATATTCAGATCACAGGAATCTATTATGCTTAATGATATTTATCTTGACCAACGTCATGCCCCATTCAATACAACGTATTTGCAACGGATGCTGGGTGTAATTGATAACGCTATAGCACAACACCCAAGGACAATGGCTGTCCGTGTCGATCTACGTCTGCCTGATGACAACTGTAATAGGAATAGTGGTCTGATATCCCGTTTCATTGAATCGCTTAATGCAAAAATCGATGCTCGGTACCGAAATAAAATAAAGAATGGCATCAGGAGCTACCCATGCCAGTTGCGTTACGCCTGGGTTCGGGAAGTGGGAGAAATAAACGAGAAGTCCCATTACCACATGGTACTTTTCGTGAACAAAGACACATTCAATGGACTTGGGAGCTATGGAGAAGGGGGAACGGGATTAGCCAGCCTGATACGTGAAGCCTGGCTGAGCGCTTTGCAACTAGGCCCTTACCCCGAATACCGAACGTTGGTCCACATCCCAGATAATCCCCTGTATTATCTGGATGCCAACGCCACAGACTATCGTGCGGTTTACGATAAGCTCACTTTCCGTCTGAGCTACTTTGCGAAGGAGCGCACCAAGTCATACAGCCGAGATGAACGCTCGTTTGGCTGCAGTCAGTCCTGAGGCAAAACAAACTAAGTCTATAAAGATTTTTTCAGCCTGGCTCTAATCGACTGAATCTCAGCATACTCCGCTTTTGAAGCCTTGACACGTCAGTTGTTCTTTCACCTCTGAGTGGCTACTCGCGACTGCCTGCAGGAGACTGATTATGTTATTGACCGCAAAATCCATTAACTGACTTTTCGACTTAATCTCCTTAAGTTATGTGAGAAATTTGCCGATATGAAAACATGATCCTCCAGTCGCTACTGACATGCCCTGTCAGTAGCGACTGGTAATCTCAAGGAAAAATTACAAGGAGAACGCGCATGAGCGGGCATGAGGTAATGGTACAAAGAATAACCGCTATTATTGCAGAACTTTACCAGTACGGTTTTGTATCACGTAAGAAGATGATGGACGAATTCAACATCAGTGAGCGTACTTTGTATCGTGATCTTAATCGTCTGGGCGACAGAATCGTCCCCGATGGTGATGGTATTTACAGGCTGGCTCCCGCTTACGCTAAACCTCAGGCTCTAAAAGAACAACAAAATCTCGGCCATGTTTATTATGGCGATCAGCGCCTGGTATTTACTGCGCGGACGGGAGCGCGATGTCGCATTACGCTCGTTTGCCATCGGTTCCGTCTTCGGTACTCTGGCGATTATTGGCACGCTGCAACTCGGAGACAGTTCTGCGTATGAAGTCGCGCAAGTACAACCGGTAAAACTGGCGGCGATGGAAGGGGAGTGGCAAACGGAACCTGCACCTGCACCGTTCCATGTGGTTGCCTGGCCGGAACAGGATCAAGAGCGTAACGCCTTTGCCATCAAAATTCCCGCGCTGCTAGGGATCCTCGCCACTCACTCATTAGATAAACCCGTGCCGGGTCTGAAGAATTTGATGGCTGAAACCTACCCACGCTTGCAACGCGGACGTATGGTCTGGCTGTTAATGCAGGAAATATCGCAAGGCAATCGTGAGCCGCATGTGTTGCAGGCATTCCGGGAACTGGAAGGTGACCTGGGCTACGGCATGTTGCTCTCCCGCTATGCGCCGGATATGAATCATGTCACAGCCGCACAGTACCAGGCGGCGATGCGTGGTGCAATACCTCAGGTTGCGCCGGTATTCTGGAGTTTCCGCATCATGGTGGGCTGTGGTTCCCTGCTGCTACTGGTGATGCTGATTGCGCTTGTCCAGACGCTGCGTGGCAAAATCGACCAGCATCGCTGGGTGCTGAAAATGGCGCTCTGGAGTTTGCCGTTGCCGTGGATTGCGATTGAAGCCGGGTGGTTTATGACCGAGTTTGGTCGTCAGCCGTGGGCGATACAGGACATCTTACCGACATACTCCGCGCACTCCGCCTTAACCACAGGACAACTGGCTTTCTCACTGATCATGATCGTAGGGCTTTACACCCTGTTCTTAATCGCCGAAGTCTACCTGATGCAGAAATATGCCCGTCTGGGGCCGAGCGCGATGCAGAGTGAACAACCGACGCAGCAACAGGGGTAAAGGAGAAAATCATGTTTGATTATGAAACATTGCGCTTCATCTGGTGGCTGCTGATTGGCGTGATCCTGGTGGTCTTTATGATCTCCGACGGATTTGACATGGGGATCGGCTGTTTGCTGCCGCTGGTGGCGCGTAATGATGATGAACGCCGGATAGTGATTAATAGCGTTGGTGCGCACTGGGAAGGCAATCAGGTCTGGTTGATCCTCGCAGGTGGGGCATTATTTGCCGCCTGGCCCAGAGTGTATGCAGCGGCGTTTTCCGGCTTTTATGTGGCGATGATCCTGGTGCTGTGCTCGCTGTTCTTCCGCCCGCTGGCCTTTGATTATCGCGGAAAAATCGCCGATGCACGCTGGCGTAAAATGTGGGATGCCGGTCTGGTCATCGGCAGTCTGGTGCCGCCGGTAGTCTTCGGTATCGCCTTCGGCAACTTGTTGCTCGGCGTGCCGTTTGCCTTCACACCGCAATTACGCGTGGAGTATCTCGGCAGCTTCTGGCAACTGCTGACGCCATTCCCTTTATTGTGCGGATTGCTCAGCCTTGGGATGGTGATTTTGCAAGGTGGCGTCTGGTTACAACTGAAAACTGTTGGTGTGATTCATCTGCGTTCACAGCTGGCGACTAAACGCGCTGCACTGTTGGTGATGCTGTGCTTTTTGCTGGCGGGTTACTGGCTGTGGGTCGGTATTGATGGCTTTGTACTGCTCGCCCAGGATGCTAACGGTCCTTCCAATCCGTTAATGAAACTGGTGGCAGTGCTACCTGGTGCCTGGATGAATAATTTTGTCGAGTCGCCCGTTTTGTGGATCTTCCCGCTACTGGGGTTCTTCTGCCCATTGCTGACGGTGATGGCGATTTATCGTGGTCGCCCGGGTTGGGGATTTTTGATGACATCATTGATGCAATTTGGCGTGATTTTCACGGCAGGCATCACGCTGTTCCCCTTTGTCATGCCGTCAAGCGTGAGTCCAATCTCCAGCCTGACGTTGTGGGACAGCACTTCCAGTCAGCTGACGCTGAGTATTATGTTGGTAATCGTGCTGATATTTTTGCCCATTGTGTTGCTCTACACTCTCTGGAGCTACTACAAAATGTGGGGGCGCATGACGACAGAAACTCTCCGCCGTAACGAAAACGAGCTGTACTAAGGAGCAGGAACAATGTGGTATTTACTTTGGTTCGTCGGCATTTTGTTGATGTGTTCGCTCTCCACCCTTGTGTTGGTATGGCTGGACCCGCGATTGAAAAGTTAACGAACGTAAGTCTGATGCGGCGCATTAGCGTCGTATCAGGCAATCAATAATGTCGGATATGAAAAGCGGAAACATATCGATGAAAGCGATCTTGATCCCATTTTTATCTCTTCTGATTCCGTTAACCCCGCAATCTGCATTCGCTCAGAGTGAGCCGGAGCTGAAGCTGGAAAGTGTGGTGATTGTCAGTCGTCATGGTGTGCGTGCCCCAACCAAGGCCACGCAACTGATGCAGGATGTCACCCCAGACGCATGGCCAACCTGGCCGGTAAAACTGGGTTGGCTGACACCGCGCGGTGGTGAGCTAATCGCTTATCTCGGACATTACCAACGCCAGCGTCTGGTAGCCGACGGATTGCTGACGAAAAAGGGCTGCCCGCAGCCTGGTCAGGTCGCGATTATTGCTGATGTCGACGAGCGTACCCGTAAAACAGGCGAAGCCTTCGCCGCCGGGCTGGCACCTGACTGTGCAATAACCGTACATACCCAGGCAGATACGTCCAGTCCCGATCCGTTATTTAATCCTCTAAAAACTGGCGTTTGCCAACTGGATAACGCGAACGTGACTGACGCGATCCTCAGCAGGGCAGGAGGGTCAATTGCTGACTTTACCGGGCATCGGCAAACGGCGTTTCGCGAACTGGAGCGGGTGCTTAATTTTCCGCAATCAAACTTGTGCCTTAACCGTGAGAAACAGGACGAAAGCTGTTCATTAACGCAGGCATTACCATCGGAACTCAAGGTGAGCGCCGACAATGTCTCATTAACCGGTGCGGTAAGCCTCGCATCAATGCTGACGGAGATATTTCTCCTGCAACAGGCACAGGGAATGCCGGAGCCGGGGTGGGGAAGGATCACTGATTCACACCAGTGGAACACGTTGCTAAGTTTGCATAACGCGCAATTTTATTTACTACAACGCACGCCGGAGGTTGCCCGCAGCCGCGCCACCCCGTTGTTGGATTTGATCATGACAGCGTTGACGCCCCATCCACCGCAAAAACAGGCGTATGGTGTGATATTACCCACTTCAGTGCTGTTTATCGCCGGACACGATACTAATCTGGCAAATCTCGGCGGCGCACTGGAGCTCAACTGGACGCTTCCAGGTCAGCCGGATAACACGCCGCCAGGTGGTGAACTGGTGTTTGAACGCTGGCGTCGGCTAAGGAAGGTGCGAATAAGCGGGGAAATTCTTCTCGGCTGACTCAGTCATTTCATTTCTTCATGTTTGAGCCGATTTTTTCTCCCGTAAATGCCTTGAATCAGCCTATTTAGACCGTTTCTTCGCCATTTAAGGCGTTATCCCCAGTTTTTAGTGAGATCTCTCCCACTGACGTATCATTTGGTCCGCCCGAAACAGGTTGGCCAGCGTGAATAACATCGCCAGTTGGTTATCGTTTTTCAGCAACCCCTTGTATCTGGCTTTCACGAAGCCGAACTGTCGCTTGATGATGCGAAATGGGTGCTCCACCTTGGCCCGGATGCTGGCTTTCATGTATTCGATGTTGATGGCCGTTTTGTTCTTGCGTGGATGCTGTTTCAAGGTTCTTACCTTGCCGGGGCGCTCGGCGATCAGCCAGTCCACATCCACCTCGGCCAGCTCCTCGCGCTGTGGCGCCCCTTGGTAGCCGGCATCGGCTGAGACAAATTGCTCCTCTCCATGCAGCAGATTACCCAGCTGATTGAGGTCATGCTCGTTGGCCGCGGTGGTGACTAGGCTGTGGGTCAGGCCACTCTTGGCATCGACACCAATGTGGGCCTTCATGCCAAAGTGCCACTGATTGCCTTTCTTGGTCTGATGCATCTCCGGATCGCGTTGCTGCTCTTTGTTCTTGGTCGAGCTGGGTGCCTCAATGATGGTGGCATCGACCAAGGTGCCTTGAGTCATCATGACGCCTGCTTCGGCCAGCCAGCGATTGATGGTCTTGAACAATTGGCGGGCCAGTTGATGCTGCTCCAGCAGGTGGCGGAAATTCATGATGGTGGTGCGGGCCGGCAAGGCGCTATCCAGGGATAACCGGGCAAACAGACGCATGGAGGCGATTTCGTACAGAGCATCTTCCATCGCGCCATCGCTCAGGTTGTACCAATGCTGCATGCAGTGAATGCGTAGCATGGTTTCCAGCGGATAAGGTCGCCGGCCATTACCAGCCTTGGGGTAAAACGGCTCGATGACTTCCACCATGTTTTGCCATGGCAGAATCTGCTCCATGCGGGACAAGAAAATCTCTTTTCTGGTCTGACGGCGCTTACTGCTGAATTCACTGTCGGCGAAGGTAAGTTGATGACTCATGATGAACCCTGTTCCATGGCTCCAGATGACAAACATGATCTCATATCAGGGACTTGTTCGCACCTTCCCTAGAAAATGAGTGTTCACGGTTGTAATTTCATTGCATTACACATAAATTCATCAATGTCAATGTTATTTTGATTGGGCATAACTATTATTTATCTATCAATAATAGGTTTTCATGGGTGTGTTTTATTGTTTTTTATTGCTTATATACCCGTAATCATTGAAGATGCTTGATTTTCAAGACGGTTAAGATCAGGATAGTCAACATGAAAATACATCTGACTCCGGAACAGTGTACCGCCCTGAAACTACTGCATAAGAGCAGCAGGGATAGCCGTGTATGCGACCGAATAAGATGTGTTCTCCTTGCTGCGGATGGCTGGAATGCCTCTATGATTGCCAAATCTCAACTCATTGATGAAACCACTGTCCGGCGTCACCTCAACGACTGGCTTAACGAGGAAAAGCTGAAGCCCGAAAATGGCGGCACTCAGAGCCACCTCAGTGAGACGCAGACTGCAGAGCTTATTGCGTATTTAACGGATAACCTTCTGCCCACGACGGCGGCCATCATCAACGTTATCGAAGAATGGTGGGGCATCCGTTATACCGTGCCGGGCCTGAATAAGTGGCTGCATAAACATGGCTTCAGTTATCGAAAGCCGGTTGGCGTCCCTCATAAGTTCAGCGCTGAAGCTCAGCAGGCGTTCGTGGCCGCTTATGAACAGCTCAAACGGGATGCAGGCGATGATGAACCCGTCCTGTTTATCGACGGTGTTCACCCCACACAGGGGACGAAGCTGGCGTATGGCTGGATGCCCGTCGGCAAAGGAGCAAAGCAGGTGGAAACCAGCGGCAGCCGTACCCGGCTGAACCTGATGGGAGCTATCAACCTGACAGCGCTGGATAAAACGGTTATCAGGGAATACGACAAAATCAACA